>NZ_JAMRYR010000001.1 GCF_028437565.1 Actinomyces sp. B33
ACCCCCGCAGGTGAGGGGAGCAAGGCCGCCCCGGCACCAGTAGCCGCCGATCCGGGACGAATGATGGCCTGCCAACCGACAGGCCATCACCCCCGGGCTCGACAACAACCTCGACGCCCCCTCGGGTTGCCAGACGCCGACCTTTCGGGTTGTCGGACGCCGACCTCTCAGCTTGAACCAGAGCCGGCCAACTCCCTCGTAACGGCCTGGCAGCGCTTCCCGGCCACGAAACCTCCAAATAATGAGGCCCCCGCCTGCAGGTAAACGCCTCCGGACACGGTGGCGACCCCGATACGACGAAAAGGCCACGACCACTCTTAACGACAACCTCAAAACCCACGAAACCGGGCCCCACACCAGCCTGCCCAACCAACACGAGGCCACCTCCTGCGCAGCACCGCCGCCAATGGCGCTCTTTCGAAACCGAAGCGACGACGGCGCCGGCCCCGTTCATCGGCCTGCCCCGCCAGCACGAGGCACCTTCCGTGAGGTCGTGCAGCCGACGGTGACTTTTCGGGGCGGGGTTCAGCCGGCCAGGGTCGACGTGCGGGCTTCCTCCCGGAGCGGATCGACGGCGACAAGACCAAACGACTCTTGACAACGACTGCAAACCCAAGACATCAACATCGCCCGGCCCATTCGACGGTCTCCTCGGCCAGCACGGGGGCATGTCCTGCGGGGTGCTGCCGCCGAAGGCACGGCTTCGAAACCGAGGTGATGGTATTGCCCGGCCCATTCGTCGGCCTGCCCGGCCAGCACGGCGCCAACGAGCCGAAGCGATCACGTCGCGGTTGGGGACGCCCTCACTGAGTCGGTGCGCCGGCGGTTCTGGCGGTTCGACCGTTCAACGGGTTTATCCTCCCCGGATCTGTTGGCAGACCTCGGCCGGAAACGGGATGAACGCGATGATTCCGGCTCGTGCCGGATCCAGACGAGCGATGGCCGCGGGCAGTTCGTCGGCGGCGCAGCCCAGGGCCATCCCCTACGCAACACCAAGACTTTTAAGAACTATTGACTGTTCCACTATGCTCGGCAAACGTTGGAGACTCGAGACGCACCTCGACCACGCGAATCGGCCGACCTCGACTCCGCCCTCATCGATCATGTCAACCGCCTCTTCTGGGAGGGCCCCATGCTGAGCTCCGTCCTGAGCGTCGTCAGCGACGCGCTCTACAGCTACATCCTCATCGCGCTGCTGATCCTCGTCGGCCTCTACTTCTTCATCCGCACGCGCGCCCTGCCCCTGCGGCTCTTCGGCGAAGCCGTCCGCGTCGTCCTCGAACCGCCGCACGAGGACGGGGAGGTCTCCTCCTTCCGGGCCCTCATGGTCTCCACCGCCTCGCGCGTCGGCGTCGGCAACATCGCCGGCGTCGCCACCGCCATCGCCCTGGGCGGCGCCGGATCCGTCTTCTGGATGTGGGTCATCGCCCTGCTCGGAGGCGCCTCGGCCTTCATCGAGTCGACCCTCGCGCAGATCTACAAGAAGCGCTCGGCCCACGGGAACTCATACGGCGGCCCCGCCTACTACATCCAGATCGCCCTCAAGCAGAACTGGTTGGCGACGCTCTTCGCCGTCATCCTCATCATCACCTACATGGGCGGCTTCAACCTGCTCGCCTCGTTCAACGTCTCCGACGCGTTCAAGGCCTACGAGTGGGCCTACGACGAGTGGACCCCCTACATCGTCGGGGCCGTCCTCGCCATCGCCATGGGAGCGGCGATCTTCGGCGGGACCCGGCGGCTGACGACCGTCACCGGCGTCCTCGTGCCGATCATGGCGATGATCTACCTGGCCTTCGGCCTGCTCGTCATCGTCCTCAACTGGCGCAACGTCCCCGCCATGTTCGGCGCGATCTTCACCCAGGCCTTCGACTTCGCCGCGATCTTCGGCGGCTTCGCCGGGTCGGCGATGATGCACGGCATCAAGCGCGGCCTGTACTCGAACGAGGCCGGCGTCGGCTCGGCCCCCAACGCCGCCGCCTCCGCCTCGGTCTCCCACCCCGCCAAGCAGGGGCTCGTCCAGATGCTCTCCGTCTTCATCGACACGATGATCATCTGCACGCTCACCGCCTTCATCGTCCTGTCGTCGGGCATCGGCATCGACGGCGAGACCACCGGATCCCCGCTCGTCCAGAGCGCGATGTCGACCGTCCTCGGCGGGTTCGCCGCCCCCTTCGTCTCCTTCGCCCTCCTGCTCTTCGCCTTCACGACGCTCATCGGCAACTTCTACTACGCCGAGGTCAACTTCCGCTTCGTCCTGCGCCGCATCGACATCCCCCGTTGGGGGTTCACCGCGTTCCGCTCCGTCGCCGTCATCCTCGTCTTCCTCGGGGCCTTCCTCGAATTCAAAGTGGCGTGGAGCCTGGGAGACATCCTCATGGGCCTCATGGCCCTGATCAACCTGCCGGTCATCGTCCTCCTGGGCAAGAAGGCGATCGACTGCGCCGACGACTACCAGCGTCAGCGACGCGAGGGCGTCAACCCCCACTTCCGGGCCGCCTCGATCGGGATCACCGAGGATCTCGACTACTGGCAGCAGTGAGTTCTCCGGGCAGACGCCCCTCGGGTGACGCCCCCGGCGACCCGCCGGCCGTCCACCCGCACCATCCATCCCATATGAACCGGCGCGACCACCGCGCACCGGACCGCGCACCCGGCCCCGGCCCGTCGCCCCTTGACGGCAACCGGGGCCGAGGTGTTCTCCCCCGCTTCCGACCCGACCACGACACCGCCACGAGGATGCAATGAACCACCCCGCGAGGACGAACCGCCGGCTCCGCGCCCCCCGGATCCCCCGATTCCCCCGGCTCACCCGGCTCGCGGGGGCCATCCGCCCGGGAGCGCTCGCCGCCCTCTGGCTCGACATCCGCTACCTCCTCCTATCCAAGATCCTGACCGCGCTCCTCGTCATGCCCGCCTACGGGGTCCTCGTCCGGCTCCTCATCCGCAGTTCCGGGCGCACGAGCATCACCTCCGGCGACCTCACCGGCTTCCTGCTGAGCATCCCGGGCGCCCTTGTCGTCCTCCTGAGCCTTGCCCTCGTCACTGTCCTCCTCGTCACCGACATCGCGGCATTCTCCCTGGCCGAACTGGCCCGCCTGCGCGGGGAGGCTCCCCCCTCCGCACGGCGCCTCCTCGTCGAGGCCCTGGCCACGCTGCCGCGCTTCGTCCACCCCGGCACGCTGCTCCTCGTCTCCCACTTCATCCTCATCGCGCCCCTGGCGGGGATCGGCCCCTCTCTGGCCGAACTCGACTGGGTGCGCGTGCCCGCGTTCGTCGCCGACGTGATCCTCGCCGATCCCCTGTACTCCCTGGCGTACGCCTGCGCGCTCCTGGCCTTCAGCGTCCTCGCGTTCCTCCTCATCGCGACGATCCCGGCGATGCTCGTTCGCGGGTGCAGCCCATGGCAGGCGATGGGCTCCTCCGCGCGCTTCGTCGCGCGCCAGTGGCGGGGACTGCTCGCGGACATCGCGCTCTCCCTCCTCGTCCTCGGGGCGGCCCTCCTCGTTTCCTGGGCGGGACTCGCGGCGAGCGTCTCCCTGTCGTCGCTGCTCCTGCCCGACGGCGTCGCGGCGGAGCGCTTCATGATCCTCTTCACCGGCCTGGGCATCGTCCTGTCCATCGGTGGCGCGGTGGCGCTCGCCATCCCCCGTGAACTGCGCGTGGTGACGAGGCGCTTCGTCACCTGGGAGCGGCATGCGATCTGCGCCGATCCGACCGGCGGGGTCGGCGGCGGGGAGCGGGACGAGGCCGATCCGGGCGCTCTGCTCGACGAGGCCGGTCGGCGGGAGGCGGACCGGGCGCGGCGGGACTCTCCCCGCGACGGGCGGAGCGCCGTCGGCCTCGCCGATCTTGCCGCCGCGCGCCGACTCGCGGCGTCGGCGGCGTCGGCGGCGGTCGCCGTGGTCGCGGTCGCCGGCCTCCTCGCCGCGTTCCCCGGGGAGCTGACCCCCGCCTCCCGGCCCGTGATGGTCGCCGCCCACCGGGGAGGCGGCGAACTCGACGCGGAGAACTCCCTGGCCGGACTGGAGGCGGCGATCGCGGCGGGCGCCCAATGGTCCGAGATCGACGTCCAGCGCACCGCCGACGGGCACTACGTCATCAACCACGACGCGACGTTCGCCCGCGTCGGCGGGGTGGAGAAGCGGTCGTCGGACATGAGCCTCGACGAGGTCCGCGCCGTGCGGATCGCCAACGGCTTCGCCCCTGGCCGGCCCGCCCGCCCGGTGGCCACGCTCGAGGAGATGCTCGACGCTGCCCGCGGCCGGATCCGGTTGTTCGTCGAACTCAAGGGGGAGACGGCCGACCCGCGGATGGTCGACGAGGCCGTCGCGATGATCCGCGAGCGCGACATGGTCGATTCTGCGGTGATCCTCAGCCTCGATCCGGCCCTCATCGACTACTGCGAGAGCGCCCATCCGGACATCGCCTCCGGCTACCTCTACTTCTTCGCCTTCGGGGACGTCTCCCGACTGCCCGCGGACTACCTCGTCATGGAGGAGGGGGCGGCGACCGACGCGGCGCTGGCGGCCGCCCGGGCCGCCGGCAAGCGCGTGTTCGTATGGACGGTCAACACGCCGGAGGCCCTTTCCCGATTCGCCGCGGCCGACGTCGACGGGATCATCACCGATCGGCCGGAGGCCGCGATCCGCGCGGTCTCGAAGCGCTCCGTGGCCTCCGACCTCGATCGGCTCGTCGACTGGCTCTTCCTGCGGTAGCGGTTCGTGCGGTACGCGCGTCCAGTGGGGGCCGGACGCGGCGGGCGAGGCGCTTCACGGCGTCGCCGGGGATCGCGTTCCCGGGACGGGGCCCGACGCCCTGGCCCGGACGGGACTTCCTCCCCCGCGCGCACGAGTCGGCCCCGGCGCCGTCGATGACACGAGACGCCGGGGCCGAGGGCGTGAACGGGGTCAGCGGGCGGACGCCAGGAGCGCCTCCTCCGCCTCCTTCGTCCACAGGCCGTCGTTGAGCAGGGCCGCGACCTGCGGGTACTCCTGCTCCAGCTCGCCGACCGGGGTCAGCCCCAGGTCGTGGAGCATCGGGAACACCATGATCTTGCCGCCGGAGGTCCGCTCGATCACCGACGTGATCGCGTCGCCGAAGCCCGCCATGCCCGTGACCGCCCACAGCGAGATCGTCGTGTCGATCACCCCGTCCTCGATCTTGCGCAGGACCGTGCGCATGTCGGACACGTCGGAGCCCGACGTGCCGAGCATGAAGATCCTCCGCTCGATGATCCCCTGCAGGTCGAAGTCGCCGAACGTGCCCGCCGGGATCCCCGCGAAGGCGTTGAGGATCGCCCCATCGGCGCAGATGTCGACCGCCTGGGAGACGAGCGCCGGCACCGGCACGAGGCAGGTGACGTGGGTGTACCCGTATTCGAGGGGCGACGTCGACGTGTTGACGATGTCGAGGGGGACGCCGTTCTTCTCGGCGACGGGCCCGACGACCCTCGTCAGGCTCTCGAGGCGCTCGTCGGACAGGTCGGTGCCGACCACCGACAGGCCCGGAACCCCGGAGGTCACCGCGCGCATCGTGTGCATGACGCCCATCGGCCCGGCGGCGCCGATGAACGCGCACCTGTCGTTCTCGCGCAGGTCGCCGTCGGCGGGGATCCACGCGTATCCGTCGGCGGGGTCGGAGCCGGTGGTCCCGCAGAAGCGGATGAAGTCGTAGTGGACGCGACCGATGTCGAGCGACACCTTCCGGGGGATGGTCTGGCCGTCGAGGACCACGCACATCACCGCGCGGGTGCCGAGCAGCAGGGCCGCCTTCTCGATGACGGCGGGGTCGGCGCAGAAGACGACGACGTCGTCGAACTCCTGGCCGGCCAGCGAATCGACCTCGTCGCAGGCGACGGCGACGGTCTCGGCGGGCGCGTGGGAGGCCGTCAGGGAGTCGACGCAGCCCTCCCCGACGACGAGGAGACGGCCCCCGTCGGCGAGGTGGTTTCGCTCGGCCCACGCGTAGGAGCCCTCGACGGTGGCCCACGGCTCGATGAGGCCGACGGCGGCCGCGGAGGGGCCGTCGGAGACGTGGATGAGGAACTCCTCGCCGGTGGGCGAGACGACGCAGCGCTCGTCGACGACGACGTATTCCTGGAGGGCGCCGTCGAAGTTGTAGCCGAACGCCCCGTTGGACTTCGCGGTGCGCAGGTGCTTCCAGTCCGCCTGGACGAGGACGCGGTCGCCGACCGCGAAATGGGTGACCTTCTCCCCGACCTCGACGATGCGGGCGACGGGCTCGTGGCCGGGGGTGGTCGGCTGCGCGCCCGGGTGGTAGCTGGGGATCTCGGCGAGGGCGTCGAGGTCGATGCCGGCGACGACCTCCGACTTGCGCGGGTGGGTGTCGAACTGGTGGAGGAGCTTCGTGTCGGAGAAGCAGATGCCGCAGGCCTCGACCCGGAGCATCATCTGATGCGGCCCGACCGGGTCGATGGGCTTGCTGTCGTTGACGATGAACTGCTCCTGGCCGACGATCTGGATCGCGTACTGGCTGTCGGGGTACTCGGTCATGGGACGGGTCCTTACTACTGGGGAGTCTGTCTGGTGGTCTCGCGCCGGGCCGTCGGGCCCTCTGGGGAGTGCGGGAGGCCCTCGGCCCCGCTGCGCGGCCGGTCTCGGCGAGCGGGCGGGCGGGGCCCGGATCGTGTGGCGTCGACGGTCAGTTCATCATCACCTGGCCGCCGGTGACGGGCAGCGCCTGCCCGGTCTCGTAGGCCTGCTCGACGATGTAGTAGATCGCGCGCAGGACGTCGACGCCGGTGGCTCCCCGGCGCATGGGGACCTTCGACTCGTAGAACTCCTTGACGTCGGCGACCGTGCGGGCCCCGGGGACCTTCCCGGATTCGAGGTACTGGACGAAGAGGCCCTTGACCGGGTCGGACCACAGGGGGCCGTCGTAGAAATTACCCGGGCAGATCGCGTTGACCTTGACGCCGTGCTCGACCATCTCCAGGGCGAAGGACTGGACGAGGCCGATGCCGCCGAACTTCGATCCGGCGTAGGCGGCGTTCTTATTCGAGCCGACGAGGCCGGACTTGGAGTTGATCTGGATGATGTCGGTGAGCCATGCGCCGCCGGACGTCTCGTGCTGACGGGCGAGGAGCCCGCCGAGGTGCTTGGTGACGAGGAAGAACGCGACATAGTTGATGTCGGTCGACAGCTGGAAGGCCCCGAGGTCCTGCTCGAGAACGGATCCGGCGCGGACGATCCCGGCGTTCGACACGACGAGGTCGAGGCCGCCGGTGACCCGCTCGATCTCGGCGGCCATCGCGGCGACGGAGTCCTCGTCGGCGACGTTGACGGTGATCGGGTGGGTGACGTCGGATCCGAGCTCGGCGGACTTGGCGGCCGCGCCGTCGCCGTTGAGGTCGGCGATGTACACGAAGCAGCCCTGGTCGACGAGGCCCTTGGCGATCTCGGCGCCGAACCCCTGGGCGCCGCCGGTGACGACGGCGACGCGCCCGGAGATCTCCCGTTCGGAGCGGGAGGTCGTCGAGACCTCGTAGGAGTGCCCGTCGACGGCGACGACGGCGGGGAGTTCGAGGTCGACGAGGGCCTCGGCTCCGCTCAGGTCGGCGGGCAGGTCGAGGACGGGGGCCCCGTCGGTGGCCCGGACGATGACGGGCCGGCCGAGGGTCTTGAGGAGGAGGCCGCGCAATGCGGGGGCGTGGGACATGGAGTGCTCCTTGGTCGTGGGAGATCGGCGGGTCAGGCCCGGGTGGCGCGGCGCGCGACGGAGGCGGGGTCCTCGCCGTCGGCGATGGCCCGGCCCAGGGGGGCGTATTCGGCGATGCGCTCGGCGAGGCGCTCGGGGGTCGGGCGGCCCGATCCGAGGAGGTGGAGGCCCGGGTCGATGGTGGACAGGGCCTCGTGGGCGACCATGGCCCACGTGGCCTCGTTGAGGCCGGCGAACTCGGGGCGGCGCAGCTCCGGGCAGGTGAACGCCTGGCGCGGCTGATTGATGTCGACCCCGGAGATCTCGAGCATCCCGTGCTTGACGGCGAGCTCATGGATGCGGGCGAGCTGGGCGGGGGTGTTGCGCGGCGGCATGTAGGTCACGGCGCGCAGCCCCGTGTCCTCCATCGCCTCGAAGAGCTCGTCGAGGAAGTCGTCCTCGAACTTCTCGGCCTTCTTGTCGCCCGTCGGGGAGGCGGACACGTCCCCGAGGTAGGCGTAAGTGGCGATGGCCCCGATGGAGTCGGCGAAGGCGACGACCTCCTTCGCGGTGACGCACTCGTCGGTCGGCTGGATGTAGATCCGGTCGAGGTACTCCGCCTTGAGGACGCCGAGGAGGTCGTACATCAGGTGCGGGTTCTCGGCGTCAGCGAGGGCGGCCGCCAGCGGGCCGGGGACGGTCACGCCCATCGATTCGAGCCCCTCGACGAGGGAGGGCCCTCGGCCGAAGCCCGTGATGAGGGCGGTCGCCATGGCGGCGAGGAGGTGGCGCTCGGTGATTCCCCCGCCCGACGCGTACTGGGAGATGCCGACCATGTCGGCCTGCGGATCGAAGGGCTCCAGCCCGAGGCCGACGAGGATCTCGTTGGCGGCCTCGGCCATCGCCAGGGTCCGCTCCAGGCGGGCGGCGCGCATCGGGGCGAGCCAGGCGTCTACCGCGTCGCGCGCCTGGTGGGGCACGCCCTGGACGGTCATGTAGGCGATGCCCGCGGAGTCGGGGTTGTTGAGCTTGCGCTCGCCCAGGGGCCCCTCGGGGTCGAAGAAGGCGCGGATCTCGAAACCGGTGACCGAGCCCATGCCGAGCAGCCGCGTCGCCTCGGTCATCTCGTGGGCGGCGGCGATGGAGTCGTGGTCGACCGAGCCGACGACGCGCAGCCCGTTGCGACGGGCGTTGAGGGCGGCCGCGGTCGGCGTGTACGGGCTGAAGGAGTAGCAGGTGTGGATGTGGTTGTTGGATTCGACGACCCATTCGGGGAAGTCCTCATCGGGAATGGCCCGGCGCAGGGCGTCGAGTCGTTCCTCTTGGCTCAGGGTCGCGTCGTTGATGGCGTCCATGGCTCCTCGCATCGCTTCGTGCATGTGGTCGGCAGGGGTGGGGACAAAAAGGGTCCGCTGGGGGCGGGCGCGGCGCCGTCGCCGCGCTGCGGGCCGGTCGGACGGCTCGGCGGCGCCATCGCCGCGAGTGCGTCCGACCGGCCGCGTCTCACAGTCCGAGTCGGTTCAGTCGCGCGATCTCGCCCTCGGTCTGGTGTGCGGTCGACGGGACGCGACCGGGCAACGGGACGATCCGCTCGTGGATCGCGTCGATGATCCAATCGACCTGCGGGAAGAAGTACGACTCCAGCTCGGGGCCGGGCGTGATGCCGTTGCGCGACCCGACGATGGCGATCGGCGCGTCGAGGGCGTCGAAGGCCAGGGTCTGGACGTTGGCGGCGACCGTGTTGAGGAAGGAGCCGCGCTCGACCGCGTCCGAGGTCAGCAGCAGGCGGCCCGTCTTCTTCACGGACTCGATGAGCGTGTCGTAGTTGAGCGGGGCGACGAAACGCAGGTCGATGACCTCGGCGCTCATCCCGTACTCGTCCTCGAGGACCTGCGCGGCCTCCATCGCCCGGTACATCGTCGCGCCGTAGCCGGCGATGGTGATGTCCGTGCCCTCGCGCCGGATCGCGGGCTCGCCCTCGGGAGTCTCGTAGTAGCCCTCGGGGACGCCGCCGGGCTCGAACTCCTCGCCCTTGTCGTACAGGAGCTGGGACTCGAAGAAGACCACCGGGTCGGTGCCGCGCAGGGCGAGGTTGAGCATGCCCTTGGCGTCGGTGGGGGTCGTCGGGAAGTAGACCTTGAGGCCGGGGATGTGGGCCGTCAGGGCCGACCAGTCCTGGGAGTGCTGGGCGCCGTACTTGTTGCCGACGGACACGCGCAGGACGAGCGGCATCTTGAGCAGACCGGCGGACATCGACTGCCACTTCGCCATCTGGTTGAAGACCTCGTCGCCGGCGCGCCCGAGGAAGTCGCAGTACATGAGCTCGACGACGGCGCGGCCGCCGGCCATCGCGTAGCCCACGCCGGCGCCGACGATCGAGGCCTCGGCGATCGGCGAGTTGAAGAGGCGCCGGTAGGGCAGGGCCTCGGTGAGGCCGCGGTAGACGGCGAAGGCGCCGCCCCAGTCGCGGTTCTCCTCGCCCCAGGCGGCCATCGTCGGGTCCTCTGTGAAGCGGTGGAGCATCGCCTCGAAGAGGCCGTCGCGGAACTGGTACATCCGCATCTTGGAGACCGGCTTGCCATTCTCGTCGACGGCGGTGCGGATCTTCTTCTCCAGGGCCTTGACGCGGGGGTTGTCCGTCAGATCGATCTCGGCCTCGCCCTCCTCCATCGCGTCGACGGGGGTGTTGGAGAACATCACGGTGTCGATGTAGCCGTCGGCGACGCGAGGGCAGTTCTCCTCGTCGATGGCCAGCTGGAGGACCTTGACGAGCTTCTCCGTCAGGCCGGCCGTGTAGTCGTCGATGTCGGACCGGCTGGTCAGACCGTTGGAGATCAGCAGGTCGGAGTAGGTCGCGATGCAGTCGACCTCCTCCCACAGGGAGACCTCGTCCTTGGTGCGGTACGAGGAGGCGTCCGACGGCGAGTGCCCGGAGAAGCGGTAGGTGATCGTGTCCATGAGGACGGGGCCGCGCCCCTCTTCGAGGATCTTCTTCTTGCGGGAGACCGCGTCGGCGACGGCCAGGGGGTTGATGCCGTCGACGCGCTCGGCGTGCATGGCCTCGGGGTTGAGGGCCGCGCCGACGCGGGCGAGGACGTCGTAGCCCATGGTCTCGCCGTAGGTCTGGCCGCCCATGCCGTAGAAGTTGTTGAAGAAGTTGAACAGGATCGGCGGATTGCCGCCGTCCTCCTCGCGCCACAGGGTGCGGAACTGGTCCATGGCGGCGAAGTTCATGGCCTCCCACACGGGGCCGCACGCCAAGGCGGCGTCGCCGACGTTGGACACGACGATGCCGGGTTTGCGGGTGATCCGCTTGAACAGGGCGGCGCCGTTGGCCACGGGCGCGGACCCGCCGACGATGGCGTTGTTCGGGTAGGAGCCGAAGGGCAGGAAGAAGGTGTGCATCGAGCCGCCCAGGCCCCGGTTGAAGCCGGACTTGCGGGCGAAGATCTCGGCGAGGGCGCCGAAGAGGATGAAGTTCTCGGTGAGGTCGAGGGTGTCGGAGTAGTCGATCTTCTCGGCGAAGGACAGGGTCTCGCCGTCGAGGAAAGTGGTCATGATCTGCTCGAGCTGGTCGGCGGGCAGCTGGCGCATCGCCGAGTAGCACTTGGCGAGGATCTCGCCGTGGGAGCGGTGGGAGCCGAAGACCTGGTCGTCGGGGGTCAGCACGGCGGCCTGGCCGACGTAGGCGGACTCCTGGCCGATGCCCAGGTGGGCCGGGCCCTTGTGGTTGTAGGCGACGCCCTGCCATTCGCCGGTCTTCTTGATGGAGTCGAGCATCGACTCGAAGGTGCGCACGACGATCATGTCGTGGAGCATGTTGACCAGGCCGTCCTCGCCGTGGCGGCCGATCTCCGCGTCGAGGTCGAACGAGTACTGGTTGATGGGGACCTCGGGGAATTCGACGCGACCGGGGGCGCGGACCTTGCTCGGGTCGACGATCAGGGACTGAGTCATCGGTATCTACTTCTTTCGGTGGGTTCGGTCGAGGGATGGCGGCGGCCCGTCAGGGCCCGGCCGGGCGGCTCGCCCGGCGGCGTTCGGAGCGTTCAGAGTGTGACGGCCCAGGCGGCTTCGCGGATGACCTCGGAGACGGTGGGGTGGGGGAAGACGACTTGGCGCAGGTCCTCGACGGTGAGCTCCATCTCGAGGACGGCCTGGGCGCCCCAGATCATCTCGGCGGCGTAGGCGCCGAGCACGTGGATGCCGAGGACCTGGTGGGTCGTCGGGTCGACGAGGATCTTCGCCTCTCCGGGGGCCTTGAAGCCGTTCTCGGCGATGAAGCGCCCGGACATCTGGGCGGGCACCTTGGCGACGAGGACATCGCGGCCCTCGCGCTTGGCGGCGGACTCGGTGAGCCCGACGCCGGCGGCCTCGGGGATCGAGAAGACGGCCCACGGGACGGTGTGCCAGCGCATGACCTCGCCCGAGGTGTGGGCCTGGGGGTCGAGGATGTTGGCGGCGGCGATCTCGGCCATGCGATAGGCGGCGTGGGCGAGCAGGGAGCGCCCGGTGACGTCGCCGATGGCCCAGACGTTGGGCAGGTTCGTGCGCATGCGGTCGTCGACGACGATGCCGCGGTTGATCTCCAGCCCGGCCTCCTCGGCCCCCCACCCCTGGGTGGCGGGGCGACGGCCGACGGCCATGAGGACGATGTCGGCCTCGACGGACTTCTTCTCGTCCCCCTTGGAGTAGTGGACGGTGGCCCCGTCGAGGGATTCGACGCGGCACCCGAGCTCGAAGGTGATGCCCGTGGTGACGCCGCGCATCTTCGCGGCCATGTCGTCGTCCATGAACGGGAGGATCTCGGGGGTCATCTCGATGACGGTGACCTCGGATCCGAGCGTCGCGTACAGGGAGGCGAATTCGACGCCGATGACGCCGCCGCCGATGACCGCCAGGCGCTGGGGGACCTCCTCGAGGGAGAGGATGCCGGTGGAGTCGACGAGGGCGGGGTTGTTCTCAACCCCGGGAAGCGGCGGGACCGCGGGGACGGAGCCGGTGGCGATGATGACGTGGTCGCAGGTGTACTGGATGCCGTCGGCGCTGACCCGGCCGGGCCCGTCGAGGTGCCCGCGGGCGTTGACGACGGTGACGCCGGCCTTCTTCTCGGTGGCGGTGACGCCGGCGACGAGGCCGGAGACGACCGTGTTCTTCCACTCCTGCATGCGCGCCCAGTCGTAGGTGACGCCGGTGGCGTCGACCCCGAACTGCGAGGCTTCCTTGGCGTGGAGGTAGTTCTTCGCCCCGGCGAGGAGGGTCTTGGTCGGGATGCAGCCGACGTTGAGGCAGGTGCCGCCCAGGGCGTTCTCCTCGATGAGGAGGACCTTCTTGCCGGCGTGCCCGAGGCGCTCGGCAGCGAGGTATCCGCCGGGGCCGGCCCCGAGGATGATGACGTCGAAGTGTGTGTCGGTCATGGTGTGTGCTCCTTGTGTCGTCCGGTCAGGCCAAGACCGTGACGTCGATGGCCTCGATGGCGGCGACGAGGTCCTTGAGGAAGCGGGCCCCATCCGCCCCGTCGATGACCTGGTGGTCGATCGTCAGCGAGAAGTTGATGCGCTGCTGGACGCCGATGGTCCCATCGGCGACGACGGGGGCGGGGGTGGTCGCCCCGACGCCGAGGATCGCGGTCTGGGGGCGGTTGATGACGGGGGTGAAGGTTTCGATGCCGAAGGCGCCGATGTTCGACACGGTGAAGGTCCCGCCGGACAGGTACTCGGGGGAGATGGCGCCGTTGACGGCGTCCGCCCCGAGGCGCTTGGCCTCGGCGGAGAACTGCTTGAGGGTCAGGGCCTGGGCCGACCGGATGACGGGGACGAGGAGGCCGCGGGGGGTGTCGGCGGCGAAGCCGAGATGGACCTGCTCGTAGGTGGTGAGGACCCCGTCCTCGAGGGTGGCGTTGAAGACCGGGTACTTCGGGAGCGTCTTGGCGACGGCGAAGCACACGAGGTCGTTGATCGTCACGCGGGTCAGGCCCAGGGACTCGTCGGAGTTCTTGAGCTTGGCGCGCAGGGCGAGCAGTCCGGTGGCGTCGGCGGTGGTCGTCAAGGTGAGCTGGGCGCTCTCCTGGAGGGAGGCCATCATCCGCTGGGCGACGACCTTGCGCACGCCCTTGAGGGGCTCGGAGGAGGTGGCGCCGGGGAAGTCGGCGGCCGGGGCGGCCTGCGTGACCGCGGGGGCGGCGGAGGGCTGCGCGGGGGCGGCGAGGTCGGCGGTGGTGACGCGCCCGCCGATGCCGGTACCGGTGTCGGCGGTGCCCCCGAGGGCCCGGGCGGCCGAGGTGAGGACGGGGCCGGCGGCGATGGCTGCGGCGACGTCGCGCTCGATGATGCGGCCGTGGGGGCCGGAGCCCTCGGCGATCGAGGCGGTGTCGACGCCCTTGGCTCCGGCCAGGGCCCGGGCCCGGGGGGAGACGGCGCCGGTGGAGGCGGTGGTGGCGTACGACGGGGCGGGGGCCTGGGCGGCCGGCTCGGGCGCGTCGGCGGGGTCGGGCACGGTGGGGGCCCGGTCGGGGGCGGAGTCGGCGGGGGCGAGGTCGGAGATGTCCTCGCCGGGCTCCCCGAGGATGACGAGGGGGTCCTTGACGGGGACCTCGTCGCCTTCTTCCCACAGGATCTTCAGGACGGTGCCGGCGTCGGTGCTGGGCACCTCCATCGTCGACTTGTCGGTCTCGATCGAGCACAGCGTCTGGTCGACGGCGACGACGTCGCCGACTGCAACCGCCCATTCGACGATCAGGCAGGACTCGACGGAGTTGCCCAACTGGGGCATCACCACGATGGTGGCCATGTTTTTCCTCCTAGACGATGCGCAGTCGGGTGCGCTCGGTCAGTTCTGTGATGGATTCTTCGGGGATCTGGTCGTCGGTGATGATGCCGGTGACGTCCTCGACCCCCATGAAGCTGACGAAGCCGGCGCGGCCGCACTTCGACGAGTCGGCGAGCAGCCAGGTCTCCTCCGCGCGCCTGCGCATGACGGTGGCGACCTGGCCCCCTTCGACGAGTTGGGTGGTCAGTCCCCGGTCGACGCTGTAGCCGTCGGTGCCGAGGAAGACGATGCGGGCGTTGAAGTCGTTGATGGCGCGCTCGGCGACGGGGCCGACGAGGGACTCGGATTCGGCGCGGAAGCGCCCGCCGGTCAGGGTGATGTTGAGGTTGGGGTTCGAGCGGGCGTTGGCGAAGACGAGCATGGAGTTGGTGACGATCTGCAGTCCGCGCTTGGCCGCGAGGTATTTGACGAGGAGGGCGCAGGTGGTGCCGGCCTCGATCATGATCCGGTCGTCGTCGTGGATCATGTCGGCGGCGGCCCGGGCGATGCGCTCTTTCTGCTCGAGGCAGTCGGATTGGCGCAGGCGGATGTTGCGGTAGGCGACGGGGCGGGCCCCGCCGTGGGTGCGCACGAGGTAGCCGGCGTCCTCGAGGTCTTTGAGGGTCGTCCGGATCGTCACGAGGGAAACGCCGAGGTCCTCGGCGAGGGCGCTGACCGAGACTTCGCCGTCGGCGGCCAGGCGATTGAGGATATGACTCGTGCGCTCGGCGCGGCTCATCGCACCCCCCATCACCTTCGAGTTCTATCGAATAATTTTCGATTGCTTTCACTTTAGCGAAGCAAACGAAAATTTGCAAGGGCGATCACACAATGAGAGCGTTCACTGAGGGCCCGGTGCGGACTCGCCGCACCGGGCCCTCGAACGGGGCGGGATCACTCCCCCGGCTGGCGCACGCCGACCGTCAGGAGAAGGTTCCCGTACAGGCGCTGCTCGCCCGTCGCGACGACGATGCCGACGTCCTCGCCGCGCGCCGCGTCGTAGAAGTCGAAGCGGGACAGCTCGCCGAACTCGATATCGGGGAGCTGGGAGCGGAACTCGTCGTGGATCGGGATCTCGACCTGCTCGGCGTCCGGGGCGGGCACCATGATCTCCGCCTTCTCGATCGGGATCGTCCGCTTGAGCACCTCGAGGACCTGGAGGACGTCGAGCATCCCCGGCGCATAGTTGAGGGAGACGAGCTCGCAGCGCTGCGACACCCCCGTCGTATGCGGGTAATTCGCGTCCGCCAGGAGGATCTTCGACCCGTGGCCGGCGGCGGCCAGGGCGCGCAGGAACTGCGGGTGGGTCATGGGTCCGTAGAGCATTGTCGGTCCTTTCACAGGGAGGAACTGGCCCGGATGACCAGTTCGGGGGCGATGGTGATGTCTTGGGCCTGACCTCCCTCGATGAGGGAGCGGACGAGGCGGACCGCGGTGCGCCCCACCCTGTCGAAGGGCTGGCGGATCGTCGTCAACGGCGGCGTGTAGCAGTCGGCCCCGTCGATATCGTCGAATCCGACGACCCGGACGTCCCCGGGCACGGACAGGCCCCGCTCGTGGATCAGCCGCATCGCGCCGAGGGCCAGCTGGTCGTTCGCCGTCTGGATCGCCTGGGGCATCCGCGCCAACGAGCTCATCGCGTCGTAGCCGTCCTGGGAGTTCCACGAATCGGCCTGGACGACGCGCGGCTCGACGCCGGCGTCGGCGCACGCCTGCTCGAACCCGAGTCGGCGCCCCACCGCGTCCGACCAGCCGCGCGGACCCGCGATGTGGACGAGGTCCTCGACGCCCTGGGTCAGGAGGTGCTCCGTGGCCAGCCGGGCGCCACGGACGTTGTCGATGGCGACGGTCGAGATCCCGTCGAGGCCGTGCTCGCTCGTCAGGACGAGAACCGTGTGGCGGCGCCTGCCGATGTCGATTGCCAAGTCGATCGTCGGGTCCTGACCGCCGAGGATCACCACCCCGTCGACGTCGAAGGGGGCCATCTGACTGGCCGGCATCCCGTCGGCCCCGTACGCGTTGCTCATCGACACGTGGTAGCCGGCCTGCGAGGCGGCGTCGAGCACCGAGAGGAGGACCCGCCCGTGCCCGTGGAACATCGGCGCCGCCAGGAGGACGTGGAGCACCCCCGTGCGCTTGGAGGCCAGCGCCCGGGCCGCGTAGTTCGGCCGATACCCCATCTCGTCGAGGAGCCGGGAGATCCGTTTGCGCGTCGCGTCGGAGACCTCCGGGTCGCCGCGGACCACGCGCGAGACGGTGTTCGTCGACACCCCCGCCGTGGCCGCGACATCGGCGAGGGAGACCCTCTTAGCGTCCCTCGGGTTCATGGACGTGGGTCTTCGCGGAGGCGGCGATGACGGCCGGCCGGTCGGCCGCGTCGAGGTGGCCGAGGGTCTCGAGCTGGGCGATGAGGGACCCCAGTGTCGAGGCCTCGATGGGGCCCCGGACGACGCGCACGCCGGACAGGGTCGCCGTCAGGTCGCACAGGAGCCGGTTGCGCGCCCCGCCGCCGACGAGGTTGAGCTGGTCGGGGGCCTCGCCCGTGACCGCCGTGAGCTCGTCGACGGCGCGGGCGTAGCGGCGGGCGAAGGACTCGATGATCAACCGGACGTACCCGGGCATCGAGGTCGGGTGATCGGCCCCCTGCTCGTCGAGGGCCTCGTCGATCTTGCGCTGCATATCGCCGGGCTCGGCGAATCTCGGGTCGTCCGGGTCGAAGAAGCTGGTGCACGGCGGGCACTGGCGGGCCTGGGCGACGAGGTCGTCGGTGTCGGTGGGGGTGCCTTCGCGCGCCCACTGGCGCTGGATCTCCTGGAGGATCCACATGCCGGTGATGTTGAAGAGGGGGCGCACTCCCCCGTCGGTCCGCCCCTCGTTGGTCAGCCCGATGTCGAAGGCGGCGTCGGAGATCAGCGCGTGGTCCTCCATCGCGCCCAGGACCGACCACGACCCGCACGACAGGAAGTAGGCGCGCGCGCCCTCGTCGATGGGCAGCCCGTGGACGGCGCAGGCCGAGTCGTGGGCCCCGCCGCGCACGACGGCGAGCCGTTCGAGGCCGGGCACCGTGCATTGCCCGATGACGGTGAGGTCGGCGTCGAGGTCGCCGACCCAGGAGCGGTTCAGCCCCAGGCGCTCGAAGACGGGGGCGTTGAAGTCGGTGGCGCCCGGCGTGCACAGGCCCGAGGTCGAGGCGATGGACCGCGACCACCCCTTGACGCCCGAGAGCCGCCAGGCGAAGTAGTCGGGCAGGAAGAGGACGGAGTCGATGCGCTCGGCGAGCTCGGGCTCCTCGGCGACGAGGGCGAAGAGCTGGTTGGCGGTGTTGATCGTCGCGGGCTGGTTGCCCGTCAGGTCGAAGAACTCGCGGTCGCCGATGCGGGCGCGGAAGGCGTCGAGGGTGCGGGCGGTCCGCTCGTCGCGGTAGGCGCGCACGGGGCCGACGAGGCGGTCGTCGGAGTCGAGGGGGGCGAAGTCGACGCCCCAGGTGTCGACGGAGACGCACACGGCATCGGGGAATTGCTCGACGGCGCGGGTCAGGCCTTCGACGACCTGTTCCCACATGGTCTCGACGTCCCAGATGAGGGAGCCGTCGCGGCGCTGGGCCTCGTGGGCGAAGCGGTGGACGTCGACGACCTCGATGCGCCCGTCGACGAGGGTCCCTGCCAGGACACGACCCGAGGCGGATCCGAGATCGACGGCAAGTGCGGTGGTCATCGCTGGTTCCCTTCTAAGAGGTTCGATCTGGCGGGGCGGCGGAGACCGGTCGGGCGGCCCGGTGGCCTGATCCTACGCCCGAGCCCTGCGGCCGGGCCGTCGGCTCGGCGCCGCCCCGGGTCCGTCCGCCGATCGGATCCGGCCCGGACCGGTGGGCGCCGAGGATCCGGCGCCCACCGGTGCGAGTCGTTCAGGCGTACATCGGCCCGAAGGTCTGGCAGGCGCGGAAGTCCGCGGCCTCGAGCGACTCGGTGCCGAACAGCGACCACGCCTTGGGGCGGAAGATCCGCTCCTGGGGCACGTTGTGCATGTTGACCGGGATGCGCAGCATCGAGGCCAGGGTGATGAGCTGGCCGCCGATGTGGCCGTAGGAGATCGCCCCGTGGTTGGCGCCCCAGTTGTTCATCACGTCGTAGACGCTGGCGAAGGCCCCCTCGCCGGTGAGGTTGGGGACGAACCAGGTCGTCGGCCACGCGCGGTCGGTGCGGTTCTCGATGGTCGTGGCGACCTCTTCGGGCAGTTCGACCGTCCACCCCTCGGCGATCTGCATGACCGGGCCGAGGCCCCGCACGAGGTTGATGCGGCACATCGTCACGGGCATCTCGCCGGCGGTGCGGAAGTGCGTCGAGAAGCCGCCACCGCGGAAGTACCCGGTGTTGGCCGGGTGGAAGGTCGTCGCGTCGAGGGCCGCCTTCTGATCCTCGTCGGTCATCTCCCACCAGCGCTTGATGACGTGCTCGCCGTCGCGCGTCGCCTGTCCGGCTCCGTCGAGGGTCGTCGACCCGGAGTTGCGCAAGTCGAGGAGGCCGTCGGCGGCGCGGCCCTCGGGCTTCCAGCCGGTGACGCGCTCGATCGACTCGGGGCTCCAGTAGGTGCGCACGTCGGAGAAGATCTGGGGGGTGCCGGTCAGCAGGTGGCCGAAGAGCATGGACGCGCCGTTGAGGGAGTCGTTCTCGGTCGCCATGACGGAGGGCTGGCGCTTGCCGTTCCAGTCGAAGTTCGTGTTGAGGATCGTCTCCATCACGTCGCCGTTGGGGAAGTGGTCGGTCCACTGGCGCTGGCCCTGGAAGCCCGCGGCGATGGCGCCGTGGCCGCCGGCCTCCTCCCCGAAGCCCAGTTCGGCGAGCTTCTCGTTGCCGTGCATGAGGTCGGAGGCGATGAGCGTCATCTTCGTGACGAACTGCCACCACTCGTCCCACTTCTCGGGGAACTGCTCCTCGGGGGCGTTGAAGTCCTCGCCCTGGGTGAAGTTCTCGCGGATCCAGGCGTAGGCCTTCTCGTACTCGTCGTGGTCGTAGATGCCCTCGTCGATGCGGCGGGTGAACTCCGACATGTCGATGTACTCGTTGCGCATCCCGAGGTATTCGCGGAAGAAGTCGGGGTTGACCACCGAGCCGGCGATGCCCATGGAGACCGAGCCCATGGACAGGTAGGAGGCGCCGCGCATCTGGGCGACGGCCAGGCCCGCGGTGGCGTAGTCGAGGAGGCGGGTGCGCACGTCCTCGGGGATGGTCTCGTCGTCGGAGTCCTGGACCTCCGTGCCGTAAATGCCGAAGGCGGGGATGCCGATCTGGGCGTGCCCGGCGAGGGCGGCGGCGAGGTAGACGGCGCCGGGCCGCTCGGTGCCGTTGAAGCCCCAGATCGCGTGCGGCATCGTCGGGTCCATGTCGGTGGTCTCGGTGCCGTAGCACCAGCAGGGGGTGACGGTCAGGGTCAGGCCGACGTTGTTCGCCTTGAACTTCTCGGCGCAGGCCTGGGCCTCGTTGACGCGGCCGATCGTCGTGTCGGCGATGACGACCTCGACGGGCTCGCCGTCGGGGTAGCGCAGGTTCTCGGTGAAGAGGGCGGCGACGCGCTGGGCCATGCCCATCGTCTGGTCCTCGAGGCTCTCGCGGACTCCGCGGCGTCGTCCATCGATGGCGGGGCGGATTCCGATTCGGGGGTGAGTAGTCATGTGCCTTCGTTCCTTCGTGTTGTCTCGACTGTCTGCGGGGGCGTGCGCACCCCCTCGGATCCGGTGGGACGGGGGGCGGGGCGGGGGTCCAGTGGATCCCGCCCCGCCTCCGTTCACATCACTCGTAGAGGTTCGGCGCGATCTCGTCGGAGTCGATGTTGGTCTTGTCGTACCAGGCGAAGCCCGAGTCGATGACCTTGGGCAGCGCGATGTTGTTGATCGCCTGGATGGCGGCGGTCACGGTCTTGTAACCCATGAGCTTGGGGGCCTGGGTGACGGCGCCGGCCTGCGAGCCGTCGCGGATGGCGGCCAACTGGGTCTTGCCGGAGTCGAAGCCGACGACGGTGACCTCCTTGCCGGACTCGTTGGCGCCCTGGATGACGCCGGAGGCGGCGGCCTCGTTGGAGCCGTAGATGCCGACGATGTCGGAGTTCGCCTGGATGATGGCCTTGGACGCGTCGGCGGCCTTGCCGACCTCGCCGGCGATCTGCTCGTCGAGGAGCTTGAGGCCCTCGGGGGCATTCGCCTTGAAGTACTCCTTGAAGCCCTCGCAGCGCTGCTTGCCGGTCTGCGAGGTGGCGTCGTGGCAGACGACGCCGACCGAGCCGGTCTTGCCGTCGAGCAGCTCGATCATGTGCTTGGCGGCCTCTTCGGCGGCGGCGAAGTTGTCGGTCTGGACGGTGGTCAGCGGGATGTCCGAGTCGACGCCGGAGTCGAAGGCGATGACGGGGATGCCGGCGTCGTTGATCTTGCCGAGCAGGTCGGCGGCGGCGCCGGAGTCGAGGGCGGCGAATCCGACGGCGGCGGGCTTGGAGTCGAGGGCGGCCTGGAGCTGACCGATCTGCTCGGTCACCTGGGTCTCGTCCTTGGGGCCGATGAACTCGATCTTGTAGCCGTACTCGGTGCCCGCCTCCTCGGCTCCCTCCTTGACGGCCTGCCAGAAGCGGTGCTGGAAGCCCTTGGAGACGAGGTAGATCGTCTGGGTGCCGTCGCCCTTGGGGACGTCGGTGGACTGCTCCTTGACCTCCTCGGCGGGCTTGCTGGTGGCGGTCGACTGGGCCTTCGTGTCCTTCGAGTCGGTGGAGGCGGAGTCGGTGGAGGTCGAGCACGCGGCGAGGCCGAGTGCCATGGAGCCGACGGCTGCGGCGGCGACGATACGTCCGATGGGGCGCATTGGTGTTCCTTTCATGGGAGGGCGGTGCGGGCGCACTGCCTGTTGGGATGGACGGCGATGTCCGATGGGGCGAGAGTCTGGTGTTCAGGCCGCGTTCTCGCGAGCGCGGCGGATGTTGTCGACGAAGACGGCCAGCATGACGACGATACCGGTGACGACCATCTGCCACTCGGAGGCGACGCCCATCATCGTCAGGCCCTTCTTCAGGGTCATCATGATGAGGGCGCCGACGAGGGCGCCGGGGATCGAGGCCCGGCCGCCGGCCAGGGAGGTGCCGCCGATGACGGCCGCGGCGATGGCGTCCATCTCGAAGCCGGCGCCCTCGGCGGGCTGGACGAAGCCGAAGCGGGCGGAGTAGAGGATGGCGGAGACGGCCATGAAGACGCCGGCGACGACGTAGATGACGATCTTCCACAGTCGGACGTTGACGCCGGACAGGCGCGTGGCCTCCTCGTTGGAGCCGAACGCCAGGGCGTAACGGCCCAGGAGGGTGTGGTTCATGAGGAAGGCCGCGATGACGACGAGGACGACGAGGATGATCGCGGCGTTGGAGATGCCGGGGATCAGCTCTCCGGTGGACAGGGCGATGTACTGCTTGTTCGCGATGGAGATCGTCGACTTGTCGGAGACGATGAGCGCCAGGCCGCGGCACACCATCATCATCGCGAGGGTGGCGATGAAGGGCGGCAGGCCGAGGATCGAGATGTTTGTGCCGTTGATGAGGCCGATGAGGGCGCCGACGGCGAGCATGCCGAGAAGGCCGATGCCCAGGGGCAGGTTCATGTGGTCGCCGGACAGGAAGATGCCTCCCATGACGGCGACCATCGTCATGCCGGTGCCGACGGACAGGTCGATGCCGGAGGTGGCGATGACGAAGGTGGCGCCCAGGGCCATGACGCCGGTGAAGGCGGTCTGCAGGAGGATGTCGGTGAAGATGTTGAAATGGGCGAAGTTCGGGGCCGCGAACATGAAGTACGCGTAGATGACGACGAGCGCCAGGGTGACCAGCGCCAGCTGCATGTTGGTCTTGAAGAAGGCGGCCACCGGGTTGGTGGACTTGCCCGCCTTGGCATCGACGGTGGTGGTCACGCGACTGCTCCATTCGCTTCGTCCTGGCCGACGGTGGCCAGTTCCATGATGTTTTCCTGGGTGGCGTCCTCGTTGTCGAGGACGCCGATGATGCGCCCGTGGGCCATGACCGCGATGCGGTTCGCCAGGCGCAGGACCTCGGGGAGTTCGGAGGAGATGACGATGATCGCCTTGCCCTGGGCCGCGAGCTCTTCGAGGAGGGTGTAGATCTCGTCCTTGGCGCCGACGTCGATGCCGCGAGTGGGCTCGTCGAAGATGAGGACGTCGGAATCGCGGACGAGCCACTTGGCGACGACGACCTTCTGCTGGTTGCCGCCCGACAGGGAGCGGATCTCGGCGTCGACGCCGGGGGTGCGGGTGCGCAGCTTCTTGACGTACTCCTGGGCGACGGAACGGATCTTCTTCGAGTTGATGACGGTCGCCGTGGAGAACCGGTCCATCGAGGCGAGCGCCGTGTTGAAGGAGATGTCCTTGTCGAGGAGAAGGCCGAATTGCTTGCGGTCCTCGGACAGGTAGCCGATGCCGGCCTTGACGCCCGCCGAGGCGTTGCGGATGTTGACCTCCTTGCCGTTGACGACGACCCTGCCCTCGGTGTGCGGGTCGGCGCCGGACAGGGCGCGGGCGACCTCGGTGCGCCCGGCGCCGACGAGTCCGGCGAAGCCGAAGATCTCGCCCTTGCGGACTTCGAAGGAGACGTCGTGGACGGCCTTCTTCGTCGACAGGTGCTCGACGGTGAGCATGGGCTCGTCGGACAGCGGCGCGGTGGTGGGGCGGGCGTCGGCGGGGACCTCGCGGCCGACCATCATCTTGATGACCTCGCGCATCGGCGTCTCGGCGGTGCCGACGGTGCCGATGTACTGGCCGTCGCGCAGGACGGCGATGCGGTCGGTCATCTCGGTGAGCTCGGGCATGCGGTGGGTGATGAAGATCAGACCCGTCTCGGGCGTGATGAACCTGCGCATGAGCTCGAAGAGGGACTCGGTCTCGGTGGTCGTCAGCGGGGCGGTGGGCTCGTCCATGACGAGGACCCTCGAGTCGTAGGACAGCGCGCGGGCGATCTCGACCATCTGGAGGCGGGCGACAGGCAGGTCGCGGCACATCGCGGTGGGGTCGATCTGCATGTTGAGGCGCTCGAAGAGGGCGGCGGCGTCCTTGACCATCTGACGATCGCTGATGTAGCCGGCACGGTGGGAGCCGGGGCGACCGATGTAGAGGTTCTGGGCGACCGTGAGGTCGGGGATGATGTTGAGCTCCTGGTGGATGATGCTCAGGCCCAGCGAGCGCGCGTGGTTGGGGTTGGCGATCTCCACCCGTTCCCCGTTGAGCCGGATCTCACCGCCCGGGTCGGCCTTGTAGATCCCGGTGAGGATCTTCATCAACGTCGATTTGCCGGCGCCGTTCTCCCCGCAGAGCCCCAGGATCTCTCCGGCGCGCAGGTCGAGGTCCACGTTGGACAGCGCTTTGACGCCGGGGAAGGTCTTGGAGATCCCCTTCAACTCAAGCAAGTTCGTCACTTCTCACCCCTCGGGTACCAGGAACCCCAACGTTCCTGGAGTGTGCTCTCATGTCGTTAGCGCTAACGGCTTGGCCGACACGAGGACGCCGTCCTTGGCGTACATCACACGATAGAGCATCCGTCGAGGACGCGTCGACGCAGAACGAGCCGCCGTTATCGAAGCGCAACCGACAGCGATCCGCCCGTCGTTAACCGAATCACTATCTCCGCAGGTCACAGATTATTTGCGCACAGACGTTCAGGAGTCGCTCCTCATTTGTCAGACATCTGGAGAGGTCGAGCCCCTCCCCTCCCGGGCGCAGCGGCATCCCCTCGGCCCGCCACCGCTCGACTCCGCTCGATCTGATGCTTGTCGGGAAAGTTCCGTGAGCGCTCACGACTCGCCACCACGGGACCGACTCCCCCCACTGCGCCATGATCCTGCCGACGACGCGCGGCCCCGTCCCGACGACGCGGGCGATCATCCCATACGTCGCCGCCTCCCCCTCGGGGATCGCCTCGACCACGCGCAGCACGGTCTCCACGAGCTCCTCATTCACCCGGCCATTCTCCTCCCCGCTCCCCCGGCCCGACACGCGGACACCCCCGGAGCCCCGCGATGACGACGGAGCGGCGGCGCCGCGACGCGCCTGAGGGGCGCCGGATAACGGACGACCGGGCCGCCCAAACGGGCGCCCCGGTCGTCGACGGCGTGACGGGCGGTCACTCCTCGTCAGAGGACTCCTCGACGGACTTGGCCTCGGGAGCCTCGGCGGCCTCCGCGGCCTCGGTCTCCTCGACCGGCGCCTCCTCGGTGCCCTCGTCCTCGACAACCGGCTCGGCGGCGGTCTCAGCGGCCTTCTCGGCCTCCTTGACGACGGCCTTCTTCGCGACCTTCTCCATGACGAGCTCGATGCGCATCAGGGGGGCGTTGTCGCCCTTGCGGTTGCCGACGCGGATCAGACGGGTGTAGCCGCCGCTGCGCTCGGGATCCATCGCCGGGACGATCTCGTCGAACAAGAGGTAGACGGCCTCTTTCGACGTGATCTTCTTGGCCACAGTCCGCCGAGCGTGCATGTCGCCGCGCTTGGCCTTGGTGACGAGCTTCTCGACGTACGGGCGCAGCAGCTTGGCCTTGGCCTCGGTCGTCGTCACCGCGCGGTGCTCGATGAGCTGGGTCGCCAGATTCGACAGGATGAGCTTCTGGTGTGCCGGGCTGCCGCCCAGACGGGCGCCCTTCTTCGGGGTGGGCATAGGTGTCTCCTACGGATTGAATGCGTCCACCGGACGCACGGGGTCAGATGGACTGGTCGTCGCTGAAGATCGAACCGGACTCGGACTCGCCGAAACTCGGCATGACCGAGTCCTTGAGGGTCATTCCCAGGCCGGCGAGGGACTCCTTGATCTCCTCGATCGACTTCGTGCCGAAGTTGCGGATGTCGAGCAGATCGGCCTCCGAGTGGGCGACGAGCTCGCCGACCGTGAGGATGCCCCGACGGCGCAGCGCGTTGTACGAGCGCGACTGGAGATTGAGGTTCTCGATCGGCAGGGCGAGGTCCGCAGCCAGGGTCGCGTCCGTCGTCGACGGCCCGACCTCGATGCCCTCGGCCTCCTCGTTGAGTTCGCGCATGAGCCCGAAGAGCTCGACCAGCGTCTTGCCCGCCGACGCGAGGGCGTCGCGCGGGGCGATCGCCGGCTTCGTCTCCACGTCGATGACGAGGCGGTCGAAGTCCGTGCGCTGCTCGACGCGGGTCGCCTCGACCTTGTACGTCACCTTGACGACGGGCGAGTAGATCGAGTCGATCGGGATGCGCGAGATCTCGGCCTGGGGATCCTTATTCTGGGCAGCCGAGACGTAGCCGCGGCCGCGCTCGACGGTCAGCTCGATCTCCAGCTTGCCCTTCTCGTTGAGAGTGGCCAGATGGAGGTCGGGGTTGTGGATCTCCACGCCCGCCGGCGGGGTGATGTCGCCGGCGACGACGGCGCCGGGGCCCGCCTTGCGCAGGTACATGACGACCGGCTCGTCGTTCTCCGAGGAGAGGACGATCTGCTTGATGTTGAGGATGATCTCGGCGACATCCTCCTTGACGCCCTCGATCGTGCGGAACTCGTGGGGCACGCCATCGATGCGGATGGACGTGACCGCAGCGCCGGGGATCGACGACAGAAGGGTGCGGCGCAGGGAGTTGCCCAGCGTGTAGCCGAATCCGGGCTCCAGGGGCTCCAGGGTGAAGCGGGAGCGGAAGTCGCTGACCTTCTCCTCGCTGAGGATGGGTCGCTCTGCAATGAGCACGTCGTGGTCCTTTCTTACCGGCGACCGCTATATGACGCCGGACAGCGGATCCCGCGAAAGCGGGACAGGGGGTGCGAGCACCGCTGACGCGGGCTCGGACGTGGAGGCGGGACGGCGCCGCGCCTCGGCGCGCGGATCAGACGCGACGACGCTTCGGGGGACGAGCGCCGTTGTGGGCCTGGGGGGTGACGTCCTGGATCGAGCCCACTTCGAGGCCGGCGGCCTGGAGGGAGCGGATCGCGGTCTCGCGCCCGGACCCGGGGCCCTTGACGAACACGTCCACCTTCTTCATGCCGTGCTCCTGGGCGCGGCGCGCCGCGGCCTCGGCCGCGAGCTGGGCGGCGAAGGGGGTCGACTTGCGCGAGCCCTTGAAGCCCACCTGGCCGGAGGAGGCCCAGGCGATGACGGCGCCCGTGGTGTCGGTGAGGGAGACGATGGTGTTGTTGAACGTCGACTTGATGTAGGCGTGGCCGTGGGTGACGTTCTTGGAAAGCTTGCGGCGCGGCTTGCGCGCGGTCTTCGCAGATGCCATTTTGATCTGTCAGTTCCTTCTTCAGTCGTGAGAGGGGTGCCCGCAGGGCGCCCCCGCGGCCTTACTTGGCCTTCTTCTTGCCTGCGACGGTGCGCTTGGGGCCCTTGCGGGTGCGCGCGTTGGTCTTGGTCCGCTGACCGTGGACAGGCAGGCCACGACGGTGACGGAGGCCCTGGTAGGAACCGATCTCGATCTTGCGACGGATATCGGCCTGAACCTCGCGGCGCAGGTCGCCCTCGACCTTGAAGTTCGCTTCGATGTACTCGCGGAGTTTGACGAGGTCCTCCTCGGTCGCGTCCTTGACGCGCACGTCGGGGGAGACGCCGGTGGCGGCGAGGGTCTCGGCGGCGCGGGTGCGGCCGACTCCGTAGATGTAGGTGAGCGCGATCTCCAGCCGCTTCTCGCGGGGGAGGTCGACGCCGGCAATACGTGCCATGGTGATGATGCTCCAGTTGTTCCTCGGAGGTCGTCACCAGTCCTTCCGGATGAGCATCCGGCCCCGGCCTCCGAACCGGGGGTCGCCTGACGGCGGGCGAACTGGTGCTGTCGGGCGCTGGGCCCTGGGTCGGCAGCGGGCGTCAGCCCTGGCGCTGCTTGTGCCTGGGGTTGTCACAGATGACCATGACGTTGCCGTGGCGACGGATCACCTTGCACTTGTCACAGATCTTCTTGACACTCGGCTTGACCTTCATGGTTGATACCTCCACCGCCCAGAGGCGGTCAGTGTCGTTCGGTCACTTGTAGCGGTAGACGATACGGCCCCGCGAGAGGTCGTAAGGGCTCAGTTCGACGACGACGCGGTCCTCGGGCAGGATGCGGATGTAGTGCTGACGCATCTTCCCCGCGATGTGGCCGAGAACAACATGGCCGTTCTTCAGTTCCACGCGGAACATCGCATTGGGCAGGGCCTCGACGACCGTGCCCTCCATCTCGATGACGCCGTCTTTCTTCGCCATATCCTCCGTCTGTCCTCTACATGTCTCGGATAGGGACGGCCTGGGCCGCCGGGCGAACGCGCACGACTGACGACGCGCGCAGACACGCCCGAAGATCAACTCTACGACATAAGCATCGTTTCGTGGTAGTCGCTGCCCTTGTCGGCTGCCTCACCCTCATCGACCGGACTGGCACGAAGACGAGCGCATGTCGTCTCACGAACATGATGCGTTCGCCCTCCTCACGAGGAGAGCGCCATCTACACTGAACTCGGCCGCTAGCGCGAGCAACGGGAGATGATCGGGCAACGGGCCCGACGGGGTTCCTCGCCACGCGACGCCGCCCGCTCGTGACCGCCTCGTCGTGGTCGCCGATGGGGCTTCTCGCCCAAGGCCCCGGGGCGCGGGAGGCTTTCCTCGGAAAGGAGCATCATCCCCGTGAACTCCCCTTTCGCCTCCTCTCCCCTCTCCCATGCCGCGTGGCAGACCGGCAGCGCCCTTCTCATCGGGTTGATGGCCGCCACGGCCGCGAAATGGAATCTCCTCTTCGCCGTCGCCGCCCTCGTCTACGCCGGGCACGCCGCCCACCTGTGGTACCGGTACTGGCGCTCGCGCCGCGCCGTCGACGCGTAACACCACCCCCATTGCCCGATGGCGAGAGGCCGGCGCCCCCGTGGGGTTATCCCCACGGGGGCGCCGGGCCAACGACTCGCTCTGCTACTACAGGACCACCGGGGCCACCCCGTAGGGGGCCAAACCCGCCGCACCGCAATCCGGGGCCGTCAGAACGCACACCCCGTCGTCGAGGAGCGCGATCGAATGCTCCCAATGGGCCGCGTCCGCCCCGTCGACCGTGCGCACCGTCCATTCATCGGCGTCCGTACTCGTCTCGATGGAGCCCGCCACCAGCATCGGCTCGACGGCCAGGACCATCCCCGGACGCAGCTTCGGGGAGATCCCCCGGGCGTTGAAATTGAGGACATCGGGCGCCTGGTGCATCGCCGTGCCGATCCCATGACCCGTGTACTCCTCGATGATCCCCGCCTCCCAGCCCAGCGCCTCGGCGCGCTCGGCGACGACCTCCTCGACGGCGCGGCCCACGGCGGAGACCCTGCGGCCCGTCGCGAGCGCCGCGAGGGCCGCCCACAGGGACTCGCGAGTGACGTCGTCGAGCTCGTGTCGCCGGCGCACCGCCGGATCCGCGTCCGCCGGTACGCGATCGGCCGACCGGGCCCCCGCCGCGAAGTCCGCGTCGCCGATCCACTCCCGGCCGACGATCATCGAGAAGGCGGCGTCCCCGTGCCACTGACGGGAGTCGTGGCCGACCCACGCCCCGCAGTCGAAGCTCACGAGGTCGCCCTCGGCCAGAACGCGGTCATCGGGGATCCCGTGGACGACGACGTCGTTGACGCTGATGCACACCGTCGCCGGATAGCCGTAGTAGTGGAGGAAGTTCGAGGTCGCCCCCGCGCGCGCGATCGCCTCGGCCGACACGGCGTCGAGCTCCGCCGTCGTCACCCCCGGGCGCGCCGCGCTCCGCAAGGACTTGTGGATGTCGGCGACGACGAGGCCCGCCTCGCGCATCCAGCCGATCTGCCGGCGGCTCTTGATCTCGATCCGCGACATCTGGGCTCAGGCCAGACGATCGAGGATCGCGAAGATCCGATCCGTCACCTCGTCGACCGTGCCGGTCCCATCGACGACATGGAGAAGATCCTGGTCGGCGTAGTAGGTGGCGACCGGCTCGGTCTGACGGTGGTAGACCTCGAGGCGATGGCGCATCACCGGCTCCGTGTCATCGGCGCGGTGAAGCTCCTCGGCGCGCTTGAGCATCCGGGCGACCACCTCGTCCTCGTCGACCTGGATCTCCAGGACGAGGTCGATCGCCGCTCCCAGGTCCATCGTCATGTCGCGCAGGACGTGCGCCTGAGCGACGGTGCGCGGGTAGCCGTCCAGGAGGAAGCCCCCGGCGGCGTCCGGGGCCGCCAGGCGGGCCTTGACCATCGCGTTCGTCACCGAATCGGGGACGAATTCGCCGCGGTCCATGAAGGCCTTGGCCTGCTTGCCGATCTCGGTGCCCTCGGCCATGTTCGTCCGGAAGATCTCCCCGGTCGAGATCGCCGGGACGCCCAGGCGCTCGGCGATGCGCGAGGCCTGAGTGCCCTTGCCCGCCCCGGGGGGGCCCAGGAGGATGATGGCGGTCATGCGAGGAATCCTTCGTAGTGGTGCTGCTGGAGCTGAGTGTTGATCTCCTTGACCGTCTGCAGGCCGACGCCGACGATGATCAGGAGGGTCGTGCCGCCGAACGGCATCTGAGCGCTCGTCAGGTTGAGCGGGATGATGAGCAGGGACGGCAGCAGCGCGATGACGACGAGGTACAGGGCGCCGGCGGAGGTGATCCGGTTGATGACGTAGCGCAGGTACTCCGCGGTCGGGCGTCCCGCCCGATAGCCGGGGATGAACCCGCCGTAGCGCTTCATGTTGTCCGCGATCTCATCGGGGTTGAAGGTGATCGCCGTGTAGAAGAACGCGAAGCCGAGCGTCATCAGCGCGTACAGCGTCAGGTAGAACCACGAGTTCTGGGTGAAGTGGGCGCTGATCCACTGGACCCACGGGGCCGTCTGATCTCCGAACTGGGCGATCATCGGCGGCAGGGCGAGGATCGAGGTCGCGAAGATCACCGGGATGACGCCCGACATGTTGATCTTCAGCGGGATGTACGTCGTCGTCCCCCCGTACTGGCGCCTGCCGATCATCCGCTTGGCGTACTGGACGGGGATCCGGCGCTGGGCCTGCTCGACGAAGACGACGGCCAGGGCGACGGCCAGGAGCATCAGGAGGATCGCGACGACGGAGCCCCACTTGCCCGCCCGGCCCACGCTCAAGAGCTGGGAGGGCATGCGGGCGGCGATCGACGTGAAGATCAGGAGGGACATGCCGTTGCCGATGCCGCGCTCGGTGACGAGCTCGCCGAGCCACATGATGACGCCGGTGCCGGCCATCATGACGATGATCATCACGAGGAACATCCACACCGAGTCGTCGGCGATGACCGACTCGGAGCAGGTCGAGAACATCTGCCCCGAGCGCGCCAGCGAGATCGTCGTCGTCGACTGGAGGACGCCCAGGAAGATCGTCAGGTAGCGGGTGTACTGGGTGAGCTTGGCCTGCCCGGTCTGCCCCTCCTGGTGGAGGTCCTCGAAGCGGGGGATGACGACCCTGAGCAGCTGGATGATGATCGACGCGGTGATGTACGGCATGATGCCGAGCGCGAAGATCGACAGCTGGAGCAGGGCGCCGCCGGAGAAGAGATTGACGAGGTCGAGGAGGGACGCCTCCGACTCCTGTGACAAGCAGGTCTGGATCGCCTGGGAGTCGACGCCGGGCGTCGGGATGTACGAACCCAGGCGGTACACCGCCATGATGAACAGCGTGAACAGGAGCTTCCGACGAAGGTCGGGGGTGCGGAACGCCTGTGCGAAAGCACTGAGCAAGGCTTCCTCCTACGAGATGGGCATACCGGGGTCTCCCGGAGCGACCCGGCAAGCGTACCCGACATTGCTCGGGCGCTGCCAGGACCTATTGAAAGTCGGCGTCCGGGGAGACCCGGACGCGGTTCGGGGGTGGCCCGCATGAGCGGACCACCCCCGGTAGAGGCGTCAGCGGACCGACAAGGATCCGCCCGCAGCCGTGATCTTGGCCTCGGCGGAGGACGACCAGGAGTCGACCTCGACCTCGAGCTTGACGGAGATCTCACCGGTGCCGAGCACCTTGACCGGGGCGCTGTCGCGCACCGCGTGCTTGGCGATGAGATCCTCGACGGTCACCTTGCCGCCCTCGGGGAACAGCTCCCCAAGCTTGCCGACGTTGATGACCTGGTACTCGACGCGGAACGGGTTCTTGAACCCGCGCAGCTTGGGCAGGCGCATGTGGATCGGCATCTGGCCGCCCTCGAAGCCCGCGGGGACCTGGTAGCGGGCCTTGGTGCCCTTGGTCCCGCGGCCCGCGGTCTTGCCCTTGGAGCCCTCGCCTCGACCCACGCGGGTCTTGGCGGTCTTGGCGCCGGGAGCCGGACGCAGGTGGTGCAGCTTAACGATCTGCACCTTCTCGGTGGAGTCCGCCATGGTCAGTCGACCTCCTCAACGGTCACCAGGTGGCGCACGGTGCGGACCGCGCCGCGAACCGCGGCGGTGTCCTCGCGGACGACACTCTGGCCGATCTTGCGCAGCCCGAGGGTGCGCAGGGTGTCCTTCATGTTCTGCAGGGTGCCGATCGTGGACTTGACCTGCGTGATCTTGAGATTCGCCATCACTCAGTCACCCCCTGGGCGGCCTTCTCGGCCTCGGCCTGCTCGGCCGCGGCCTTCTTGTCGGCCTCGCCCTCGGCGCGCGCGCGGAGCATCGACGCCGGGGCGACGCGCTCGAGCGGCAGGCCGCGGCGGGCGGCGACGGCCTCGGGCTGCTCGAGCTGCTTGAGCGCGTCGATCGTCGCGTGGACGATATTGATCGCGTTCGACGACCCGAGGGACTTCGTCAGCACGTCGTGGACGCCCGCGGCCTCGAGCACGGCGCGGACCGGACCGCCGGCGATAACGCCGGTACCGGGGGACGCCGGGCGCAGGAGCACGACGCCGGCGGCGTCGCGGCCCTCGACCAGGTGGGTGATCGTGCGGCGGATCATCGGGACGCGAATGAAGTTCTTCTTCGCCTCCTCGACGCCCTTGGAAATGGCCTGGGGGACTTCCTTGGCCTTTCCGTAGCCGACGCCGACCGTGCCCTCGCCGTCGCCGACGACGACCAGGGCCGTGAAGGAGAACCGACGTCCGCCCTTGACGACCTTGGAGACGCGGTTGATGGTGACGACGCGCTCGATGTACTCGTTCTTGTTCTCGTTGGTGCCCCGACGGTCGCGGTCGTTGCCGCGGCCGGAGCGGCGGTCCCGGCGCTCGTTCTCGCCTGCGCCGGAGCCTCCCTGACCGTTCCTGTCTCGCTGCTGTGCAGCCATCAGTTGATCTCTCTTTCCTTGAGGCTCGTTCACAGCTCGAGTCCGCCCTCGCGGGCGGCATCGGCGACGGCCGCGACGCGGCCGTGGTACTTGTTGCCGCCACGGTCGAAGACGACGCCGGAGATCCCGGCGGCCTTCGCGCGCTCCGCGATGAGAGCGCCGACCATGCGAGCCTTGTCCGACTTCGTGCCCTCCGCGGCGAGCAGATCGGCTTCCATCGTCGAGGCGGAGACCAGGGTGTGACCGACGGTGTCGTCGATGACCTGGGCCACCATGTGGCGGTTCGAACGGGTGACGACCAGACGGGGGCGCTCGGCCGTGCCGTTGATCTTCTTGCGGAGGCGCAGGTGGCGGCGCTTGCGCGCGACGACCTTGCCCTTGCCCTTGATCGCGTACGCCATCACTTACCAGCCTTTCCGACCTTGCGACGGATCGTTTCGCCGACGTAGTGGATCCCCTTGCCCTTGTAGGGCTCGGGCTTCTTCAGCTTGCGGATCCGGGCCGCGGTCTCGCCGACGAGCTGCTTGTCGATGCCCGACACCGTGAAGAGCGTCTGCGACTTGGGCTCGATGGTGAACTCGATGCCCTCGGGCGGGGCCACGGTGATCGTGTGCGAGAAGCCGAGGGAGAACTCGAGGTCCTTGCCCTTGGCGACGACGCGGTAGCCGGTGCCGGTGATCTCGAGCTTCTTCTGGTAGCCCTCGGTGACTCCGACGACCATGTTGGCGATGAGGGTTCGCGTCAGCCCGTGCAGGGAGCGCGAGGTCCGCTCATCGTTGGGCCGGGAGACGACGACCTGGCCGTCCTCGACGGCGGCGGTGATCGGCTCGGCGACGACGTGGCTCAGCTCGCCCTTGGGGCCCTTGACCGTGACGGCCTGGCCGTCGATGGCGACGTCGACGCCCGCGGGGATGGCGATGGGGTTCTTACCGATTCGCGACATTGTTCAGCCTCCTCATCACCAGACGTAGGCGAGGACTTCCCCGCCCACGCCCTTATCGGCCGCCTGACGGTCGGTGAGCAGGCCGGAGGACGTGGACAGGATCGCCACGCCGAGGCCGCCGCGGACCTTGGGCAGGTTGGTGGACTTGGCATACACGCGCAGACCGGGCTTCGACACGCGCTGCAGGCCCTGGATCGCGGCCTCGCGGTTCGAGCCGTACTTCAGGGTGAGCGTCAGGGTCTTGCCCACGCGGGCATCCTCGACGGAGGTCGAGGCGATGTAGCCCTCCTCGACCAGCATGTTCGCGATCGCGTTCTTGAGCTTCGAGTACGGCATGGAGACCGTGTCGTGATGCGCGCGATTCGCATTGCGCAGACGCGTCAGCATGTCTGCGATGGGATCAGTCATTGTCATGGGGATATTCCCCTTCCTCGTCGCGGTTTCTCCGGCGCACCGGGACCTGCGACGTCAGTGATTACCAGCTGCTCTTGGTGACGCCGGGGAGTTCGCCGCGCAGGGCGAGCTCGCGCAGGCACACGCGGCATAGACCGAACTTGCGGTACACGGAGTGCGGGCGGCCGCACCGGTTGCACCGGGTGTAGGCGCGCACGCCGAACTTGGGGGCGCGCGCGGCCTTGATCTTCAGGGACGTCTTGGCCATTGGTTCAGTCCTCCTTGAACGGGAAGCCGAGGTGACGCAGGAGGGCGCGGCCCTCGTCGTCGGTGGCGGCCGAGGTGACGACCGTGATATCCATGCCGCGAACTCGGTCGATCGAGTCCTGATCGATCTCGTGGAACATCGACTGCTCCGTCAGACCGAAGGTGTAGTTGCCGTGGCCGTCGAACTGCTTGGCCGACAGGCCGCGGAAGTCGCGGATGCGGGGAAGCGCGGTGGACAGCAGGCGGTCGAGGAACTCCCACATGCGATCGCCGCGCAGCGTGACGTGCGCGCCGATGGGCTGGCCCTCGCGCAGCTTGAACTGCGCGATCGACTTCTTGGCCTTCGTCGTCACCGGCTTCTGACCGGTGATCGCGGTCAGGTCGCGGATGGCGCCCTCGAGGGCCTTGGAATCGCGAGCGGCCTCGCCCACGCCCATGTTGACGACGATCTTCGTCAGACCGCCGACCTGCATGATGTTCTCGTGCTTGAACTCTTCGCGCAGCGCCTCGCGGATCTCGGAGGCGTACTTTTCCTTCAGACGCGGGGCCATGCTCAGATCTCCTTGCCCTGCTCGATGCCGCGCTTGGCGCCGCCGCGGGTCACGCGGACGCGGACCGTGCGGGTGCGGCCGTTGCGCTCGACGGTGTCCTCGCGGAACCCGACGCGCACGCGCTGCTTGGTCTCAGGATCGACGAGGGCGACCTTGGCCAGCGAGATCGGGGCCTCGATGGTCTCGATGCCGCCGGCGGCTCCCTGGGTCTGCCCCTGACGGACATGACGGGTCTTGAGGTTGACGCCCTCGACGAGGACCTTGCCCTCGGCCGGGAAGACCTTGATGACGCGTCCCTGCTTGCCCTTGTCGCCGGGCTTGAGGGGCTCGAGCCCCTCCTCGATGCGGCGCGCATTGCGCTCGGCGAGCTTCTTCTCGTCGGACGTGCGGCCCCGGACGATCTCGACGAGATCGCCCTTGCGGATCTTGGCTGCCATGTCAGATCACCTCCGGTGCGAGCGACACGATGCGCATGAACTTCTTGTCGCGCAGCTCGCGGCCGACGGGGCCGAAGATGCGCGTGCCGCGCGGCTCGCCGTTCGAGTTGAGGATGACGGCGGCGTTCTCGTCGAAGCGGATGTAGGAGCCGTCGGGACGACGGGTCTCCTTGCGCGTGCGAACGACGACGGCCTTGACGACCTCGCCCTTCTTGACGTTGCCGCCGGGGATGGCGTCCTTGACGGTGGCGACGATGGTGTCGCCAATTCCGGCGTAGCGTCGACCTGAACCGCCGAGGACACGGATGGTGAGGATCTCCTTCGCACCCGTGTTGTCGGCGACCTTGAGTCGCGACTCCTGCTGGATCATATTCTCTTGCTCCTAGTCGTCGAGCCGGTTCTCTTGGGAGCATTACTTCCCGCGAGCCTTGCCGAACGTGCATTCGTGCATTGACTGTTGCGCATCATCGCGGATGACAGCCCGAACGCACCTCGCCAGGAGATGTTGCTCGCTCGCACTATCGGCTCCGGATGCACTGCACCCGGGACCACGCAACCGGGCCAGCCTATCTCATCGCCGCGGTCAAGCGAAACCGGCCTCGGCGTGACCTCTCCCATGGGCGAGGCTCCCCACCGCCCGGGGCTCCTGCGTCAACGTCCGCGGACGCAGGACGGGCCCGGCCCCGTGGAGGGTGCCGGGCCCGTTGAGCCGGAAGGGCTCACTTGGCCTTTTCGAGGATCTCGACGACGCGCCAGCGCTTGGTGGCCGACAGCGGACGGGTCTCCATGATGAGGACGTAGTCGCCGACGCCGCACTCGTTGGCCTCGTCGTGGACCTTGACCTTCGTGTTCTTGCGCATGACCTTGCCGTAGAGGGCGTGCTTGACGCGGTCCTCGATCTGCACGACGACGGTCTTGTCCATCTTGTCGGACACGACGTAGCCGCGACGGACCTTGCGCTCGTTGCGAGCGGTGGTGGTTTCTGCCATCGGGCTCACTCCTCAGTGCTCGGGGCGGTGCGGTAGCCGAGCTCCCGCTCCCGCGCGATCGTGTAGATCCGGGCGATGTCGCGGCGCACGGTCTTCATGCGGCCGTGATCCTCGAGGGAGCCGACGGCCTGCGCGAAACGCAGGTTGAACAGCTCGGCCTTGGCCTTCTCGAGCTCCTTGGACAGCTGGGCCTCGTCCATGGCATCGAGGTCAGAGGCGGTCAGACCCTTCTCTGCCATCAGATGTCACCACCCTCTCGGACCACGAAACGGGTCTTGATCGGAAGCTTGTGCTGGGCGCGGCGCATGGCCTCGCGGGCGAGGTTCTCGTCGACGCCGTCCAGCTCGAACAGGATTCGTCCCGGCTTGACGGGGGCGACCCACCATTCGGGAGCGCCCTTACCGGAGCCCATTCGGGTCTCGGCGGGCTTCTTGGTCAGCGGGCGGTCCGGGAAGATGTTGATCCACACCTTGCCGCCTCGCTTGATGTGGCGGGTCATCGCGATACGGGCCGCCTCGATCTGACGGTTCGTGATGTACGCGCCCTCGAGGGCCTGGATGCCGTATTCGCCGAACGCCAGCTCGGTGCCACCGGTGGCGTTACCGGTGCGGTGAGGGCGGTGCTGACGGCGCCACTTCGTACGACGGGGAATGAGCATGGGGCTCAGGCCTCCGTTCCGGTTTCGGCAGCGGCAGGGGCTGCGGCCTCGACCGGCGCCTGCTGCTGGGTGGTGTCCTGGGTCGGGCGCGAGCCGCGGCGCGGGCCGCGGCGATCGCCGCGGCGTCCGCCGCGGGTGGCCTGCTCGGCCTGCTGACGAGCGAATTCGCGCTCGGTCATGTCGCCCTTGTAGATCCACACCTTGACGCCGATGCGACCGAAGGTCGTCCGGGCCTCGTGGAATCCGTAGTCGATGTTCGCGCGCAGGGTGTGCAGCGGCACGCGCCCCTCGCGGTAGAACTCGGAGCGGCTCATCTCGGCGCCGCCGAGGCGGCCGGAGACCTGCACGCGGATACCCTTGGCGCCGGCGCGCTGCGCGGACTGCATGCCCTTGCGCATGGCGCGGCGGAAGGAGACGCGGGCTGCGAGCTGCTCGGCGATGCCCTGGGCGACCAGCTGAGCGTCCATGTCGGGGTTCTTGACCTCGAGGATGTTGAGCTGGACCTGCTTGCCCGTGAGCTTCTCCAGGTCCTGGCGGAGCCGGTCGGCCTCGGCGCCGCGGCGGCCGATGACGATGCCCGGGCGGGCGGTGTGCAGGTCGACGCGGACGCGGTCGCGGGTGCGCTCGATGTCGACCTTCGAGATGCCGGCGCGCTCGAGCGTGTCGGTCAGGGTCTTGCGGATGGCGACGTCCTCGGCGACGTAGTCCGAGTAGCGCTGTCCCTTGGTGGTGGAGTCGGAGAACCAGCGAGACCGGTGGTCCGTGGTGATCCCCAGGCGGAACCCGGTGGGGTTGACCTTCTGGCCCATGTCAGCGGTCTCCCTTCTTCTTGTCTTCCTTCGTGCCGACCACGACGGTGATGTGGCTCGAGCGCTTGAGGATGCGTCCCGCGCGCCCCTGCGCACGAGGACGGAATCGCTTCATCGTCGGCCCCTCGTCCACGTAGGCCTCGAGGACCAGCAGGTCGGCCTCGTTGAAGGTCTGCCCGGCCAGCTCGGCCTTGACCTTGGAGTTGGCGACGGCGCTGAGGAGCACCTTGCGGACGTCGACGGCGACGGCCTGCGGGGCGAACCGCAGGATGTCGGCCGCCTCAAGAGCGCGCTTGCCACGAACCTCGTTGACCACACGGCGCGCCTTCTGGGGCGTTACGCGGATGTACCGCGCCTGCGCCTTGGCTTCCATAGAATCTGCCTCTTCTTCCGTGGGGCCGGCTCAGCGCCGACGTCCCTTTCGATCGTCCTTGTCGTGGCTGCGGAAAGTCCGCGTGGGGGCGAACTCCCCGAGCTTGTGGCCCACCATCGACTCGGTGACGAAGACGGGGACATGCTTGCGACCGTCGTGCACGGCGAAGGTCAGCCCGAGGAAGTCGGGGGTGATGACCGAGCGGCGCGACCAGGTCTTGATGACGTTCTTGGAACCGGATTCGTTCGCGGCGTCGACCTTCTTGAGCAGGTGGTCGTCGACGAACGGGCCCTTCTTCAAACTGCGCGGCATTCTTATCGACTCCTACTCAGCGATTCTTGCCGGTCTTACGACGGCGAACGATCAGGCGATCGCTGGCCTTGTTGGGACGACGGGTGCGGCCCTCGGGCTTGCCCCACGGGCTAACCGGGTGACGGCCGCCGGAGGTGCGGCCCTCGCCGCCGCCGTGCGGGTGGTCGACCGGGTTCATGACGACGCCGCGCACGTGCGGGCGCTTGCCCTTCCAGCGCATGCGGCCGGCCTTGCCCCAGTTGATGTTCGACTGCTCGGAGTTGCCGACCTCGCCGACGGTGGCGCGGCAGGCGACCTCGACGTTGCGGATCTCGCCGGAGGGCATGCGCAGCTGGGCGTAGGCGCCTTCCTTGGCGACGAGCTGGACCGAGGTGCCGGCCGAGCGGGCGATCTTCGCGCCGCCGCCGGGCTTGAGCTCGACGGCGTGGACGACGGTGCCTAGGGGGATGTTGCGCAGCTGGAGCGCGTTGCCCGGCTTGATGTCGGCCGAGGGGCCGGCCTCGATCCGATCGCCCTGCTTGAGGCCGGTCGGCGCGAGGATGTAGCGCTTGGCGCCGTCGGCGTAGTGCAGCAGCGCGATGCGGGCGGTGCGGTTGGGGTCGTACTCGATGTGGGCGACCGTGGCCGGCACGCCGTCCTTGTCGTGGCGACGGAAGTCGATGACGCGGTACTGGCGCTTGTGTCCGCCGCCGCGGTGACGCGAGGTCACGCGACCGTTGGAGTTGCGGCCGCCCGTCTTGTGCAGGGGGCGCACCAGCGACTTCTCGGGCTCGCTGCGGGTGATCTCGACGAAGTCGGAGACCGACGAGAAGCGACGACCGGGGGTCGTGGGCTTGTACTTGCGGATTCCCATGTTTCTCTGTCCCTCTCCGGTTCTCAGGCCTGATCGCCGAAGATGTCGATGGTGCCTTCGCGAAGGGTCACGATGGCGCGCTTGACGTCCTTGCGCTTACCGAGGCCGTTGCGGGTCCGGTAGGTCTTGCCCTTGCGGTTCTGGGTGGCGATGGAGCCGACCTTGACGCCGAAGATGCGCTCGATGGCGATCTTGATCTCGGTCTTGTTCGCACGGGGGTCCACCTCGAAGGTGTACTTGCCCTGGTCCATGAGGATCGAGGACTTCTCCGTGACGACGGGCTTCAGGATGATGTCGCGGGGGTTCTTGCCCGCTTCGATCGTGCTCACTTGGTCTCCTCCTTGGTGCCGAGGAAGGACTCGAGGGCGGCCCGGGTGAACACGATGTCGTCGGCGTCGAGGACGTCGTAGGTGTTCAGCTGGTCGGCCCACAGGACGTGAACCTCGGGGATGTTGCGCAGGCTGAGCGCGGTGACCTCGTCGGTGCGCTCGAGGACGACCAGGGCCTGGCGGTCCGCGACGAGCGGGCGCAGGGAGGCCAGGACGGTCTTCGTCGAGGGCTTCTCGGCCTCGATGAGCGCGGTGACGACGTGGATCCGGCCGGCGCGGGCGCGGTCGGACAGGGCCGAGCGCAGGGCGCCCTGCTTCATCTTCTTGGGGGTCCGCTGGTCGTAGTCGCGCGGGCGCGGGCCGTGGACGATGCCGCCGCCGGTGAAGTGCGGGGCGCGGATCGAGCCCTGGCGGGCGTTGCCGGTGCCCTTCTGGCGGAACGGCTTCTTGCCGCCGCCGGAGACCTCGCCGCGGGTCTTCGTCGAGTGCGTGCCCTGGCGGGCGGCCGCGAGCTGGGCGACGACCACCTGGTGCATCAGCGGGATGTTCGTTTCGACGTCGAAGATCTCGGCGGGCAGGTCGACGGTGCCGGCCTTCTTGCCTTCGAGATCGAGGACGTTGACGGTACGGGCGTCAGACATGATCACGCACCCTTCACGGAGGAGCGAACCAGGACCACGCCGTTCTTCGGACCGGGGATGGCGCCGCTGATGAGGAGCAGCCCCTTCTCGGTGTCGACGGCCTGGACCTTGAGGTTCTGGACGGTACGGCGGACGCCACCCATGCGGCCGGCCATGCGCAGGCCCTTGAAGATGCGCCCGGGGGTCGCGCAAGCGCCGATCGAGCCGGGCTTGCGGTGGTTGCGGTGGGCGCCGTGGGAGGCGGAGACGCCCGCGAAGCCGTGGCGCTTCATGACGCCGGCGAAGCCCTTGCCCTTGGTGTTGCCGGAGACGTCGACGCGCTGGCCGGCCTCGAAGACGGCGGCGTCGAGCTCCTGGCCGACCTCGAAGGAGTCGGCGGCGGAGGTGCGGACCTCGGCGAGGTGGCGGCGGGGGGCGACCCCGGCCTTGGCGAAGTGCCCGGCGAGGGGCTTGGTGACCTTGCGGGGATCGATCTCCTCGAAGCCGAGCTGAACGGCGGTGTAGCCGTCGGTGTCGAGGTCGCGGACCTGGGTGACGACGTTGGTGCCGACCTGCACGACAGTGAGGGGCACAAGACGGCCGTCGGCATCCCAGACCTGGGTCATGCCGAGCTTGCGGCCGAGCAGCGCCTTGACGGGCGCGGCAGCCTGCTGCTTGTTGTCAGTTGTCATTGCAGAAGTCCTCAGAGCTTGATCTCGATGTTGACGTCCGCCGGCAGATCGAGGCGCATGAGCGAGTCGACGGCCTTGGGGGTCGGGTCGATGATGTCGATCAGCCGCTTGTGGGTGCGCATCTCGAAATGCTCACGGCTGTCCTTGTACTTGTGGGGCGACCGAATGACGACGAACACGTTCTTTTCGGTCGGCAGCGGCACCGGGCCCACGACTGTGGCGCCCGCGCGCTGCACGGTGTCCACGATCTTGCGCGCGGAGCTGTCGATGACCTCGTGGTCATACGACTTGAGCCGGATGCGGATCTTCTGTCCCGCCATGCCGTCTTACCTCTTCTCGTACAGATTCGTCACCGGTCCCCGCGACCACTGAGCCCGTCGGGCTCATCATGTTCGCGGTCCCCCGTCTGTTCGGAGGCGGACCGTTGTCTTGTCCAAAGATCTTGGGCGAATCGCCCGGCCCGCCCGACCGGATGGCCGGATGGGACCGCCCCGCGCCTGACGGGGCAACCGTGCCAGTCTTCCAGATCGGATGCGGCGTTCACAAGCCGCACGTCGACGCCGGGCGTGTGAATCGCCCGACAAGGCTGGCAGTGGATCCTTCGCCGCCGACGCCCCGTGGCCGGGGAGACAGCGGCACCGAGGAGACACACTACCCCGCGCTCGGGCGTGTCGCAAAATTTTACTCCCACTGTGATGCTCTGTGGCGATGCTGATGCTCTATGAGGACCTCTAAAGCATCACGGCGTTGGCAAAGCATCACAGCGCGGGGGGAGGAGGAGCGGCCCGCCGTTGCAGGCGCCGGGCATTGCCGTTGATGCGGGAGTCGATGGGCGCCCACATGCCAGCAGCCGGGACGTCGAGCAGCGGGCCACCGTCATCGACGAGCGCCGCGAGCCTGCGCCGAAGAGCGTCAGGCGCGGCGAAGTCCGTCATCTGGAAGTGCGCGACCCGCCATCCGCCCCGTTCCAGATCCAGGTCGCGCTTCATCATCGCTGCCCGCGAGCGCGCGAACTCGACCTCGTTACCGCCGAGCTTCCCCATGCCGTCGAATTCGAGGATGAGTCCGAGCGCCGGGATCGCGATGTCGGCGAAGTAGCGGCGGCCGTCGGCTCGGACCTCGACCTGCGTCTCGACATCGTGCTGCGCGACAGTGAGGACGTACCAGAGCAGCGCGGCCTCGCCGACCGATTCGCATGCGCCGCTCGCGTACGTGAGGATGACGTTGGCTCGTTTCGCACCGCGCTTCACCGTCATCGAGTGCAAGCGACGAAGAAGATCGGTGCGCACCTCTTCTTCGCGACGCCTCGACTCCGCGATGTCGAAGCGGTTAAACCCGCACAGCCTCCGAATAATCCCGCATGCGGCTGTGAAGCCCTCGATCGGATGGAGAGACAGCGCGCAGAGGACGGCCGTTGTCTCGAGCGAGTCGACTGTGATCCCATCGACAACGACCGGCTCATCGGTCGAGGGCCTGGAGTCCTGCCTGATCCGAGCCGACGGCACGAACCAGTTCTCCCCTTCGACCGCGGGAAATCGTCGCAGCGTGCCGCGCGAATCCATTCGCACCCACACGTCGGGATTGTCCGCCCACGCGGGGATGCCGTGAAGGACAAGAGCCGATTCCCGTGTGAGGACGACTTCCTCGTGCGCGGCGGCGGTCGCGTGGATGCGGGCCTCGGCGACGAGTCTTCGCGCTTCCCAAGGCTTGAGGGTGTCCGGCAGTTCACGGGGATCGAGGGCAAAACCGCGCCTGATTCTCAGGAGCCGCGCCCCGTCACGCTGATCCGGGGCTGTTTTCCCGCGGGTGCGTTGCAGTGCGAGAGGAGGCAAGTCCATGTACGGACTCTTCCGGATTCCCATCGGCGCGGGCAAGGCGCGCTCCTCGCGCCTGTGGATGAAGAAAGGCCTCCCCTCAGCCCGTCGCTCGCCCTCGTTTCCCTCACTGTGATGTTTTATGCGGACTCTGATGCTCTATTTCGCCTAGTTGGGCATCACGATTTTGATAAAGCCTCACAGTGAGGGGGGGTGAGGTTTGGGCGTGTCCGCCAGTTCAGCGCAAAGCTTTACGGTCATTGCGCTTCACAGTCATCGCGCTTTACGGTCATCGCGCTTCACAGTCATCGCCTCGACGGCGCGTCGACCGTCCGGATCGACCTCGCGGACCGCAAGGCGCGCATCGAAGCCCTATTCCCACCCATGCGCAGGCATCTTCCGACATCGGCGCTCCGTCCCGCACGAGGCAGCGCCAGGCCACATAAGGAGGGATTTCATGCATGACCTCGCAGGTCATCGGATCGCAGTAGCGATCATCCTGCGCGTTCGCATCCATCGCGGCCGCCGCACCATCAAGACAACCGCCTTGTCGCCCTTCTTCCGGCGCCCCTGCTTCGGAAGGACGGGAAGGCCAGCCCACCAGATATAGAGGCCGACGAGGAAAAGGCCCGCGGGGATCCATATCCCCCACCAGGGGAAGCCCGGGCCCTCAGCGCGCTCGCCGCACCGCCCGGCGCCCCTACGGCCCCCATTCGAGGTGCGGATGCACCCTCAGACGCTATTCGACCACTCCTCCTCGGCTCGGCCCCGAGCCTTTTCGCACTGCTCCCGGGGTGTACGCCCGGAGCGGTACAGGTACGCGCCGATCCCGCACAGACCGATCACGAGGATCACCCCCCACCAGGGGAAGCCCGGGCCCTCGGGGCGCTCGCCCAGACGAGCAGCCTGAGCGACCGGCGTCGGCAGCACCCGCTCCCCCGTCACGAGGATCCGGTGGGAATTGATCCCCAGCGGCGTGCAGGTGACGAGCGTCGCCAGGTCGCGCCCGGCCTGCGCCCGCAACGACTCCGTCTCCTCCGGTTCGATGACCGCCGTATCGACGACGCGGTAGGTCAGGGCCTCGTCGAAGACTTCGATGACGAACAGGTCCCCCACTCCCACCTCGTCCAGGCGGGTGAACATCGTCGCCGACGCCAACCCCCGATGCCCCGTGATCACGGTCCGCGTCGACGGGCCCCCCACCGGCAGAGACGTCCCCTGCAAATGCCCCAAACCGGAGAGCAGCGTCGCCTCGTCCGTCCCGTGATACACCGGCAGGTCGAGGTCGATCGCCGGGATCCTCACCCGGGCCATGAGCCCCGCCCCATCGGCGTTGAGCATCGACCCGTAGTCGAACTCGGGGCCCACCCCCCGCCCGTCGCCCACCGGGACACTCGCGTTCCGCTCGAGGACCGCCCCCGAGGACAGGGCCTCGTTGTACGCGCGCGCCTCTGCGCGCTGCTCGTCGGCGCTGGGAGTCACCGACGCCACCGCCTCCCCGTAGGAGACGACGACCTGCGACTGGTAGTAGTCGGAGAACCACGACGCCGCGCGCGGATAGGTGAAGACGAGCAGCGCGGCCAGTGCGAGCACGGAGGCGAGGACGCCCATGGCATCGGGATGCCATCGGCGGCGGATCCGGTTCGCGCCCTCCGCTCTTGCCGGGCTCCGCGGATCCCAGTGGCTTCGCTCATTCATGGGCCATCCGTTCTCATCGGCCGTTCCTCAGCCGGCTCCGACCGGAAGTTCGCGTGCCGTGGTCCGGGGGAGGAGCCCGGACCACGGCACGCCCGGCCGACGCGAGTTCGAGCCGGTCGCACGGGTAGGGGGATGGAGGATCAATCCCCCACCGTCGCGCGTCTGCGGGTCACGAGGACGACTCCGCCCGCCAGGAGGGCGAGGGCCATGCCGGTGACCGTCATCAGCAGCTGCCCGTCGGCGCCGGTGACCGGCAGGGTCGGGACCTGGACCTTCGGATCAACGACCTCGATCTGCACGGGCGTCCTGTCGTCGGTGACCGTCACCTCCATGTCGGCGACCCTCTGGTAGCCGGCCGGGGCCTTCGTCTCCTTGAGGGTATAGGTACCGGGCTTGAGACGGTCGATGACGAGGACGCCCTGGTCATCGGTAGCGGTTGCGGACGTGCACGCCTGGGCATCCGAGACCCCATCGACCCGTGTCGCGCACAGCTCGAACTCCGCGCCCTTGAGAAGCGCCCCCGCCTCGTTCTTCTTCGTGAGCATCACCTTGTTCAGGGGCCCGCGAGCGGTCGCCGTGCCGATCACTGCGTCATCGATGTAGGCGGTCACGGAGTTCGTCTGCGCCTCCTGCGAACCGACCGTCGAATAGGTCGTGACGATCGAGGCGCCCGAGGGCAGGGCGCCCGGGTTCTTCGCCGTGATCGTCAGCTTCCGTTCGTCGACCAGGGAGACGGCGAAATCGCTCGTCCTGTCCTTGTCGTCGACTTTTACCTTGACGGTCGCGAGGACGTTCGCGAGGTCCCCCGCCTGGGCGAGATCATCGACCAGCTGGAAAGACGTGAGGGGGTTCGCCTCGTCGAACGCGGGGAGCTTCTGGGCGACCGCCCAGTCGAGTCGCCCGGTGATGGCCGTCGGGGCGGAGACGGTCTTAACGGGGGCGCTGCCGACGGTGTTCTTCGGGTAGACGTGGACCCGGTAGTTCCACGTGTGATCGGCGAGGTTGTCCATGGGGATGGTGACGGCGAAGGGCGCAGCGGTGGAGATGACCGTGGCGGTCTGGCCAGCGATCCGCGCCTTGGTGGCGTCGATCTCCTGGACGACGTAGAGGGCGGGTCTGCCCTCGCGGGTGGTCGTCCCCTGTTCATCGGTCGTCGCGTCCTGGCAGTCGGTGAGGGCGTGGCTGGCGCTGGACGGGGCGAGCGTCACCTTGTCCCCCTCGACGGTCAGGGACTGGTTCGCGAAGCCCTCGGCGATCGTCCATCCCTCGGGGGTCGATAGATCCGCCTGGGCGACCTTGCAGATCCTGAAGGTGACGTGCTCGATGGGGACGGCGCCGGGGACTTGCTGCTCGGTTCCGCTCGTCGGACCCGTTTGGCCGGTGTTAGCCAGTTTGTGGATCGTCAGCGTCGCCGTCGCCTGCGGGTCGATGGCGGCGGTGTCGGCGGCGAGCGCGGCCGATCCGAGGCCGGCCACGGCGAGCGCGGCCGATCCGGCGGCGGCGAGGAGGCGCCGAGCGAGTACGCGTGTGTTCATTCGTTTATGCCTTTCGGGGGTACCCGGTATGTATTCGGTGGGGGTTCGTGGAATGAGGGGCGCGGGAGGCGTCCTGCACCGATCGGTTCGGGGCGCCGCGGTGGAGCCGCCCGGGGTGTCAGTCGTTGCGGGTGCCCGCCCGTCGCCTTCTCACGAGGTCGGCGCCGAGGGCGAGTCCGCCAAGGAGCGCGGTGGCGATGATGAGGTGTTCGCCTCCGATGCCGCCGGTCAGGGGCAGGAGCGGGGCGGCCGCCTTCTCATTGGCGATGCCGCCGTTCGGCGGCAGGCCCGCGACGCGCCCGTCCGCATCGATCCGGATGGTCAGCGGCTCTGCGAGCCTGCGGTAGCCGACCGGGGCGGCGGTCTCCGTGAGCGAGTAGTCGCCCATCGGCAGTCCCTCGACCGTGTAGGAGCCGTCGGCAGATGCGGGCACGTCGATCGCCGCGTCGTCGGCTCCCACCCGGATGAGGGTCCACTGCGCGCCGCCGAGCGGGCGTCCGGCCTCGTCGGTCTTGCGCCAAGTGAGGGGGAAGGCCCTGAGGGCGTTCGTCACCGTGCAGGTGTAGTCCCGGCCGGGTTCGAGGCGGACCGTCCCCTTGTCGACTGTCGCGTTGTCGCACGTCCACTGGCCGCTGGTGTAGGCCTGAGCGGGCAGGCCGCCGCTGATGGCCTTCGCGGTTTCGCTCAGGGAGTAGGCGCCGGGGGCGAGTTCCTGCTTCGTCACCGCGTCGGACCCGGTCGTCCCGGAGATGGTCCGGCCGTCTCCGGAGGCCGTGAGGGTCCAGTCCTGCGCCTGCGCCCCGAGGGCCCAGGCATGGGTGCTGGCGGTCTCATCGAGGGTCTTGACGAGGGTGAGGGTCGCGAGCCTGGGGGCGTTGGTGGCGGTGCACGTGACGTGCTGGCCGGGTGCGGGCGTCACGGTGGTCGTCGCCGCGTCGTAGCGGACGGCGCCTCGGTCGGCCGTGCACGCCCAGCCCCTGAGCTCGTAGGCGTCGGCGCGAGTGCCGCCGTCGATCGGCGCCTCGCTGAGGACGTAGCCGGTATTCGGCTCGACCGTCGCGCCGGTGACCTCGGGAACTCCCGTGATCCCGGTGATCCTCTTGCCCTGCGATGCCGCAGTCAACGTCCACTGGTTCGCGAGGTCGGGTGCTCCCTCGACGGTCTTCGTCAGGGTCAGCAGGGCCTTCGGCGTGTAGGTGTTGACGTAGGTGCAGGTGATGGGCACGGCTTTGGGGTCGTCTTCGCGCAGCCCGGTTCCAAGGGTGAAGGAGTTCCCCGAGATTTTGCCGACGGAGCGGCCCTTGCCGTCGAGGCAGGTCAGGCTCGTCAGGGCCCATTCGTCCGAGCCGACCGGGTTTTCCACGATCGTCAGCTCGCTGCCCGTGGTGTAGCCGGTATCGACGCGCAGAGACTGCTCCTGACCGATGGCGGCCGGCGTCAGCGAGAACGCGCCGTCGCCGGTACCGCCCCACAGGTTCGCGAGGCCGCCGGTCGCCGTGAAACCGAATGAGGCCGGAGCGGGATCGGTGACCGCGCCGTCCGCGGCGACGATCCTCTTGACGACAGTCACCGGGCGGACCTGCTCGACCGAGGCCCACAGGCACCCGTAGGTCTTCGCCCCCTCGACGGTGAGGAACTCGCTGCGCAGGGGCGTCCCGGGATCCTCACACTTCTGGGTGTTGTCCTGGGTGAATCCATGGATCGTCATCGTGTACTTCACGCCGTTGCCCGGATCGAAGGTCTGGGGGGCGATGGTCGAGGTGAAGGTCAAAACGTCGTCGTGGCGGGCGCCCGCGTTCGGCGTCTCGTGGATCCTCCAGGGGAAGGTGAGGGTCGTCTGCTTGTCGTTGAACGTCACGCGGATATTGAGGTCGGCGGAGAACCATTTTCCCGGCGAACCGGGGTCGTCGGCCCCGTCCACCGGGTTGTTCACGTGGACGAAGTAGCCGAGGTTGAATCTCTTCCCGGTATCGACGGACCCGGGATCACGGGGGGAGAATCCCAGGGTGCTCTTCCGGTCGAGATTGAGGTCCTTCTCATCCCCCTCGTATCGTGTCCCGATACAGATTCCGAAGATTGTGAATCGGCAGACATTCACTCGGCCATGGGCGGAGTAGGCGGTCTTCCCAGGACCGACGAATCCGCTCGACTTCTCGTCCCCTCCCGGATTAGGGATCAGACCCGTGGTCGTGCCCTCGGCGGCAGATCCGTAGCGGATGGCGTCCTGCGAGTCGTCGACTCGGTTGCCCCGCTGATCCGTCCCCCGGTGATTGGCGACCTGCGCCTCGACTTTCAGGGGGATCGAGCCGACCTGGCCGGCTGGAGGCATCTCGGGCGGCGCCTGGTCGACCACGGCCTCATGCGGGCCCGAGTCCCCGGCGGTTCCCTCCGGGCCGGGAGCCGGGTCGGAGGAGTCTTGCTGGGGATCGGCAGGGGTTGGACCGCTGTCGCTCGTATCCGAGGCGGGAGAGTCGTCGCCCCCCTCCTCGCCGGCGGCCGTTGATGGAGGATTCGGCCCAGGCGAGACTGGCCCCTCCTGACCCATCGCATCGTCGGAGCCCTCCTCGCCGGGGGATTCTGCCGCGAGGGCCGGGGACGGGTCCTGGGGCCCGTCGGCGGCCCATGCCGGAGGGGCGGCCAATGCCCACCCGCCGCCTGCGCAGACGAGCAGGGCGGACGCGAATGCTGCCGCGCATCGATGCCCGCCGTGCCGAGATGAGTGTCGAGTCATGTCGAAGACCTTTTTGAAGAATCAGAATTATCTCAGGCTTTTCACTGATTTCAATCAGAAACAGGAATAACCTGCAGCGACTGTAATCACCATTAATTAAAGAATGCTGAACAAGAAGTCCCTCAATTTGAGAAAATCCTGAAAATCACAACGATTCTTCCAAGGATATTCCCAGGGAAAGCGGACCTCTCGGGCAGGGCGCCACGATCCTTCGATCAAAGCCGAGGCAATCGGGCTCGCGGCGTCGAGTTCCGCTCACCGGCCGAGGGGATCGACATCACCACACCGGTCGGTCGGCCTCCCACGTCGTCGACGCGTTCGCGGAATACGAGCGGGCTCTCATCCGAGAACGAACCCGGGGAAGGCCTGGCAGCCGCACGCGCCCGAGGCTCTCACACCGGCAGACCCAGAGCACTGACTCCCAACCAGGTTGCTGATGTCATGCGCGAGATCGCCAACCAAGTTGTCGCCGGCTATCCGGCCTGGGAGCGTGGGGCATCGACTCCGGAGGACGAGGCGCGTTGACAGGAGGAGCGTTTCCGCACTCGCTTGGAGGTCCGAGCGATCGATGCGGACAGCCCGCGCGCCGTGGAGGCGATGACGGCGAAGCCACGCGCTGAGTCGGCGGCGATGCCCGAGCACGCGCCGCCCCTGGTCTCATGACCGTTGACTCGTCCCAAGAAGCAGCTGCGCGTCGTCTTCGACCCGGAGAGCCGCCCCGGACTCGACCGGCTCGGGGCGCTTGAGCACCCCTAGGAACTCCCGCTGTTGGCGCTCGGGGGCGACCAGCCCGGGGCGGGCGAAAGCAAGGGCCTGACCCGGATCAAGAACCAGCACCCGGCGATCGGCGACGACCTGCGCGTCCACCACCCTGACCACCGTCGTCTCACGCGCGACACCCCTTGGTCATGCGCGCCGCGACGACCCATGCGTCGGGGCGGTGGGTGGGCGTGTCCCTCGACTGCCTGCGTCGGGCGAGGCGTCCGACAGCGGGTCGCCCGACGCGAGTACCTGCGCCCAGGGGACCCGCTCGTGTTTCGAGCGTTGGACTGGCGAGAAGCGAGGTCATGGCCAGCAGCGTCGTCCACGACCTTATCGGCCGAAGGGTCGGCATCAAGAGTCTGACCGAGTCCGCACTCGGTGGTCTGACTTCTCAAGGACTACCACGACGCCCAGAAACGATTGAAAACGTGTTTCGGGCCGCCACTGCGCGGCGTGTCACGGCTTCGCCGCGATCGCCCAGAGCCGCCCATCCGCATCGCCCACCGCGGGGAACGCGGGACGGTCGAGCGATGGCCGGTGTGGGTGGCGGATCAGCGCGTGGAGGCCGGGGCCGCTGAGCGAGCAGTCGCATCCCTCGGGGATGCCGGCGCTACGGGAGTCCCCGCCCACCAGATGTAGAGGCCGACGAGGACGAGGCCCGCGGGGATCCATATCGCCCACCACGGGAAATGCGGGATGGTCGGGGCCTTGCCGGCGTCCTCGACGTCCGCGATGGGGGTCGGCGTGATGCGCTCCCCGGTGAGGAGGATCCGATGGGTGTTGATGCCCAGCGGCGTGCAGGTGACAAGGGTGGCCAGGTCGCGCCCCTGCTCGACCCGCAGGGTTTCGGTCTCCTCGGGCTCGACGACCTTCTTGTCGTTCACCTCGTACGTCAGGACCTCACCGAACACCTCGAGGGTGAAAGTATCGCCCATCTCCACCTTGTCGAGATCGGTGAACATCGTCGCGTCCGCCAGCCCCCGATGCCCGGTGAGGACGGTGCGCGTACCCGCGCCCCCGACGGGCAAAGACGTCCCCTCAAGATGACCGATCCCCTCAAGAAGGGTCGCCTCCGAGGTCCCGTGGTAGATCGGCAGGTCGACGTCGATACTGGGGATCTTGATGCGCCCCATGAGTCCCGAGGCGTTCGCCGTCAGGATGGCGCGGTAGTCGAGGGTGTCGTCCGAGGAGGTGCCGCTGCCCGTGGGGACGTTCGTGTTGGCTTGGAGGAGCGCCCCGGCGGAGAGCGCGTCGTTGTACTCCCTGGCCTTTTGAAGCTGGACGGCTCGTTCGGGTTCGGCGCCGTCGACTTGGGCGTGGTAGCCGGAGACGATTTTCGACTGGTTGTACTGGCTGATCCAGGAGGCGACCGTGGGGTAGCTGAGGGCGAGCATCCCGACGACGGCGAAGACCGCGGGGATCAGGGAGAACGCGTTGAGCCGCCATCTTCGCTCGGGAGTCGCGCGGGGCGGGGGCGAGGCCGGGGAGGCGCCGTCCCCATGGGGGACGTGGGCGAGGTGCTGGGGGCTGCGAGCCGTTGCCATGGGGTCCTTCTGATGGGGTGACGGCCGTGGCGGGGAGGCGACGCCTCCCCACCACGGCCGTTGATTCTCGATGCGGTCAGCCGGATGGCCCGGCCCGAAGGAGGCCGTCCGGCCGATCCTCACCGCTTCTCGCGACGGTGGCGGACGACGAGGGTCCCGCCGACGGCGAGGAGCAGGAGCGAGACGCCGCCGATGGTCAGCAGGAGCTGGCCGTTGGCACCCGTGAGCGGGAGCTGGGGGACGTTCTGCTTGGTGTTGTCGATAGTGATGTCATCCGTGGTGACGGTACCCGCGGAAACCTTCACCGCGGTCTTAGCGGCATCGCCGGCCGGCAGGACGTAGCCCGCAGGGGCAGCGGTCTCGACGAGGACGTAGCATCGGTCGGCGTGGTCCGGAGTCACTGAGTCCGCGCCTGCGGCGCCGACCTTCTTATCGATGAACAGGCCCTCGACCCTGACAGTGCCGTCGCCGCCCGTGGTGAACTCGGAACGACCGTTGACGGTGATCGGCTGAGATTCATCACCAGAAGTAGCGGGATCATCGGCCGCGATCTCCGTGGTACAGGCGCCCGCGAAAGACTCCTTGGCATTGTAGATCTTGAAGGTGGCGCCACTGAGAGCCTTGGAGTTGTCCTTGTCGTGCTTGGTGATGGTCAGATCGCCCCAGTTGGAGGCAACAGGGTTCGTCGGCACGCCCGGGTTGTCGTTGGGCGGGGTGCTCGGCGGCGTCTGCGGCGGAGTCTGCGGGTCATCCGGTGTCCCGGGCATAGTGTCGAGGTAGAGGTTCGCGGTGTTCTTGATAGCGCCATCGGCCGGAACGCTCTTCACGTCAGCGGTGAAGGTTACGACGACGCTCTCGTTGGGGGCGGCCTTCAGCTTGTCGAGGCCCGCCTTGGTGAAGGCGATCGACGCGGGATCGCCGTCGGTCTTCGTATAGTCCTGGCCTGCGCTCAGTTCGACGCCCTTAAGAGTGACCGACGCGACCTTGCCGTTCTCCAGGCTCGAATCGAAGTCGTCTTGAATGATGAAGTACTTGAAGGCGTCGTCCTTGCCGATGCTCGGCACCTTGGCGGTCACCGGGAAGGTCAACTGCTCACCGGTCTGGATGCCGTGCTTGGCGCCATCGACCTGAATGTCCTTAGTCGGGGCAACAACGACGGTGTTCTTCGGGTAGACGTTGACGTCGTACAGCCACCCTTTCGTCTTCGACTCGGTATCCGGATCATTATCAGGATTGTTGTCGGCACCGGAATCAACGGATGCACCATTATCCGGGAAAGGAATCGTCACGAGGAAAGCAGCAGCACGCCTGTGCACAGTTTTCGGAGCCTCCGTCTCGCACACCAGGTAGGCGCCGACAGACAGCTCGGAAATCTTGGAATCGCCCTGGGCATCGGTCTTCGCTTCCGCCGCTTTGCCCGAATCGAAAGTGGCGGCAAGGCCGTCCTTGAGGGTCAGCATCGGCGTCTTGAAATCGGCGCCACAGGCGTCCGCAGGAACCGAAGCGGGCAGCTTGCCCCAATCGGCCTGCTTGGTCAGGTCGAGGTTCTTGATCTGATAGGCGGTGAAAAGGACATCCGCGACCGGCGTTTTCTTGTCGATGTTTGTCTTGCCATCAGGCGTACCGAAAGGCGACAACGAACCCGACTCATACTTATGCACCAAGATCGAACCCTTGGCATTCGGATCGATGTTGCCATCGGCTGCGAATGCCGGTGAGCCCAGAGCGACGACGCCGAGGGCCAAGGCCCCTACGACGGCGATCGCCCGACGCCCCAAGCGCGGGATTTTCGTGTTCACGGGATGTTTCCTCTCAGTGTTGATCCGAAGCATTGTGCTTCGGGGGGTGGGTCGAGTAGTCGTCACGTTCGGCGTCATGCGCCTCCTCCTTGAGGAAGAGCCGGATACGCGACGCGATCGCCATTCGACAACCCTTCCCGTGCGACTCTCCGCTCCGTCGCGCGACGGAGCCCTGAATGCGCCACGCGGAATAGCGCGCGCACCAAGTCCTCATTCATCGGGCGCATCATCGCCGCGCCCTCCTCTTGCGAACGGCCATCGCGGTCCCTCCCGCGCACAGGAGGGAGGCCGCGCCCGCCAGGAGGAGCGAATCGGTGCTCAGCCCCCCGGTCAGGGGCAGGCCGGGAACCCTCGCCTTCGCGTTCGTGAAGGCCTCGCTGAAGGCGTAACCGCCGGCGTCCGAGATGCGGAAGTCGTGCGGAACGGCATCGAGTACATACCCCGCCGGCGCCTTCGCCTCGGTGAGCGAGTACTTCTCGTCGCTCGCCTGCAGATCGGCGACTTCGAACCGGCCGGGGGCCGGATCCCGGTCCGCGAACGCCCCTGCCGGGCAGACGGCCTCCTCGCAGTCCGCGATCACGGTGCCCGGGGGCACGCCCGGTCCGGTCAGGGCCCATTCCGACCCGCCAAGGGCCGCGCCGTTATCGGCATCGGTCTTCGACCAGACGACGGGCCCCGTGAGCTTGACGTTGACGAAGGGGCCGAGGGTCATCGTCGTATCGGCGTCCGCCGCCTCGACGGACACCCTGTGGGCCGTCGAATCGAGTTGGTAGCCGTGGGGAGCGGTCTTCTCCGTCAGGGTGTACGTCCCGAGGGCGACGTCCTTCAGGAGGAAGGCGCCCTCCGCGGGATCGATGTCGGCGCCCGCGCATTCGGCTGCGGAGTCCGCGACGCAGTCGTCGACGGTCATCGCCGCTCCCGCGGGGTCGGTCGGCTGCCAGGTCCACGCGGATCCGCCGAGCCGGGCTCCCCCACTGGTGTCTCCGACCTTCGTCCAGCTCACCCGGGGCAGGCGCTTGTTCGCGATCGCGCCCGCGTCGACGGTCGCGCCGTTGTCCTTGACGACGACGGTCGTGGTCTTGTCGGTCGCGATGTAGCCCGTGGGCGGGGTCTTCTCCGTGAGGGCGTACGTCCCGAAGGCGATGGAGGCGAGCGTGAAGTGCCCCGGTCGCGGATCCTGGTCTCCGGAGGCGCCGCACGGGGCGCTCGTGCAGTCCTCGATCGTCCGCGCCGATCCGGCAGGGTCGGTCGGGGTGAGGACCCATACGGATCCTCCGACGGGCCGGCCCTGGGCGTCGGTCTTGCGCCACGTCACCGCGCCGGTGATCGGGGTGTTCTCGATGTCCCCGAGGGCGACGGGGGTCGAGGCGCTGCCCGCGTCGAGTTCGAATGGCCTGTCGTTCCCCGGGACGTATCCGCTGGGCGCCGTGTCCTCGTGGAGGGTGTATCTGCCCAGTGGCAGCCCCTTGACGGCGAACGCGCCGACGGCAGGATCGGCGTCCCGGCCGGAGTAGCCGGGTTGGCCGGTGTTGTCGGCGACCTCGATGGGGGTCGAGCCGTCGGCCGGGATGATCCGCCACGTCGAGCCCCCGAGGCGCTCCCCGGTCGCCGACGAGACCTTGCGCCAGGTGACGTCCCCGACCTTCGGCTTGGGCGTGTTGGTGAAGGTGCACAGGAAGTCCCTGGAGTCCCCCGGGGCGACGTACAGGCCGTACGTGGGGTTCGCGCCGGGCTTGCGGGTCGCCTCCACCGGGTTGCCGGTGTACTGGTCGACGCAGTGGAACGTCGTGTCGTAGTCGCTCATCCTCGCCCCGTTGAGCGGCTCCTCCTTCATGACGTACTCGCGGCCCTTCTTCACGATGAAGACCCCTGCGGAGGCGAGGTGCCCGGTTCCCGTCCCCTGGGTCTCGTCCTGGGCGAGGAGGACGCCCCCCTTGCCGAGAACGGATATCCTGAACTGGTCCCCGGCCTTCTCGCGTCCGACGAGGTTCTTGACGAGGTAGAGGGTCGAGGGGTTGGCGCAACTGGCCAGGTCGCTCCCCGCATGACCCCCGGGCATGCCCTGAAGCTCGATGTCGCGCCCATTGGCCTCGCCCGTATCGGGATCGATCGAGTAGTTTCGAGTCCGGCCGCCCTTGGAGTATTGGACGAACAAGTTCCCTTCGCTGTCGAAGGCCAGCCCATTGGCCTGGCCTTTCGAGGCTTTGAGATCCGCGGTCTTGCCGGACGGGCGGATCTCGCCACCGCGAGCGCGGTCGAGCTCTTCTTTAAGGACCGGGACGACCTTCGTGTGCTTCTTCCCATCGTTCCAGAGGATGAAGAGGTCGCCCGCAGAGCTGAAGGCGATATCCCCATTACCGGAATCGGCGCCGTGCTCGCGCACATAGACGTACCCCACGGATACGACTCGTCCGCCCTCGTACTTCAGCAGATGGAAATAAACGTTGTGATGGCCGTATCGATCCGGTTTGAATTCGAAGAACCCCCCGAAGTAGAAGGCGCTGTTCGGGTCGGTGGGGTCGATGCCGCCGGCGATCAGCGATCCCTGGTCAACGCCGTATACCGGCTTCCGATGATAGTTGTAGACGTTCTTCAGGGTTGGGATATCACCGGTGTACAGGGCTCTCACCCCGTCGTTGGGAGTCCACCTGCGGATCGTCAGCCGCCGGTTGTTGTTGCGGTTGTAGGCGTAGGCGACACGGCCCCCGTCTCCGATGGCGAGCCCATTGTAATGGTCCCCCTCATCTCGGTAGGTACGCGAATAATCGCGTGGAAAGCTGAAGGCGGGGACTGTCGACGGACGGGGAATCCCATTCGCCGACGTGACGAGGCGGACCTCGCCGTTGTCGGCGATCGTGTAGTAGTCCCCGGCCCCGCACGACAGGGGCGCATTCCGGGACCTCAGGGGATTCGCAGCGGGGCCGCGGACCGCCCTCGGCTCGATAAGGGCCTCCGGCTCAACATCGTCGGGGGATGCCGCAGGGGTGCGACCCTCCTCGTCGAGATCCTCCGATTCCAGGTCCTCGACATCCTCGCCGGGGCGGAGCGGAGCGGAGGAGTCGGACTCGACCTCGGGCTGATCCGGCACTCCGGCCCCCTCACCGGATTGCGGAGAATCCACGGGAGACTCCGCGACCACGGGATCGGCGGGCTCGTCCGCGGCGGCCGAGGATTGCGGCAGCACGACGGCCCCGATGAGCACGAGGGAGCAGACAGCGGTGACGACGCCCGAGGTCGCGCCATGACGGCGACGCGCGTGGCGGACCCGTCTATTTCGATACGTTATCCCACGATGCCGCATATGCGCACCTTCCCGACTCGACGATCGAACGCAACGCCATCACGACACCAGCACGCGCTTTTCAATCTTCTTTGCACTCTTGAAACTTACTGAATAATAACCTCCCCCCCCCCCCGAGCAAATCGTCCCTAATAACTGTGGAGAAGACCGAGAGAAATTGTCGCGGAGGGAAAAAGAATTCTTCGCATTAACGCAGGTCATGAACCATATGACGATATATCGGGTTATCGGCACGGCGAGCGCCCCCATCGGCGGACGAGCCCCACGAGGACAGGACGCGACCGGACACGCAGCGCCGGACAGCGATCAGCCCGCTCCGACCCGGTCGATCCCCCTCGCCCCGCCGAGAACGAACGGGACCCCCGCTCGCCGAAGCGAGCGGGGGTCCCGCAGAGGATCGTCAGCGGACAGGCTCCGCGTCGATCACTTCTTGATCTCGGTGACGCGGCCGGAGCCGACGGTGCGGCCGCCCTCGCGGATGGCGAAGCCGAGGCCGGGCTCCATGGCGATGGGTTGGATCAGCTCGACGGTGATCTCAGTGGTGTCGCCGGGCATGACCATGTCGGTGCCCTCGGGGAGGGTGATGACGCCGGTCACGTCGGTGGTGCGGAAGTAGAACTGCGGACGGTAGTTCGAGAAGAACGGGTTGTGACGCCCGCCCTCTTCCTTCTTGAGGATGTAGACCTGGCCGACGAAGTCGGTGTGGGGCGTGATCGAACCGGGGACGGCCACGACCTGGCCGCGCTCGACCTCGTCGCGCTTGGTGCCGCGCAGGAGGAGGCCGCAGTTCTCGCCGGCCCACGCCTCGTCCATCGACTTGTGGAACATCTCGATGCCGGTGACCGTGGTCTTCTGGGGCTCGCGGATGCCGAGGATCTCGACCTCGGAGTTGATCGGGAGCTTGCCGCGCTCGACACGGCCGGTGACGACGGTGCCACGACCGGTGATCGTGAAGACGTCCTCGATCGGCATGAGGAAGGGCTTGTCCATGTCGCGCTCGGGGGTCGGCACGAAGGCGTCGACGGCCTCCATGAGCTCCTCGACCTTCGCGGTCCACTGGGCGTCGCCCTCGAGGGCCTTGAGGGCCGAGACCTGGATGATCGGGGCGTCGCGGTCGAAGCCCTGGGACTCCAGGAGGTCGCGGCACTCCTCCTCGACCAGCTCGAGCATCTCCTCGTCGTCGACCATGTCGGCCTTGTTGAGGGCGATGAGGATCGTGGGGACACCGACCTGACGGGCGAGCAGGACGTGCTCGCGGGTCTGGGCCATCGGGCCGTCGGTGGCGGCGACCACGAGGATCGCGCCGTCCATCTGGGCCGCGCCGGTGATCATGTTCTTGACGTAGTCGGCGTGGCCGGGGGCGTCGACGTGGGCGTAGTGACGCGCCTCGGTCTGGTACTCAACGTGGGACACGTTGATGGTGATGCCGCGGTCGCGCTCCTCGGGGGCGTTGTCGACCTGGTCGAAGGGGGTGAACTCGTTGAGCTCGGGGTACTTGTCGTGAAGCACCTTGGTGATCGCTGCGGTGAGCGTCGTCTTGCCGTGGTCAACGTGACCGATGGTGCCGATGTTGACGTGCGGCTTGGTGCGCTCGAACTTGGCCTTCGCCACTTGTGTCCTCCTGGACTCGGGTAGTTTTTCTCAGCCTTTGGCTGGTGTCACTCTAACACTGCCGGGGCATGAGACCTACTGGGTTTTATTTGGTGTGAGGCGGCTCGCTGGCCCCCGCCCGAAGGGACGGGGCCCGGCGAGCGCACCCGGTGGGACTCACGCGCCCCGAGACTTTCCGATGATCTCTTCCGCGACGTTGCGCGGGACCTCGGCGTAGCTGTCGAACTCCATCGCGTAGACCGCGCGGCCCTGCGTCTTCGAGCGCAGATCGCCGATGTAGCCGAACATCTCCGAGAGCGGGACCTGCGCCTTGACGACGCGCACGCCGTGCTGCTCGTCCATCGACTGGATCGAGCCGCGCCGCGAGTTCAGGTCGCCGATGACGTCGCCCATGTATTCCTCGGGAGTACGGACCTCGACGGCCATGATCGGCTCGAGGAGGACCGGGGACGCCTTCTTCGCGGCCTCCTTGAGGGCCATGGAGCCCGCGACCTTGAACGCCATCTCCGAGGAGTCGACCTCGTGGTAGGCGCCGTCGAGGAGCGTCGCCTTGATGTCGACCATCGGGTAGCCGGCGAGGACGCCGGACTGCATGGCGTCCTGGATGCCCGCGTTGACCGAGGGGATGTACTCGCGCGGAACGCGGCCGCCGGTGACCTTGTCCTCGAACTCGTACTCGCTGTCGGAGCCCGCCGGGAGCGGCTCCAGGGCGATGATGACGCGCGCGAACTGGCCGGAGCCGCCCGTCTGCTTCTTGTGCGTGTACTCGTACTTGTCGACCGTCTTGCGGATGGTCTCGCGGTAGGCGACCATCGGAGAACCGACGTTCGCCTCGACCTTGAACTCGCGGCGCATGCGGTCGACGATGATGTCGAGGTGGAGCTCGCCCATGCCGCCGATGATCGTCTGACCGGTCTCCGCGTCGAGCTCGACGGTGAAGGTCGGGTCCTCCTCGGCGAGCTTCTGGATGGCGACGCCCATCTTCTCCTGGTCGGCCTTCGACTTGGGCTCGACGGCGACCTGGATGACCGGCTTGGGGAAGGTCATCGACTCCAGGACGATCGGCTTGTCGATCGCGCACAGCGTGTCGCCGGTCGTCGTGTCCTTGAGGCCGATGACCGCGTAGATGTGTCCGGCGTGCGCCTCGTCGACCGGGTTCTCCTTGTTCGAGTGCATCTGGAAGATCTTGCCGATGCGCTCCTTCTTGCCCTTGGTGGAGTTGAGCACCTGGGCGCCCGACTCGACCTTGCCCGAGTAGACGCGCACGAAGGTCAGCTTGCCGTAGAACGGGTGGGCCGCGATCTTGAACGCGAGGGCCGCGAAGGGCTCGGCCTCGGAGGGCGTGCGCGACTCGGTCTTCTCCTCGTCGTCGGAACCGGGCTTGAAGCCCTTGACGGATTCGACGTCGAGGGGGGACGGGAGGAAGTCGACGACCGCGTCGAGGACCGGCTGGACGCCCATGTTGCGCAGGGCCGTGCCGCAGTAGACCGGGAAGGCCTTGCCGGAGACCGTCAGGAGGCGGATGCCCTCCTTGATCTGCTCGTTCGTCAGCTCGCCGTTCTCGAGGTAGGCCTCGGTGAGCTCGTCGGAGCCCTCGGCGGCGGCCTCGACCATCGCCTCGCGGTACTCCTCGGCGCGCTCCTGGAGGTCCTCGGGGATCGGGCCGCGGACGATGACCGAGCCGAGGGTCGGCTGGCCCTTGTCGTCGGTCGCCGGGTAGCGCAGGGACTCCATGGTCAGCAGATCGATCTGGCCCTCGAACTCGTTCTCGGCGCCGATGGGCAGCTGCATGACGATCGGGGTCGCGTGGAGGCGGTCCTTGATGGTCGACACGGAGAAGTAGAAGTCCGCGCCCATCTTGTCCATCTTGTTGATGAAGCAGATGCGGGGGACCTCGTACTTGTCGGCCTGGCGCCACACGGTCTCCGACTGGGGCTCGACGCCCTCCTTGCCGTCGAACACCGCGACGGCGCCGTCGAGGACGCGCAGCGAGCGCTCGACCTCGACGGTGAAGTCGACGTGGCCGGGGGTGTCGATGATGTTGACCTGGTTGCCGTTCCAGAAGGAGGTGACCGCGGCGGACGTGATCGTGATGCCGCGCTCCTTCTCCTGCTCCATCCAGTCGGTCGTCGAGGCGCCGTCGTGCGTCTCGCCGATCTTGTAGTTGATGCCCGTGTAGAACAGGATGCGTTCCGTCACGGTCGTCTTGCCGGCATCGATGTGAGCCATGATGCCAATGTTGCGGACCTTGTTGAGGTCCGTGAGCACCTCTTGTGCCACGAGTGAGGTTCCTTCGGTCGAAGTGGGTGAGTGACTCGCGGGTCATCCCGTCGGCGAGGGGGACCGCGGCCTCCCCCGCCGACAGGGGATCACCAGCGGTAGTGAGCGAACGCGCGGTTCGACTCGGCCATCTTGTGCATGTCCTCGCGGCGCTTGACAGCGGCTCCCAGGCCGTTGGAGGCGTCGAGGATCTCGTTGGCGAGGCGCTCGGTCATCGTCTTCTCTCGCCGCTGGCGGGAGAAGTCGACGAGCCAGCGCAGCGCGAGGGTCGTCGCGCGAGCGGGACGGACCTCGACCGGGACCTGGTAGGTCGCGCCGCCGACTCGGCGGGAGCGAACCTCGAGGGCCGGGCGGATGTTGTCGAGAGCGCGCTTGAGGACGGAGACGGGCTCCTGGTCCGTGCGCTCGCGAACGGTCTCCAGAGCGCCGTAGACGATGCGCTCGGCGACGGTCTTCTTGCCGTCGAGGAGAATGCGGTTGACGAGCTGGGTGACGACCTTCGAGCCGTAGACCGGGTCGTCGACGAGGGGACGCTTGGGAGCGGGGCCTTTACGGGGCATTACTTCTTCTCCTTCTTGGCGCCGTAACGCGAACGGGCCTGCTGGCGGCCCCGCACGCCCTGGGTGTCGAGCGAGCCGCGGACGATGCGGTAGCGCACGCCGGGCAGGTCCTTCACACGACCGCCGCGAACGAGGACGATCGAGTGCTCCTGCAGGTTGTGGCCCTCACCGGGGATGTACGCGGTGACCTCGATGCCGGAGGAGAGGCGCACGCGGGCGACCTTACGAAGGGCCGAGTTCGGCTTCTTCGGGGTGGTGGTGTACACGCGGGTGCACACGCCGCGGCGCTGGGGCGAGCCCTTGAGCGCGGGGGTCTTGGCCTTCGCGCGCTTGGAGCTGCGGCCCTTGCGGACGAGCTGCTGAATGGTAGGCACTGGGACTCCAGTTTCTTTCCGTCGGAGGCACGGCCCGATGAGCCGCGCCCTTGTGTCAGTCTTCCATGACCGATGGATCCCCCCGCGGGCGCACGAGTGTCCGTCAGGGGCCGGTGCGCCATGATGACGAGGAGGCGGTGCCTACCGGGTCAGAGGATGACGCCCGGAGCTCCGACGGACGGAGCCCGCTGCCGGTGCGGGACCGGCGGATGAGGACCCGCGAAGCCACGGGAACCTCGGCCAGGATACGGGCCGGAACCCTCGCGGGTCAAAGGCCCCGGGGGTGACGTGGAGCGCACCCCCGCGCCCATCGCGCTGCGGAGATCGGGCCGTCCAGTGTGAGGAAGGTCCTCTCCCGACCTGGCCGAACAATTCTAATATGAGCCTATCCTCATTCTCATCAGCGCGGCCTCGATAATGGGCCGCCGACTCCGTGGAAAGGCGCATCAATGTCCGAACTCGACGAGACGATCCGCACCTCCTCGCGCTCGGGCCTGCGCGACTCCGTCCTGGGCACCCGCAACCTCATGACCCTCGCCGCCCTCTCCGTCGTCGGCTCGCTCGTCGTCGTCCCCCTGTCGATCTTCACCCCGATCTTCGCCACCACGCCCCGATCCATCCTCATCCTGTGCGCCGTCATGGGCGCCTGGTACCTCGCCTACCTCCTGCCCGGCCTCGTCGTCCCCAAGCCCGGGGCGTTCCTCGTCGCGGGCCTCCTCATGGGGATCATCTCGACCTTCACCACGCCCCTGGGCCCCACCGCGATCATCGGCAACGTCATCGGCGCCGCCTTCCTCGAGATCCCGATCGCCCTCTTCCTCTACCGCAAGTGGACGTGGTGGACCTACGGCATGGGCGCCACCGTCTTCGGCGGCCTCAACGCCGCGATGTACGGCACCGGCTACGGCGTCACCCAGACCCCCGCGCAATTCGTCATCGCCATCGTCGTGTCCCTCATCTCCTGCTACGCGACCCTCGCCCTGTGCTTCCTCCTGCGCCGGTCCCTCCAGAGCGCCGGAGTCGCGGTGACCCGGTGACGCCCGCAGTCCCCGCCAGTCTGAATCGGGTCCAGATCCGCTACCACGGCAGCGACACCTGGGTCCCCGCCTCGCCTCTGACCCTCGACCTGCCCGAGGGCACCTCCACCCTGCTCATCGGCCCCTCCGGCTGCGGCAAATCCACCGTCTCCCTGACGATCGACGGCCTCATCCCCCATTCCGTGCCCTCCGACTACCGCGGCTCGATCCTCGTCGACGGCTCCGAGGTCGCCGACACCGACATCGCGCCCCTGGCGACCCGCGTCGGCATCGTCATGCAGGACCCCGACGCCCAGATCGTCACCCGCACCGTGTGGGACGAGGTCTGCTACGCCCTGGAGAACCTCCTCCTGCCCGCCGACGAGATCATCGAGCGCGCCGGCAGGGCCCTCGCCGACCTCGGCATCGCCGACCTCGCCGCCCGCGACCCCTGGACCCTGTCCGGGGGCCAGCGCCAACGGGTCGTCCTCGCCGGGGCCCTCGCCCAACGGCCGAAGATTCTCGTCCTCGACGAGCCCACCGCCAACCTCGACCCCGCGGCCGCCCACGACCTGCACACCCGGATCGCCGGACTCACGACGACCGGAACCTCCCTGCTCATCATCGAGCACTCCCTCGACGACCTCGCCCACCGGGTCGACCGGGTCATCGCCCTCGACGAGGACGGGGGACTCATCGCCGAAGGAACCCCCCGCGACGTGTTCGTCGATGCCGCCGACTCCCTCGCCGCCGCCGGCATCCGCCTGCCCACCTCCATCGACCTCGGCAGGCGCCTCTCCGTCAGCCCCCCGCCCCTGGGGCCCGAGGAGACCCTCGCCGCCCTCGCCACCAGCTTCTCCCCCCGCATCGACGGAGCCCCCGACGACGCCCCGGCCCCCCTCCCGCCGCCGGAGCGCCCCGCCCCCGTCCTGCGCGCCCACCGGCTGTGCGTCCGACGGGGAGACGAGACGATCCTCTACGGCATCGACCTGGAGATCGGGGGCGGCGAGATGATCGCCCTCCTGGGCGCCAACGGCTCCGGGAAGTCGACGCTCCTGCGCGCCCTCGTCGGGATCCAAAGGCTCTCCGACGGCTCCGTCCGCACCGCCGGCCCGACGCGCCGCCCGTCGAACCGCCCCGTCACCCTCGTCACCCAGAACCCCGAGCACCAGTTCGTCACCGGCACCGTCCGCGACGAGCTCGCCCATGCCATGCGCCTGGCGAAACTCCCCTCCGACGTCATCGACCGGACCGTCGCCCGCCTCCTCGACGACTACCGCCTCACAGGCCTCGCCGACCGCAACCCCTTCACCCTCTCCGGCGGCCAGAAGCGGCGCCTGAGCGTCGCCGCCGCCCTCACCATCCCCCGCGACCTCGTCCTCCTCGACGAACCCACCTTCGGCCAGGACGATCGGCACGTCCACGCCCTCATGGAGCACATGCGCGCCTTCGCCGAGGACTCCGGCGCCGTCCTCTTCGCCACCCACGACCTGTCCATCGCCTCCGCCTACGCCGACCGGGCCGTCGTCCTCGACCGCGGGCGCATCGTCGTCGACGGCCCCGCCCGGACCGTCCTCGCCGACCACCTCCTCCTGCGCTCCGCGGGGCTGCGCCCCACCCCCGTCGCCCTCATCGCCGAACGCGCCCGAGCCCGAGGCATCGACGTCCCGGCCTGGCTGTCCCTCGACGACCTCGCCCCGGCCGCAGAAGCGGGACTCCCATGAGCGCCCCCGTCCTGCCCCCGCCCCGCCCGGCTCCATCCGGGCTCGCCGGCGTGCTCCGCCTCGACCCCCTGGCCCCCTTCCTCGCGATCCTGCCCGTGATCGCCGTCATCGCCACCTCGTACTCCCCCGAGCCCGGCGCCCTCGCCCTGGCCGTCGCGGTCCCCCTGATGGTCCTCGCCCAGCCCCGACGGGGCCTCCGGGCCGCCGCGCTGATCCTCGTCTTCGCCTCCCTGCTCACCCTCGGGGCCGGCTGGTCCGCCGACCCCGCGGCCGCCCCCTCCCCCGACGCCCCCACCGGCCTGCCCCTGCTCTCCCCCGGCCAATGGGCGTCCGGGATCAACCTCAGCAGCCGCATCGCCTCGATCGTCTCCCTCATCGTCACCGCGGGACTGCTCAGCAGCCCCGAGGACACCATCCGCGCCTTCGTCGTCCACCTGAGGATGCCCAGCAGGATCGGGCAGGCCGGCACCGCCGCCCTCGGCTTCATCGGCGTCCTGCGGCGCGAGCAGCAGTCGATCCTCGAGGCCCAGATGCTGCGCGGATCCAGCCTCGACCTGCCCCTCATCGGCACCGCCGCCCGCTGGCTGCGCTCCGTCCCCGCCCTCGTCGCCGCCGCCGTGCGCCACGCCGAGCGCGTCTCCATGTCGATGGACGCCCGGGCCTTCGGCGCCCACCCGACGCGCACCGAGAGGACGGACTTCGTGTGGCGCGCCCGAGACACCCTCGTCCTCCTCCTCGCCCTCGCCGCCACCGCCGCCCTCGTCGCCGCCTTCTGGGACGACGGATTCGGCCTCCAACGCAGATTCGCCTAGAACCGATGGACCCCCTATGGAACTCTCCCGACTCCTGCGCCCCGTGAGGACGATGATGATCGCGGTCTTCGCCGCCGGTTTCCTCGCCTCCGCCTTCACGCTCATGGCGCCGATCGCCGTCACCGCCCTCGCCTCCCGCGCCCTCGACGCCACCCTGGACGCGCCGACCGCCTGGCTGTGCCTGGCCGCCATCGCCGTCGGATTCGCCGCCTCCCACCTCATCGTCCTGGCCGCCACCGGTCGCGCCCACATCGTCGAGTCCGCGTTCCGGCACGACCTGCGCTCGCGCATCGCCCACCACCTCGCGCGACTGCCCCTCGGCTGGCACACCGCCGAGTCCTCCGGCCGGGTCCGCACCATCGTCTCCGAGGACGTGACGAAGATCCACACGATCATCGCCCACTCCGGCACCGACCTCGGGCACGCCCTGGGAACCCTCCTCCTCGGCTCCGCCTACCTCTTCTCCCTGTCGTGGCAGTACGCCCTCCTCCTCGTCGGCTGGCTCGTCGCCTGCCTCCTCGTCTTCTTCCTCGGGATGCTCGCCACCCCGTCGGGCTCCATCGAGGTCTTCACCGAGGCCGAGAAGGACCTCACCTCATCGACCATCGAACTGGCCGACGGGATCGCCACCGTCAAGGCCTTCGGCATGTCCACGAGCCTGTTCCAGCGCTTCTCCGACGCCCTCGACCGCTACACCACCGCCTCCTACGAGTGGATGAAGGGGCCGGGCACGCCCATGGCGGTGACGATGGCGCTCTTCTCCCCCGCCGGGCTGCTCATCCCGATCCTCCTGGGCGCCTGGGGGCTCGACCGGCTCGGCCTCATCGACCCGGTCCTCATCGTCCCCTTCCTCCTCGTCGGCGTCACCCTCCCCTCCGGGCTCTCCAGGGTCATCCCCCTCGCCCACCTCCTCGCCCAGGGCAAGGACGCCGCCGAGCGGATCAGCGCCCTCCTCGACGAGGAGCCCCTCGCCGAGCCGGCCAGTCCCGCGACCATCCCCGACGGGGCCGCCGCCGACATCGTCTTCGACGACGTGTCCTTCCGCTATTCCGACACCGCCCCCGACGCCCTCCACTCCATCAGCGCCCGATTCCCCGCCGATTCCGTCACCGCCGTCGTCGGCCCCTCCGGCTCGGGCAAATCGACCCTCGTCACGCTCATCGCCCGCTTCTGGGACGTCTCCTCCGGACGCATCCTCCTGGCCGGTACTCCCATCACCGAGCTCGCCTCCTCCGACCTCCTCTCGCGGATGGCCATCGTCCTCCAGGACGGCGGGCTCATCGCCGACACCGTCGAGGAGAACATCCGCCTCGGGCACCCCGGCGCCTCGCGCGCCCAGGTCGAAGAGGCCGCTCGGGCCGCCCGGATCCACGACCGGATCCTCGAACTGCCCGACGGCTACGACTCCGTCGTCGGCTCCCCCGGCGTCCACTTCTCCGGCGGCGAGGCCCAGCGCATCGCCCTGGCCCGCGCCTTCATCGGCGACCCCGACGTCCTCCTCCTCGACGAGGCCACCGCCCAGGCCGACCCCCATTCGGAGCGCCGCATCCAGGAGGCCCTCGGCGCCCTCGCCCGCGGCCGCACGACGATCGTCATCGCCCACCGGCTCTCGACCATCGTCGACGCCGACCAGATCCTCGTCCTCGACGAGGGGCGCCTCGTCGAATCCGGGACTCACCGCGAGCTCGTCGAACTCGGCGGTACCTACGCCGCGATGTGGGAGGCCCAGCAATGATCCGCCAACTCCTCAACCTCATCGAGTCGCGCCGAGCGACCCTCTTCTGCCTGACCGCCCACGCCGTCGGCGGCGTCTTCCAGGGCATCGCCCTGGCCCTCCTCGTGCCCCTCCTGTCCGGGTTCCTCACCGGAGCAGGCGCCGACCCCCGCTGGTTCGCCGGCATCGTCGCCTCCGTCCTCATCGCCGTGACCGCGAGCATCACCGGGTCGATCGTCGCCTTCAGGGTGGCCTCCTTCGACCTGTGCGGGACCCTGATCCGCCGAGTCGGGGCCCGAGTCCAGCAGCTCCCCCTCGGATGGTTCGACGAGGGCGCCACCGGGCGGATCACGACGGCCACCTCGACGAGCATCAACACGCTGTCGCACCTGCCGTCCATCGTCCTGCCCGAGCTGATGTCCATGGGCGGGGCGGCCGCCGCGGTCCTCGTCGCCTCCTTCCTCCACGACTGGCGCATGGGCCTGGCGCTCCTCCTCGCCGTGCCCGTCGCCCTCATCGCCCTGCGCTCCCTGAAGAAGGCCGTCGTCGTCGAGCACCGGGCCGAGGAGAAGGCGATGGAGGCCCTGTCCTCCCGGATCATCGAATTCGCTCAGCTCCAGCCCGTCCTGCGCGCCACCGACTCCCTCGCCGACGGATGGGAGCCCCTCGAGAGGGCCCTCGCCGACGAGCACGAGACGACGGATCGCGCCGGCCTGTCGAAGGGACCGGCCGGCTCGCTCTTCCACGCCGGCGTCGAAGGATCTCTCCTCCTGGCCCTCGGCATCGGCGCATTCGGCCTCCTGGGCGGTCACTCGTCACCGACGACGTTCATCGCCCTGGCCCTCATGGCGGTGCGCTTCGCCGAGCCCATCGGGATGCTCGCGTTCTACGTCGACCCCCTCCATCAGGCGCGCGTCGCCCTCGACCTCATCTCCTCCATCCTCTTCTCCCCCACCCTGCCCGAGCCCGGACCCGATCGCGCCCGCTCCCCCCGTCCCCCGGTGTCCATCGCCCTCACGGGCGTGGACTTCTCCTACGGGGCCGGCCGCCCGGTCCTCAGCGGCGTCGATCTCGACGTGCCCGCGGGCTCCGTCACCGCCCTCGTCGGGCCCTCCGGCTCCGGGAAGTCGACCCTCCTGCGGCTCGTCGCCCGCTTCTGGGACGTCGACGCCGGCTCGATCCGCGTCGGCGGGGCCGATGTGCGCGACATCCCCGAGGAACGGCTGATGGGCGCCATGTCGATGGTGTTCCAGGACGTGTACCTCTTCGACACGACGATCATCGAGAACGTCAGGGTCGGGCGCCCCGGGGCGCCCGACGACGACGTGGCCCTGGCCGCCCGGCGGGCGGGCCTCACCGACGTCGTCGAGCGAATGCCCGACGGGTGGGCGACGCGCGTCGGCGAGGGCGGCTCGGCCCTGTCGGGCGGCGAGCGCCAGAGGGTCGCCCTGGCCCGCGCCTTCCTCAAGGACGCGCCGATCCTCCTCCTCGACGAGGTGACGAGCGCCCTCGACGGCATCAACGAGGCGTCGGTGACACGGGCGCTGGCCGAGCTGTCCGAGGGCAGGACCGTTCTCGTCATCGCCCACCGGCTCTCGACGATCCGGCGCGCCGACCGCATCGCGGTGCTCAACGGCGGGAGAATCGAGGCCGTCGGCACCCACGAGGCCCTGTACGCCGCCGGCGGCACCTACCGGGAGTTCTGGGACGATCAGTCCAGCGTCGAACGGTGGAGGATCAGGAGGTCGGGATCATGACGAATCCGTGGGAGCTCTACGAGCGCCTCATCGACGAGATCCCGCCCGAGCCGCGCGTGACCAGCGCCGTGCGCTCCGGCCAGTGGTGCCGTGTCGGATCCGACTGCGGCGGGGTCGGCATGGCCTTCAACCTGCCCGAGCAGTCGCGGCCGCGCAGTCGCCAGGACGACGAGGTCGTCGGGATGGGGCTGCGCGACGCGGCCGCCCTGGCCCGCAGCTGGAACCTCGCCGAGGCCGGCATGGGCGCGGCGGCCCTCAACGCGTGGTACGCCGCCCCCGAAGTCGCCTCCGCTCACGGGTTCGCCCCCTGCCTGATGAACAACTTCGCGCACCTCTTCGACCCGTGGATCGACGAGGCCCGGGGTAGGCGCGTCGGCGTCATCGGGCACTTCCCCTTCGCTCGCCGCGCCCTGGCGGAGGCCGGCGAGGTCGTCATCCTCGAACGGAGCACTCGCGACGGCGACTATCCGGACAGCGCCTGCGAGTACGAGCTGGCCTCCTGCGACCTCGTGTTCATCACCGGCTCGTCGTTCGTCAACAAGACCGCGCCGCGACTGCTCGCCCTGACCGCCGACTGCCCGCGGACGATCGTCGTCGGCCCGTCGACGCCGGCCTCGCCGGCCCTCCTGGACTACGGGGCGGACACGGTCCTCGCGTTCTCCTGCGCCGACGCGGCGCGCCTGGAGGACGGCCTGGCCGGGCGGCTCCTCGCCGGCATGTACGACGCGGGCGAGCGCATCGAACTGCACCGCGAGGGCGCCGAGCCGTCGGGGCCCGTCGTCGCCGCAGCCCTCCCGACGAGAGTGCTTCCCCTGGCTCCCGCCTGAGCCGGCCCCGGTACGGGACTGCGCATGATGCGCCGGGCTGAGGGCTGGTGGGCCCCTGAGGGCTGAGGCCCACCGTGATCCTCGCGGTCGTCGGCGCCATGCCCTCCCCGCTCAGGCGTCTGGACGAGTGGGAGGTCGACCTCCTGGGCGAGCTCCACGTGATGCCGTCCCCGCTCAGGCGTCGGACGAATCCTGTCGACACGGGAAAGCTGCCCCGGTATCGCGCGCTCCCCGCTCGCCCAGGAACGAGCCCGAGCGGGGCAGCGATCGCATGCCGTCGATCAGGCGCTCCCCGTTCGCGCGGGGACGAGCCGGTCACGCCTACAGGAGCCCCGGCGATCATCTGCGGCCCGCTGAGGAGGACGCCCGGGCATGCGCGGAGCCCCGGCGGGCCCGCTCGCGCGGGCCCGCCGGGGCTCCCCTGACTGCTCAGCTCACTCGTGGAAGGTCATGCCGAAGTCGATCGACCCGAGGGCGTCGAGGAAGTCCTCGGAGACCTCCCCGTCCTGGAAATCCAGCTCGGAGTAGTTCGAGTTCGCCAGCGCTTCCGCCGTCGGCTCGACGGTGACGCGGTTGTACCGCGCCAGGCCGGTGCCCGCCGGGATCAGCTTGCCGAGGATCACGTTCTCCTTCAGGCCCACGAGCGCATCCGACTTGCCGTTCATCGCGGCCTCGGTCAGCACCTTCGTCGTCTCCTGGAAGGACGCGGCCGACAGCCACGAATCCGTGGCCAGCGACGCCTTCGTGATGCCCATGAGCATCGGTCGGCCCGACGCCGGCTGACCGCCCTCGGCCGCCACCTGGCGGTTCTGGGACAGGTAGGCCATGCGGTCCACCAGCTCGCCCGGCATGAACGTCGTGTCGCCCGGCTCGAGGATCGTCACGCGGCGCAGCATCTGGCGCACGATGACCTCGATGTGCTTGGAGTGGATGCCCACGCCCTGATCCCGGTACACCTTCTGGACCTCGTCCACCAGCATCTTCTGGGTGACGTTGCGGCCCATGATCCGCAGGATCTCCTTCGGATCGAGCTGGCCCTCGGTCAGCGGCGTGCCCGCGTCGATGTGCTGGCCCTCGGCGACGAGGAGCTTCTGGCGCCTCGACAGCTCGATGACCAGATCCTCCTTGGCATCGTCCCGCGTGATGACGACCCGGCGCGCCGCCGGATCCTCGTCGTCGATGTGAACGCGGCCGGCGGCCTCGTTCATCTTCGCCTCGGCCTTGGGGGTGCGGGCCTCGAAGAGCTCCTGGACGCGCGGCAGACCCTGGGTGATGTCGGCCGCCGACGCGGCGCCGCCCGTGTGGAAGGTCCGCATCGTCAGCTGCGTGCCGGGCTCGCCGATCGACTGGGCGGCGATGATGCCGACGGCCTCGCCGATGTCGACCTGCTTGCCGGTAGCCAACGAACGCCCGTAGCACGCGGCGCACGTACCCACGTGGGACTCGCACGTCAGGACCGACCGGCAGGTGATCTCGGCGACCCCGGACTCGACGAGCATCGCGAGCTCGTCATCGCCCAGGTCCGAGCCCGCCGGCAGGACGACCTCGCCGGCCTCGTTGACCGCGTCGCGCGCGAGATTACGGGCGTAGGCGGTGGTGTCGATCGTGTCGACAGGCTCCCACCGGCCGTCCGCGCCCTTCTCCGCGATGGCGATTCTCACGCCCTGGCGGGTGCCGCAATCGGCCTCGCGGACGATAACGTCCTGCGACACGTCGACGAGGCGGCGCGTGAGGTAGCCGGACTCGGCGGTCCTCAGGGCCGTGTCGGCCAGGCCCTTGCGGGCGCCGTGGGTCGCGATGAAGTACTCGAGAACCGTCAGGCCCTCGCGGTAGTTCGCCTTGATCGGGCGCTCGATGAGCTTCTGCTTCGGGTCGGACACGAGGCCGCGCATACCGGCGAGCTGCTGGACCTGCGACCAGTTGCCGCGGGCCCCGGAGTTGACCATCCGGTACACGGTGTTGCGCTCCTCGAAGTTGGCGCGCATGTCCTCGGCGACCTTCTCCGTGCACTCGAGCCACAGGGAGACGAGCTCCTCGTAACGCGTGTCCTCGGAGATGAAACCGGTGTCGTACTGGTCCTGGATCTGAGCGGCCTTCTCCTCGTAGGAGGCGAGGATCTCCTCCTTGCGAGGCGACGCCTGGATGTCGGAGAACGCGATGGTGATGCCCGACCACGTCGACCAGTGGAAGCCCGACGACTTCAGGGCGTCGAGGCACTCGGCGACGAGGACGTTCGGGTAGCGCTGGGTCAGCGTGTTGACGATGTTGCCCAGCTGCTTCTTGCCGACGACCTCGTTGACGAACGGGAAGTCCACGGGCAGCTGCTCGTTGAAGATCGCCCGGCCCAAGGAGGTCTCCAGGACGACGTCGTCGCCGGCCTGCCATCCCTCGGGGGCCTGCCAGTCGAGCGGCGGGACGATCCCCTGGAAGCGGATCCGGGCGGTCGCGTTGAGATCCAGGTCCCCGTTGTCGAAGGCCATGCGCGCCTCGGCGGGCGTGGAGAACGACGGGAGCTGCGGGGCGCCCTCGGCGTCGACCGGCACCTCGACCGAGGGGTCCGGGGAGCTCGTCAGGTGGAACAGGCCGATGATCATGTCCTGCGAGGGCATGGCCACGGGGCGCCCGTCCGACGGCTTGAGGATGTTGTTCGTCGACAGCATGAGGATGCGGGCCTCGGCCTGCGCCTCGGCGCCCAGCGGCAGGTGGACCGCCATCTGGTCGCCGTCGAAATCGGCGTTGAACGCGCCGCAGGCCAGCGGGTGCAGCTGGATCGCCTTGCCCTCGATGAGCTGGGGCTCGAACGCCTGGATGCCGAGGCGGTGGAGCGTGGGGGCTCGGTTGAGGAGCACCGGGTGCTCGCGGATGACGTCGTCGAGGACGTCCCACACCTCGGGGCGCTGGCGCTCGACCTTGCGCTTGGCGGCCTTGACGTTCTGCGCGTAGTTCTTCTCCACGAGGCGCTTCATGACGAAGGGCTTGAACAGCTCGAGCGCCATCTGCTTGGGCAGGCCGCACTGATGGAGGCGCAGCTGCGGGCCGACGACGATGACCGAGCGGCCCGAGTAGTCGACGCGCTTGCCGAGCAGGTTCTGGCGGAAGCGCCCCTGCTTGCCCTTGAGCATGTCCGAGATCGACTTGAGGGGGCGGTTGCCCGGGCCCGCCACCGGACGACCGCGCCGCCCGTTGTCGAACAGGGCGTCGACCGACTCCTGGAGCATCCGCTTCTCGTTGTTGACGATGATCTCGGGGGCGCCGAGCTCCAGGAGCCTCTTGAGCCGCGTGTTGCGGTTGATGACCCGGCGGTACAGGTCGTTGAGGTCCGAGGTCGCGAAGCGCCCGCCGTCGAGCTGGACCATGGGGCGCAGGTCCGGCGGGATGACGGGGATCTTCGTCAGCACCATCGACGCCGGGGCGTTGCCCGTGGCGACGAAGGCGTTGATGACCTTGAGGCGCTTGATGGCACGGGCCTTGCGCGGGCCCGAGTCGTTGGCGATCGTCTGGCGCAGGGCCTCGACCTCGGAGGCGAGGTCGAAGGTCTCCAGGCGCTTCTGGATCGCCGAGGCGCCCATGTCCCCTTTGAAGTACGTGCCGTAGCGGGCCACCATCGACCGGTACAGGCGCTCGTTGCCCTCGAGGTCGCCGACCTTGAGGTTCTTGAAGCGGTCCCAGACCTCCTCGAGGCCGTCGATGTCGGCGTCGAAGCGCTTGCGGATCTTGGCCATCTCGCGCTCGCCGGCCTTGCGGGCCCGCTCGCGCTCGGCGGCGGTGGCGTCCTCGGACTCCATCCTCGCCAGATCCGCCTCGAGCTTCTCGGCGAAGTCGTTGATCGCCGAGTCGCGCATGTTCTCCATCTGCGACTTCTGGACCTCGAGCTCGGAGCGCAGGTCCATCAGGTCCTCCGCTCGGCCCTTCTCGTCGACCTCGGTAATCATGTAGGCCGCGAAGTAGATGACCTTCTCCAGGTCCTTCGGCGCGAGGTTGAGCACGTACCCCAGGCGCGACGGCACGCCCTTGAAGTACCAGATGTGGGTGACCGGGGCGGCCAGGTCGATGTGGCCCATCCGCTCGCGGCGGACCTTCGACCGGGTGACCTCCACGCCGCACTTCTCGCAGATGATGCCCTTGTAGCGCACCCGCTTGTACTTGCCGCAGGCGCACTCCCAGTCGCGGGTGGGGCCGAAGATCTGCTCACCGAACAGGCCGTCGCGCTCGGGCTTGAGCGTGCGGTAGTTGATGGTCTCCGGCTTCTTGACCTCACCGTGGGACCACGAGGCGATGTTCTCGCCCGTAGCCAGGGTGATCTTCAGGCTGTCGAACGTTTTGGCGTCCAGCAAAGTCTTCTCTTCCTATCAGATCGCGTCGATGGTCGCCGCGGCGTTGGGACGGGCCTCCAGGGAGATGCCCAGGTCCTCGCGCGCATTGAAGTCCTCGTCCTGGTCCCGCAGGTCGATGGCGTTGCCGGCGGCGTCGAGGGCCTCGACGTTCAGGCACAGCGAGCGCATCTCCTGGATGAGGACGCGGAAGGACTCGGGGATACCGGGCTCGGGGATGTCCTCGCCCTTGACGATCGCCTCGTACACCTTGACGCGGCCGGTCGTGTCGTCCGACTTGATGGTCAGCAGCTCCTGGAGGGCGTAGGCGGCGCCGTAGGCCTCCAACGCCCACACCTCCATCTCGCCGAAGCGCTGGCCGCCGAACTGGGCCTTACCGCCCAGCGGCTGCTGCGTGATCATCGAGTAGGGGCCCGTCGAGCGGGCGTGGATCTTGTCGTCGACCAGGTGGTGGAGCTTGAGCATGTACGTGTAGCCCACCGCGATCGGGTACGGGAAGGGCTCGCCCGAGCGGCCGTCGAAGAGACGGGCCTTGCCCTCGTCGTTCGTCAGGCGCATGCCGTCCTCGTTCGGCTTGACGCTGCGCAGCAGACCGCGCAGCTCATCGGCCTCGAGGCCGTCGAACACGGGGGTGGCGACGAGCGTCTGCGGGTCGACGACGATGCCCTCCTCGGGCAGGCGGCGGGTCCAGTCCTCTCCGGCCTCGACGGCCCCGGAGGCGTCCCACCCCTGGTGGGCGAGCCACCCGAGGTGGTACTCGAGGACCTGTCCGACGTTCATACGGCCAGGCACGCCCAGCGGGTTGAGGATGATGTCGACGGGGGTGCCGTCCTCGAGGAACGGCATGTCCTCGACGGGCAGGATCTTCGAGACCACGCCCTTGTTGCCGTGGCGCCCGGCCATCTTGTCGCCGATGGTGATCTTGCGGCGCTGGGCGACGTAGACGCGCACGGTCTGGCGCACGCCGGGGTTCAGGTCGTCCTCCTCGTCGTTGAACTCGCGCACGCCGATGACGATGCCCTCCTCGCCGTGGGGGACGCGCAGGGAGGTGTCGCGGACCTCGCGGGCCTTCTCGCCGAAGATCGCGCGCAGGAGGCGCTCCTCGCTGGTCAGCTCGGTCTCGCCCTTGGGGGTGACCTTGCCGACGAGGACGTCGCCGGCGGTGACCTCGGCGCCGATGCGGATGATGCCGCGCTCGTCGAGGTCGGCGAGGGACTCCTCGGAGACGTTGGGGATGTCCCGGGTGATCTCCTCCTCGCCGAGCTTGGTCTCGCGGGCGTCGACCTCGTACTCCTCGATGTGGATCGAGGTCAGGATGTCCTCCTCGACGACGCGGCGCGACAGGATGATCGCGTCCTCGTAGTTGAGGCCCTCCCACGACATGTAGGCGACGAGGAGGTTCTTGCCCAGGGCGACCTCTCCGTTGTCGGTGGCGGGGCCGTCGGCCAGGACGGTGCCCGCCTCGACCCGGTCGCCCTCATCGACGATGACGCGCTGATTGGTGCAGTTGCCGGGGTTCGAGCGCTCGAACTTCTCCAGGCGGTAGGTGTCGCGCCCGCCCTCATCGGTCGAGACGATGATCATGTCGGCGCTGACCTCGGAGACGACGCCCGAGTGCGCGGCGATGACCATCTCGCCGGAGTCCTCGGCGGCGCGGCGCTCCATGCCGGTGCCGACGAGCGGCGCCTGCGTGGTCAGGAGCGGGACGGCCTGGCGCTGCATGTTCGCGCCCATGAGGGCGCGGTTGGCGTCGTCGTGCTCGAGGAAGGGGATGAACGCGGCGGCCACCGACACCATCTGGCGGGCGGACACGTCCATGTAGTCGACGCGGTCGCGGGCCACGAGCGACGGGTCCTCGCCGGCGATGCGGCACAGGACATGCTCCTCGGCGAAGGAGCCGTCCTCGGCCAGGGGGGACGACGCCTGGGCGATGTAGTGCCCGAACTCGTCGTCGGCGGTCAGGTACTCGACCTCGTCGGTCACCTTGCCGTCGCGGACCTTGCGGAAGGGCGTTTCGATGAAGCCGAAGGGGTTGATGCGCGCGAAGGTGGCCAGCGAGCCGATGAGGCCGATGTTCGGGCCTTCGGGGGACTCGATGGGGCACATGCGCCCGTAGTGCGACGGGTGGACGTCGCGGACCTCCATGCCGGCGCGGTCGCGCGACAGGCCGCCGGGGCCCAGGGCCGAGAGGCGGCGCTTGTGGGTCAGGCCGGCGAGCGGGTTGTTCTGGTCCATGAACTGCGACAGCTGGGAGGTCCCGAAGAACTCCTTGATCGCGGCGACGACGGGCCGGATGTTGATGAGCGACTGCGGGGTGATCGAGTCGGCTTCCTGGGTCGTCATGCGCTCGCGGACGGTGCGCTCCATGCGGGCAAGGCCGGTGCGGACCTGAGCCTGGATGAGCTCTCCGACGGCGCGGATGCGGCGGTTGCCGAAGTGGTCGATGTCGTCGGACTCGACGCGGACCTCGACGGCCTCGCCGTTGCGCACGCCGGTGAAGGTCTTCTGGCCCTGGTGGAGGGCGAGCATGTACTTGACGGTGGCGACGATGTCCTCGAGGGACAGCGTCGAGGACTTCGGGTCCGCGTCGATGCCCAGCTTCTTGTTGATCTTGTAGCGGCCGACCTTGGCCAGGTCGTAGCGCTTGTCGTCGAAGTAGAAGTTGTTGAGGAGCATCTGGGCGGCCTCGACGTTCGCGGGCTCGCCGGGGCGGAGTTTGCGGTAGATGTCGAGGAGCGCCTCCTCCTGGGTCTGGACGGAGTCCTTCTCCAGGGTCTCGAGGAGGACCGGGTAGTCCTTGAAGGAGTCGCGGATCTCGGCGTCGGTCATGCCGATGGCCTTGAGGAAGTGGGTCACCGACTGCTTGCGCTTGCGGTCGATGCGCACGCCCACGGCGTCGCGCTTGTCGATCTCGAACTCGAGCCAGGCGCCGCGCCCGGGGATGATCTTGGCGTTGAACGTGTCCTTGTCGGTGGAGCGCTCGGAGAGGCGCTCGAAGTAGACGCCGGGCGAGCGGACGAGCTGGGAGACGACGACGCGCTCGGTGCCGTTGATGATGAAGGTCGCGCGCGGGGTCATCAGGGGGAAGTCGCCCATGAAGACGGTCTGCGACTTGATCTCGCCGGTCTCGTAGTTCATGAACTCGGCGGTGACGTACATCGGGGCCGAGTAGGTGTAGTCCTTGGTCTTGGCCTCGTCGATGGAGTACTTGGGCTTCTCGAGGCGGTGATCGCGGAATGACAGCGACATCGTGCCAGCGACGTCCTCGATCGGGGAGATCTCGTCGAAGATCTCCTCAAGCCCGGAGACGTCGGGGACGTCGGTGCGCCCATCGGCCTTGGCGGCGTCGACTCGGGTCTTCCACGCGTCGTTGCCCAGCAGCCAATCGAAGCTCTCGGCCTGCAGGCCCAGGAGGTTGGGGGCCTGGAGGGGTTCGCTGAGCTTGGCGAATGAGATGCGGTTCCTGGGCTGGTTGGCAGTGCTACTGGCAGCCAAAGGGGATCCTTCCCTGCAAATCCGTTGCGCAACGCGCCTGCGGCCCATTATCTGAAACCGTCCGCTCCCCGCTCAGCGCCTGTAACAGCGGGTGGGTACGGCTCACCTCGGGCACAATAAGACGCAAATACTCATCGTAGGCACACGAGGGCGCCCTCTCAACACGATCTCGCCTTTGTGCTGCGATTCACGGGCCCGTGGCATCGGTGGTCGCGGGCGCCTGTGCACCGGCGTGCGTCTCGGCGAGGTTTTCGCCCGTGGAGACGCAGAATCGTCGTCGAGACGCATCCTCGTGCACATCTCGCCGCACGAACAGTGCCCCAAGTCGGGCTTGAACCGACGACCGACGGATTATGAGTCCGCTGCTCTGACCGACTGAGCTATTGGGGCTCCCCCAGGGTATCGGCTGATCCGGACCGGGACCAAGACGATCCGTCGAACGGAAAGCCCCTATCGCCGCGGCGATCCGGGCTTCCTCGCGAACGGCGCCGCGCCGGCGGCTGCGGGGCACCCCCGCCGCCCGTTGGGGTGTACGCACAGGCCGGGCCCGCCGTTGCGAACGGGCGCCTCCTCGCGCCCTGCGCAAGCACGACCGGACTGGAAACGGAAAACCCCGCGCCGGATGACCGGACGCGGGGATGAGCCTTTTGCGGTGGAGCTAGGGGGATTCGAACCCCCGACCTTCTCATTGCGAACGAGACGCGCTACCAACTGCGCCATAGCCCCAAGGACGCGACCATTCTAATCCAGACGCCCCTGCTTGTGAAATCGACGAGCATGCAGAGCGCCGCCGCGCTCACTGGGCGCGCCGGGCCTCCAAGACGGCGTCGAGGTCGAGGGCCACGGGGGAGGAGGCGACGACCTCGTCGGTCGAGCGAGCGCCGGGGGCGCCGGTGGCCGCGACTGGGCGCCCGGGGACCCTCGCCTCCACCTTGGGGATGCCGCGCAGATCCGTGTCCGGGTGGATCATCCTCCCGGAGACCCTCCCGCGCATCGCGTACGTGGGGGCGGGGATGGGGGCGACGGACCACGTGCGGCGCTCGACGGGCGCGGGGGCGTCCGCGAGGTCCGGGGAATCCTCGCGCTCGAGGGGCTGCGCGACCTCCTCGACAGCGCCCTCCGACGCCTCCTCCGCGGGGGAGGACACCGGATCGGCAGCGGCGGAGGGGCGGTCCTGGGACCGGTCGCCGCCGGTCGACGCCTCGACGACGATCGGGCGGGCGGCGGGACGGGGCGCCCCGTCTCGGAGTTCGCGCAGGAGGTCGAGCTCGGCGGCACCGACCGCCCGCGAGCGGCGCGCCGCCAGGCGGGAGGCGACGAGCTCGGCGCCCAGGAGGGCGACGGGGACGAGGACCCACGGCCACGTGAGGGGGGTCATAGCGGCGACGACCCCGATGACGAGGACGGCGACGGCGAGGGCGGCGCAGACGGCCATGCGGCGGCGGCCCGCCGCGGCCTCGGCGGAGATCCGAGCGGCTCGACGGGCCCGGAGGTTGGCGATCTCGCGCACCCGGGGCGTCACGGGCCGTGCGGCGCGGGTCCGGGAGGTGGCGGCCGTGTCCATATCGTCTCCAGTCTCGATGGCGATCCGCCGGGAGTGCGGGAGCAGGGCGGTGGTCGCCTGTTCGCACTGCACTGCGGTGTCGCGCGGGGGGTGGAGGAGCCGCATCCGCGGGGAGAAGCGGTCGATCTCCCGCGACTGCGTGATCGCCGTCCGACGGGCGACCATCTGGGGGAGCGCCGACAGCGCCGCGATGACGGCGATGATGACGATGAGCCCCCCGAGTTCCACCTCCTCACGCTACGGCCCGCCGCCCCGACGCGGGCCCCCCGTCGGGCGTGTGTCGGAGGTCGGATCGGCGAGGCCCCCGCATCATCACCACAGCCATCACATTCGCCACACCAGCCACACGTTCGGGCCTGCGGCTCAGAGCATCGAGGATTATTCGTCGACCCCCCGGCCCCACCCGGCGACGACGTATCCCCCGGGAGGGACCGACTCGGCATCCGCGACGAACACCACGTGATCGGCCCACCGCCCGGCGATGTTCATGTACCGCTCCCGCAGCCCCTCCTCGCGCAGGCCCAGGCGCCGGCACACCGCCAGCGATCGGTCGTTCTCGGGGCGCACGCAGATCTCCACGCGATGCAGCTCCAGATCGCCGAGGGCCATGTCGAGGGCCACGGCCGTCACCAGGGGCCCCACTCCCCGGCCGGCCCACTCCCCGGCGATCCAGTAGCCGATCATCGCCTGCGACATCGCCCCCCCGTGGACGTTGGCGATCGACACCTGCCCGATCGCCCGCCCATCCGCCTCGACGACGAGGAAGAGCGCCTCACCCCGTCGCTGCTGGCCGTCGGCCCGGCGACGATACTCCCCCAGACCCGGGAGGATCTCCGTCGACCCCGCCGGCAGCGTCGCCTCCCACGGGGAGAGCCACTCGGAGTTCGCCCGTCGGACCTCGTCGATCCGGGCGTGATCGCGGCCGAACGCCGGGCGCACCACGAGCCTGCGCGGATCCTCCCCCCCGGGCGACGAGCGGATCATCCCACGGCCGACCGGGTCGTCGACGACGACCGTCAGATCCAGGACCGGCCGCCCCCACGCCCTGTGGGGGAACCCGATCATTCGAGGACGAGGCACTGAAGGAGGTCCCCCGCGCGCACGTTCGTCGTCTCCTCGGGCACGACCGCGAGCGCATTGGAGTCCGCCAGCGCCGACAGCAGCAGCGAGGCAGGCGCCCCCATGACGCGCGCCTGATACCCGGCCTTCGGGTCGCCGACGAGGCGGACGCGGACGAACTCCCGGCGCCCCCTGGGCGAGTACCACGAGCGGTCCACGGCGGCGCGCACGCTCGGACGGGTCAGCACCGTCCACCCCTGCATGTGGCGCAGCGCCGGCCGGACGAACACCTCGAAGCACACCTGGGCGGAGACCGGGTCCCCCGGCAGGCAGAAGATCGGGATGCCCCCGCGCCCCTGCTCGTCGGCGCCGACCGATCCGACGCCGAGGATGTGTCCCGGCCAGGCGGCGACGTTGTCGAAGCGGACGGTGCCCAGGGCGCCGAGGACCTCGCGCACTGTGTCGCCCGAGCCGTAGGAGATGCCCCCGGTCGTCAAGATGAGGTCGGCGCGCACGAGCTGGTCCTCGATGGTCTCGCGCAGCGCGTGGCGCTCGTCGGGGACGGCGGCGACGCGGAAGGTCTGCGCACCCGCGTCGGCGATCGCCGTCGACAGGGCGTGCCCGTTGGCGTCGAAGACCGTGCCGGGGCGCGCCGGGCGCCCCGGTTCGACGATCTCGTCGCCGATCGACAAGATGACGACCCGCGGACGCGGGTGGACGAGGACGCGCGAACGCCCGACCCCCGCCAGGAGCGCGACCTGGCGCGCGCCGACGCGGGTCCCGGCCCGCAGGACGACGTCGCCCTCGGCCACGTCCTCCGCGCGCCGCCGGATGTTCTCCCCGATGGCCGGCTGGGTGCGCACCCGCACCCTGGCCAGGCCGTGGTCGGTGAAGTCGAGGGCGATGACGGCGTCGGCCGCGGACGGCAGGGGCGCACCCGAGGCGATGCGGATCGCCGTGCCGGGGACGAGGGCCGCCGGGTTGACGTCCCCGGCGCGGATCTCGTCGGTGACGGCCAACTCCACCTGGGCGTCCGGGCGGGCGCCCGCGAGGTCCTCGGCGCGCACCGCGTACCCGTCGCAGGCCGCCAGGTCGGCGACCGGCAGGTCGAAGGGCGCCTCGACGTCCTCGGCGAGGACGCAGGAGACGGCGTCGGCGAGCTGGACCTCGAGGGGGGGCTGCTGGGCGACGGCGGCGAGGCAATCCTGGTAGAACTCGGCGACCGAGCGCATGTCGGTCCCCTCAGTCCTGAAGCTCGGCGCGCAGGTAGTCGCGCAGCGCCGGGCCGAGCCTCGGGTCGGCCAGGGCGAGCGACACGTTGGCCTCGAGGTAGCCGAGCTTGTCGCCGGTGTCGAAGCGCCTCTCGTTGACGACGACCCCGTAGAGGCCGCCGCCGTCGGCGGGGTCGCGGTCGATCATCCGGGCGTAGCCGTCGGTGAGCTGGTACTCGCCGCCGGCGCCCGGCTCGATCTGCTCGAGGGCCTCGAAGACCGCCGGGTCGAGGAGGTAACGGCCGATGACGGCGTACTCGGACTTGACCTGGTCGATCGGGGGCTTCTCGACGACGTCGGTGATCCGCACGAGCTCGCCGTCCTCCAGGTCGACGCCCTCGGGGATGTCGAGGAACTCGACGGAGGTGGAGGCGTAGGCGGTGGCCTGCTCGGGCGTGACCTTGAGGAGGGCGACGACGGACCCGCCGAGGGCTCGACGGACCTGGATCATCTTCGACACGAGCCGGGAGCCCGGTTCCATGAGGTCGTCGGGGAGCATGACGACGAAGGGGGCGTCGCCGACGTGGCGCTTGGCTTGGAGGATCGCGTGCCCCAGGCCCAAGGGCTTGCCCTGGCGGACGGAGTGGACGCGGGCGTACCCCAGGTACTCGCGGATCGTCTCCAGGGCCCCGGTCTTGCCGGCCCGTTCGAGTTCCGCCTCGAGGTCTCCCTCGGCGTCGAAGTAGTCCTCGATGGAGGTCTTGCCGGCGCGGGTGACGAACAGGACGTCCTCGATGCCGGCGTCGGTGGCCTCGCGGACGATGTACTCGATCGACGGGCGGTCGACGATGGGGAGCATCTCCTTGGGGATGGATTTGGTGATCGGCAGGAAGCGGGTGCCGCGTCCGGCGGAGGGGACGACTGCGTGGACGACGGGATCGGGTGTGTCTGTCATGATGGCCACATTAGTGCAGGGGTTCGGGGAGGGCGCAGATGGGCGGGGGCAAGGCGGGAATCCGCGAGGGGATCCGGCTGTCGAGGGCGGCCAGGCGCGGCGGGGGCGGGGCCGACGCGGCGGAGGCGCTGGGCCTTGTCGAGTCGTGGCGCGAGGCGCTCGCCCTCCTCGGGGTCGACGGGGCGAGGCCGGCGCTGTTCGTCCCGACCCGCACGGAACCGGACGTCCGCGCCGTCATCGGCTTGTACGAGGAGTGCCTCCTGCCGATCCTGGCCGACGGGGGGCGCCGGCTCGACGGGCCCGCGTGGGGGGTTCATCGGCGAGGGGGCGCGCTCGTGCGCGCGGCGGGGGCCGCGGCGCGGCAGCCGTCCTCGCCGATCCTGGGGCCCGAGGCGCTGGGGGGCGCCGACGCCGTTCTCGTCGCCGCCCTGGGGGTCGACGCCTCGGGGACGCGCATCGGCCAGGGGGGCGGCTGGTACGACCGGGCGCTCGTCCATCGTCGGCCGGGGGCGCCGGTGATCGCCGCGGTCTTCGACGACGAGGTGCTCGGCGAGGGGGAGCTGCCGTCGTGCGCCCACGACATCCGCGTCGACGCGGCGATCACGCCGACGCGGGCCCTCCTCCTGGACCGGTAGCGCCCGGGTCCGTTCAGCGGGGCGGGGCGGTCGCGCGCAACCGGGGCGCCCGGGAGTCCGGGTGTCCGGGAGCCCCGCGGTCCGCGGCACGGGCCCTCGCTCCCGTCGTCGCATGACGGATCCACGCATCCGCAGTGGCCGTGCTCATCCGCGGCCCATGGGCGATCTTCGCGGCAAACACCGGAGACAGCGGCGGCGGATCCGCGGCCGATGCCCGCCATCATCGTCGTCCGCGCCGAAGGGGTCCGGCGATCGTGCTCGCGCGAGCGCTGGACCCGGGGCGCCCGCGAGCGGCGGGCCCGTCCCTCCCTCCACAGGCGGCGACGGGATCGCCCCGTCCACAGGTCCCCCGCCGCCCCCTGGTCAGGCTCCTCCCCATCGGCTCATCCTCGTGCCATGGAACGACTGACCCGCCGCCCCGTCCTGCGCATCGTGCTCACCTCCCTGGCCCTCGCCGGCGTCGTCGCCGGCTCTCTCCTCGCGATGCGCGCCGCCGAGCCGGGCCGCGACGTCCTCGTCGCCGCCCGCGACCTCACCACGGGAGACGCCCTGGCCCCCGCGGACGTGCGCATCGTCCGCGTCCCCGAGGAGGCGGCGGCGTCGGACGCGCTGAACGGTCAGGACCGCCTCCCGCAGTCGTGGAGGTCCCTGCCCGTGGCCTCCGGGACGATCCTCACCGAGTCCCTCGTCGCCGGATCCGTCGATTCACGGGCCCTCGGCCCGCATGAGGCGAGGATCTCACTGGTTGTCGAGGAAGCCCGTGTCCCGCGGCTCGAGGCGGGAGACACGGTCGACGTGTGGTCGATCCCCGGCGAATGTGACGAACGCGGCTGCTCCTCGTCTTTATTGGCCGGCGGCGTCCGCATAGTCTCGATCTTGAAGGAGGAGGGGCCGCACTGGCAGTCCTCCCCGCTCCTGCGGATCGATGTGATCGTCGACGAGCGGGACTCATCAGCGGTCCTGGGCCATTCCGGGGCCGAGAACCTGAGCCTGGCTCTCCGCACCAGCCGCTGAGCACGGGAAGACGCACGGGCTCCCAACACAGGAGACACCCCTCATGATCCAGGGCTTCAAGGACTTCATCTCCCGGGGCAACGCCATCGACCTGGCCGTCGGCATGGTCATCGGCGCCGCCTTCACCGCCGTCGTCACCGCCCTCGTCGAGCAGGTCATCAACCCGCTCATCGGCGGCCTCATCGGCAAGCCGAACTTCGACAGCTTCCTCGAGTTCTCCCTCGGCGACGCCGTCGTCCAGCCGGGCGCGGTCCTCACCGCCCTCGTCAACTTCCTCCTCGTCGCCCTCGCGCTCTACCTGTTCATCGTCATGCCGATGAACAAGATGGCCGAGCGCAGGGCCGCCGCCTCCCCCGCCGAGGAGGAGCCCGTGGCCCTGTCCGATGAGGCCCAGCTGCTCGTCGAGATCCGCGACGCCCTCGTCGCCCGCACCCCCCTCGACTGATACCCGCCCGAGGCGAACGGGTCCTGCGCATGAGCGCAGGACCCGTTCCGTCTTTCGGCACGCCCCTCGACGGGGTCTAGGAGCGCCGCCCCGCCCCCCGGCTTCGACGCGAGACCAGCCGCCATACGGGAGTCCCCTCCCCCGGGCCATCGGGGACCCGGCCGATCCCGGCCACCTCCCCGGGCGCCGCCGCGAGACGAGGGGCCGCCTTCGAGAGCCGATGAGATCCCGCCTCCCCCTCCCCCGGGCGAGACGGGCTCGACGCCGACGTCACGCCCGGGGCTGGGCATGAGGGGGCACGTTCTCCACGAGCCTCCGGTCGTTCGCCCCGTCCCCCCGGTCGGGCGAGTCAGCCATAGCGCCGGGCCTGCGATCCCCGGGGCCAACCCGGTCCTCCCACGACGGGGCGATCCCCCGCTCGATGAGCCGACGATCGACCTCGGACACGTGGACGGCGATCCTCCTGCGACGCGACCGCCCCTCGTCCGTCATCCCCGCCCCCGCTCGGCCTGCCGGCGGATGCGCCGCACGACATTGCCGAGGACCGCGTCGGATTGGAAGCCCCGCCGGGTGATCCCCAGGGCGAGGCGCAGCTCCTCAACGGCCTCCTCGTCGGTGCGCTCGACTCCGTCGGAGCTCACCCAGGCGGCCATCTCGTCGAGCTGGTCGTCGGAGTACGCCGCCAGCGGGAGCCCGCGGGCGATCGACGGGCGGGGGCCGCGATCGGGGGCCGCGTCCTGCTCGGCGGGGCCTCCCGTCGCCATCTCGTCCGAGCGCGCATCCGAGCGCTCCCGCGCCAGGCTCGTCTCGGCGACGATCCCGTCGAGACGCTCATCGACCGACGGGCCCGCCCCGGCCTCCTCGTCGAGGACCGCATCGATCTCGTCGGTGGCCTCCCGGGGGATCTCGACGACGGGGGCGCCCGCCCCGGTGAACTCGTCGACCGCGTCGAGGACGAGCTGAACGATGGCGTCGGCCTCCTTGGCCGGATCGATGAAGACCGCCATCGACAGGGCCGTGTGGACCTTCCACCCCTGGGCCTGAAGCATCGCCGGCCACATCCGGTCGCGCACGCGCAGGGACGGCTCGCGCACATACGCCTCGTCATCCGTCAGGACCGCCACGAGGAGCCTCCCGGGGACCTCCGGGTGCCCGATGGCCAGGGGGATCCTCATGCCGCCGGGCACGCCGACGTTCGGAACGACCTCGAGCCCCATCCCGTAGAGGCGGTCGGCCAGGTCAACGAGGAGCCGATCCGGCTCCTCTTCGAGGACCGGCCACTGCTCCCCCGTCCGGCCCGACTGCCCCTCGGCGACTTCGAGCAGATCGATGAGGATCCGCGGGCCGTCCGTCGTCAGCCGCGACCGGTCGAGGTCGCCGGGCCGCAGCGACGACACGACCGTCAGATCGCCGCGCACCGCCTTGAGGACGTCGCCCATGAGGGCTCCGCCATGCTCGCCCGACAGCTCGCCGAAGTCGTGGATGACCCTCCCATGGGGGGTCTTGGCGAATCCGACGCAGATCATCGCCCGGTCGTGGGACAGGCCCTTGGCGCCCGCCGGACCGACGACCGCGAAGGGCTCGGCGCGAGTCGGATCGAAGAACCCCGCCAGCCCCGGCTCGGCGGCGCGCAGGCGCGAGACCGCCTGGCGGATCCGCTCAGCGTGACGCTCGTTGAGGGCGATGACGGCCAGGGACCGATCGGGCTGCTCGACGGCGTGCTCGACGACGAGATCGATGACCGCGTCGACCTCGACGGCTGTCGATTCCACTGCCGAGGCGCCCAGGGCCGGCATCCCGGACCCGTCGCACCACACGGCGGTCACCGGGGCGTCGGTCGCGGTCCACGGCACGGGGACCCCCGTGTGGTCGATCCCGTGGCGCGCGAGGATCAGGGCCACCTGGTCGTTGAGCCGCGCCGGAGAGACATCCATCCGCAGGGAGGGCAGGACGGATGCGAGGGCCCGGGCTGGCCCGTCCGGCCGGGCCGCCGCGAGATCGGAGAGGAGGACGACCTGGCGGGCGCGGGCGACGATCGGAACCAGCTCGGCCAGGGGGAGGGCGTCGACGTCGTCGAGGACGAGCAGGTCGACCCGGTGCCCCTCCGGCACGAGGGCGGGCACGAGGGTCGGCACCGTCAGGGCGACGGGGACGAGGTGGCGCACGAGGGGGAAGCGTTCGAGGAGGTCGAGATCGGCGGGGTCCGCGTCGAGGGCGGCGGCGAGGTCGGCGTGCTGCTCGGGGCGGGTCGCCAGCGCCTGGAGGCGCAGCCGACGCAGTTGCCCGATGGCCTGCGGGGCGAGGGACTCGACCTGCTCGAGGTCACGGGCGCGGCCGACGGCCAGCGACGCCTCCAGGCGCGCCGGATCGATCCCGCCCAGGCGCGAATCGCCGGCGAGCATGAGGCCCAGGAGGGAGGCCCACCAGGCCAGATCCAGCTCCGCGTCGATGAGGCCCTCGTCGACGTGGCGCTCGCGCAGGTCCTGGACCAGGGGGTCCAGCCCGATCGCGGCGAGGTCCTTGAGGACGGCGACCCTGCGGGGCAGCTCGCGTGCGCCCTCCTGGTCGGCGTCGAGCCGTTCGAGGAGCCCCGCGAGATCCGCCACCGGCATCCGGTCGAGGTGGGGGTGTGCGGTGGAGAACATCGGGGCCAGGCGCTCGAGGTCCTCGCGGACGTCGGCGGTCAGCTGCTCGGCCTCGTCGAGGCGCTGGGGCAGCGTCGGCCACCCGTCGTCCTCGGCGACGGCCCGCCACGCGTCGCGCCGCTCCTGCACGAGCAGGAGCATCCGGTGGAGGTTCTCGACGTGGACCCCGGGGCGGACGAGGTCCTCGGCCTGACGGGTCAGCCGGATGCGCTCGGCGCGCTTCATCGTGATCCCGTGGGCGCGGCGCCAGTCCTTCGAGGCGGTGGCGATGACCATGTCGGCGGCGGAGCGCTCGAAGACCCGGGCGTGGAAGACGTCGAGGACGTCCCGCACCCCGTCGAACATCCTCAGCTGCTCCTCCCATTCGACGAGGCTGGTCGCCGGGGCGATGCCGGCCTCCCCGGCGACGGCGCTCATCCGCAGGCGCAGCTCGGGCAGGGTCCGGGTCGACAAGCGGGTGATCCGCGTCAGGGCGTCGGAGACCTGCTCGCGGGCGTTGATGACGATCCCCCTCCACGCGGCGTGGGCGGTGGAGCGGCTGAAGATCCCGAGCCGGCAGGCGCGGTGGAGGAGGTCGCGCGCCGCCTCTCCCCGATCGTGGCCGATTGCGTAGAGGACCTCCTCGGGGAGGCGGACGCGGGTGGCGGGGGCGGGGTGCCCGCTCGTCAGGTCGGTGAGGACCTGGAGGGTGTCGAACGCGGAGACGCCGAACGCCCCGAAGGGCTGGTGGAGGGACGTCGTGTAGGACGCGAGGACCTGACGGGCGGACTTCAGGTCGGCGCGCATCTCGTCGACCTCGTGCTGGTCGGCGACCGGGGTCGTGTCGCTCATCGCGGCCCGGACCTTGGGCGCGAGGGCGCGCCCTGCGCGGGAGGCCCCGTCGAGGCGGATCGTCATCTCGTCGAGGCCGAGGTCGCGCAGGCGCTCCTCGGCGCGCGCGGTGCGCGAGGGGGATCCGCCGATGTGGACGACGGAGCGGCCGGAGGCGCCCGCATCGGCAAGGATCGCGGCGACGACGGCGGTGTCGTCGGCGCCGTCCGGGACGTCGACGACGAGGCTGCGGCCCTGGGAGACGGCCTCGACGACGTCCTGCTGCCGCGGGGTGAGGTCGCCGACACCGCGTTCGCGCCACGGATCGCGGTCCCCGGGGTCGGGGGTCGGCAGGGGGGCGCGGGTCTGCGCCGCCGCGTCGGGGTCTCCGGCAAGGGCTCGCACGAGGATCGACGAGGCGAGTGTCGGGGCCGCGTCGAGTTCGCGCAGGAGCCCGGAGGCGGGGTGCTCGAAGATCCCCAGGACGAGTTCGTCGCGCAGCTCGAACCGGTCGAGGACGGCGCCGGCGAGCCGCAGGTCCGCGAGGGCGCGGGAGGCGGAGAAGCCGTGGGCGGTCGTCGCCCGGGCGACGACCTCGCCGGGGTTGATGTCCATGCCCCCGTTCCTCAGGGCGCTGCGGAGCACGGGGTCGAGCCCCGTGCCGGGCAGGAGCGTGATGACGACGTCGTCCCCCTGCTCGGCGAGGGCCACGGGGCGCAGGATCGCGGCCGAGAAGACGGGACCGTCGGGGGTCTCCCATCTGGCCTGCCCGATGGACAAGTGGATCGTGCCGACGCCGTGGCGCGCGGCGAGGTCCTCGGACCGGGCGATGATCTGGCGCGCGCGCTCGAGGGCGCGCCGGTGGGAGGCGGCTTCTCGCACGAGGAGCGCCAGGCGCGTCGGGTGCTCGGTGTAGAGCTGGGCGAGGCCGCCGGGGTGGGCCTGCCCGATGGTCAGGCGGGGCGCCTCCTCGCCGTCGGTCTCGGTGAGGAGGAGGAGTTCCCGGCGCCACCTGGCGACGGCCTCGTCGAGGCGGGCCGTGACCTGATCGGGGTCGGCCTGCTGGTCGCGGTCGCGGGGCCCCTCGTCCGAGGAGGAGTGCCGGGTGAAGAAACTGGAAGCCACGCCCTCACGGTAGTGGGGAGTACCGCCGGCGGCGCGGCGGCCTCGCCGGGGACGCGGCGATTGGACCGCCGTGCGGCTGCGCGTGCCCCCGAGACGATTCGAACGTCCGACACCCGCTTTAGGGTGGGCAGTTCGAGCATCCCGCCGCTCAGAGCCGCATTTCCCCTTGATTCTACAGGTTTCTCGGGAGCTTAACGTTGCTGAGTATTGTCGGATATTGCTCGATGTTGCCTTCAAAGAGGGTAGATAAGAGAGTAGATCTACTCTCTTCGGGTCAGGGCCTCGACGGCCTCCATCATGGGCCGCACGTTGACATGATCCGTGTACGCGCGTGCGTTCACCTTTTCCGTGTGCCCGAAGTAGGCGGCGCGGATGTCCGGCCTGAGGTGGGGTGCCGTGATCGTGTTGAGCGCACCACGCCAGGCGTGCGAGCGCACCTTCGCTAGGAAGGCCAGTTCCTCGCTCTTCGTCGCCACACCCTCGTAGTATTCCCGGACCGCCTTGTGGACGCCTGCCTTGTCCCACGGCCTGCCGGAGGTCGGTTGGGGGATCACCAGGGCATCGTCCTCACCCCTGCGAGCAAGGAGCCTCTCGCCGACCTCGGGCACGAGCACGGGGATGGTTCGCCCGACCTTCGTCTTCGAGATGGTCGCGGGCACGGTCACCCAGACCGTCCCGTCGGCCTCGCTGACGTTGGCCCACGTGATCTGCCGGGCTTCGGAGGCTCGCAGGCCGGTGGCGAGTTGAAGTTCGGTCATTTGGATGATCCGCGCGTGCCGGGCCTTCGCCTCGGCCTTGTGCGCCTGGGGCACGTTCTCCTTGCCCGGCATGGGCGAGTCGGGGTCATCGGCGAGCACATAGTCGAGGAAGGCCCTCCACTCGGCCTGAGTCGGGAAGTATTTCTCTTCGCGGTCCTCAGCCCTCAAGAAGTCGAAGGACATTCCCCGGATGGGGTTCGAGGGCACGACCTGATGGACGATGAGTTGGCCGAACACGTAGTTGGACACGACGGAGCGGGTCTGTCTGGCCGTCTCGGGACCGATCTCCTTGGAGATGACCTTGAGGGTGCGGATGAGCGAGGAGGCGCTCGTGGCGGCGCCGATCGACTTCCCCAGCGTGTAGCGCCGATAGTGGGCCAGGACCTCCAGGTAGCGCGCCCTCGACGCCTCGGAGAGCCGCTTCTCCTTGATGACAGGCTCGACCTCACGGTCGAGGAAGTCCGTGATCGAGTCGGCAGGGCTCCACGAGGTCGTCACACCGGAGGTCGCCCTCTTGATCTGCTCGGCCTTCTCGTAGGCCCTACGGCGGGCCTCGCCGACCGTCCGCGCCTGTGTCCGCTTCGCGTGGAGACGGCCCTCGAAGTCGCGTACGCGCCAGCGCAGTTCATAGCCGGTCTCGGTCTTGCGAGGCGTGACCGACTTGATTGTGTCCTCGCCCGGTTGCAGTTTCGCTCTCGCCATACCAAAGAGAGTAGATTGTTACGGTAGGTTGTGCAATGGAGGCCACAGTTGTAGACTGGGGGTGCACCGGATGGTCCGGTGCGGTTGCCCTCGTGGGATCGCGGCCCACGTTGGAGTGAGCGGTTCGCTACCGCCCGCCGGTAAGCCCCTGGTGCCGGTGCGATGTTGATAAGGGGCAGGCCGCACGGGGCCATTCGTGAACCGCACCGTGCAGGAGCCGCAGCCGGGAGACCTCCCCCGGTTCGGTGAGGAGCCTCAGGAGGTCCCGCCCAGGCTGGAGACGACGCCTTCCTGGGAGTATCGGTCGGGGACATCGCCATCGTTGAGATCGCAACCTTTGCTACCCGCAAAGGAACCTCCGATGACTACCCCTACAATCACGGCACAGTTGCCGACCTCCCCTTATCTCCTGTCCACGGAGCAGGCCGGTGAGTATCTCGCCGTCTCGCCAGACACACTGCGCACCTGGCGCTGCCGTGGACGCGGACCTGCCTACGTGGCCGTTTCGGCCCGTAACGTCCGTTACCGCGTTGAGGACCTCCGCGCATGGGCTGATGCCCACCTCGTTGGGGGTGGTCGTCGATGACCGGCACCGCCTCCATCACCGCCAGTCAGCCTGTGGGCACCGTTGGGGTGCCCCAGCGGGGTGCGGAGGAAGAGCACTCGCGTGACGATAAGGCCTTATCTTCACGGAGCACCCCTTCGATTCGCCTGGAAGACCAGGCGAATCTCGGACTGGCGGCAGCCCCCTATGGGGTAGCCCCCGTTGCCGCCGCTGCCGCCAGTGCGGTCGCGGCAAGCTGGTCCGCCACCGAGGCTCGCGACACGGCGACCTCGAAGAAGCACCCGGCAGAGTTCACAGTGCTGACCCGGACGGTCGCGCGCTCGGTGTCAGGAGCTGGATCGACGTTCCGCGATTACCCGTCGATCGAGGCGATGGGCGCGGGCGGAGCGCCGGGCATCGTCATCGGCTTCGATACCGAGTTTGTGGGAGCGGACGAGCTGGACCCTCAGCGGGGATGGATCGGTGAGAGCGAACAGGTCGCCCGGAGGGTGATCTCCTACCAGTTCGCCGCACTCGATCCAACCGACGACACACGGCTGCGACTCGCAGTGGTCCTGCCCCATGAGTACCCAGGCCCCGTCGGCGTGCGCGTCGCGAGGCTGAGCTTTGAGAGGGCACTCGAAATCGCGATCACGGCCCTCGGCCTGCACGAGCACCCTCTCGCTCAGGGGTGGAGTGAGAAGGGCGTGCCCGACTCTGACTGTGTGGACTCTAAGGGCGTACGCCGCCCCTCAGCGTGGTATCGCAAGGGCTGTCCGTCCAGGGCGCTGCCCCTCACCCTCGTCGCGCATTTCCAACACGCTGATCTGACGACCTTCGTCGACAAGCGCAAGGCGGTGAACACCTGGAACGAGGCCTACCCGAGCAGGGCACGGAAGGTGTCCGAGCAGGCTGGGCATGAGTCCCGTCGCGCTCGTTGGCTCGACAACGCTGCTCCTGACATCCTGCGTGCCGTCATCAGCGCCTCCGCAGGGATGGTCAGCCCCACCCCGGTTCGGCTCATCCTCGACGGTGACAACTGGCGTTGGAAGCGCCCGGTCGAGGTCTCGATCAGGGACACCATGGCCCAGTCTGGGGCTGTGAGCCTCAAGGTGCTCGGCGACTCGGTCGGCGTCCCAAAGCTTGACGTGCCCGGCGACTTCATCACGCGCATGGACGACTATCTGGCTGAGTACCCCGTCGAGTTCCTTGAGTATGCGGCCAACGACGCCGTCATCGCCCTGGAATACGTGACCGCGCTCTATGGGCATGACCGCTCTTTCCCGCTGTCGCTACCAACGGGTGCAGCGGCGATGATGCGCAGGCACATCACCAAGCAGCTGTGCGGTGGAGACATCGTCGAGCAGGTGCACGGCGAGGTCCTCGGGACCTCTTCAGCCACGTTCAACGGCGTCTTCGGTGGTCTGACCAAGATCGACAAGACCGTCGACGCCACGACGAGCCACGAAAACGAGCTCGCCTACTACCGCAAGCGTGAGCTGGTGCCCCTGGATGGGGCCTCGGCCACGTGGAGCCACTCTTGTGCGCTGAGCTTCAGGGGTGGGTACAACATGTGCTCGGAGATCGGGTTCTTTCCCCAGGAGACGCACGACTTCGACCTGATCTCCTGCTATCCCACGAGCTCATCAACGATCCTCGACGTGGACTTCCTCGCCGACGGTGGGGTCATCGAACGGACGGTGAACAACCACTCTCTGAGCCTTGACAACTTCACGGAACTCGGGCCGCTCACCCCGTTCGCCGGCTTCGTCTCCTTCGAGTTCCCGAGGTCAGTTGCCTACCCGTGTCTGCCAGTCCCGCTCGACGGCTCGATGGTCTACCCAAGGTCCTCGGGTGGGGCTCGGGGTGTGTGGGCGACTGGGCCGGAGGTGTGGCTCGCGTTGACTCTCGGCGCTGATGTGAGTTGCCAGATCGGCCACTTCGCCCGTGTCCGTCGAGTCGTCGAGGAACCATCCCGGCTCCTGCGCGGTGCCTATCAACAACTCCTCGACGACCGTGCTCGGGCGAAGGAGGAGTTCGGCCCCAAGTCCTTCGAGCAGGGTGTTCTCAAGCTCATGGGCAACTCCCCATACGGGAAACTCGCTCAGGGAGTGATGGGCCAGCGCGGCTGGAATGCCTGGGCTCAAGAGCGCGACGACGTAGGTGGGTCCGCTATCACCTCCCCCTACCACGCGACCATGACGACTGCCCTGGTCCGGGCTGTCCTTCTCGCGACCCTCAACCAACTGCATGATCTCGGGTACTCAACGCCCTCGTGCACGACCGACGGCTTTATTACGGATGCACCGCTGGGCGTCGTTGATGGTCTCGACCTCTTCGGTCTCGCTGAGCTGTGGCGAGAGTCCCGTGAAGCGCTGACAGGGTCTCGCAACATGTGGGAACGCAAGCACCATCAGCAGGACCTCCTCAACATCACCACGCGAGCGAACTTCTCCCGTGAGCCGAGCGGTGTGCTCGCACACGGGGGGTACAAGCTCCCCGAGGGGATCGTTGAGGACTCGCAGGAGGATCGCGATCTGATGTATGAACTCATGGTCAGTCGTGACGGGGCCCTGCCGGTCACAATGAAGGTCTTCCCGTCCGTTCAGGAGCTCACCCGCACCGAGCACCGTCTCGACTTCGCTCCCAAGATCGTCGACAAGCAGTTGACCATCGAGTTTGATCGCAAGCGTCGACCCGTCCGGGACGGCATGACGGCCCACCTTGTCGAGGTCGGCGACGATGTCTACGAGGTCGCACACGTCCACACCATCCCATGGGAAGACGCCCAAGAGGCGATGCTGGGCCGTTCGGTCGATAAAGGTCTCAAGCGCTTCGACAAGGACCTCGGCGAGGTTGTCTGGGAGAGGTCTCCGGTTAGGCGCACTCGGGATCAGTGGAACGACTATTTCGACCGGCTTGATGCCCTCCTCGATGAGGACGGTCGGGTCTGCGAGGCCGAGCGCCTCGACCGCATCAGTAAGGGAATCGTCATTGCCCACCGCCAGGGTGTCATCACGATCCCCTGGCTGGACTCCACCGCGCCGCTGGCTGAGCGCCTTGACGCATTTGAAGCCTTCGGGCTCCCCCGACCGAAGGAACGGTTCTGGAGCCATGCGCGCTCGAAGGTCGAGAGGCAGATCGAGGTCGAGCTCGATGAGATCGCGCCCTACGTGGAGGAGATGCTGCTCGTCGACCCACTCTCCGAGGAAGGAGAGCTCTCATGAGCTACATCCTCGGTGGCAAGTCCTTCGAGACCGCGACGGCGGTTGCCGATTACGCGCGGATCGTCTTGCATCGCGCGGTTCCCGGTTTCGCTGTGGAGGGCGAGGACGCTGCGTTCGTCGCGGACCTCTTCTCTCATCATCCCGAGGCCCGTCGCAAGGCAGGGCCCGGCATCGCGTTCTTCTATGTCGGCACCGTGCCTGACTGGGGCACAAGGAACTTCCTCTTCTTTAGGAGCGACGGTACATACGACAACTTCTCGATCAAGAAGTGCATCGAGTCGATGAAGAAACAGACCCGGAAGCCTGAGCGGCTTCGCCCCACCGGCCGGGATGGGCGCCTGCACCAACCCCTCAAGGAAAAGGAATACCAGCATGAACAACCGCGATCACGCCCTCGATGATCTCCTTGCCAAGGAGCGCGCCGCCTATCAGAAGCGTGTGCGTCGCCTACGCGAGCAAGCACGAAAGGACGAGGAGCGCCTGGCGTTGCGCACCGCGCACCTCATCCGAGACAAGCACCCCGACACCTACCAGCGGTTCGAGGAAGAGGCTCGCCGTCTCCTCGCCGAGGAGCGAGCGACGCGCTCGTCTCGCGCGAAGGCTGCCTCGACCTCAGAGCAGCCGGTGCAGGGCGATGTCCGGGCCGATGAGCAGGAAGGGGGCGATGCAGCATGACTAGCCTGTACGACCCGATGTATGAGGCTCGGAAGGCGCTGCGAGAGGCTATGCGGACCCAGCGGGCTCGGTCGCTCGCGTCCGCCCCGCAAGGGGTCGGCGCGGCGCCCTCCCCTCCGCCCGCAACGAGCGCAGTGAGTGAGGACGGAGGCCAGCGGAACGACGTCAGACACGAGGGCGTCATGCCCGCAGTGTCTGACAAGTTCCCTGCTGGCCGACCGGCGTTCACACCACAATCACTGCCCAAGCAGGCGGGTGGGGACACCGATCCCGGCGGTCGCTCGAACAGGATCACTGTGCGACTGTCCGGGGCCGAGCACGACGCGATCATGCGGCGTGCGATGGCGCTCGGCGTGAGGCCGAGCTCGTGGGTGAGGGCAGCCGCGCTCCATGCGCTGAATGCCTCGAACCCGCTCCCGGAGGCGGTGCCCCAGGCTCCGGCTCCGGGTTCGCCCGACGTTGCCCGCGCCGTCGAGCAACTTCGGCGGGTGGGCGTCAACCTCAACCAGGCGCTTCGGCGCGGTTCGGTCGTTGACGATGCCCGCGTGCGTGACCTCGCACGCGCCGTTGACGAGCTGCGCCGGTCGCTCGGAGATGGGACGGTGATCGGGACATGAGCACGATCAACGTCAAGTCTTCGAGGTCCGCCGCTTCGGCGGTGAACTACGTGCTCTACGGTTCGGATGCGAAGGTGCGCTCTTTCCTTCATCGGGAGGGGCGCACCCGTGCCTCTGCGCTCACTGTCCACACGGCAGACGGCACGGCCACCCCTGAGCAGTTCCTCGCCCGCGCGCAAGCCTTAGCGAGACTGCACGGGCGCAAAGTCGAGGCCTACACCTACGTCCTCGCCTTCCATCCGGACGAGTTCGACGTGACGAAACCGGAGGACATGCAGCGGGTGTGTGAGGTCGCGCAACACCTCACCGAGGCGATGCACTCGGCGGACTACCTCATCGCCGTTCACACCGACGCGAGAGGCCACCACGCACACGCGCATATCACCGTGACGAACCACGACAACCTCACCGGGAAGGCACTCACCCGCTACACGAGTTGGAGGCACGGCCTACGCCAGCTGAACGATCAGATCATGAGGGAGGAGGGCCTCCAGGTACTACCGGACCCTCAGCGTCCGAAGCCCGAGTGGCTCCAGCGGCGGGAGGACTTCACTGCCGGAGGCTTCGAGCAACGCCTCGGTGACATCGTCAACGATGCGCTCACCGATCCGCGCTCGATGGACCGGGCATCGTTCGAGCAAGTCCTCGCCGAGCAGGACGTGCGCCTCGCGGTCACTAACCGCGACGGTTGGTCGTTCAAGATGCGGCGGGAGGACAACGGCAAGATCGGCAGGAAGAAGGCCTCGGCTTTGTGCCCGGACTTCACTGCCGACAAGGCGAGCGAAGTCTTCAAGGCTCACGCCCAGCAGGCAACACCCGTGCCCGTTGTGCCGCTCATGGAGGAAGAGCAGGAGGGGAAGCCCGCCAAGCGAGCACCCGGCAAGGAGGCACCGCCGGCTCGGATTACAACAGCAGCCGAACGGTGGCGTGGACGCTTACCTGAGATCGTCGAGGACGAGCCCGATGTCGACCTCAGCCTCTGAGCCGGACAACATGCTCAACAAACAAGTGCTCCCGGCGACCATATCGGTCGCCGGGAGCACTTCCCGATCGTCGTTTCGACATTCACAGTTCGATCCCCACACCCTCGCTCTCTGCTCCAGCGTCCAGCTCAGACTCGAGCAGCGCCAGCCGCGCCTGCCGCAGATTTGACTCAAGCCTGCGCTTGCGGATCCGCCTCGCCGTCTTGCAGACTTCGCCATCCTTGAACGCCTCGTCCGCGTTGCAGAACTTGACGACCTCGGCGAGCTGCCCATCAGACAGGCCTTCAAGGTTGTAACGGACGAAGTGGACCGGCCTGAAGAGCGCATGATCGAGGACGCGGACGAACTTCTCCGCATCGTGCATTTCCGCCATGATTCCTCCCTTTCTCGCGAATTGCTTGCACAACAATTATCGCCAATCGAACAGGTGTTCGACAAGCCGAAATTAATGACATTCTGCGAGTTTCGTCCACACTCCTCCTCCACGTGATGGTCAGTCACCAGCGTCAGCAGGCTCAGCTCGTTGGCGCGACTCAGCGCCCCGGTGCTGTTCGTCCCCGCGTCGCACGTGATGACAGCCTTGGCATCAGGATGAGCAGCGACGACTGCATCGATCACCTCAGGTTGTATCTCGTGGCCGAGGTGGTAGTCGGGCACGTGCAGGCGCACGTCCATGCCCAGCTCGGAAAGCCCTGCGTACAGGATCATCCCGGCACAGATGCCGTCGGTGTCGAAGTCGGGGACGACGACGAGTGGCATCTGACGAACTCTGAGGTACTCCAGAGCGGCACACATGGTGTCGATGTCCTGGAGCAGCGGGTGGGAGGGGTCGTTAACCTCGGCGAGGTACTCGTCGGTCCATCCCATGCGTTCACGGACGATGCTGAACAGGTCCAGGCCGGTGGGGCCGGAGGTGAGCTCGTCGATGTCCAGAGGTTCAGACGGCGGTGGCTTTGTCATGGTCATGGGAGTCCTTACTCTTCGTAGCCGAGGATGGTGAGACCGAACTCGATGGCGGCGCTGTGTTCAATGCGACAGCCTCGGGCTTTGGACCAGCCAGGGCACATGTAGATCACCTCGGCGTGAGATAACCTCATGAGGGCCTTCCCCATGTGCCACAGAGCGGGGTTGGTGATAGTCTCATCCGGTTCGTCGGTGTATTGGAATGTGGTGTCGTACGCATCTGGCAGGATGTCGTAGCCCGCAGCGGTGAGTTCTGCTTCGGCGGTTTGACGTGCGGTGCGCACTCGGTCGGGTTCGATACCTCGCATGGGCTGGGAAATGACGGCATAAGTCATGATGGTTCTTCTTTCAGTGTCGGAACCATGAACTGGTTCCACTCGGTTGACATGATGGGTTGGTTGGAACTATTACCCGGTTCCGCTCGGTTGATAGATGCGTAAAACGCACCCACGCCCACTGGGTGAACCAGTGGGCGTGGGTGGTGATCGTGGTGGCTGGCGAATCTCAGTTGCAGTAAGCCTGGCCTTCGATGTACCAGCACTTACCGGGAGTCGTGTCCAGCTCTCCGCTGGTGTCGCCCCAGTCAATCATCGTGTCCCCACCGCTACCGGACGAGCTGTTGCTGCTGTTGTTCGAGGGAGCAGGCGCAGGGGCGCTGTAGGACCCACCACCCGAGTAACTGGAGGACGAGCTGCCGCTGTAGTCGCTAGAGTAGCCAGAGCCACTCCCACCGGAGTATTCAGAGGTTTCACCAGAACCAGAAGCAGCCTGAGCGGCAGTAGTCTCAACAGCCTTGGCATCCTGGTACGCCTTGATGGCGTCCTTGAGAGCCTGGGTGGCGGTGTTGACCTCGGCGGTCTTGGTAGCGACCGTCTTGGCCTTGTCGATGGATGCCACAGCCTCGTCGTAGGTCGAGGTGGTCACGGTCGTGGAGACACTGTGCGACTCAGCCTCAGTGCTCTTGAGTGCGTCATAGGCGGCCTTGACGGTGGCATCGCTCTGGAGGGCAGTGTCGCCGTCCACGACGGCGAGCTGGTCGGTGGCGTCCTTCTGAGCAGCAGCCAGGTCAGTCTTGGCTGTGTCCATGGAGGTCTCTGCCTCCTCGGTCGCCTTGTCGAGACGGTACTTCTCGACAGTCTCGGTGAAGGTCGCCGTCTGGGTCTTGAGAGCATCCAGGTCGGCCTGACGAGCGCCGGTGAGAGTCGTCAGCGCGGTGAGTGTCTTGCCATCGGAGCACTGTTCGGGAGCGGTGTCCTTACTGTGCTCTTCGGCCTTGCCGAGAGCGTTGTTGAGGTCTGTGATGGCCTTCTGACCCTCAGGAGACAGCGGGAAGTCGTCGGTGTGCTCCAGACGCTTGCCCTCGCCAACCTTGACGGAGGCATCAACGCTGTCCAGAGCGTCATGGGCCTCGCCTACGGCCTTGCTGAGGTTGTCCTTCTGGTCGGTGAAGACCTTGCCCTGGGCCTTGCAGTCACGTTCGACAGTGTAGGCGCGGTAGGCAAAACCGCTCCCCACTCCGGTCAGGATGAGAGCGAGGACTGCGATGGAGGCGATGATCTTTGTTCGCGTGGTCCAGTGCTTTGGGTTGAGACGGTGGGTGCTTGTCGTAGAGCGTTTGTTTTGGTCATTGTGCTGTGGGGGTGTCACTGAGGACTCCTGTGTCGCAGGGTTTTAGTAGGGGTGATATCCAGGTGGGTAGATGATATCTGGGCTTGTTTGGGCAGCGTGTGCGGCAGCGGCTGCTGCCGCGTATTCTGCATCACTGATTTCTTTGAGCTTTGGGCGGATGTATCGCTTGATGAACAGAATCGACCAGACCAGTGAAATTATCACAGCAGCAAGGACTATCCAGGGAAGTGCTGATACGAGGGCCTGTGTTTCTTGTTCACTTCCTACACCCACAATCCGCATACTTGCGTAAAGCAAGACCATCCAAGCGATCAAGAACGAGATGGGAAAGTGCGCGACTGCCATGAGCTTCAAGCGAATCCGGCGACTCTTGACCGCAGCCGCCCCGAGTGCGACGCCACCGAGCATTAGGCCACCGGTCATCAAAACCGCACTCTTCGCTGATTGTTCGAGACCGTTGTGCATGGTCTCACCGAAACTTGGTGTGCGTGGTTCAAATCTGAGTTTCATGTTTTCCTCTAACAGTTGCACCTTGTTCTACCCGCGCCGTATTTCAACGGCGCGAGGTGCGGATGCTGCGGCCGCGATATTTTGACCTTGAGTACGGATCTCACTAATCGTCGCCGCCTGCATCGCGGTATTGATCATGGTGGACATCACTTGAAGGCGCTGCATTCGCTTCTGCTCTTCGATGATCTGCTGCTGGCCACGTTCCATCCGCATCCGGTGCTGCTCTTCCTCAAAGAGATTGATCGCTTCCGGCAAAGTGGTGGCACGGTAGTTGTCCACGAGGGTGAACAGGTAGGTGACTATACCCTCATCAAAGTACTGATTTGGGAAGACGCCGATGTACTCGTTTTGAAGTGCACGACTCAACTCGTTCATACGTTGAGAGATCGCCAATGCATTCTGTTCGATGACAGCATTGGCTGCCATCGCCACACGATTTGATTCCTCGGCTCGCACGTTGAAACTCGCAGCGCGTTTTCTTGAAACAAAGGCAACGACAAGACCAACCACAATCCCTATGAGGATGGCCGCTCCGGTCACAATAGCAATGAGAACGGGCGGGAAGAGGAGGAACTGGACGACGAGGAGGAATAGGTCTGCCACGAGCAGCGTTGCGAGAAGTTGGCGGGCAATGAAGGTTCGATCCGAGATGACGACAAGAACCTCGTTGGTTCTACGAAGCTTGAAAACCTTCCAAATCATTTTCGTCAGCGAATACGCCACAGCGATGAACACAGCCGTCATGACCACCATCGACACCAGATCAGAAACTCCGAGGGCGAGATAGAACAGCTCGATAAACACACCCACAAAGGCAGTGATCACCAACAACTGATCGTCTGAGGCAACCGCCCCCCTCGACTGGATGAGTGGGCGATACCCAGACAGCACCTGCCGTTTTTGGGCATCCAACAGCCTGAGGTCTCGAAGTAGGTCACGAAGGCGTGCCAACCAGGGTTGGAGGGCGTCCCTTCCCTGAGGAACACATGAAGACATCTTTCTCCCTAAATAGGTTGCACCTATGGTCATCTCCATTACGCGACAGACAACATCATAGGGGAACCAATGCGTTCCCGGTACTGATAAGTACCTGGAACGCCTCAGTGCCACTAACGACGATTGACAGGGTGAGCGGCAAGCCGACGAAAGTCCTGCGTAAGGCGCTCGGTGCCAACGTGCGTACCGAGCGCCACCGCCGCGCCCTCACCCAGGAGAGTCTCGCCGAGCAGCTCGGGATCACACCCCGGTACCTCGCCGCGATCGAACGCGGCGAGCGCAACTTGACACTGGATTCGATCGAAGCGCTTGCCGCACAGCTCGACGTCGATCCTCACTCGCTTTTGGCGTGCCCGTAGCGGAGGCGCAGACTCGCAGGACTCGGTGCGATTGCAGCTGCCACCGCCGCCCATGACAGGCCCTCGAAGGCGACGAGCTCGCGCACATGGACGGCGATCACCTCGTCCACTGCATCCCGCAGGAGAGCAAGGTCCCGCAGTTCAGCCTCCCCTAGAGACAGGTTGGGATCGTCGGCGTCAGAACGGAACGCGGCCACGTAGGCTCTCGCACGGCCATAGTCGCTCATGCCCGCCCCCTCAGCAGTCCCGGAACACACGCACGCCGCCGTCAGGGACATCAAGCACGGCGAAGTCGTAACGGCAGTCGCGCTCATAGGCATCCCAGTCGAAGTATCTGATCGCTTCCTCGGTCCAGCCGTAGAACAGTCCGCAGTCCTCGGCCCAGGACTGCACGAACTCACGAAACGAACCCCAACAGCCCTGGTTAGCCTCCTCGAACTCGACCACTGAGGGGGTACCGTTGACGTCGAGGGAACGCGAGCAGTGCTCGCACCAAGCGAGCAGGGCGGGCCACTGGCTATCCCCAACCTCGGTGAACAACTCGCCCCAGGCAGCGGCCTCATCCTGGGTGACCTCGCCAACCCCGGCAGGCAGGTGCTCGGAATCCAGGCCGAGGACCTCCTCGCAGCCCTCACGGACGTTCTCGGCGCCTCCATGGACCTCAGCGAGCGAAACCTCCTCGAGGCCATCGCATGGGAACCAGGCCCCGACCAAGCGCCCCTCGTTGTAGCAGGACAAACAAGCGAGCCAGACGGCGGGACGAACAGCAGTTGAAGTAGTCATCATGACCTCCCGAGTAGGCGGAGGCCGGACTGCGGCAGTCCACTCGGGAACAGGACGCTCACGGGACAGCCCGACCTCCAAGAGGTCTCCCGGACCCCGCCAGGGGTCTGATCCCAAAGCAAAGAGAGTAGATAAAAGAGTAGATCGGGGTCCCGAGCGCTTCCGCAACTCGGAACCCCGACCCGTTTCCCCTGGTAAGCCAGGGATTTAAGTGCCCCCGAGACGATTCGAACGTCCGACACCCGCTTTAGGAGAGCGGTGCTCTATCCCCTGAGCTACGAGGGCGCGGCGCGCGGACGGACCGCGCGCGCATGGGGGAGTCTACCAGCCGAGCGACGGCGGGTCCGCCGACGGGCCCGAGCGCCCCCGTCCGCGTCCGTCGGGCCCGCGGGCGGGGGCTCGGATTCAGCGCCTCTCCCAGTCGGGGGCCGACGCGCTCTCGGCCGCGGCGAGGTGGTCGGAGGGGACGACCATCACCGGGCACGTCGAGTGGGAGATCACCGTCTGCGAGGTCGATCCGAGGAGGACGCCCGCCAGGCCGCCGCGGCCCCGCGTCCCGACGACGACCAGGTCGACGGCGGTCGAGAACTCGACGAGGAGCGACGAGGGGGTCCCGTCGAGGGCGTGCCGGGCGACGTCGATGCGGCGCCCGGCGAGGGCCTCGTCGATGGCGGCCCCCATCCCCTTGCGGACGTCCCTGAGGAGCCCGGCGTGGTCGGCGCCCGTCGGCATCCACGCGACCATCGTCGCACCCGTCTGGATGGGGATGGCCGAGACCGCGGTCAGGCGCGCGTCCCACGTCTGCGCCTCGTCGATGGCCCGTCGCAGGGCCGAGGAGGGGACGTCGGAGCCGTCGACGCCGACGACGATCCTCTCGACGGGCATGAACTTCTTGCCGGACGTGTGCTTGGGGACGATGACGACGGGGCATTTGGCGTGGGCGGGGAGCGCGGACGAGACCGTGCCGAGGAGCCGATCGGCGAATCCGCCTCCTCCTCGCGATCCGACGACGACGAGATCGACCTCGCGGGACATCTCGACGAGGACCCCGGCGGGGTCGCCGGGCTCGATCGACCCGGAGACGATGGAGCCGCCGTGAGCGCGGGCGTGGTCGACGGCCTCGTCGACGACCTGCTGGGCGCCCCGCCTGAGGGCCTCGTCGTCGAGGATCGCGTACCCGCCGTCGAGGGCGGCCGCCGAGTATGAGGCCAGGGCGTAGGTGCACAGGACGTGGATGCGCGCTCCGGTTCGGGCGGCGCGGCCTGCGGCCCAGGAAACGGCGGCGAGGCTCTCCGTCGAGCCGTCCACGCCGACCAGGATGACTTCGGTGGAACCCATGATGTCCTCCTCGTGATGTGAGTCACTCTTATTGTGCCTCATCATCGCCGATCCGGTGAACGCCTTCCCCGGAAAAGGCCGGGGGCTCGTCGACCGGACGGTCGACGAGCCCCCGAAAGGAAAGAGAAAGCTCAGTAGCGCACGTAGTAGCCGCCGCCGCGGACAGCGGACACTCGCGAGAGCGCGCCGGGGACGGTGGCCTCGACCATCTGCCCCCCGCCGATGTAGATCGCCACGTGACCCGGGTAGGCGACGATGTCGCCGGGCTGCGGGTCCGACACGATGGTCCCGCCGGCCGCCTGCGCGGACGACGAATGCGGGAGGTTGATGCCGACCTGGGCGTAGGCGTACTTGACGAGGCCCGAGCAGTCGAGCCCGGCCAGGCTCTCCCCGGCGTAGACGTAGGGGATGCCGGTCAGGGCCAGCGCGATCGACGCGATGTCGGAGCCGGCGGCGTTGAGGGCCGCGGCCGCGCCGATCGTCGACGCGCCGTCGATCTCCGCGCGGGACTCGGACCGGTCGGCCGCCTGGGCGGCGTCCTCGACGGCCGGCTCAGCGGCCGGGCCCTCGGCGGTCGCCGTGATCTCCTCGAGGTCCCACGCGATGTCGGGGACGTCGATGGTCATCACCGGCTGGGCGGCGACGGTCATCGGCTCGACGGCGCGAGCGGGGGCGGTGGGCGCCTCGGTCGGGGCGGCGTTCGCGGCCCCGCCGACGACGGCGGTCAGCGCCAGGCCGGTGACGGAGGCCAGCGCGACCGGGCGGACGGCGCTCATGGAGGTAATGGTGTCAGCCAGTTCAGTGACCGGAGCCATCGGACGGCGGGCCATGCGATGACGCGGAGCGGGTTGAGCTGTAGTCACGTGTGGTTTTTCTCCCTGTTGAACCTACGAGGTCAGCTGTCGGATTCGGGCAGGAGAGCCCGGCTCGGTTTCCCGAGCTTCACCCCAAGGCCCTGTCGGGCCGAAGATGGTTCCCCCGTGTTGGACCGGATGTCCCGCACTCCTCACGGTCCAACCTCGGTGGATGAGGAGCGGGGTGGTCGATCGACCAAGAGCAAGAGTAACGACTCCCGAGCCGAATGTCACGCGACGGTAACGACACTGTGTCGTGTCCGATAACCGGCCCCGCCGCTCACTCCTTCTCGACGAAGAGATGGGGGGACAGGGCGACGGGAATCGTCACGTACCCGGACACCGCGCCGGCCTCGTCGATCGCGCTGATCCGCACGACGTCGCCGTGGACCGACAGCCCCACCCGGGCGCCCGGGACGAGGCCGAGTTCGGCGAAGGACGCGATGAGGCCCTCCTCGGCCTGAATGGGCTCCCCGATGCGAACGATCCGCATGATGAGATCGTCCGGGGTGCGCACCGCGATCTCCACGGACTCCCCACGGCGCTCGAGGCCCGCGCCCGGAACCGGATTCCCATAGGGGTCGACATCGGTGGTCTCGAGGAGATCGACGAGGCGCGTCTCGACCCGATCCGACATCACGTGCTCCCACCGGCACGCCTCCTCGTGGACGAGCGCCCAGTCCAGGCCGATGACGTCGAGGAGGAGGCGCTCGGCGAGGCGGTGCTTGCGCAGGACGTCGGTGGCCAGACGACGGCCCTCCTCCGTCAGGTCCAGGCGCCGGTCCCCCATGACGTGCAGCAGCCCGTCGCGCTCCATGCGCGCCACCGTCTGGGAGACCGTCGGCCCGGAATGGCCCAGCCTCTCGACGATCCTCGCACGCAGGGGGGTCACCCCGTCCTCCTCCATCTCGAGGATGGTCTTGAGGTACATCTCGGTGGTATCGATGAGGTCGCCCACAATGAGCTCCTTCCAGGCGCGCGCCGATCCGTGGTCCGACCAGGATATGCCGGGCCGAGGAACCTCTCACGGGAATGGCCTCCCGGCGCCGAAGACCGCCGTTAGAGCCGCCCGTTCCGACCGGAATATGCGCATCGGTCCCGTCATCGAATTGCGCGACGCTACATTGGGGCCATGCCTGAGCTCCCCTCGATCCCCCCGCGCCTGCTGCCCGCCGACGGCCGTTTCGGATCCGGGCCCTCGCGGATCCGCCCGAGCCACACGCGAGCCCTCGCCGCCTCCCCCCTGCTCGGCACCTCCCACCGGCAAGCGCCCGTCAAGGGCCTCGTCTCGTCGATCCGCCGCGGGCTCGGCGATCTCCTGCGCGCCCCCGACGGCTACGAGGTGGTCCTGGGCAACGGCGGGGCCACCGCCTTCTGGGATGCGGCCTGCGCGAGCCTGATCCGCGAACGAGCCGCCTTCGCCGTCTTCGGCGCCTTCGGCGCGAAATTCGCCGACGAAGCGCGGCGCGCCCCCCACCTCGACGATCCGATCGTCGTCGAGGCCCCCGCCGGGCGCCTCGCCCGCCTGAACGGCGACGAGGACGCGGACGTCTTCGCCCACCCCCACCACGAGACCTCCACCGGCGTCGTCTCGCCCGTCGAGCGCCTCGGGCCGGCCGACGCCCTGACCCTCGTCGACGCCACCTCGATCGCCGGGGCCCATCGGGTCGACCTCGCCCAGACCGACGCCTACTACTTCTCCCCGCAAAAAGCCCTCGGATCCGACGGGGGGCTGTGGATCGCCGTCCTGTCCCCCGCGGCCCTCGACCGGGCCCGGGAGCTGTCACGGGCCCCAGGCCGATGGGTTCCCGCCTTCCTCGACCTCGACGCCGCAGCGCGCAATTCCCTCAACAACCAGACCCTCAACACCCCCGCGATCGCCACCCTCGTCCTCCTCGACGAGCAGATCCGCTGGCTCCTCGGTCTCGGGGGGATCGAGGCCGCCGCCGCGCGGGCGGGCGCCGCCTCCGACCTCGTCTACCGGTGGGCCGAGGCCTGCCCCCTGGCCCGCCCCTTCGTCGACGACCCGGCGCTGCGCTCCCCCGTCGTCGCAACCGTCGAATTCGACGCCTCCGTCGACGCCCGCGCCATCGCCGACCACCTGCGCGCCCACGGGATCGTCGACCTGGGCGCCTACCGGGGGGTCGGCGACAACCAGATGCGCATCGCGACCTGGCCGTCGACGCCGACGGAGGACGTCGAGGCGCTCCTCGCCTGCCTGGATTTCACCCTCGCCGCCATGGGCTGACCCCGCGCCGCCGCGGCCGCCTCAATCCGTCTGGTTCGCCAGGCGCTCGACGGCGGCCGCCTCCTGGGACATCCGCGCCCGCTCGACCGGCCCCTCGAACACGATCGGCCGGCGCCGCGAATGCGAGAGCCGCACGTGCACGTCCCAGTGGATCATCGCCCACACCCCGCACAAGACGGCGACGAGCAGCGACCCGATGCCGCCGACGAGGATCGACCACCGGGCCCCCCACTGCTCGCCGATCCACCCGACGAGGGGCGCCCCGACCGGCGTCGAGCCGAGGAAGATCATCGTGTACAGGCTCATGACCCGACCCCGCATCCGCTCGTCCGTCGAGATCTGGATCGTCGCATTCGCCGCCGTCACCATCGTCAGCATCGCCAGCCCCGTCGGGATCGAGGCGGCCGCGAAGGCCACGTAGGTCGGCGCGAGGCCCAGGAGGATCTCCAGAACCCCGAAGAGGGCGGCCGCGACGATGATCATCCTCAGCCGGGGATGGGCGCGCCGGGCCGCGAGGAGCGACCCGGCCAGGGCGCCGACCGCCATGCACGACGAGAGGAGGCCGTACTCCCCGGCCGCCTTGCCGAAGACCTCGGTCGCCATGAGGGCGCTCGTCATCTGGAAGTTCATGCCCAACGCGGAGACGACGGTCACCGTGCACAGGATCATCAGGATGTCCGGCCGCGCCAGGACGTAGGCGACGCCCTCGCGGATCTGGCCCTTCGCGCGGGGGACCGCCGTGCGGGCGACGAGGAGGTCGCGGCGCATGAGGGCGAGCGCGGTGATGGGGGCGGCGAAGAACAGCGAGTTGGCGACGAGGACCCATCCCGTGCCCACGGCGTCGATGAGCAGGCCGGACACGGCCGGGCCGATGAGGCGGGCCGCGTTGAACGCCGTCGAGTTGAGGCCCACGGCGTTGGCCAGGGAGTCGACGGGGACCAGTTCGGAGACGAACGCCTGGCGCGCCGGCGAGTCGACGGCCCCGGCAACCCCGCCGATCAGGGCGAGGACGTAGACGTGCCACAGCTGGGCCGTCCCCGTCAGGACGAGGGCGCCGAGGATCAGGGCGCACGCCCCGGTAGCGCCCTGGCAGGCCTGGAGGATCCGCCGCCTGTCGAGGCGGTCGACGAGGACCCCCGCCCACGGGGACAGGAGGAGGATCGGGAGGAACTGGAGGGCGGTGACGACGCCGATCTGCGTCCCGGAATTGTCGGTGAGAACGGTCAGGACGAGCCAGTCCTGGGCGACGCGCTGCATCCACGACCCGGTCGAGGCGATGAGGCTGGCGAAGAACCAGAGCCGGAAGTTGACATGGGACAGCGACTGGAACGTCCGGGACACGACGGTCCACCTCCTGGGGTGCGGGGATCGTCTCCGAGGATACGAGGGACCCGCGGGAGGCGCTCCCGCGGGTCCGTCGTGCGGAATCGGCGATTCAGCCGAGCAGGGCCTGGATCGGCCCCATAAGGAAGTAGACGACGAAGAGCGCGCCGACGAGCCACATGATCGGATGGATCCTCTTCGCCTTGCCGCTGGCGACCATGAGGATGACGTGGGAGATGAAGCCGACGCCGATGCCGACGGAGATCGAGTACCCGAACGGCATCAGGGCGATCGTCAGGAACGCCGGGATGGCCAGTTCCGGGGCCTTCCAGTCGATGTCCGTGACCTGCGTCATCATGAGGAAGCCGACGAACACGAGGGCCGTCGAGGCGGCCTCGGTCGGGACGACCTCGACGAGCGGGGCGAGGAACGTCGACAGGAGGAAGAGGACGCCGGTGACGACCGAGGACAGGCCGGTCCTGGCGCCGTCGGCGACGCCCGACGCGGACTCGACGAAGGAGGTGTTCGAGGAGACCCCGCCGACGCCGCCGGCGACGGCCGCGAGGGAGTCGATGAGGAGGATCTGACGGGTCCGCTCGGGGTTGCCGTTCTCGTCGAGGAGGCCGCCCTCGGATCCGACGGCGACCATGGTCCCCATGGTGTCGAAGAAATCGGCGAGCATGAGCGAGAAGATCGTCAGGCACACCGAGACGACGCCGAGCGTCGAGAAGGCCCCGAGCATGTCGACCTTGCCGAGGGTGTCGAAGACGGGCAGGGCGATCGGCGATCCGGACAGGGCCGGGACGGTCTGGCCCCAGCCGGTCGCGTTCTCCTGAGAGCGCAGGCCGAGGTGCCCGAAGGACTCGGCGAGGACCGCGATGACCGTGGCGACGGCGATGGCGATGAGGACGGCACCGCGCACGTTGCGCACGTAGAGGACGAACATGAGGAACAGGCCGACGACGAAGACGAGGGCCGGCCAGCCGGACAGGGAGCCGGAGATGCCGAACTCGACGGGGGTGGCGCCGGCGCGGACGATGCCGGCGTTGACCAGGCCGATGAGGGCGACGAACAGGCCCAGGCCGACGGTGATCGCGGTCTTGAGGTGGGCGGGGACCGCCTTGAAGACGGCCTCGCGGAAGCCCGTGAGGACGAGGAGGGTGATGAGGATGCCCTCCCAGGCGATGACGCCCATCGCCTCCCCGTAGGACAGGCCCGATCCGAGGACGAGGGTGAAGGCCACGAGGGCGTTGATGCCCAGGCCGGCGGCCAGGGCGAGCGGGTAGTTCGCGACGACGCCCATGAGGATCGTCATGACGCCGGCGACGAGGGCGGTGCCCGCGGCGATTCCGGCGCTCGTAATGGAACCATCCTCGGGCAGTGCTGCACCGAGGATGGCGGGGTTGACGACGAGGATGTAGGCCATCGCGAAGAACGTGACGACTCCTCCTCGGATCTCACGGGCGACGGTCGATCCGCGCTGCGTGATGTGGAAGAAACGGTCGATGGACTGTGCGGCCGATGATGGGGATGAGACGGCCTTGGTGCGTGTGCTCACAGGTTAATCGTGCACGGCGATGACATCCGGTGGCAAAGGCGTTCACCGTGACATTCGCCGCTTCCACCGACGCGCCCGCCGGTCCCCGGTCGGGCGATCCTAGGTTTTACCGGGCGGACTCGTCCGTCCCGCGGTCGCGGGGCATCGGCTCGGAGTCGATCGCCCCGTCGTTGATCCGCGAGGGGCGCACCGGCCAGGCGGTGCCGGTCTTGGGGACGTCCGTCTCCGAGTGGGCGCCGCACGCGTGGTCGAGGCTGACGACGCGCCCGTCGTCGGGGGCCCACTCGTTGGCGCACACGCCGAAGATCGTCCTCATGCCGCCGGCCATCTTGAGGAGGAACCCGCAACTCGAGCACGTGCTGCGGGGCCTGCGCCCGCGCTCGGGACCCTGCTCGGAGCGGTACCAGCGGGCGATCGCCTCGGCGCGCCCGTGCGCGGACAGGACGCGCGGCCTGCCGAGCCCGAGTTCGCGGATCACCGGCAGATCCGGGTCGTCGCCGGTGTCCTCGAACCCCTGGTCGAGGCGCTCGTCGTCGACGACGTAAGGGAGGACGTCCTCGCGGGTCAGGTCGCCCGGGCGCAGCCGATCCTCCCAGGGGACCCATTCGGGGGCGAGGAGCGCGCCCTCGCCGGGCGTCAGGTCGACCTCGCAGACCGTCGCCGTGCGCCCCCGGGGCACACGGGCCACGGACACGGTCCAGCACCACCCGGAGTACCCGGGCTCGGTGCAGGCGAACCAGTGGGTCCCCAACCGGTCGGCGTCCATGGTGAAGGCGATATGGTCGCCGACCTCGCGCGGATGGGCGATCGACCGCGCGGCCTCGCGGGCGGTCTCGACGGCGGCCTCGAGGACCGCGTCCTTCTTCACTGTGCGCGTGCGCGCGGTCTTCTCAGGCATCGAAGTCCTCCGCGACGGCGCGCAGCACCTTCGCGATCATCTCGGCGTTGTCGGGGTATTTGCCGCGGCGCAGCGACCCGGAGGAGCCATCGAGAAGCTTGATGAGGTCCTCGACGACACCGACCATGGTCTCCGGCTTGCGGCGGCGGTGCTGGGCGATGGAGGCGGGCTGTTGGAGGATCCTCACCGACAGGGCCTGGGGGCCCTTGCGGCCATCGGCGACGCCGTACTCGACGCGCGTGCCGGCGCGGGGCGCGGGAGCGTCCTCGGGCAGGGCGGAGGCGTGGAGGAACACCTCGACTCCGTCGTCGCCCCCGATGAAACCGAAGCCGCGATCGGCGTCGAAGAACTTCACCTTGCCGGTCGGCATGGCCGCCTCCCCTCCGTTGTCGTCGTCCGCCCCGCATGGGCGTCCCCCCATGATACGGGGAGCCGGGGCGCCCCGGCTCCCCGGGGACGCGTCCTCCGCGCGGGCGCGGCGACGACTTGCGGTCCCCCGACGGGCCCGAGCCGCGTAGGCTGGGCGCGACAGGCCCCGCCAAGAGCCACGCAAGAGCCAAGGAGGACCCGTGACCCGTATCCGGACCGCGCCCCGAATTCTCGGGGCCGCCCTCGTCAGCCTGTTCGCCGCGGCGGCCCTGGCCGTCCCCGCCTGGGCCTCCTCCCCGGTGACGGTCTCCGACCCGGTGACGGACCCCGAGGGGTTCCTCTCCGCCGACCAGGCGAACTCCGTCGTCGACGCCGTCGAGGACGCCGCCCACGAGGGCGTCGACCTGTACGTCGTCCTCGTCCCCGACCTGTCGGGGGCCGAGCCCGTCGCCTGGTGCGAGCAGGTCGGGGTCGGCTCGCGCTTGGCGGACTCCTCCATCGTCTACGTCATCGCCTACGAGGAGCGCCAGCACACGACGTGCGGCAACGTCGACGGGGCCGTCACCAACGCCCAACTGACGTCCGCCATGGCCGATGCGAAGGACGTCCTCGCCAAGTCGACCCCCCTATCCCCCCAGGCGACGGCCGAGGCGGCCTCCACCCTCGCCTCCTCCCTTCGGGCCGCCGCCGCAGGCGCCCCCTCCCCGACGGCGCCCTCCGCCGACGGATCCGGCTCATCGTCGTTCCCCATCCTCCCGATCCTGGGGATCGTCGCCGCGGTCGCCATCGCCGTCGTCCTCCTCGCCTCGCGCAGGCGGACGAAACAAGGGATCGCTCGGGACGAGGCCCGGACCGCCGCGCAGGACGAGACCGCCGTCGACCTGGCGAACCGCCGCCTCCTGGAGGCCGACGAAATGATCCGCAGCGCCGACGACGAGCTCGCCTACGCGCGCGCCCAGTTCGGCCAGGGCCGAACCGACCCCTACGCGCGCGCCCTCGACGCCGCGCGAACCGCCGTCTCCGAGGGCTTCGCCCTCCAGGCGCAGATGAACGACCCGGCCCTGGCCGCCGGCCGCGGGGAAACGGCCCGCCGCATCCTCTCCGCCCTCGACGCCGTCATGCCCGGCCTCGTCGAGCGCCAAGAGGAGTTCGCCCGACTGCGCGATTCCGAGGCCGGGGCCGCCGAGCAGGTCGCCGACATGAGGACGCGGATCGCCGAGGCCCACCGCGATCTCGACCTGGCGCGCACCGAACTCGCCTCCCTGACCGGCCTGTACCCGGCGACGTCCCTGGCGTCGCTCATGGACAACCCGGAGCAGGCCGAGGCGCTCCTCGCGTCGGCCACCGCTGCCGCCGACCGCGCGGACGGCCTCGTCCCCACCGACCCGGCGGCGGCCCTGTCCTCCATCGACACCGCGCGCCGGGCCCTGGCCATGGCCCACCACCAGATCGGCGCCATCACCGGGGCCAAGGACGACCTCGACCGGATCGAGGAGTCGCTGACCGCGGCCATCGCCTCGATCACCTCCGACATCTCCGACGTCACCCACCTGGGCGCCGACCCCGGCGCCTTCGCCCCCCTCGTCGCCGACGCCTCGGCGGCCGTCGAGGCCGGACGGGCGGCGCGAGGCGCCGGCGCCGACCCGCTGGCCGCCCTCGAATCCCTGCGGCTGGCCGAAGCGGCCCTCGACGCCGCCCTCGAGCCCCTGCGCACCGCCGAGGAGGCGCGGGCGCGCAAACTGGAGGCCGCCCGCCGCGAGGTCTCCGACGCCGCCGGGGCCGTCGCCGGCGCCCAGGCGCACATCCAGGCCCGCCGGGGGGTCATCGGCCTCGACGTGCGCTCCCTGGCGACCCGGGCCGAGCAGGCCCTCGCCGACGCCCAGCGCCTCGTCGAGTCCGACCCGGACGCCGCGATCCCGCGCGCGCGCGAGGCCCGCTCGCTGTCGCAGCAGGTGCTCTCGGCCCCCGCGTGGGCGGACCCGAGCGGGTTCGGCGCGGGCGCGCCCGGCACCGCCACCGGGTCGACCCTGGGCGACGCCCTCATGTGGTCGGTCCTCCTCGGCGGGGGCCGCCACTCGGGGGGCGGCTCGCACGACTCCGGGTTCGGCGGAGGCTTCGGGGGCGGGTTCCCCGGCGGCTTCGGCGGAGGCTTCGGAGGCGGTTTTGGAGGAGGATTCGGCGGAGGGCGAACATCGAGCTTCTGACCGCGGGAACCTATTGGGCGCGCCCGCGCTCGGATAGACTCGTGGGGCAGCGCGGTCCCCGCCGTGCAGTCCTCGTCATCGAAGGAGCCACTTATGGCAGAGAAGCAATCGATCCTCGGCCGCATCGCGCAGCTCGCGAAGGCCAACATCAACGCGCTCATCGATCGCGCCGAAGACCCCGAGAAGATGCTCGACCAGCTGATCCGCGACTACACGAACTCGATCGCCGACGCCGAGACCGCCGTTGCCCAGACCGTCGGGAACCTCCGCCTGGCCGAGAAGGACCACGCCGAGGACATCGCCGCCGCCCAGGACTGGGGGCGCAAGGCCGCCGCCGCCTCCGCCAAGGCCGACGACCTGCGCGCCTCCGGCGACGCCGCGGGCGCCGACAAGTGGGACGGCCTGGCCAAGGTCGCCCTCGGCAAGCAGATCCAGTTCGAGTCCGAGGCCAGCGCCGCCGAGCCGATGATCGCCTCCCAGACGGAGGTCGTCGACAAGCTCAAGTCCGGCCTGGCCCAGATGAAGGACAAGCTCGCCGAGCTGCGCTCCAAGCGCGACCAGCTCGTCGCCCGCCAGCGCAGCGCCGAGGCACAGGCCCAGGTCACCGACGCGATCTCGTCGATCAACGTCCTCGACCCCGCCTCCGAGCTGTCCCGCTACGAGGAGAAGGTCCGTCGCACCGAGGCCCTCGCCCAGGGCAAGGCCGAGGTCGCCGCGTCCTCGCTCGACGCCCAGTTCGCCGAGCTCGAGACGGACTCCTCCGACCTGGAGATCGAGGCCCGCCTGGCGGCCCTGAAGAAGACGAACTGATCCGGCCGACCGGTCGGATGGATGAGGGGCCCGCGGATCGCGGGCCCCTCATCCGTTGTCCCCTGCGAATCACAGGAACTCGAAGGGGTCGAATTCGTCGATGTCGATGATACGCAGGCGCGGGAGCGTGACCTGGAACGCCTTGACGTCGTACTCGAGGTCGATGATCTCCAATCCCCGCTCCTGCAGGTCCTGGAGCTGGGACGACAAGAACTCCCTGAAGCACATGATCGCCACGCGGCGGCCCTGGTCGAGGAGCTCCTCGACCTGCGGGAGGAAGTCGACGTCGTGGCTGGCCAGGATCACCGACCCGGACTCGAGCTGGCAGATCGCCTCCATCGTCCGCTGGAGGCCGACGTCGACGACCTTGACGTCCTCGGGGCCCGACAGGGGGATCACCGAGTAGTCCATGGCGGTCAGCGCCTGGACGAAGCCCATCGGGAGGAATCCCGACGACGCGTTGAGGAAGAAGAGGCCCTTGGCCTCCTCCCCCCACTGCTCGCCCGCGGCCTCGAGGACGCGGTCCCAGCGCGGGCGCTCCTCGGGATTGGGGCGCCGGTCGAGGACGGACAGGCCGAGCGTCGCGTCGATGTTCTCCCCGTCGATGACGAGGTAGGTCATGCCGTTGTCTTTATGGGGGTTCTGCTCGTTAATGGTCATGCGAGCAGCCTATCGGCCCGGCGAGGCGTTGAGGAACGGCGCCGTTTCCAGGCGTCGACCGACGCCGCGGCCCCGTCCTCGCGGGGGACGAGGACGGGGCCGCGGCGGGCGCGGGGCGCTCAGCCCCGGACGCCGATGGGGGCGACGCTCACTTGACGTCCTCGTCGACCCAGTCGAAGGTCCTCGTCACGGCCTTCTTCCACAGGCGGTAGGTGCGGTCGCGCTCGGCCTCGTCCATCGACGGCGTCCAGCGCTTGCCCTCGCCCCAGTTGGCGACGACGTCCTCGGTGCCCTTCCAGAAGCCGACGGCGATGCCCGCGGCGTAGGCCGCACCCAGGGCCGTCGTCTCGATGACCTTCGGGCGGACGACGTCGACGCCGCACAGGTCGGCCTGGAACTGCATGACGAGGTCGTCGTGGGTCATGCCGCCGTCGACCTTGAGCTCCTTGAGCGGCACGCCCGAGTCGGCGTTCATCGCGTCGAGGACCTCGGCGGACTGGAAGGCCGTGGACTCCTCGACGGCGCGGGCGATATGGCCCTTGTTGACGTAGCGCGTCAGGCCGACGATGGCGCCGCGCGCGTCGTCGCGCCAGTAGGGGGCGAACAGGCCGGAGAACGCGGGGACGAAGTAGACGCCGCCGTTGTCCTCCACGGTCGAGGCGAGCTCGCCGATGTCGGAGGACTTGACGATCATCCCGAGGTTGTCGCGCAGCCACTGGACGAGGGATCCGGCCACGGCGATGGATCCTTCGAGGGCGTAGACCTGCGGCTCGTCGCCGATCTTGTAGGCGAGGGTCGTCAGCAGGCCGTTCTCGGAGAAGACGGGTTCGGTGCCGGTGTTCATCAGCATGAAGCAGCCGGTGCCGTAGGTGTTCTTCGCCATGCCCTTCTCGAAGCAGGCCTGGCCGAAGGTCGCGGCCTGCTGGTCGCCGAGGATGCCCGAGATCGGGGTGTCGATGAGCAGGCCGTTCTTGCGGCCGTACCCGTAGATCTCGGAGGAGGACTTGATCTCGGGGAGCATCGACATGGGGACCGTGAAGATCTCGCAGACGTCCTCGCGCCACTGGAGGGTGCGCACGTCCATGAGCATCGTCCGCGAGGCGTTGGTGACGTCGGTGGCGTGGACGCCGCCGTTGACGCCGCCGGTGAGGTTCCACAGGACCCACGAGTCGGTGGTGCCGAAGTAGAGGCCGCCGGCTTCGGCGCGCTCGCGGGCGCCCTCGACATTGTCGAGGATCCACTTGATCTTGGTGCCGGAGAAGTAGGGGGACAGGCCCAGGCCGCAGATGTCGCGGAAGCGGTCGGGGCCCTCGTCGCCCTCGAGCTCGCGGACGATGGGCGCGGTGCGCATGTCCTGCCAGACGATCGCGTTGTAGACCGGCTCGCCGGTGTTCTTGTCCCACACGACGGTGGTCTCGCGCTGGTTGGTGATGCCGACGGCGGCGAGGGAGTGGCGGTTGATGTCGGCCTTCTGGAGGGCATCGGCGACGACCGTGCGCACGGACTCCCAGATCTCGATCGGGTCGTGCTCGACCCAGCCCGGGTTCGGGAAGATCTGGGTGAATTCCTGCTGGCCGATGGAGACGATCTCACCAGCGTGGTTGAAGACGATCGCGCGGGTCGAGGTCGTTCCCTGATCGATGGCGAGGACGAATTTTTCTTCAGACATGGTGTCCGTTTCCCTTCTCGTTCACTTCGTTGTGTGACGGCGCGAGGGGTCCCGGGCGAGTCCGCCCGGGACCCCTCGTCAGTTGTGGCGACCGGCCGGGGTCAGGCGAGGCCGGAGGTGAAGGCGATGATCGTCGCGACGACGGCGCCGATGATCGGGCCGACGACGGGGACCCACGAGTAGCCCCAGTCGGAGCCGCCCTTGCCCTTGATCGGCAGGATCGCGTGGGCGATGCGGGGGCCGAGGTCGCGGGCGGGGTTGATGGCGTAGCCGGTGGGGCCGCCGAGCGAGGTGCCGATGACGACGATGATCAGGGCGACGCCGAGGGGGCCGATGGCGGTCTGCGTGTAGCCGGAGACCCACACCCACAGGATGAGGACGGCGGTGCCGATGGCCTCGGTGACGCAGTTCCAGCCGTAGGAGCGGATCTCCGGGCCGGTCGAGAAGACGCCGAGCTTGAGGGCCGGGTCGCAGTCCTCGTCGAAGTGCTGCTTGAAGGTCAGCCAGCACAGGACGGCGCCGCAGAATGCGCCGAGGAACTGGGCGACGATATAGATCGCGACATTCGCCGCGGTGACGGCGACGCCCCCGGCGAGCTCGACGGAGGAGTCGAACATGTGGCCGACGACCTTGGCCAGGGTGACGGCGGGGTTGAGGTGGCCCCCCGTGTCGTAGGCGACGTACACGCCGGCGAGGACCGCCAGACCCCATCCCCAGTTGATCATCAGCCATCCGCCGCCCTTGCCCTTGGACTTGGGCAGGAGGTTGGTGGCGACGACGCCGCCACCGAGGAGGAGGAGGATCGCGGTCCCGAGGAACTCGGACATGAAGATGTGTGTCGATGTCAGCTCGTGGGGAGCCATGGGAAGAAGTGTCGAGAGCATTTCCCTATGTACTTTCTCGATGCGCCATCGCATCGGATCGTTCAACGGAGAACCGCTGAAGTCCTGTGCCGGGACATCGCTGTCCGATTCGCTCCCGGGCTTCGGGGCGTCACTGCGAATCGAATCCCCACGTCGTCGAGAGCACTGGTGCGACGGGATCATTCCGGCTTGGCCGCATCCAGTATGACGCCCCTGCACATCGATTCCCCGCAAGTGAACGTGTGTGCCGCACTTTTCCACGCCCCTGAGCAAATGTGATGAGCCTCGCATCCCCGGTCATTTCCCACCGCACGTGCACGTAGAAGATCGCCCCGATGCACGCTTGTGCATGGCACACTGTGTCACGTGACAATCAGAGACGAGCAGGCCCACGAAGCCGCATCGATGTACTACCTCCAGGGGCAGACGATGGAGACCATCGCCCGTCACCTCGGAGTATCCCGCTCCTCCGTGTCCAGGCTCCTGTCCTACGCGCGCGACACCGGCCTCGTGAGGATCTCCGTCGCCGCCGCCCCCGGGCACAAGGGCACCCTCGCCGGCCAGATCTCCGAGATCTTCGGCGTCCAGGCCTCCGTCGTCCCCGTCCACGACGTCCACACCGAGGTCAACCGGCTCCACAACGTCTCCCTCGTCGCCGCCGAGCGCCTCGTCGACATCCTCGCCCCCGGCGCGACCCTCGGCATCGCCTGGGGCAACACCACCGCCGAGATCAGCCGGTGCATGCCCCGCGTCTCCTTCCCCGGATCCACCGTCGTCCAGCTCAACGGAGCCGCGACCGCCACCGAGTCCGGCATACCCTACGCGGACGCGATCATCTCCCGAATCGCCCACTCCATCGGCGGGCGGATGGTCAACTTCCCCGTCCCCGCCTTCTTCGACTACGAGGACACGAAGACCGCCCTGTGGCGCGAGCGCTCCATCCGCACCGTCCTCAAAACCATCGACCAGTGCGACATCGCCCTCTTCGGCGTCGGCTCGATGTCGGCCCGCCTGCCCTCCCACGTCTACTCCGGCGGCTTCCTCGACCCCGAGGAGCTCGCCGCCGTCCAGCGCGATGGCGTCGTCGGCGATGTCTGCACCTTCCTCATCCGCGAGGACGGCTCAACCGACATGGCCCTCAACAACCGCGCCTCCGGCCCCTCCCCCGACACCCTGCGCGCCATCCCGCGGCGCCTGTGCGTCGTCTCGGGCGCCTCGAAGGCCCTCCCCCTCCTCGGGGCGCTGCGGGCCCGCGTCGTCACCGACCTCGTCCTCGACGACGGCGCGGCGCGCGAACTCATCGAACTCGTCCGCACCCGCACGACCACCGCGAGGGGCGCGCGGTGACCTTCCGCATCCGCTACGCCCGGCCCACCGACGTCCGCGGGATCGCCGACCTCGTCCGCCCCTACGCGATGCGGCGGATCCTCGTCACCAAAGAGCTCATCGCCTATTTCGAGGACGTCCAGGAGTTCGTCGTCGCCGTCGACGACGAGACCGGCAGCCTCATCGGATGCGGGGCCCTGCACGTCATGTGGGACGATATCGCCGAGATCCGCACCCTCGCCGTCTCCCCCGAATTCCTCCACCGAGGCGTCGGCTCGGCGATCCTCGAGGCCCTCATCGAGAGGGCGATCCTCCTGGGGCTGCGCCGCGTCTTCTGCCTGACCTTCGAGGTCGACTTCTTCACCCGCCACGGCTTCGCCGAGATCACCGGGACCCCCGTCGGCGAGGACGTGTTCCACGAGATGCTCCACACGCACGACGACGGCGTCAAGGAGTTCCTCGACCTGGCCTCGTACAAGCCGAACACCCTGGGCAACACCCGGATGCTCCTCGACCTGACGACGCGGGCCGCCTGGTCCGACGCCCAGCGCTGAGACCGCCGACCCCGGGCCGACGACCGTCAGGGGCGGACGCCGCGCGGGGCGGCGAGGCGCCCACGTGGACGAGGCGACGACGACTCGTCGCCGGTCTCACGACCGAGCGGGGCCTGGGCCTGCGACAAGGGCCTCGCGCGGTCGCGCGGCCGATCGTTGGGCAGTCGCGCCTCGCGGGCGCGCTCCGGGCGGTGCGACGACCGCCGATGGCCGGCGGGCGCACGGCCGGCCCGCCCGAGGGGCCCGGGGTCCTTCGGGCGGGCCGGCCCCGCGTCACGGCAGGTAGTACGTCGGGTTCGGCAGCTTGTACGCGACATCGGCGTGCCCGCCGATGAGGTCGGAGTACTGGTCGCCGAAGTTGCCGACGATCCGGTAGCCGAGGTCGTCCTCGATGTGCTTGCGCACGGAGGACTTGAACTCGATCGTCGTGCACTTGGGCTCCGCGCATGTCACCCACGCCGGCAGCTCGGCCGCCGACGACGACGTCTTCGTGAAGTAGAGCGCGGGGTCGATCGACGGATAGCCGACCTCGTCCATATTGCGCTGGGTGACCTCCTTGAGGCTGTCCGATCGGCCGGTGAGCCCGATGATCTCGCACCCCGCGTCCTTCGCGGCGTGGACGAGTCCGACCATGCCCGGCGTCGCCGGCAGCGCGTGGTAATCGGTTTTGAGGTACTCGGTCTGCTTCTCGGGGGAGAAGGTGAATTCCATCCACTCCTCCATGTCGTAGGTCCACAGCGTCGTGTCGTCGGCGTCGAGGGTGATCGCCGGCCGTTCTCCCCGGGCGACGGCGGCCCGGCAGTTCGCGACGACCTCGGTCCGGGCCCGGTCGACGACCGCGGTGACATCCGAGATGTACGGCGATTCCGATGTATCCGCGACGTATTGGCCGAGCTTGTCGTCCTTCGTGGCGCCGTAGTAGGTGCGCAGGGTCTTCTTGACGATGTCCATGTTCGGGATCATGTGGTCCTTGACGCCCTCGCGCCTGCCGGAGGATCCGTCGGGCGCCAGTTCATAGGTCGCCTCGGGCGGAGCCATGCCGGCCGCGGCGTCCGCCGCCTCGGCCTCGGGCAGGTCGGGGCTGGGCAGGTAGTACGTCGCGTTGGGCAGTTTGATCCACGAGTCGGCGTAGCCGCCCTGGAGGTCGGACCACTGGTCGCCGAAGTTGCCGACGATCGTGTAGCCGAGGTCCTCGATGAGGTGCTGACGGGTGCCGGCCTTGAATTGGACGGTGGTGCACGTGTTGTTCGCGGTGTCGCACCGCCCCTGGGCCGCGAGGTAGTCGGGCATGGGGGCCGTTTTGAGGAACTTCGTGTAGTACTTGTCGGCGGTGAACAACGGCGCCCCGCTGTCGTCGACGTACCCGGCGTCGGCGAGGTTCTTCAGCGTGTAGTCCTTCTGCGCGTCGTTGCGCCCGGTCAGGCCGATGATGTCGCATCCGGCGGCATGGACCTTCGTGACGAGGGCGACCATGCCCGGGGTGGCCGGCATCTGGTGGTGGTCGAACCACTCCTGCTGCTTGGCGTGGGTGAAGGCGAAGTGCATCGCCCCGTCCTCCATGTCGTAGGTCCACAGCGTCGTGTCATCGGCGTCGAAGACGGCGGCGGGCTTCTTCCCGGCCTGGGCGGCGCTCGTGCAGGCGGCCGCGATCTCGTCGGCCCTGGCGGTCGTGATCGCCGTGACGTCGGCGATGTAGGGGGATTCGGATTTGTCGGCGATGCCGTCCCGTCCGGCGTTCATGTAGGCGCGGATGGTGGCGCGGGCGATGTCCCAGTTGGGAAGGTCCTCGCCCGTGGCCGTCAGGCCGGTGGTGCCGTCGGCCTTGAGGGTGAAAACGGTGCGGGGGCGCATCCAGGACTCGTCATGGTCGGAGCGGTGCTCGGGCGGTGCGGGGACTGGCTGCGTCGAGCCGTTCTGAGCGTCCGTGTCGAGGGCGGCGACGTACCGGTATCCGGCGGGGCACTGCTTGGCGGCACCGGCCTCGGCCCGATGGGGGATTGCGAGAAGAGCGGGGACGAGCACGAGGGCCAGGACGACGGCCAGGCCCGCGCGGGACCGTCGTCGCACGACGAGGGTCGCGCCGACGAGGGCGGCCCCGATCGCGAGAATGAGAACGGGGGCGACAGAGCCTCCGGTGTTCGCCAGTTCACGGACGCAGTACTCGGGGATCACTCGTGTTCCTCCTCATCGAGTTCATTAACGAGTGGGCCCACGGTACGGCAAGATCCCTGGATCGTCCAGGGGCGCGGGAACTCGACCCTCGGTGCCGAAGCGCCGATCGACGGCCGGGAGGCGCGCATGGAGACACCGGTCCGTCCCCAGAGGCGTCCGTCATGCGGTCCAGCACGGGGCGGCGGCCCGCCTCCCGCGGGATTGAACGAGGATCTGCGCGACGCGCAGGGGCCGATTCGTGGCGCTGACGCCCCTCAGCGGCGGTCCCGCAGGGCCGCGAAACCGGCGAGGAGGACTTCGAGGGCCTCGTCGAGCCCGTCGTCGGCGGGCTCCTCAGGGCCGGGCGCCGCATCCGTGCGAAGGGCCGACAGGAGCCGGGCGACGTGCGGGAACTCGGCGCTCCGGGCTTCGACAGCGTCGACAAGGCCGGCGTGGGCGCTGCGGGAGCCGTGACGCCCACGGGGAGGGACGGCCGGGCACGCGGCAGTCCGCCCGGCGGCGGCGGCCGCGTGGGAGACCGCGCCGACCGCGCGGACGGACAGCTCCTCGTCGAAGCCGGCTCGATCGAGGGCCGCCAGGGCCCTCTCCAACGGGGCGATCAGGGGGTCGATGCCGACCCGCTCCATGTCGAGGTGCTCGGCCAGGGGCCCGACGGAAACGACCGCGTTGCGCACGAGCGCCGCGTAGTCGCGCAGGGCCTGCTCCCAGCCGACGTCCTCCCCGAGCGGGGCGGCGGGGGCGCTCTCGATCGCCGCGATCATCCTGTCTGCGGCGACGAGGGCGAGCAGGCCCTTGCGCCCGCCGACATGGTAGTTGAGCGCGGTGGGGTCGACGCCGAGGGCGGCGGCGACCGCTTGCATCGAGACCCTGTCCGCGTCGATCCGGCGGGACGCGGCGATGATCTTCTCCCGGCTGAGGATCGCGGGGCGGCCCTGGCCGCGTCCCTGGGCGGACTGGTCTGCGGCGGGCATGGGCACCTCTCCGGGTCGGATCGACGGTTCGACCAGCATACTCAGTTTCTCCGGCGCCTGAAATAGGAGTCGGCGGGGAATGCGGTCGCCCACGGCCCGGCCCTCACCGAGCGGGACGGGCCGATGGCCTCAGAGCTTCTTGACGAGCGGGAAGGTGATCGTCTCGCGGATCCCCTGGCCGGTCAGCGCCATGAGGAGGCGGTCCAGCCCCATCCCCATGCCACCCGCCGGCGGCATCCCGTACTCCATCGCCATGAGGAAGTCCTCGTCGAGAACCATCGCCTCCGGATCGCCGTTGGCGGCGGCCAGCGCCTGCGCCTCGAAGCGCTCCCGCTGGATCACCGGGTCGACGAGCTCGGAGTAGGCCGTCGCCAGCTCGAAGCCGCGCACGTACAGGTCCCACTTCTCGACGACGCCCGGCTTCGACCGGTGCCCGCGCGTCAGCGGCGAGGAGTCCTCCGGGTAGTCGCGCACGAACGTCGGCTCCCACAGGGAGTCGCCGACGGCGGCCTCGAAGATCACCTCGGCGATCTTGCCCGGGCCCCAGTGGTCGGCGACGTCCTCGCCCAGCCCCTCGGCGATGCGGACCAGCTCGTCGCGCGGCGTCTGCGCGGTGAACTCGCGGCCCAGCGCCTCGGCGGTCGCCTCGAACATCGAGATCTCCCGCCACGAGCCCGACAGGTCGTAGGACGACCCGTCGGCGAGGGTGACGACCTCGGTGCCGAGGGCGTCGCGGGCGGCCTTCTGGACGAACTCGCGGGTCCGGCGGGCCATCGTGTCGTAGGAGCCGTAGGCCTCGTACGCCTCGAGCATCGTGAACTCGGGGCTGTGGGACGAGTCGGCGCCCTCGTTGCGGAAGTTCCGGTTGATCTCGAAGACCCTGTCGACGCCGCCGACGACGGCGCGCTTGAGGAACAGCTCGGGCGCGATCCGCAAGAACAGCTCGGTGTCGTAGGCGTTCATGTGCGTCGAGAACGGGCGGGCCGCGGCGCCCCCGTGGAGGTTCTGCAGCATCGGCGTCTCGATCTCGATGAAGCCGGCCTCATCGAAGTAGTCCCGGAGGGACTTGACGACCTTCGACCGCGTCCGCACCATGTCGCGGGCCGAGGGGCGCACGATCATGTCGAGGTAGCGCCGGCGGATGCGCATGTCCTCCGACAGGGACATCTCGGTCCCGTCCTCGGCGGTGTACGTCTTGGGCAGGGGGCGCAGGGACTTCGCGGCGATCCGCCAGGCCGGGACCTCCTCGCCCTCGGCGATGCCGGGGGTGAACAGACCCGCGGGGGCGGTGCCGGGGCGGGCCATGATCGACAGCTCGCCGCGGCGCGAAGAGATCACGCGGCCATGGACGAAGAGGTGATCCCCGAGGTCGACGTCGGCCTTGTAGTCGGCGAGGGACTCGAGGCCGACCTCGGCGGCGGAGAGCATGACCTGGATGCGGTTGCCCGCCCCGTCCATGAGGGTCGCGAAGCACAGCTTGCCGCCATTGCGGGCGAGCATGACGCGCCCGGCGATGCCGACCTCGTCGTCGGTCTCCTCGCCGGCCTCCAGGTGCGCGTACTTCTCGCGGACCTCGGCGATGGACGAGGTGATGGCGAGGACGACCGGGTAGGCCTCCTGACCGGATTCGAGGAGGCGGGCGCGCTTGTCGGCGCGGACCCTGACCTGCTCGGGGGCGTCGTCGGCCTCGGCGGCGGGAATCTGGATCGCGTCAGTCACCCGACCATCGTAACCGTCCGCCGGCCTCCGACGCCTTCACGAGGACGTGGTGATCGTCGCGCCGAATCCACCAGACCTCCTCCTCGACGCCGGGGTCAGCAGGTTTTCGTGTTCGTGAGATGGCGTCCGATGTATCCGATGACGATCCGGCTCTGCTCCTTGATGCGGTCCTCGAAGTACAGTCTGGGACTGATGGACCCACGGGTCTGGATCTCGACATGTTTAACCATGCGGAGCAGACCGGAGGCGTCGACCTCTTCGGGCACCTTGAAATCGCGTTCACTGCCCCACTGATTCATCGTCGTCTGCGACTCGGAGGAGCGGTAGCGCTCGGCGGAGAAGGTGTAGCGTCCCGCAGAGGAGGCACCATGGCTCAGATACTTCCTGAGATCCCCACCGAATGCTCTGCCTTCTTCCGTCGATTTGAACGCGACGTACTGATCGAGCGTCTTGAGGATCTTGAGAGTCGTCTGCAACCAGGTCGCCGACTCCTGTTGGGCGTCGAGCTCGAATGTCGGCTTCCAGTCCTGTGGCGGCACCAGATTCTTGAACATCTCATCGAAGAAAATCTCTAGCTCCTCCCAGGTATAGATCTCCCACTCCTCATAAGGATCCTTGGGGATATCCCGGGTCTCCTGGTCGCTGAGATTATGCGAGCGAATAAGCTCTTGTGCTCTTTTGAGATGGTATTGCAGCTTTCTGACCTGCTTGTCCCGCTCCTCGAGCTCGCTGTTCCTGTCCTGGACTTCGAGAAGTGCCAACTCGTATTTTTCGCAGAGCTCACGCTCCCGTTCCTTGTAAGTGTCGATGCGATCCTCGTATTGCGAGATATCCTCGGCGCGCTGCTCGTCGAGACAGCGGTTGAGCTCCTCCTCGAATCGGCCTTCGTGTTCATCGATCCGGCGGCTGAGCCTCTCAACCCTGTCACGCAACACCGCGATCGTCTCGGCGTTGCTCGAATTCTGAGCCCTCAACTCCTCGTTCTCGCGCTCGATCTTCTCGACTCTCCCTCGATCTGCCTTCGATGACACGACCGGCGCAGGATTCTGCTTCTGAGTCACGGGAAGCGGTGCGGCCGAGGGCTTCGCCGTCATTCCTGCTCTGATAGCGTCGGGCTTCGCTACGGCCCGCTGAGCCGTCGCCGACGCCTGGGCGGAACGACGCTCCACAGGGACAGCGGAGTTCTCGGGCCCAGCATCGGCGAGATGCGCGAGTGCGGATACCGCGTCCCGAGCCCCGGTCGCAGAAGCCTTCATCGTCGAATCGCCCCGGGAGAAGCGCTCGATACGAGAGGCTTGGAGGGCAACGCGATCCAGCTCGGCCGAGGCGAAAGCATCGAGGCGGCGGATGTAGCGGTCTTGCGGGAGTTCACGCGCGTGCGCACGGCACAGTCGCCCATAGAAGTCGATGAGTTCGGACTTTCTTCTCGAAAGCAACGTGCGTGGAGCGAGGAAACGATGCCTGAGTCCATCCTCGGCCGCGTCGATCCTGGCACCCGGCTTGAAGGTACGGATCGAATAGGGGCGCAGCCGATGTCCCTCGGATACTCGAGGATGTTCGTTGTAACGCCCCATCATCGCCTTGTCGAGGAGGAAGACCGCGGCCTGCCCCGAGCACTGGGAGGTGATCTCGTCGAAAATCCCCAACCACTCGGATTCGGGGACTGTCCCATCGGTTCCGCAGGCGATGATGAGCCCTCTGCGGCCCGGATCCTCGAGCGCATTGAGAAAGCCTTCAAGCTGCTCCTCGTCGTCGACTCGGATCGGGTGGTCGGATATCTTGACGCCCATGTCGTAGCAGTCGAAACCGTCGAGGATGTTCTTCACGAGCACGGGACAGGAGGCGAAATGAGGGGCCCTCGGTCGCCCGGGATCCTCAGGAGCGTCGATCTCGATCGAGACGATCACCGCGTGCGGATTCTTCGGCCGTGCCCCAATTAGGAGGGTCGTCACCCACTGCCCAACCTTCTGAGGGGGGTCGAAGTAGACGAATTTCCCGTACTGGTCGTCAGCCGGAGTCGCCCCCTTCCCGTAAATTACGCGCCCGCCGTTCGAAAGTTCTTTCTCAACCCAGGGCTCGAGCGTGTCGATCTCCTTGACGCGCTTCTTGTCGCGGATCCAGTTGAACGCCTCCCCGAGAATGACATCAATCGCATCCTGCCGAGAGATCCCCACGGAACGATCGACATTGATCTCGAATACTGTCCTGTAACTGAGCACCTCCACTCCTTCCTTCACGGATCAGGATCGCAGAGGGCACAGGCATGTGCATCCGGTTCGAGGATCAGCGCTCACCACGCACCATTAGTGACGAAACGACCCGCACAACCGTCGCTCCCCTCGATATTAGCAGCTATTCATATTCGCGCATATCGAAGTCGGCGCACATGGAAGCTGTGTACCGGCATACGTGCCCCACGTTCGCGTAAGACGGCTCGATGAGCAGTCAGACGTCGCGGGAGCAGTTCGGACCGAGCCCCGAGCAGAAGAATACGGTCGCCATGTCCTGTCTTGGAGGCCCGACTCGCACGCAGCACGGGCACCGCCCGGAGGATCGCGTTCGGGTTCTTCACCCTCGAGTGGTTCGTTCGCCGGGATCTCGCCGGCGCGTAGGGGTGGGCTCGGTCTTGCGCCTCTCTCCTCGTGGCGCTGATCCTCGATGCCGCTCCCGCGCCAGCTCGCAGCCCCACCGCCGCGACATAGCGCGGAGAATCCCCGCCCCGGGCCGGCGTCATCCCCTCCGGCGCCTCGCGGGCCGGTAGGGCGACACCGTGGGGTCGGAGTCGATCCAGAAGCGCCGGGGGAACGCCGTCCCGTCCCCTCCGAGGCCGGAGACCCCCGTGCGCGGACCGGTCCTGACGAGTCCCGGGGGGACCGGCTCGTCGGGCAGGACGAGGCTCGCCCGGCTCCCCGCGCGTCCCAGGCGCGCCCCGTCGTCGGCCCGCGTCAGGCCCAGCGCCGCGCACAGCCTCCCCGGCCCCCGCGCCAGATCCGCGTCCCTGCGGGCGGCGGGGCGGCGCGAGCGGGCCGTTTCCCCTCCCGCGACGACCTCGCCGGCGCGCAGGAGGACGGCGGACGCCCGTCCGGCGGGCCCGCAGACGATGTTCGCGCAATGGTGCATCCCGTAGGTGAAGTACACGTAGAGGATCCCCCCGGCCTCGAACATCGAGGCGTTGCGGGGCGTGCGGCCGGTGTACGCGTGCGACCCGGGGTCCTCGGCGCCCCCGTAGGCCTCGACCTCGGTCAGGCGCACGGCGACCGTCTGCGCGTCCGGGGCGCGCGGGTCGCGGACGGCGAGGACCGCGCCCAGGAGGAGCGGGGCGACGTCGACGGCGTCGTCGGCGAGCAGGTCGATCGGGTCCACGTTCCCCGCCTCAGCGGCCGGTCCCGCTCGACGCCAGTTGGAGGCTCCTGGCCCGGTCGGAGTCCTCGGGGACGGCCCCGGGGTCGTCCCCCCGCTCGACGACCCGGTTGGCCCCGTCGACGAAGACGACGGATGGGCGCCAGTCGCGCGCGAGCTCGTCGGGGACCTGCGCGTAGGCCATGACGATGACGAGGTCGCCGACGTTCACGAGGTGCGCGGCGGCGCCGTTGAGCTGGAGGATTCCCGACCCCCTCTCCCCCGCGATCGTGTAGGTGGACAGGCGGGCGCCGTTGTCGACGTCGACGATGTCGACCCGCTGGCCGGGGAGGATGTCCGCCGCGTCGAGGAGGTCCTCGTCGACGGTCACCGACCCGACGTAGTGGAGGTCCGCCCCGGTGACGGTCGCCCGGTGGATCTTCCCCTGGATCATCTCGCGCAGGACCCCGGTCATCGGCGCTCCCCCTGGTCGTCGGCGTGGAGGAGCGCCGCCCCCGTGTTGTCGATGAGCCGGGTCGTGCCGACGCGGGCGGCGACGAGGATCCTCGCGGCGCGCCCCCCGCCGGGGGCCGCGGTGGCGCGGGCGCTGTCCCGCGGGTCGGCGGGGGCGACGCCGGGGGTTGCGGCGAGGACGTCGAAGGTCTCGTCGTCGACGACGGCCGCGTAGTCGAGGTCGATGCCCCCCTCGGCGTCGATCTCGTCGACGACGCGGGCGACGAGGTCGGCGGCGGGAGCGCCCCGGGCCGCCAGGTCGGCGGCGGCGCGCAGCCCCCGCGACAGGGCGCGCGCCCGGGTCCGCTCGTCGGCGCTGAGGTACCGGTTGCGGCTCGACAGGGCGACCCCGTCGTCGTCGCGGACGATGGGCGCGGCGTGGACGCGCACGGGGATGTCGAGCTGGCGGAACACGGTGCGCAGCATCGCGAGCTGCTGGGCGTCCTTGCGCCCGTAGAGGGCGACGTCGGGGCGGACGAGGCCGACGACCTTGGTGCACACGAGGGCGACGCCGGCGAAGTGGGTGGGCCGGGAGGCCCCTTCGAGGACGCGGCCGATGGGGCCCGGGTCGATGGAGACCCGGGTGGGCTCGGGGTAGACGTCGTCGGGCTGGGGGGCCCAGACGAGGTCGGCGCCGACGCCGGAGAGGGCGTCGAGGTCGGCGTCGAGGGTGCGCGGGTAGGCGTCGAAGTCCTCGCCGGGGGCGAACTGGGCGGGGTTGACGAAGATCGTCACGACGACGTGGTCGGCGAGGGTGGCGGCCTCGCGGACGAGGCTGAGGTGCCCCTCGTGGAGGGCCCCCATCGTCATGACGAGGGCGCGGCTGCCCGTCAGGCCGGCGAGGGCGGCGGACAGTTCGGCTCGGGTACGGACCAGGGCGGGGCGCTCAGACATGGGGCCATTGTCGCGCCGCCGGGGGCCGCGGCGCATATCGAGTCGCGTCCGTCACGCGCGCGGGCCGCGGTCCATCGCCGCCCACGCCCAGCGCGCTGGGAAATCCGGGTCCGTCATGCGCGCGGGCCACCGGGCCCGGGGTCGGCGTCGGCGTCGAGCAGGGCCGTGCGGATCTCGGTCGCGGCGCGCTCGTCGAGGAGTCGGGCTTCGGTCAGGAGGCAGATGAGGGCGCCGGTGAGCTCCCGGTAGGAGCCGAGCTCGGCATCGAGCCCGGGGCGGGCGGCCAGGGCCCGGACGTGGGCGGCGACGGTGCCGGCGTCGGCGCGCGCGACGGGGCCGGAGATGCCCCCTGCCCCCTCCGTCAGGGCCCGGTCGAGGGCGGCGCTCAGGAGCGGTCGGGCGTAGGCCGCCGGGTCGGCGATCCCGGCTTCGGCGAGGATCCGGGTCGTCTGGACGACGAGCCCGGCGAGGGAGTTCGCCCCGTGGGAGAGCCCCGCGTGGTAGAGGACGCGGTCCTCTTCGGCGACGACGACGGGCTCCCCGCCCATTTCGACGACGAGGGCCTGCGCGATCGGCAGGAAGGGGGCTGCGGCGGTCACGGCGAAGGGGGTGCCGACGAGGCGCTGGACGTCGAAGGAGTACCCGGTGAAGGTCATCGCCGGGTGGATCGCCAGGGGGATGGCGCCCGCGCGGGCGGCGGCGTCGAGGATCGACGTGCCGTGGGCCCCCGACAGGTGGATGACGATGTGGCCGGTCTGCCAGGCGCCGAGCCCGGCCAGCCCCCCGGCCATCGGCTCGATCTGGTCGTCGGGGACGGCGAGGACGACGACCTGGCTGCGGCGGGCGACCTCCTCGACGTCGAGGACGGGCACCCCGGGGAGCATGGTCTCGGCGCGTTCGCGCGAGCCCGCCGAGGAGGCGGACACTCCGACGATCGCGTGACCGGCCGCGCGCAGGGCCGAGCCGATGACGGGGCCGACGTGGCCCATGCCGATGACGCCGATGCCGAGGCGGTCGGCCGCCGGTCGGCTCATCGGGCGCTGTCCTGGCCGGCGATCCCGCCGGCCTGTGCCGTGCCCGCGCCGGGGGGCAGCGCCCCTCCGATGAGGGCGCCCCCGTCGGGGGCGTCGGCGCCCGGATCGTCGGTCGCCGGGGGCTGCGGGGACTCCGGTTCGTCGGGCAGGGCCCGGGAGACGCGGAGCATCCACTTCTCCGGGGGCTCGGCACTGCGGCGGACGCGGGAGGCGACGCGCAGGTCGGCGAGGAGGCGCCGGGCGATGACCGCGTCGACGTGGCGGGCGATGGGGCGGTGCTCGCCGGGGACGATCTCGACCTCCACGTCGGCCAGGCCGCGGCGCCGTTCGAGGGGCCCCTGCGAGACGGACAGCGACTGGGCTCGCTCGACGGGCACGAGGAGGGAGGTGCGGGTCATCCACCCGTCGCGCACCGCCAGGCACGTGCGCGACAGGGCGTGGGCGCGGCGCGCGCGGGCGAGCGGGTCGAGGATCCCGGCGCTCTCGGGCACGGGGACGAATCCCTGTCCCTCCCCCGTTCCGTCGAGCAGCGCCTCGATGAAGGCCTGCGGGTCGTCGACGCCGAGGTCGCGGACGACGAGCCACAGCGCGTATTCCGCGTCGGCGCGCCCGCCCACCGGCAGGAGGACGGACAGGCTCTGCGGGTGCGCGCCCTCCTCGCGCCCGATGGGGGAGCCGACTCCGGCCTGGGTGATCGTCACCCGGTACCAGCCCTTGATGCGCCACAGGAGCGGCTGGATGACGGTGACGGCGTGAACACGCCCCGGGGGGATCGTCTGGGCGCGGGTCGAGGTCAGTCCCGAACGGATCCTGATCCCGTCGGGGGACACGGCGGCGGTGAAGTTGAACTCCCCGGCGAAGCGCCCCCACAGGTAGGAGGCGACGCCGCCGATGATGAAGACCAGGGAGAACAGGGAGGACAGGACGCCCGGCCCGAAGATCGCCGTCAAGGCGATCGCGCCGATGACGACCCCCAGGGCCAGGAGGACCGACGCGAGGATCCCCATCGACATCACGAGCGAGGCGAGGAGGCGCCCGACGGGCACCGTGTAGACGACGCGCTCGGGGGCGACCGGGATCGGCGCGCGCTCGGAGGCGACCGCCGACGCATCCTCCCGGGGGGCGTCGGGGTCGAGGCCCGCGGCGCGCGCGAGCACCTCGGCGCGCAGTTCCTCGAGTTCGGCGGTCTTGAGGAAGCCGATGGCGAAGTTCGAGTCGGATCCACCGGCGACCTCGATGGTCAGGCGTCCCAGGCCGAAGATCCGGCCGAGCAGGGGGTGGTGGATGTCGAGGGTCTGGATCCGGTCGAGGCGGGCATGGCGCTGGCTGCGGGCGAGGATCCCCGAGCGGAACCAGACGGCTGTCGCCGTCACCGCGTAGGAGGTCCGCTGCCACGCGAGCCACGAGTACAGTCCCGCGATGAGGACGAAGACGATGACCCCGCCGAAGGCCCCCAGCAGGATCGCCCGGAGGCCGAAGGAGTGGGCGAGGTCCGTGTCGAGGAGGCCGCGGACCTGATCGAGGTTCTGATAGGTGATGAAGGCGAGGAGCGCCAGCAGCGCCTTCCACGCGCTGATGACCGGCGACAACGGGTGGACGCGCCGCCACAGGTCGGCGGGCACCCCCTCGTCGACGGCGCGGATCTTAGCGGGAGCGCCCTCCCGGTCCCCGGCCCTCACAGGCCCGCCAGTTCCGCGCTGCCGCGTTCGGCCAGGAGATCGCGCAGGCGCGAGGCCTCCGCGACGGGGACCCCGTCGAGAGTCGCGTCGGTCTGGGCGGAGGCGGTGTTGAGCTTGATCTGGGCGATGCCGAACATCCGGGCGATCGGGCCCTCGGCGACGTCGACGTACTGGATGCGCCCGTAGGGGATGAGCGTCATCGACCGGAACATCACGCCCCGACGGATGACGAACTCGTCATCGCCCTCGGCGAAGCCCATCGCGCGGACCTGCCGGGGGATCAGCCAGCACAACCACGCGGCCTGGGCGGCGGCGACGGCGGTCCCGATCCACAGGAGGGGGAGATCGGCGAGGATCGCGCCGGCCGCGAAGCCGAGGGCCACGGGAACGAGCCAGATGAGGTTGCCGATGATGCGGACCTTGGCCAGCGCCGGGGAGACCGGGGAGAAGACGAGGTCGCTCGGGGCGAACAGGCCGGCGCCGCCCCCGCTGCGGGAGGGCTCCGCCGATCCATGGCCCGAGGGGAGCGCGGATGCGTCGTCAACCATGGCAATCCTTTCTCTTCGGCGTCATTGTCGCACGCCTCCCCCTCGTTTCCACCCAGGGGCCGGGCGCCCCATCTCCTATTCCCCGCGAACTCCCAGACAACCTTCAGTCCCATCGTCGACAATGGACCCATGAATGCTCACTCACCGGGGGCCGAGGCCCGTCTCCTCGTCGTCGACGACGAGCCGAACATCCGCGACCTCCTCGCCTCGTCGCTGCGATTCGCCGGATTCGAGGTCCTCGTCGCCGAGGACGGGCACTCCGCCTACCACCAGGCCATGAACGAGCACCCCGACCTCATCGTCCTCGACGTCATGCTCCCCGACATGGACGGCTTCACCGTCACCCGCCGACTGCGCGACGCCGGCGTCACCGTCCCCGTCCTCTTCCTCACCGCGCGCGACGACATGCGCGACAAGATCCAAGGGCTGACCGTCGGCGGCGACGACTACGTGACCAAGCCCTTCGGCCTCGAGGAGGTCGTCGCCCGCATCCGCGCGATCCTCCGGCGGACGATGGGCGCCGACGAGGACGACGCCCTTCTGCGCATCGGGGACCTGACCATCGACGAGGACGCCCACGAGGTGACGCGGGCCGGCGTCGACATCGACCTGTCCCCCACCGAGTTCAAGCTCCTGCGCTACCTCGTCCTCAACGAGGGCCGCGTCGTCTCCAAGATGCAGATCCTCGACCACGTGTGGGAGTACGACTGGGACGGCGAAGTCGCCATCGTCGAGTCCTACATCTCCTACCTGCGGCGCAAACTCGCCGTCGAGGGGGCCTCCGGGGAGCTGATCCACACGAAGAGGGGCGTCGGCTACATCCTTCGCGCCGAGGACTGACTCCATGGGCATCGGCCCCATCAAGCGGCTCCAGGAGACATGGGAGAGGCGCCCCCTGTCGTTCCAGCTCGTCGCCGTCATCACGAGCCTGCTCGCCGCCGGCCTGATGATGTCCGGTACCGTGATGATCGGCCTCCTCCAGCGCCACCTCGTCTCCCAGATCGACGACCAGCTCGCGAACGCCTCGGTCACCCTCTCCGCCCCCCAGATGAGCGCCCCCAGCGAGACCAGCACCGCCCTGCCCTCCCTCTACTACATCCGCCAGAAGATCCGCGGCCAAGAGGCGACGAGCGTCTACTACCCCGAAACCCTCGAGGAATCGGGGACCCCGATCATCCCCGAACTGCTCCCCGTCGGGCAGGAGGCCGCAACCCCCTCCGGGGCGACCCTCCCCGTCACCGTCAAGTCCTCGCTCCCCGGCTCCCTGTGGAGGGCCATCGCCATCCCGCTCTACACGAGCGAATCCGCCCAGCCCATCGGGGTCCTCACCATCGCCCTGCCGCTGACCGGAGTCCAGCGCACCCTATCGGCGACCGGCATGTACCTGACCATCGCCGCCGCCGTCATCGTCGTCGTCGGCGGCACCATCGCCAACTGGCTCGTCCGCCGCTCCCTCTCGCCCCTGCGGACGATCGAATACACCGCCGGGAAGATCGCCGCCGGCGACCTCACCCAGCGCGTCAGGCCCGGGCCCGCGACGACCGAGGTCGGGTCGCTGGCCCTGTCCCTCAACGCGATGCTCTCCCAGGTCGAGCAGTCCTTCGAGGCCCGCCAGGCCTCCGAGCGCAGGATCCGACGATTCGTCTCCGACGCCTCGCACGAGCTGCGCACGCCCCTGGCGGCGATCTCCGGGTACTGCGAGCTCTACTCCATGGGCGGAGTCCCCCAGGACCGGACCGATGATGTCATGGGGAGGATCTCCTCGGAGTCGACCCGCATGTCCGCCCTCGTCGAGGACCTCCTGACCCTCGCCCGGCTCGACGAAGGACGCCCCCTGGACCTCACCGACGTCGACCTCGTCAAGATGGCGGACAACGCGGTCTTCGACCTCCAGGCCCTCGACCCGACGAGGACCGCCTCCCTCCAATCGCTCACCGGGCTCAACCCCCCGATGACCCTCGTCGTCTCCGCCGACCGGGACCGGATCCAGCAGGTCTTCACCAACGTCATCGGCAACATCATCCGCTACACGCCCGAGGGCTCCCCCGTCGAGATCGCGCTCAACCGGGTCGGCAAGTCCGCCGTCGTCGAATTCCGCGATCACGGGCCCGGGATCGCCGACGCGGACCGGACCCGCGTCTTCGAGCGCTTCTACCGCGCCGACTCCTCGCGCAACCGGCACTCGGGGGGGTCCGGCCTGGGCCTGTCGATCGTCTCGAGCATCCTCGCCGCCCACCACGGCAATGCCGAATTGGCCAAGACGAAGGGCGGGGGCCTGACCGTGCGGATCGAACTGCCGCTGACACGGGCCGAGCAGGCCGGCGCCCCCGCGACGACGCACCCCCGGCGCCCCGCGTGACACGGACCACCGGACGTGCCATCGGACCGGAGCATGGCTAGCATGGCCGCGTATTCCTCAGACAGGAGTGAAGTCATGGGTGCATCAGCGCCTCAGTGGCTGCCCGGCGCCTTCGTCGACGCCATGCAGCAGGTCGGCGCCACGGCGCCGACCGAGCGGTTGACGGCCGAGGCCCGCGACCTCATCGAGCGGTGGAGCGCGCCCGAGCGCCACGTCCACAACCTCCGCCATCTCGTCGACGTCCTCACCCATATCGACGAGATCGCCTCGACCGCCCACGATCCCGACGTCCTGCGGATCGCCGCCTGGTACCACGGCGCCTTCCTCAACAAGGCGCTGGAGATCAAATGGGCCGGTGTCGACTGCTCGACGACCCGGTGCATCGATCACGCCCACAACCGCCTGACGGACCTGGGGGTCTCCGAGGACGTCGTCGCCCGCATCGACGAACTCATCGCCTTCCTCATGCGCCACCGCGCCCCCCGCGACGACCTCGACGCCCAGGTCCTCGTCGACGCCAACCACGCGATGCTCGCGGCCAGCCCCCAGGAGTACAAAAAGCACCGGGAGAACCTGCGGCTCGAACTGGCCGACCTCGACGACCCGACCTACTACCGGGCCCGCCGGGCCTTCATCGTCAAACTCCTCGCCCTGGACGCGATCTACCTGTCCCCCCTGGGGGATTCGTGGGAGTCGTCGACCCGGGCGAATCTCGAAGTCGAGCTGGCGAGGATCAACGAGCGCCTCGGCGCCCTGAGCGAGGACGGCGGGCTCGACGGGGACTCGACCGCGGACGACGACGAGGACGACGCCCCCGAAGAGGTCACGTCGACCGGGACCATCATCATCAAGCGCCGCGCCCTGAAGAAGAACCCGTGCCCGGTGGCCGACGACGCCCCCATGCCGACCGGCGCGCTGCCGGTCCTCGCCCCTATCGCCCCGCAGGCGCCCGAGGCGCAGTCCGGTGAGACCGCCTCCTCGTTGGAGTCGGCGATCGAGAGCATGGACCTGCCCGGGGGCTCGGCGTCCTGACCCTCCCGAGAGGCTGATCCACAGGCGACGCCCGCCCCTCCCCCTCCACAAGGAGGCCCCCGCCGGTGTCCTCCCCGGGGCGGCAGTCCGTAGCGTCGGAGCATCGGCGCCCATCCGGGGCGCCCGAACCGAGGGGGGACCCGATGGCGATGTACATGGTGGATTCGGATCAGGTGGCGGTCGTCGCCGCGCGCACCGCGGCGACCGCCGATCGGATCCGTGTCGAGGTCCAGGCGATGCTCGCCGAGCTCCTGGCGCTCCAGGGCTCCTGGACGGGGGCCGCGAGCCTCAGCTTCCAGGAGTGCGTGTCCCAGTGGCGGGCGACGCAGGTCCAGGTGGAGACCGCCCTGGAGGCGATCGGCTCGCAGATGGGGCTCGCGGCGAACGCCTACGCGGAGGCGGAGGCCCGTTCCGTCTCGCTCTTCGCCGGGTAGCCGCCTGGACGACGGCGCCGGGGCCGTCCCTGACGGGACGGCCCCGGCGCGCGGATCATCGGCTCAGCGCCCGATCATGGTCGGCTCAGTACATGCCGCCCATGTCGTCCCCGCCGGCGGCGGGAGCGGCCGGCGGCTCCGGCTTGTCGGCGACGACGGCCTCGGTCGTCAGGAACATGCCGGCGATGGACGCGGCGTTCTGCAGGGCCGAGCGGGTGACCTTGACCGGGTCGGAGATGCCCTCGGCCATGAGGTCGCCGTAGTCGCCGGTCTGAGCATTAAGGCCGTGACCGGGCTCCATGCCCGCGACGCGATCGGCGACGACGCCGCCCTCGAGACCGGCGTTCTCGGCGATCTGCTTGAGCGGGGCGGAGATCGCCACGCGGACGATGTTGACGCCGGTCGCCTCATCGCCGGTCAGGGCGTCGAGCGAGGGCAGCGCCTTGGCGGCCGCCTGGATCAGGGCGACGCCGCCGCCGGCGACGAGGCCCTCCTCGGAGGCGGCGCGGGCGTTGCGCACGGCGTCCTCGATGCGGTGCTTGCGCTCCTTGAGCTCGACCTCGGTGGCCGCGCCGGACTTGATGACGGCGACGCCGCCGGCGAGCTTGGCGAGGCGCTCCTGGAGCTTCTCGCGGTCGTAGTCGGAGTCGGTGTTCTCGATCTCCTGGCGGATCTGGCGGACGCGCCCGTCGAGCATGTCCTTGTCGCCGGCGCCCTCGACGATGGTCGTCTCGTCCTTGGAGACGACGATCTTGCGGGCACGGCCCAGCAGGTCGAGCTCGGCGTTCTCCAGGGACAGGCCGACGGTCTCGGAGATCACCTGGCCGCCGGTGAGGATCGCCATGTCCTGGAGCATCGCCTTGCGACGGTCGCCGAAGCCGGGGGCCTTGACGGCCACGGACTTGAAGGTTCCGCGGATCTTGTTGACGACGAGGGTCGCCAGGGCCTCGCCCTCGACGTCCTCGGCGATGATCGCCAGCGGCTTGCCGGTCTGCATGACCTTCTCGAGGACGGGGACGATGTCCTTGACGTTCGAGATCTTCGAGTCCATGAGGAGGACGTAGGCGTCCTCGAGGATGGCCTCCTGGCGCTCGTTGTCGGTGACGAAGTAGGCCGAGAGGAAGCCGCGGTCGAAGCGCATGCCCTCGGTGGTCTCCAGGGTGGTGTCGAAGGAGTTGGTCTCCTCGACGGTGACGACGCCCTCGGCGCCGACCTTCTCGAAGGCCTGGGCGATGAGCGAGCCGATCTCGGCGTCGTTGGCGGAGATCGACGCGGTGGCGGCGATCTGCTCGGTGGTCTCGACGGGCTTGGCGTCCTTGTGGAGCTGCTCGACGATGGCGACGACGGCCTGGTCGATGCCGCGCTTGAGGGCGATCGGGTTCGAGCCGGCGGCGACGTTGCGCAGGCCCTCGTGGACGAGCGCCTGGGCGAGGACGGTCGCGGTGGTCGTGCCGTCACCCGCGACGTCGTCGGTCTTCTTGGCGACCTCCTTGACGAGCTCGGCGCCGATGCGCTCGAAGGGGTCCTCCAGGTCGATCTCCTTGGCGACGGACACGCCGTCCTTGGTGATCGTCGGGGCGCCCCACTTCTTGTCGAGGACGACGTTGCGGCCCTTGGGGCCGAGGGTGACCTTGACGGTGTCGGCCAGGAGGTTGAGGCCTCGCTCCATGCCGCGACGGGCGTCTTCGTCGAAGTGAATGATCTTGGACATGCTGTCTTCCTTCCGCAGTGCGGATCTGGGCCGGTGCCCGCGACGGACGACCGGGCGCCGGACGCGTTCTGAGCGCCCGGCGCCGGGCCTCACCTGACCCGTTCGTCTTGTCACTCTGCCGTGGCGAGTGCCAACGGCAAGTTTGGCACTCACCTCATGCGAGTGCAAGACGAGGGACGCGGGCGCCGCCCGATTCAGCCCTGGGCGATCCCCGCGTCCGCCGTCCTCGCATCCCCTTCCCCTCCCGCAGGTCGCCGGAGAGCCGACGCCGAGCCCCCGTCGCCGGGAACGGCGACGGGGGCTCTCGGGCGCGGACGGCGTCAGCGCAGGATGACGACGACGTCGGGATTGCCCAGGCCGGTCGTCGCCTGAACGTTCGCGATGCCCAGCGCCTCGCCGACAGCCTCGGCCGTCACCCGCATCGCCGGGTCCTCGTAGTAGACGGTCGAGACCTCGGTCTGCCACCCCTGGGCGTTCGCCGCGGACACGGCGACGAACCCGGCACCGGTCAAAGTCCCCGCGCGATCGGCCGCGAGCCCCTGGATGCCCGTGCCGTTGAGGACTGAGACGACGGCGTTGTGATCGACCTCGTCAGCCGGGGAGGTCTCGGGGGCGGACTCCGCCTCGTCGGGAGCGGACTGCGGCTCCTCGCGGCGCGAGTCCTCGTCGCGCTCGGAAGCCGCCGACTGGGCGGGGCTCGACTGGGGCTCCGGGGCGGCGGGCTGGGCGGGCGCGGACTGGGGCGCCTGAGCGGAGGGCACCAGGCTCCCCGCGTCGATACCGCGATTCGTCAGGATCGTCGAGACGCCCCATCCCAGAAGCGGGACGATGACGAGCAGCGCGAGGAAGGGCCAGACGTTCTTCCACTTCGACGGCTGGGCGCGATGCATGCCGATGGGCATGTCGTCGCCGGCGCGGTCGAATTCGTCCTTGGGGTACTGTGCACTCACCCGTTCAGACTAACGGCAAGCCGCACGCGCGCGCGGCTCCACTGCGGGCGCGCCGGTCGCCTGTCCTACGCTGGGGCCGTGACCGAGAACGAACCGCAGCCCCTGTCCGCCCTCGTCGATCCCGGGTGGGCCCGGGCCCTCGCCCCCGTCGAGGACCGCATTCACGAGATCGGCGCGATGCTGCGCCGCGAGATCGCCGAGGGCCGCCACTACCTGCCCGCCGGCACCGACGTCCTGCGGGCGTTCACCTACCCCTTCGACGAGATCAAGGTCCTCATCGTCGGCCAGGACCCCTATCCGACGCCGGGTCATGCGATGGGGCTGAGCTTCTCCGTGGCGCCGGGAGTGCCGATCCCCCGGTCCCTGCAGAACATCTTCTCCGAGATGGAATCCGACCTGGGGGCGGCCCGCCCGACGTCCGGCGACCTGTCGGCGTGGTCGCGCGAGGGGGTGTGCCTGCTCAACCGGGTGCTGACCGTTCGTCCGGGGGCTCCGGGATCGCACCGCAGGCGCGGGTGGGAGGAGGTCACCGAGTGCGCGATCGACGCCCTCGTCGCGCGCACGGACGAGGAGGGACGGCGGCGTCCGCTGGTGGCGATCCTGTGGGGCAAGGACGCCCAGACGCTCGAACCCCGCCTGGGCGACGTGCCGGTGGTCAAATCCCCGCACCCGTCGCCGATGTCGGCCCGCTACGGGTTCTTCGGGTCGCGACCGTTCTCGCGGGCGAATGAGCTGCTCGTCGCCCAAGGGGCGTCCGCCGTCGATTGGTCGCTGCCGTAACGGGGCGGGGCCTCGTCGACGGGCCGCACGGCCCGTCGACACAGGCAATACCGACGCATCAGCGACGCGCCGGACCCGTCCCCGCCTCATTCACGAGGCGACAGAGGGCCACCGAGTGAAGAAACAGCAGGAAACCCGCCTGCTCCCATGCACGCAGGACGATGGGTCTTCGTCGGGGAACGCACACCCATCATTGATCGCAGTGGCTGAAGAAAAGGTCATGTCGCGCGCATAGCACGCATAGGGCGAAGCCTCTTCATCGGGGCTCCCCGGGAGATTGCAATGCTCGAACAGCCGAGCCGCCTATCGGGCTCGAACCGATGACCTGCTGTTTACAAGACAGCTGCTCTACCAACTGAGCTAAGGCGGCGACACGCGTATCTTGCCATGACGGCCGGGGCCCGGACGAATCCGCCCGGGCCCCGCACGACGCCATCGGCGCTCACCGAGCGCCGAGACCGACTACTGGGCGGAGGCCGATTCGAGGCCCATGCCCGTGCGGATCGTCTCCAGGATCGACGGAGCGTCCGTGCCGCTCAGGACGATCTTCGTGCTGTGATCCTTGACGAACTCCGGGGTCCCCAGGCCCTCGCGCCCGGCGATGGGCGCCTCCCTCCACTCGTTCGTCGCCCGCTCGAGATACGCGTCGGACACGTTGACGGGGAAGGAGTCGACGATCTCCTGGGGGACGCCGACCTCGAGGGCGATGCTCTTGACCTGCTTCCACGAGGCCTCCTCGTTCGAGACGACGCGGCCCTCGCCGGCCCTGTACTGGCTGCCGAAGTAGGCCAGGAGCGCGTGGTGGAACTCGATCCAGTGGTCGGGGGCCTGATCGGCGACGATGAGGGAGGCCGTCGTCGCCGGCCCCGCGTACTCCACCCCGACGACCGTGACCGGCTGGATCTCGAGAGTGTAGTCGCCGGCGAGGGCGCCGTCGCTCAGGTCCCTACCGATGAATCCGTCGATGTCGGCGCACGCGTGGCAGGAGTAATCGAAGTACTCGGTCAGGGTCGGAACCGAGTCGTCGGCGACGCCGACGCCCTTCGAGGAGACGACGATCGGCCCGCCGTCCTCGTAGGAGCCGAGGAGCGCCGTGTTCGCGCTGTCGTGGGCGCGAGCGTTCTTGGCGATCTGGTTGCCGACGACGATGGCGACCACGGCGATCACTGCGACGACGACGGCCGCGACCACGCCGATGATGATGTTGCGCGTGCGCTTGTCGGCGCGCTCTTGGGCCTGGCGCATCTGCTGGGCCTTGACCCGAGCGGCGTCACTGGGGGGAACGGTGTTCTTCGCCATGTGAGGACCTTTCCAGGAGATAACTGGATTCACAGTACCCAGACGGCTCGGGATCCGCGCCCTACAACATCCCGCCTGTGATGATGATCCATGTGGCGACGACCACACCGAAGCAGGCCGTCGCGGCGAGGATCCTCGACCACAGGGGCCCCAGGAAACGCCTGGCGCCGCGGGAGACCCCAGCGCGCAGATCCGCTGAGGTGGGCATCGCCCAGACGCCGACGAGGAAGAGCCACCCCAGTCCCCACGCGACCGCGGCCTCCGAGGGGGCCGAGAGCACCGGGTCGACGCCGATGAGCGGGGTCGGCGAGGCGAGGACGTCGAGGGGCCTGGCCCACGGGACGGCGCCGGTGAGCAAGGCCGTGCGCGCGGCCCACAGGCCGTAGGGGACGACGGCGGCGACGGCGGCGCCGACGACGAGGCCCGCGAGGACGCGGACCGCCAGGAGCGGGGACATCGCGAGGGCGGCGGCGGTGTCCCAGGGGCTCGCTCCGCCCCGCCGGACGCGGCGGCGCTCCCGCCATTCGAGGACGGCGCCGACGAGAGCCGGGACGACGAGGGCCAGGACGGCGGAGGCGGTCCCGGTCGCCCCGAGAATCAGGGGGAGCATCGCCAGCGGCATCATGAGGAACGCTCCGAGGACCCATGCGGTGCGGGGCCGATCGGGCGCGTAGAGGGGGGCGGGCTGTTCCCACGGCGGGGCCTGCTCCCACGGGTGCGGAGCGCCCGGCGTTTCGCCATCCGCGAGGGCATCCCCAGCCCAGGGCGGGGCGCCGGGGGCGGCCGGTGCGGGGGAGAAGGGGGCGTCGACCGGCATCCACTGAGATACGGGCGGCGGGACTTGGGGAGCGGGGGCGGGGAGGACCTGCGTCGGGTCCGCCGGCGCGTCCTCGACGACGGGCAGCGGCCGCGTCCGATCGGCGGCCGTCGCGTCGGGGACCATCGGGGCGCCCCACGCCCGGGCGGGAAGAGCGCGCGTCACGGCGCCAGCGTCGGGGACCACCTGCGTCGCCTCCCCTGGGGCGAGGGCCCGCGCCCAGTCGAGGCCGGGGTCGTCGAAGGCGCTCGGCGGCCATCCGGCGTCGGCCGCCAGGTCGGCGCCGATGAGCGCCGGCGAGGGGCGGCGCCGCGGGTCGGGGTCGAGACCGGCCGCGAGCGCGGCCGCGGTCCTCGCCGGCAGCCCGCGGGTGTCCGGGTCCCCGTCGAGGACCCGCATGATGACGCCCTGGACGTCGCCCGACCCGAAGGGGGGCCGCCCCGTCGCGGCGGACAGGAGGGTCGCGCACCACGCCCACCAGTCGGCGGCGGCGTCGCACTCCTGGGCGCGCAGGAGCTCGGGCGAGGTGTACCCGGCGGTCCCCGAGACGAGGCCGGTGCCGGTCAGCCGGTCGTCGTCGCCGGTCATGGCGATGCCGAAGTCGATGAGGACGGGCCCGTCGGGCGAGCAGATGATGTTCGACGGCTTGATGTCGCGGTGGACGATGCTCGCGGCGTGGACGGCGCCGATGGTGTCGGCGAGGCGGTGCGCGAGGGCGGCGACGCCGACGGGGCCGATGGGGCCCGAGCGGATCAGGGAGGACAGCGTCGGGCCGTCGATGTACTCGGAGACGATGAAGGGCTGGGAGGCGTCGGCCTCGATGTCGAGGACGTGGGCGACGGCCGTCGAGGCGACCGAGTTGACGGTCCGGGCCTCGCGGACGAGGCGCGCGCGGGCGGCCTCGGAGGAGGCGAGGGCCGGGTGGATCGCCTTGAAGGCGACGCGCTGGCCGGCGCCGTCCTCGGCGAGCCAGACCGTCCCGGCGCCGCCGGAGCCCAGCCGCCTCACGAGCGCGTAGCCGCCGATCTCGTCTCCTGCTTCCACCCGGCCAGGCTACAGGCCGCCGCCCCCACCTCGAGGCCTCGTCCCCTCCGGCGACGCCACTCCCACCGCGCTCCCCTAAGTCCCCGGCCCCGGGCCTCGCGGCCGCGAGGCGGCGGTCCGGGCCCAGGCGCAGGCGCCGCCCCCGGGCACCGGGCTTCGCGCGTCGCAGCGCATCGCATACGCCGCCGCCCTCGTCCCACGGACGCCGGCACCTCGTCGAGCGCGACTTGCCCGCGGCTCCCACCGCCCTCGTCCCGCAGACGCCGGCCGACTGACGCCGAGGCGCTCAGCGGGCGGTGCCGCCGCCCCCGCCCGCCGGGCGCGAACGACACCGCCGAACTCCCCCCTCGACCCCCTCCAGGTGGTAGGTTCGGGGAGGCGGTGCGCGACGCCGCGCCCCCCGCCGCGCCGGTGACCCATCCGGCGCACAACCGAACCCACTCGGATCGTCCGGCACGTACCTGCCGGTGGGAGGAGAACACTCATGGCAACCGTGACCTTCGACAAGGCGACACGGATCTACCCGGGCTCGGACAAGCCCGCCGTCGACCAGCTCGACCTGGAAATCGCCGACGGCGAATTCCTCGTCCTCGTCGGCCCCTCCGGCTGCGGCAAGTCGACCTCGCTGCGCATGCTCGCCGGCCTGGAGGACGTCAACTCCGGCCGCATCCTCATCGGCGACAAGGACGTCACCGACGTCCCGCCGAAGAACCGCGACATCGCGATGGTCTTCCAGAACTACGCGCTCTACCCGCACATGACCGTCCGCGAGAACATGGGCTTCGCCCTGAAGATCGCCGGCACCCCCAAGGACGAGATCGCCAAGCGCGTCGACGAGGCCGCCCGCATCCTCGACCTCGCCCAGTACCTCGACCGCAAGCCCAAGGCCCTGTCCGGCGGTCAGCGCCAGCGCGTCGCCATGGGCCGCGCGATCGTCCGCAAGCCCCAGGTGTTCCTCATGGACGAGCCGCTGTCGAACCTCGACGCCAAGCTCCGCGTCCAGACCCGCACCCAGATCGCCTCCCTCCAGCGAGAATTGGGCGTCACCACCGTCTATGTCACCCACGACCAGACCGAGGCCCTGACCATGGGCGACCGCATCGCCGTCCTCAACAACGGCCTCCTCCAGCAGGTCGGCACCCCCCAGGAGATGTACGAGCGCCCCGCCAACGAGTTCGTCGCCGGCTTCATCGGCTCGCCCGCGATGAACCTCGGCGCCTTCGACATCGACGGGGACTCCGCGGTCCTCGGCTCGGCCCGCATCCCCCTGTCGGCCGCCACCCGCGCGGCCGTCGCCCCCGAGGACAACGGGAAGATCACCATCGGGTTCCGCCCCGAGGGCCTCGAGGTCGTCTCCGCCGACACGGAGAACACGATTCCCATCGAGGTCGACTTCGTCGAGGAGCTCGGCTCCGACGCCTACGTGTACGGCCGCCTCGCCGGCGGCCGCGAGGCCCAGAACATCGGCTCGGCCGACGAGGGGGCGAAGGCCGGTCAGCTCATCGTCCGCGTCCCCCCGCGCACGGCCCCCGACCGCGGCGGCGTCATCCACACGCGCGTCATCCCCGGCCAGCAGCACAACTTCTCCGCCTCCACCGGCGTGCGCCTGCCCGACTGATCCGACGCGCCCGGGCGCACCGCCCCGGCCCCGCCCTCACCGGGCGGGGCCGGGGCGGTCCCCGTCAGCGGACTGTTCCCACGGTGGACGGAGCCGGACCGTTCCCGCAACCGCCAGCGATAAGGGACAATACCGGCATGTCTGACCTCTTGGAGATCACCGCGGCCACGGTCGACCCCGCCCTCCTCGACCTGCCGTGGGAGGTGCCGCTCGAAGAATGGCCCGACGAGATCCTCGCGGCCCTGCCCCGGGGCATCTCCCGCCACACCGTCCGATTCGTCAACCTGTCGAACCGCGTCATCGCCGTCAAGGAGATCGGCCCGAGCGTCGCCCACCACGAGTTCCACATGCTCCGCGACCTATCGCGCCTCGACGCACCCTCGGTGCTGCCGACCGCGGTCATCACCGGGCGGCGCACCCCCGTCGGCGAGGAGCTCAACGCCGTCCTCGTCACCGAGCACCTCCAATTCTCCCTGCCCTACCGGGCCCTGTTCAGCCAGCACATGAGCGCCGACACGGCGACGCGCCTCATCGACGCCCTCGCCGTCCTCCTCGTCCGACTCCACCTCCTCGGCTTCTACTGGGGGGACGTGTCCCTGTCGAACACGCTGTTCCGCCGCGACGCCGGGGCCTTCAGCGCCTACCTCGTCGACGCCGAGACCGGCGAGCTCCACCCGGCGCTGACCCGCGGGCAGCGCGAGTACGACGTCGACCTGGCCCGGACGAACATCATCGGCGAGCTCATGGACCTCCAGGCCGGCCTGTACTTCCCCGCCGACGCCGACCCCATCGACATCGGCGATCGGATCCGCACCCGCTACGAGGACCTGTGGAACGAGCTCACCGCCGTCGAGACCGTCGAGACCGTCGGGGCGAATCCGCGGCTCAGAGTCGCCCAGAGGATCCGCCGCCTCAACGACCTCGGCTTCGATGTCGGCGAGCTCAAGATGACGACGGACGCGTCCGGGACGCGGCTGGAGATCCAGCCCAAGGTCGTCGACGCCGGCCACCACCACCGCAAGCTCATGCGGCTGACCGGCATGGACGTCGGCGAGAACCAGGCGCGCCGCCTCCTCAACGACATCGAGACCTTCCGGGCGACGACGGGACGGTCCGACGCCCCCCTGGAGATCGTCGCCCACGAGTGGCTGTCGAGCGTGTTCGAGCCGGTCGTCCGCGCCGTCCCCGCCGAACTGGCCCGCAAGCTCGAACCCGCACAGATCTTCCACGAGTTCCTCGAACACCGGTGGTACCGCTCCCAGCAGGCCGGATACGATGTGCCCTTCGAGGAGGTCATCGCCTCCTACGTCGCCGAGGTCCTGCCCGCCAAGCGCGACGAGGCGATCCTCATCTCCTCCGACGAGGCGGCCAGCGCCGCCGACGACCCCGACCTGTGGTGACCGGGGCGGCCCGACCGCCCCGCCGCCGCGACCCCACCCTAGGAGGACCGATGACCGACTACCCGAGGATCTACGCCCACCGCGGGGCCCCCACCCTGGCGCCGGAGAACACCATCGCCGCGTTCTCCAAGGCGATGGAGGCGGGCGCGACGTGGATCGAGTTCGACGTCGACGTCATCGCCGACGGGTCGCTCATCGTCATCCACGACGACACGCTCGACCGGACGACGAACGGGTCGGGCCGCTACTACGGCCTCGACTACTCGGCGATCCGCCGCCTCGACGCGGGCGCCTGGTTCTCCGACACGTACCGCTTCGAGCGCATCCCCGAGGCCGCCGACGTCATCTCCTTCGCGAACGCCTCGCACCTGGGGATGAACCTGGAGATCAAGCCGTGCTACGGGGGGATGGAGCTGCGCGAGACGCTCGTGGAGAACCTGCGGGTCGCCGTCTCCCAGGTCGCGGACCCGTCGCGCCTGATCGTCTCCTCCTTCGACCATGAGGCGCTGGCCCGCTTCCACCGGGCGTGCCCGCAGATCGCGCTCGGCTGGCTCTTCGAGCGCCACGGCCAGCCGGGGCCGACCTGGCAGGAGGGCGCGGCGGACCTGGGGTGCGTCGCCGTCCACCCGAGCGTCGAGGGGCTGACGCGCGCCGAGGTCGAACAGATCCGCGAGGCGGGCTTCGACTGCAACGTGTGGACGGTCAACGACGTCGACCGGGCGATCGAGCTGGCCTCGTGGGGGGTCACCGGCGTGTTCACCGACCGCCCTCAGGACTTCCCAGCCGAAGCGCTGACCCGCTGACCAACCCGGGCCCGGTGATCGAGCGGGCGCGGGTATTCCGTCGGTTCGCAGGGTGAGCGCCCCGGCCTCCACGCGACGCTGGCACCGGGGCTTTAACGGACCGGTTGTGGGGCCGTCAACAGCTCGACCTCTTCCGTATTACGGAATATGATGACGCCATGGGAAAGCGCATGATTCGGGGCCGGGAGATCTCGGATGCTCAGGTGCAGGCGTGGGCGGATGAGGCGGAGGCCGGCTACGACGTCGAAGAATTGACGCGCAGGTGGGGCCGTCCGCCGCGCGCGGGCAAGGCATCTCGTGTGGTCCCCACCCGATTCTCCGATGAGGAATTGGATGAGCTGATGGAACGGGCTCAGCGCGAGGGCCTGGATCGTTCTGCGGCGATCCGCGCCGCCGTTCGCGAGTGGGTCCGCGCGTGATCGTCTCCCCCTCTGCTCGCAAGCACGGAATCAGCGATGAGGACGCGATCGAGGCCGCGCGGTCGGTCCTGGCCGGCGGTCCGCTCGATGACGACGATCCTCAGCGCGAGCTGAGGATCGGGCTGGATACCGCCGGGCGCCTCCTCGAGGTCGTCGTTCTGCTGTGGGACGACGGCGAGATCGAGATCATTCATGCGATGAAAGCCCGGGCGGCGTATCGACGATTCGTCATCTGAGCCCCGAGCACGAGCCGCCTCCATTGCGAGATCGAGGCTATCGAGGAGCATGGGCCCGTACGTCCAGGCGGGCACGCACGGTCGGGGGCGGCCACTGATGGACGGGGTCTAGCGGTCCTCGTCATACTCGAAGAGTCTGGGGGGTTGTGCGGGCCGCGTCGTTTGAGGAGCGCGACGGCCGTGTTTATGGCGGCGATCGATGGGCGCGTGCACGGGGGAGCGTGGGCGTGGCCGCCGGGTTGTCGTCGGGGTGAGCCCGAACAGCGCCCCTGCGCCTGGGCCCAGGCTGCGCGAACCCGGAGGGCGGGCGTTGCCGGGAACCGGTCCGCATCCGCGTCGCGATGAGCACGAGCGCCTTCGCAAGGCTGGTGCTCCTCGTGCCGGGGTTGCCCAGCGCGCCCGCATCAGGGCCGTTCGACTGGCTCGGCTACGGATGGGGGCGGGTCAGCCGCGGCGAGGGCGTTACCGGCTCTTCTTGCGAGCCCGTCTGAGGGCGTCGATCAATCGATCCCGCTCCTCGTGGAGCACTTTTTCAGCGTGATCGATGATCGCCCGAATTGTCGGAGAGCGCGTATCTCTCAGGGGGTCGATGAGGAATCGGGCCCATGAGACGAATGGCGCGAATGCGAATCCGACTGAGACCCACAGAAGGGCCGGGGCGGTCGAGCTATCGATGACGAGTATTTTGAGCACCGATATCGGCCACAGGAGTATCACGAGGATAAAAATAGTCCAGCTAAGAAAGTACTCGGAGGCGAATGATCGTTGGGCGATCCTCAAATAGAGCGCTTCGATGAGGAAAACAATCGACACAATGAACAGCACGGCGATGAAGAGTGCAGCCGCCAGCAGGGCGAGAATGACTCTGTGAGCGGGACGCGCGCTCCCGACCGATAAGAGCAGGATTCCCACCAGTAGGGGGATCGAGAGCCCGACGGCGGGGAAAGAACGCGCCGCGGCACTGGTGAATAGGAGCCTCCAGGGGAGCGATGCTTCCCTCCCGTCGCTGTCGGCGGGCGAACGCTGCGCCGGCGGATCTTCTTCTGCCTCAAGCTTATCGACCACCTCGTCCGGCAGAGAGAGCAGATCGCGTCCGCGCCGCATGGTCCACATGCTGATCCCCCCTCCTCGTGACGGATGAGGATCTGACGTTACGGCTCGCACATCCACAATGGCGTGGTGAACGTCGACGAGCCGTAGGAAGGTCTCCGAAACAAGCCGGGACCGCTCCGACTCGGCGACAAAGAGGAAGAAGACTGTCCCGTACAACACGGAGAAGAGAATCGCCGCGAGCAGTGCGCTCTCCCAATCGGGGGGCGTCGCTGAGGCGAGCAGCCTGTTAATGAATCCAATCCATGAAACAGCAGCCACTCCTGCGGATATCACCCCCGCGACGGACAGAAGAAAATCGTTTTCCGATAGTTTGCGCAAGATTCGTTTCTGAGTCTCGAACCACTCGACATTAATCCTTTTATCCAACGGTAAGGATTCGGAGGTGAGATTCTCGATGGACGAGAGCCCGAGGAGCGTAAATACTAGGACTCCTTGAACGGTTAAAAGTGTTGAATTGGGAACACGGATCTGCATGATCCGGAGCCATATTTCACCCAGATCGCCCAGGGCTCCTCTGAGCCCTTGAGTGTGGGCGACGTGGATCGCGTTGGCGACGAGACCGAAGAGGAGTAGGAGGAGCACGGGGAGGAAGAGGAAAGCAATCGTCCTCATGATCCGCTGAGACCGCGCACCGGATACTCCAAGGGCAGGTCGCTGCGTAGTCGTACTACTCATGTCGCGAAATCTAACGCTTGAGGCGATCCACCGGAAGGCTGGACGCTGCCACCGTGTACCGACCCTCGGAGGGCGATCCGGGCCAGTGACACGCCCCGGCATCCGTGGCGTGACGCGGATGGGGCAGAATCCGTTTCGTTGAAGACATCGATGCCGCGCGGGAGCGGCTCGCCCGCCCTCGATCCAGCGCTCAGACGTGAACCCTGATGTGGAGCTGTCCGCCTACCAGTGCCGCGCGGCTCATCCGATCGGCGAGGCCGAGCCCTGCGAGGAGCCTGCCACCGTCCTGCGAGGCTCCGGCACAAGGGACTGGACGGCGCCGATGCCCGACATCCTTTCGTTGAAGGCCCCGATCGATGCGTGGACCTCGGGCTGATTCACCACCGACTCAGTGGATTCCTCGAATCCAGCGGATCCGACCTCCTGCCCAGCGCGCCGCATTCAGGGCAGCGGTACGCACCCCGTGAACATGACCGAGGCGAGGATCCCACGTCCGATGAGGCGGGCCCTCTGGGGAAGACGCGCGCTTCAATCCCGGGCCAGGCCCGCCCGGCGCCGCTGGCGCTGGGCGACGTACTTGGCGAGGGACAGTTCGGCGATCGAGTCGACGAGGAGGAGACCGCCGACGACGCCGCCCGCGATGAGCCACCCGGAGCGCGGCCTGGGGGCGCGGATCGCCCCGACGAGCATCCCCGCGCCGGCGATCGCCTCGACGGTGGCGGCGACGCGGATGACCCACGGCTTGTCCGAGGCGATGTTCTGATAGCCGCTCCACAGGGGCTTGACCGGGGATTCCGGCTCGCCGAGCATGATGTCGACGCTGCGGCCGATCGCGTTCGAAATGCCCCGCGCCAGGTGGACCGTCACCCCTTCGACGTCGGCGGCGTCGAGGGCGCCCAGGAGGAACCCGGCGACCCCCTGGGGCAGTCCGAGGGCCCGGACGACGCGCCACACGGCGTCGTCGCCGTCGGCGCCGGCGCACTCCCACAGGGCGTCTGCGTCCGCGCCGGGCACCGCGTCGGCGATGGCCGCCAGGTCGGGGCGGTCCCCCACGAGGTCGAGGACCTCGTCGGCGAGGAGGTGCGCGTCGTCGAGGGGGCCGGGGACGATGCGGGTGCGCATCCCCCAGTTGTGGGTGACGACGTGCTCGAGGTGGTCGTCGGTGACGAGGAAGGCCTGGAGGTCGCCGTCGGTCATCGACAGGGTGACGAGGGGCAGGTCCCCGAAGTTCCAGCCGGCCTTCTCCGGGGGCAGGTCGGCGAGGATCGCCCGGTGGTCGTCGGCCAGGTCGAGGGAGCCCAGGTCGAGGCCCTCGAGGGCGGCGAGCAGGGGGACGGACGAGGCGGGGGTCCGGCCGATCTCGACGATCCTCGAGGCCGATTCGCGCGCGTCGGGGTCGTCGTCCGGATCCGCCCGGCTCGGGTCGGGGTCGTCGTCGGGGAGGTGGTCGGCGGTGGACGAGCCGATGCGGACCTCCGCGTCGAATAGGACGGCGAGGTCGTCGGCAAGGTCGTCTGGGGACGGGCCCGGAGAGACGGAGCCCTGCTCGTCGAGGGCGGCGACGGCGCCGTCGGCGACGGCGAGGTTGAGGCCGAGGAGCTGGGGCGAGGAGGGGAACCATTCGAGCTGCGCGAGGACTCCGCGCTCGCCCAGTTCGCGGGCCACATCCGCCGGATCGAGGTCGCGCCCGATGATCATGCCCTCGATTCGGGTCCACTCCTGGTTCATGGTTCTCCGCCTTCCGTGCCGGTGATGGCCTCGTCTCCATCATGCCAGAGCACCTATTGTCCCGTGTCCCGGCGCGGCGCGCGAGACCCCGGCCCCCTCATTTCGGCCCGGTTCGTCGCCGCGGCTGGGCCGCGCGGGGAATCCTCACTCGCCACCCCTGAACGCGGCGTGGGCGATCCGCAGAGCCGCATCCCGCAGGATTCGGACGATCGGTCGTTCGGCGCGAGTCAATGGCGGACGAGGGGTGTGCTTCGGTTTGCCGGACGGGCGCGAAGCAAGATCACGCGGGACTCCCAGGGCGCGAGCTCGTCGTCGAAGCCTAGAACGCGCCCGAACGCGACGCGGGGCCCGCCGCATCAGCGGCGGGCCCCGGCGACAGGATGTGTCAGTCGACGATCACTTCATCTTCGTGCCGACCGAGCCGAGGCGCTCGCACGCCTCGACGACGCGGGCGGCCATGCCGGCCTCGGCGGCCTTGCCCCACGAGCGCGGGTCGTACATCTTCTTGTTGCCGACCTCGCCGTCGATCTTGAGCACGCCGTCGTAATTGCGGAACATGTGCTCGACGACCGGGCGGGTGTAGGCGTACTGGGTGTCGGTGTCGACGTTCATCTTGATGACGCCGTTGGCGACGGCCAGGGCGATCTCATCCGCCGTCGAGCCGGAGCCGCCGTGCATGACGAGGTCGAACGGACGGTTGTTCTTCCACCCGACCTTGGCGGCGACCTCCTCCTGGATGGTGCCGAGGATCTCCGGGCGCAGCTTGACGTGGCCGGGCTTGTACACCCCGTGGACGTTGCCGAAGGTCAGGGCCGTCAGGTAGCGGCCGTTCTCGCCCAGGCCGAGGGCCTCGACAGTCTTGAGGGCGTCCTCGGTGGTCGTGTAGAGCTTCTCGTTGATCTCGCCGACCACGCCGTCCTCCTCGCCGCCGACGACGCCGATCTCGATCTCGAGGATCGTGTTGGCCTTCTGCGACAGGGCGAGGAGCTCCTTGGCGATCTCGAGGTTCTCGTCGAGCGGCACCGCCGAGCCGTCCCACATGTGCGACTGGAAGGTCGGCAGGCCGCCGGCGGCGACCTGCTCGGCCTCGATCTCCATCAGGGGGCGGATCCACGAGTCGATGTTCTGCTTGGCGCAGTGGTCGGTGTGCAGGGCGATCGTCACCCCGTAGTTCTTGGCGACCTCGGTGGCGTAGGCGGCCAGGGCCAGCGAACCGGTGACGCGGTTCTTGATGGTCGAGCCTGAGGCGTACTCGGCGCCGCCCACGGAGACCTGGATGATGCCGTCCGACTCGGCCTCGGCGAAGCCCTGGATGGCGGCGGTAACGGTCTGCGACGAGGTGATGTTGATCGCGGGGTAGGCGAACTTGCCTTCCTTGGCGCGGTTGAGCATCTCGGCGTAGACCTCAGGGGTTGCGATCGGCACGGTAGCCTCCTAATCGAGTGACAGACTGTCACCTCCTATTGTTTCACATCCGTCCCGTCCCGGATGAGGATGGAAGTCCCGCTCCCGCGCACGCCCCGGCCTGCGCCCACATGGCGATCGCCGCCGCATGGCCGACGTTCATCGACCTCGTCGATCCGCGCTGGGTGATAGCGACGACCCTCTCGCACACGTCGACCATCTGCTCGCTCAACCCGTTCGACTCCTCCCCGAAAACGAGGCACGCGCGCGCCGGCAAACGCGCTCCCTCCAAGGGGACGGAGCCGTCGATGTTGTCGACCCCGACGAGGACGAGGCCGCGAGCGCGGCAGTGGTCGGCGAGCGCCCGCGCATCGGGCAGATGATCGACGTCGATGTAGCGGTCCGTGACCATCGCCCCGCGGCGGTTCCAGCGGCGCCGCCCGACGATGTGAACGCTCCGCGCCCCCAGGGCGTTCGCCGTGCGAACGATCGACCCGATGTTGAAGTCGTGCCCGAGGTTCTCCACGGCGACCTCGAACGGCAGGGCGCGCGACGCCACATCGGCGCGGATCGCGTCGACCGTCCAGTACCTGTACCGGTCCTCGACGTTGCGGGCGTCGCCCAGGGCGAGCAGCTCCGGGTCGTAGCGGGGGTCGTCGGGCCACTGATCGGGGGCCGAGGGCCACGGCGGGGCGCCCACGGGCCCGGTCGCGGCTCCGTCACGGGGCGAGGAGGTCATCCGGCCACGATAGCGCCCGGAAGAGGACGACCGGCGGCCGAGGTGGCACGATGGGGGCATGGCACTGTCGAAGAACCTGCTGAGCCGCGACGAGGTCGTCGTCCGCCACATGCGCACCCACGTCAAGGCGATCCTCGCGAACATCGCCGCCTCCCTCGTCCTCGTCATCGCCGGCGCGACCGCCTCAGCCATGCTGCCCGAACGCTACGCCCCATGGAGCCACGTCGTCGCCTGGTCCCTCGTCGCCGTCCTCCTCATCCCCCTCCTCCTCATCCCCCTGGTGCGGTGGGCGACGACGACCTACACGCTGACGTCGAAGAGGATCATCACGCGTCACGGAGTCTTCACCAAGCGCGGCCACGACCTGCCCCTGTCGCGCATCTCCGACGTCACCCATGAGCGGGGCCTGTCCGACAGGTTCTTCGGATGCGGCACCCTCACCCTGCAGACCAGCGCCGACGACCCCCTCGTCCTCGTCGACATCCCCCGCGTCGAGACCGTCCAGGTCGAGATCACCGACCTCCTCTTCCACGACGTCCAGGGCGCCGTCGACGCCGACCCCACCGACTAGGGCGTGTCTCCTTTATGCGCGTAGCCAGGTGATGACTGCGAGGAGGGCGACGGCAGCGCGGTAGGTGATGGCGAGCAAGCCGTGCGCGGGCGGCCAGGCCGCGCCACTGCTTCATGAGGTTGAAAGAGCGTTCGACGACGTTGCCCCTCGCATCGCCACCAACCCAGACTGCCGCCATAACACCCCACCTATTGGGAGACATGCCCTAGGGCCGCGAGCGAGCCCGCCCGTGGCCTCGCAGGCGCCCTCGATGCCGCCGCCCCGGCGGACGGCCGCGCCCCACCCCCGGTCAGACGACTACCGCCGATCCGGCCGTCGAGGACGCCCCGACCCGTGCCCCGGACACGAACGTCCCCGGGCTTTCAGCGCCCAGCGGCCCGAACGCGCGCCCGAACGCCCCCGCCGGGGGCTCCCGCGGCGCCCATCCAGCCGATACCCTGGTCGCATGGCATTAGCATCAGTTGAGTCCACATCCCTGCGAGACCTCCCGCCCGTGACCGCCTGGCTGTCCGACATGGACGGCGTCCTCGTCAAGGAGAACCGCGCCCTGCCCGGCGCCCAGCAGTTCCTCGACGCCCTGCGCCGCAAGGGGTACCCCTTCCTCGTCCTGACGAACAACTCCGTCTTCACCAACCGCGACCTGTCGGCGCGCCTGGCCAACTCCGGCCTCGACGTTCCCGAGGACCGCATCTGGACGAGCGCGAACGCCACCGCCGCGTTCCTGTCCCAGCAGTCCCCCAACTCCACCGCCTACGTCATCGGCGAGGCCGGGCTGACCACGGCGATGCACGCCGCCGGCTACATCATGACCGACCAGGACCCCGAGTACGTCGTCCTCGGCGAGGTCCGCTCCTACGACTTCAACGCCCTCACGCGCGCCGTGCGCCTCATCGAGGCCGGCGCCAAGTTCATCGCGACGAACCCCGACGTGTCGGGCCCCTCCGACGAGGGCACGCTGCCGGCGACGGGGTCGATCGCCGCGATGATCACCGCGGCCACCGGCAAGCAGCCGTACTTCATCGGCAAGCCCAATCCCGTGATGATCCGCGCCGGCCTCAACAAGATCGGCGTCCACTCGGAGGACGCGGCGATGGTCGGCGACCGGATGGACACCGACGTGCAGGCGGGCGTCGAGGCGGGGCTGCGCACGCACCTCGTCCTGTCCGGGTCGACGTCCCTCGAGCAGATCGAGCAGTACCCCTTCCGCCCCTTCGGGATCCACGAGGGCATCGGGGAGCTCATCGAGCTCGTCGACGCCGTCGCCGGCTGACCCCGCCCGTTGAGCGCCGCCCCGAGCGCGGCGATCGGCGGGCTCGGACGGCCCGCCCTTCAGGCGGCCGCGATGATCCGCGCGACCAATTCCTCGCACACCCGTTCCGACTTCGCACGGTCGATGACCGTCACCAGCGCGGCGTCCGAATCATCGATGACCAATCCCGCATCCACTCCCGAGGCTTCGATGCGGACACGAGCCTCGTGCGCGTCGAAAAGATCGGGACGGACCAAGGTCAGGGCAGTGATCGCATCGTGCGGATTGTTCCACGGCTTGCCGTGGAAGTTCCAGAAGATGTCGATCTCAGCACCGAGGGCGCGCCCCAGGAGACCGGCGTTCCTGATGCGCTCGACCTGCTCCGGTCGGAAGGCGATCGTCTCGGTGACGTCCAACCCTGTGACGGTGATTCTCGCTCCGGATCGAAAGACCTCATCAGCCGCAGTCGCGTCGCACAAGAAATTGTGTTCACGGATCCTTCTCTCGTCCCGGAAGTCCCCACCCATGATGTACAGGCCCCTCATTGCTGAAGCGAAGTCCGGCTCGCGGCGCATCGCCTCGGCGATATTCGTCAACGGGCCGACTGCGAGGACATCGATCTCCCCCGGGTGATTGAGAACCTCAGTCACGAGATGATCGACCGCATCGATCCGACCGCCATAGTCCTCGGCGTTGAGGTCGACGAACTGCGTCCCCTCATGCCCCGGCCACCACACATCCCGGCCCGAAAGGGTTTCCCCTTGCCCGGCGATGATCTCGGGCGAAGCGCTTCCGCCGCTCAGCGTGCACAGGCGCGAAGCCAGTTTCGCGCGTAGGACCGTATCGCCGTAGACCGTTGTGACCGTCCGTAGCGAGAGTTCCGGAGAGCCCAGAATCAGCGCGAGAGCGAGGGCGTCATCGACATCGGTGCCGATGTCGGTGTCGAGGATCAATTGAGCTGTCATGTCATTCCTAGCCGAGTGTGTCGAATGTCAGGGGTTCTGGGCGATCAGCCCTTGGAACCTGAGGTCGCCAAAGATGCGGTGAAGTATTTCTGGAAGAAGAGGAGGAGGACGAGCGGGACGATCGTCAACAGCACGGAGGCGGCGAAAATCCGTCCGAAGTTCACTTCGAACTGTCCGTTCAGATTCGCCAGAGCGACCGGTCCGAGAACCATCGAGGGATCGGTGGCGATGAGAAGCGGCCAGAGATATGCGCCCCATTGGAAGAGGAAAAGCGTGAATCCAGCGCCGATGAGGGCCGTTCGCGATAAGGGGAGATAGATCCTCCAGAAGACTCCCCAGGGGCCCAGCCCGTCAAGAGTCGCAGCTTCAGCGAGTTCTCGCGGAATCGCCAAGAAGAATTGGCGCAGCACGAAGATCGCGAAACCGTTCGCGAGACCGGGCAGGATCAGAGCGGTGTAAGTGTTCGCGAGTCCCCAATCCCTGAATTGGTTGGCTAGGGGAACCGCAATCGCATCGAAGGGGATCAGGAAGCTGAGAACGACGATTCCGAACACCGCTTTCGATCCCTTGAAGTCGAGGGCGCTGAGCGCGAACGCCGCAGAAGCGCTGATCATCAAGCCGATGATGATCGTGATCGCGGTGACGATCAACGAGTTCCCCACGGACAGGGCGAATGGCGAATCGAGGAGCGACTGGTAGTTCTCCAGTGTGATCCTCTCCGGGAGGAGAAGCGCAGGACCGAGCGGGTAGAGGGAGGAGAAGATCTCCGTGCCCGTCCGAAACGACGACACGAACATCCAGATCAATGGGAGCGCGAAACAGATTCCGATCGACCAGGCGAGGATCGTCACCAGGATCGTGCGCAGGCGTGTGGTCGCGATCTCATGGGGCAGAGCCATCAGTCCCCCTCCTTGTTGAGCATCCGGAACTGCACTGCGGTGATGATGACGAGGAAGAGGAGCAGAACCACGACTTGGGTCTGTCCGAGGTTGGCGTCACCGAGTTGGAAGGTGTTGTTGTAAAGGTCGTACATCACCAGTCTCGTGGAATCGGCGGGACCGCCCTGCGTCAGGATCTGCACGGGCACGAATGCCAGAACCGATGAGACCGTGTCGGCGACGACCACGAATGCGAGGGTGCGTCGAATCGAGGGCAGAGTAATGTGGACAAGAGTTCGCCACCATCCGGAGCCATCGATGGCGGCGGCTTCGTAGAGCTCGCGGGGAACCTCCTGAAGGCCGGCGATGATGAAGAGCGTCCAATAACCGACTCCGATCCACGACATCAGCACGATGATCGCCTGCAGCGCCTGATCAGAATCGGTGAGGAACGGCTGGGGCGGAAGCCCGATGGATTCGAGGACGGCGTTGATCGGTCCTCTCGGCTGATAGGCGATTCCCCAGATGACGGAGGCCACGGCTGCGGGAGCCGCCACCGGGATGAACACCGCCGTGCGGACCAAGGCGATCCCGGGGACCCTTTCATTGAGAATGATCGCGAGGAAGAGGGCCGTCACCACTTGGAGAGGGATGATGATGACGAGGAATCTCCCCGTGACGGCGAGAACGTCCCAGAAGGAGGGGTTTCCCAGCAGATAGGCGTAGTTCTCCAGCCCGACCCATTGAGGGCCTTTGAGCGTATTCGCACCCTTCTGGAACGAGGCGATCACCGCGCCGATCATGGGAAGCAGGCGCAGAACGATGAGAAGAACGACGGCGGGGAGGAGGAAGAGAATCACCGTGAGGAGAGGCCCTCGCCCGCCTCCCCGCTGTGTCCTTCGAGCGCTCACAGTCGATCCCACAGCCCTTGCAGTTCGGCCTGGGCCTCGCTCAGAGTCGTGTCGACAGGCTCGCCGTTACGGATATCGGCGAAGGCTCGTCCCAGAACATCCTGCATCTGGGTGAACCCGATCGTGTTCGGCCTGTTGACGGCTGCGCTCTCGAGCTCTGACAGCATGAGGGCGCCCATGCCTTCACTGTTGGGGGTAACCGATTCATCGAGGCGAGTGACGTAGGTGTCGAAAGCCGCCTCATTCGTTGGGGGGATGAGGATCGCCGCGGTCGCCGCAGAATTGCCTTCGAGGTCGAGGGAGGCGAACTTGGCGAATTCGACCGCCGCCTCGGAGGAGTCGGTCGACGATGAGACTCCGATCGCCCAGGAGCCCGTGGACATCGCGGGGGTTCCGCCCTCGAACATCGGGTTGGGGGCGACTCCCCAGTCGATCATGGGATCGGCTTGACTGATCGGTGTGGTCGACCAGGCGCCGCCGACGAAGAACGCCGATTTTCCGGAAGCGAAGAGAACGGCCATCTGATCCGTGGCGATTCCCCGCGGTGCGACGCCTTCTTCGAAAAGGGACCCGTACCACGTCATTGCTTTGATCCAGCCCTCGTTGGTGATGTCCGCAGTCAGGAGATCATCACCGGTGGCGCCGCTGCCGCCTCCTGCGGACTCGGCGAGGGGCTGAAGCTGGTAGTACCTGTCGGTCTGATCGAAGAGGAGGCCCCATTCGGCTCCGGCCGCTTGGGCCTTCTTGGCCGCTTCGACCGTCTGTTCCCAGGTCCATCGTTGATCCGATTGCATCGGCGGAGCCTCGACGCCGGCGGCTTGGAGCAGGGCCTTGTTGTAGTAGAGGTACTGCGCGGAGGTCCACATGGGCAACGCCCACATCTTGTCGTCCCAGCTGTTGGCGGCGACGCCGTCGCCGACCGAGGTCTTCTCCACTTCGGGAGCCAGTTCGCTCAGGTCGGTCAGCCACCCCTTCGACGCCATCGATCCTGCGGCTCCGGCATCGACGAGAAGAACGTCGATGGAGGCGTCACCGGCGCCGACGCGCTGCTGGATGACGTTGTTGTACTGGTCGAAGGGGATGTTCTCGTAGGCGACGTCGATATCGGGGTGCTTCGCCTCGAAGGCCTCGATGAGAGGGGCGAAGGCCGATTCCGGATCTGCTCCGACGAAAGTGATGCTCGTCGTGGCGCCATCACTGCCGCCGGATTCGCTGTTCGAGGCGCTCCCCCCTGTTGAACATGCGACAAGGCTCATGGCTCCGAGGCCGCCGAGGGCCGCCATCGCCCATCTTTTCGTGTTGTTCATGATCTCTCCTTTGAGGTCTTTCTTGTGATGATGACTATTCCTATGTGGCTTGCTCGGGGCGGGCTCCCGCCCAGGTCACCGCGTCCGCGGCACTCGCGACGGCCCGTTCCGCGGCTTCGATGAGGCCGTCGCCCGCAGACAATCGGGCCGCGAGGACTCCGACGAAGACATCGCCGGCACCTGTGGTGTCGACCACTTCGTCGACTCGGACGGCGGGAATCGATCGAATCGCATCGCCTTCTGCGAGGAGGCAGCCTCGCGCGCCGAGAGTGATGACGACGCTTCGCATGCCGATCCTCGCCATCAGTTCACGGGCGAGGCTCTGCGGATCTGTATTGTCCGACTCGGCGAGTAGAAGCGCCTCATGTTCATTAACGACGAGGGGGTCGGCCTGAGGATAGAAGTCGAGCGGCGCTTCGGGGACGGGCGCCACATTGACGATGAGGCGGGCTCCGCACTTTCGCGCGAATCTCGCCGCATCGCTGAGCGCCCCGAAGGGGACCTCGTTCTGAACGAGGACGACTTTCGCGCGATGGGACGACGTCTCCAGGCTCGACATCGCATAGGCATTGGCGCCTTGAGCGACGACGATCGTGTTCTCGCCGGATTCATCAACCAGGATGTGGGCGGTCCCGGTGGGGACTCCGACGACGTTCCGGACGAGGGAGATGTCGACACCGTCGCGTTCGAGGGCTCGCTTCTGCTCGCGGCCGATCTCGTCATCTCCGACAGCCGATGCCAGCGCCACCCGAGCGCCCACACGTGCAGCGGCGGCCGCCTGATTCGCCCCTTTCCCTCCCGGCCCTTGCGAGGTCCGGGTCGCCATGAGGGTTTCTCCCGGCTGCGGATGCCGCGACACTCCGATGACGATGTCCTGATTGATCGCTCCTACGACTAGGACCTCTGCGTCCACGGCCTCTCCCCCCTTTTTGATCTACACGGAATGTCTACACGTGTAGATATTAGAATGTCATCATTGATTGCGCAAGCAGCTCACAGAGGCGTTCCGAAATCGGCGAGAAGCGGGGAAGGACGAGAACCATGAACTCCATGAAACGACCGACCAGGGATGATGTCGCCCGCCTATCCGGCGTCTCAAGCGCCGTCGTCAGCTATGTCCTCAACGACGGCCCCCGCCCGGTCTCCGAGCAGACGCGCCAGAAGGTTCTCGCCGCCGTCCGCGAGCTCGACTACCGCCCCAACTCTGCCGCCCGGGCATTCCGACTGCAAAAATCGAACTCCATAGGACTCCTCGTCCCAGACATCTCGAACCCCTTCTTCGCAGAACTGGCACGAGCGGTGCGCGAAGAAGCCTCAACCTACGGCTACGCCTTGATCCTCAACGACTCGGGAAGCACCTCCTCCATCGAACAGGATCAGATCCGTTTCATCGCAGAACGGCAGCCCGATGGCGTCATCATCATCGGCCGAACCGCTCAGACCGATCTCTCCCCTCTTCGCCTCAACCGCATCCCCGCCGTCGCCCTGGACGCCACTGAGACCACAATCGATATCCCCACCATCAGCATCGACGACTACACCGCATCCCTCAGCGGAATCGATCACCTCAAACAACACGGTCATACCAGAATCGCCATGATCGCAGGCCCCGGCGGGAGCGCCGCAGCGGACGCGCGAGTCCAGGCATGGCAAGACGTCACCGGCTTGAGGCCGAACAGCGGTCTCCTCATGCGCTCCGAGCACTCCCGAGAAGCGGGGTTCGCGGCATGCCGCTCCCTCCTCGATTCGACAACTGATTTCACAGCACTCTTCGTCGCTTCCGACATCCAAGCGATCGGCGCATTGAGGGCCTTGCACGAGGCGGGGCGACGCATTCCCGAAGACTGCGCCACGCTCTCCTTCGACGGGACGCAAGAGGCGCGCTTCGCCACGCCTCCGCTCAGTGTCATCGAGCAGCCGCTCAGTGTTATGGCGGCACAAGCGGTTTCGACGCTCCTCGGCAACTCCGAGAAGCGCGGCGAGCATATCGTCGTCACCCATTCGCTCCGACCCCGAGCCTCGTGCGGTTGCTCCGTTCTTTGACTCGAGCGAGAGGGGCGCGACTGAAACGTCCCGCCCCCCTCACGAGAAGTCACCTGAATTCGACGGGCACGCGTCGCAGACGATAACTCCACAGCCAGTCTTCACAGTCCGCACACGACGCCGTGAAGAGGATCTCAATCCTTTCCGGCGAAGGCAAGGTCCCATATTCGGTCCTTACGATGCCCGCATTATGATTCCGGGGATAACCGGTTTGAGCAGGACCTATAACAGCCTCCTGCCTCCAGGCCCCTCCACCGGACCAGATGCTCGCACCGTCGATCGATACGAGTTCGACTCCCGCCCCGACCCAGTCGGGGATCCCCGAGGGATAAGGGTGCCGCTCGCGTACGACGTAGAATCGATCCGACGGAGGATCGTAGGAGAAGTCGGCGTTATTGAGCCAGTCCTGCGCCCCGTCCTCTCCCCGGAGCCCCGCGGTCGTCACTTCGAGCGGGACCCCTGCGATCACCCCGCTTTCCTCATTCAGATCGAGCGGCATCCTGTACACCCGGGTATCTCGATGAGGCCCGGTATAGTTTTCAACCCAGAAGAGGAGCACCGTCCCCGATTCCGGGTCGATGGTCGTCGCACTCGGCTGTCCCACCCCCCACCGAGAGGGGGCTTTCGTCGGATCGAAGGATACGACGGGAGTAGGGTTTTTCACCCACGGCCCGGACATATCATTCGCGTATGCGATGCCCACTTGATTATGGGCACTGGCATCACGATCATTTCCGAGATAGAACATCGCATAGCGATAACTCACTCCTTGCCATGTCGCATCGACTCTCACAACAGAGGGGTCGCAAATGTGGAAGCGATCCCAGCCGTCTTCAGATGCCGTCAGAGCTCTCGCCGACCGGCTGAGCGAGCCGGAATCGAGCAGGTCCAGGCGTATGTCATCGACGATTCTCCCGTCCTGCGAGTTCTGACAGGTCCACACCCATTCCTTGTCGCCTTCCCGGATGACCGATGGGGCATAGGCATAGAAGTGCCGTCCCTCGACCGATGAAAGGATCGGAACCGCAGTACTGGAACCGACTCGGGCAGCACCCTCCGCATTCGGACTCACAACGATCAGGGCAAGAGCTGCGGCGGCGATTGCAGCGCTCAGTCGTCTTCTCATGAAACCTCCTATATCTACACGTGTAGATTTTTATAGCGTAACATCTTGCTGAGCGGGCGAGAACGAATCGAATACATCCCGCCGACACGACCCCGCTAGTCTGAAGACATGACGAACGACTCCCACAAGGCGCGACTGGCCGAACTGGTTAAGGACCTGGCCGTGGTCCACGAGAAGGTGACCCTCGCCTCCGGGCGCGAATCCGACTTCTACGTCGACATGCGCCGCGCGACCCTCCACCACGAGGCGGCGCCCCTCATCGGGCACGTCATGCTCGACCTCCTGGAGGAGGCGGGCTTCGCCCCCGGCGTCGATTACGACGCGTGCGGCGGCTTGACGATGGGGGCCGATCCCGTGGCGGCGGCGATGATGCACGCGGCCGCCTCGCGCGGCCTCGACCTCGACGCCTTCGTCGTCCGCAAGGAGGCCAAGGACCACGGGATGAAACGACGGATCGAGGGCCCCGAGGTCGCCGGCAGGCGCGTCGTCGTCCTCGAGGACACGTCGACGACGGGCGGCTCCCCCCTCGAAGCCGCGCGCGCCCTGACGCAGGCCGGGGCCGAGATCGTCGCCGTGGCCGTCGTCGTCGATCGGGCGACAGGCGCCAAGGAGGCCATCGAGGCCGAGGGCTTCCCCTATTTCCATGCGCTCGGGCTGGAGGACGTCGGGCTGTCCTGATCGGGCTGTGCACCGCCATGCTTCTCGGCGCGTTTTTCTTCCCTCATCGGCTGCAAATCGCGTCGAAACGCATGGCCGTGCACAGGCGGCGGTCCGGCCCGCCCCTCCACAGGGCTTGCGCGAGGACGTGCGCGCCCATTGACTGAGCGGGTTGCCTCGGGGCATGGACCTCTCATTCCGCCACACCGACCTGATCGCAGCGGTGCGCGAGGCGCTCGTCGTCTCCACCCGCGCCTCTCATGCCCACTGCCAACGGCTCAGGCGCCGCGATGAACTCGTGCGCCTGTACCGGAACGTCTTCGTGCGCACCGGGCTCCTCACGGATCTTCACCGTGTCCTCAACCCGTTCGAGCTGCTCCTGACCGCCCACCTCGCCCGGACGATGGCCGTGGGAATCCACGCCCGCGGCCGCGGGGCCCTGTCCCACGCCAGCGCCCTGCTCGCGCACGGCGTCGAACTCGACCGACCGGCCCTCACCGCCGTCCACCTCGTCTCGCTGACCGGCGCTCACGGCCCCGACACGGCTCCCGCGGTGCGGCTCCCCGGAGGCCGCGTGCTCTCCTCGTGCCCAGTGATCCGCCACTGCTGCGACAACGAGAATCCTCCCCTCGTGTACCCGGTCCTCGATGTCCCCTGCCTCCCCCTCGACCTGGCCGCCGTCCAATGCGCCGCCTCGCTGGATCCGCGGCAGGCGGTGATCTGCGCGTCGGGGGCGCTGCGCGCCCTGTCGGGGTTCTCGCGCTTCGACCTGGAGACGAGCCGCGAGCGCGAAAGCATCGAGCGGGCGCGCCTCCTCGCCGTGCTCGAGGACCGGGTCGCCCCGCGCGGCCGCAGGAGAGCCCGGGCCGTGCTCGCGGCGTCGGACGCCGGCTGCGAGTCGGTCCCGGAAAGGAGCTTGCTGTGGATGCTCAAGGCGGCGGGGTTCTCGGGGGCTCGCACCCAGGTCGAGCATCGGGTCGCAGGGCGACGGTTCTTCGTCGACTTCCAGATCGATTCCCGTCGCGGGAGTCTCGCCATCGAATTCGACGGGAAGGGCAAATACGGCCGGGAGTCCGGGGAGATCCTGTCCTCGCTGACCGCTCGGGATCAGCGCGAAAAGCTCCTGGTCTCCTCGGGCCTGCCGGTCGTGCGCTTCGAGGGCTTCGAGCTGCGCGACCCCCGCCGGGTCGTCGAGGAGATCTGCTTGCGCTTGGGGCTCGCGAAGCCCCCGCATGCCCCAAAGGCCCTCGGGTACCCGGGCTGATGTGCACCGTCGTGCGTTTCGACGGAGTTTCTGCACCGAGGAGGCGAGAAACCGCGTCGAAACGCATGGCCGTGCACGCTCTACATGTGAGGGATCGCCCGCATGACCCTGCGGACGACCCATCGGGGGCTCAGCCGCATCGCCCCCATGGCCGCCTTGTGCACGGGAGTGGGGGTGACGAGGACTCGGCGGGAGCGGACCGCGTCGAGGGCCTCCCCGACGACCCGCTCGGGGGAGGCCATCGCCCAGTGGGGGGTGCGCGACATGTCAACGCCCGCGTTGTCGAAGAAGGCGGTCCGGGTCGGGCCGGGGCACACGCAGGAGGCGGTCACCCCCGTACCCCGCAGTTCTTCGGACAGCCCTTCGGTGAAGGCGACGACCCACGCCTTGTGGGCCGAGTAGGTGCCCGCCCCGGTCAGCGAGGCGACGGAGGCGACGTTGAGGATCGCGCCGCGACCGCGTCGGCGCATCGATCGGGCCGCGTGGTGGGCCAGGACCATGACGGCCCGGACCATGACGTCGAGGGCCCGGAGCTCTCGTTCGAGGTCGTCGTCGGGGAATGGGACGCCGAGGCCGTATCCGGCGTTGTTGACGAGAAGGCCGACCGGGCCGGTGCCGTCCGTGCCGGAGTCGGCGTCGAGCCTGTCGCAGACCCGCTGGAGATCGGTCGGATCCGCGAGGTCGGCGACGAGGACCTGCGCCCGGACTCCGGCGACGTTGCGCAATCGGTCGGCGAGCTCGTCGAGGAGGCGCTCGCGCCGGGCGACGAGGACGAGGTCGTGGCCGGCGGAGGCGAGCTGCCAGCAGAATTCTTCTCCGAGGCCGGAGGTGGCCCCGGTGACCAGTGCGGTTCCCATCCGTCCAGGGTACGCGGGGGCTCGCGAGGGGCGCGACAGGAATGGGCAGGGGAGCCGGCGCAGACGAATCCACAGCTGTGGATGAGAGGTGGCTCATACGAGTGGGAGGCTCTACCGTTGAGGACGTCAGTCCTCGACGAATGGATCGCCATGCCCATGCCTGATGAGTCCCTGGATCCCGCTGAGGCCCTCGCAGCGGAAGTCGTGCGGCTGCGCGCGTCCGTCGACCTACTCAATGAGCGGCTCCGCGTCCTGGGCATCCTTCCTTCGGCCCCGACCGAACCCGCTGCCAGTGGAAGCCCCCAAGAGGCGCTTCCCGTCCCGAATCGCGAGCCGCTCGCCACCCCGTGGGACGAGCGCGGCGTCAACGCGCCGGCACCGCCACCTCCTGCGCCGGCCGCCGCGTGGCCTCCGCCGGTCAGCGGGCCTCCCGTCCCGCAGGGATGGCAGCATCCGGTGGGTGGGGCCAGTGCCTTCTCGCAGCATCCTGCTCGGCCTTTCGCCGCCCCCGCGGCAGCCGAAAGCACCGGGCGGGCGCCGGGCGCGCCGATCGTCCCGTCCTCTCCCGCCTTTCGCCCCGCTCCCCCGGCGACGTCCCCTGCTTCGGCGCCGGTCGACGCCGGGGCCCGGGAGTCCAGGGCCGGGGTCTTCATCCTCTCGGGCCTGGCGGCTCTCCTCGTCGTCCTCGCCGGCGCGAGCCTCATCGCCCTGCTGTGGGATCGGATCCCCGACATCACGAAGATCGGTATCGTCGGCGTCGTCGCCCTTGCATCGGTCGTGGGCGGAACGTTCTGGGCGAGGCGCGGCGGGCGCCCGTCGATCCCGGCGGCGACCCTCACCGGGATCGGGACTGCCCTCGGCTACGTCGCGGGCATCGGGACTGCGATCCTCGGGGTGCTCGCCCCGATCGGGGCTTTCGTCGTCCTCCTCGTCTGGTCGATCGCGATGACCCTCGTCGCGAGCCGCGAGAGGATGCCATTCACCCTGGTGGCGACGGCGGTCGGAGGCATCGCGACCTTGACGATGATCGACCGCCACAGCTTCGACCACCCGGAGCAGGCGCTCCTGGCGCTCGCGCTGACGACCGCATACTCGGCTGCGATCCTGGCGTCTGCGGCCTTCTGCGCTTTCACGGCGGCAGCCGGGCGCAGCCGCCTCGCGCTCCTCGCCTCCTCGATGGCCGTCACCGCTCCGGCGACCTTCCTGACGAATCTGCGCGAGGCGTGGGAAACGAGCGCCCCCGTGGCATCGGTCCTGCACGGGGTGCTGCTGGTCTTCGCGATCGGTTCGATCCTCCTGACGATCCGGGAGGACCGGGGGCTCATGTGGAATTGGGCGTGGATCGGCGCGGGCCTGCTCGTCGTCATCTCATTCCTGCAGGTCGGGTCGGTCGTTCGGGGCTCCGCGTCCGCTGAGCTGTGGGTGGTCCTCGCCCACCTGTTGTTCCTGGTCCTGTCTCTCATCGTCGCGGGTTCGCGCAGGCTCGCCGGCCCGGGATTGGGGGTCGCCGAGCCGGCTCTGGTCGTCGCCGCCCTGATCATCGGGGCGGTCTCGGGGGTAGAGCCACCGCGTTCGGCCTGGGTGATCCTCGGCGTGTGGACGGTCCTGGTAGGGGCCGGATGGTCGTTGACCCGACGGGGCTCGTGGCTCCCCCTGCCGATCTTGCCAGGGCTCGGCTTCGCCTCCGTCATGATCGGTCATTCGACGCGCCTTGAGGGCGTGGTCCTCCTCCTCGTCATGGTCACTGCGATCGCCGGGACCGTCTGGGCCGATACCCGCCTGTCCTGCCCCAGGTGGGCCGGGATGACGGCGTCGTGGTTGACGGCGGCGACGGCTTCCTTCTCCGTTCCGTGGATGCTCTCCCTGCTCGTCGACGATGGCGCGTGGTTCCGGCAGTCGCCGTCGGCGGCCCTGTGCGCGGTGCTCGGCCTGACGGTTTTCAGCGGGCTCGTCCTCCTCGGTTTGTCCTCCCCGAGGATCCGCCCGGCGGATCTGTGGCTGGCGAGGGCCCGTCTGGGGCGGACTGGGGTCGACGACGTCATGGGGACGTCTGAGCGCACGGGGCTTTTCCCGCCGTTCCTGGTTCTCGGTGTCGGGTTCGTCCTCATGCATGTGCTGCCCGAGGTCTTCGACGAGCTCGTCCATGGTTCTTTCGTCGCCGGGGGCCACGGTGCGGGGGGTGTCCTCGTGGTCGCGTCGGAGTTCCTCCTCGCGCTGGCATTGGTTGGGACGGCGGCCGTGCTGGCGTGGGCGGTGGGGCCGGTCTCGTGGGCGAGGGCGCATGGTGTCTTGGTGGTCGTCGTCGGCGCCGAGGCGGCGCGTCTGGCGTGCCATGCGGTCACGGGGGTCGCTGAGCTCGGGTGGCCGCAGACGCTCGCGGTTCTTCTCGTCGGCGCGATCGCGATCTGGGGAGGGTTTGCCTGGCGCGCGTCCGCGGTACGTTTGACGGGGTTGGCCCTGGTGATTCTTACGGTTCTCAAGCTCGCCGTCATCGATCTCGGTTTCAATGATTCGATTTCGAGGATCGTCGCCCTTTTCGTCGCCGGGATGATCTGCTTCGCTTTGTCGGTCCTCTATTCGCGGATGAGCGCTCGGGCACGCGCCGAGGATGGGACGGGGGACCGTTCTTTTTCCGCGCTTTCTGCCGGGGCCGATCCGGCTCTTGGTCGATCCGACGAAGCGGTCGACCGGTCATCGTGGCGGCCTCCGACGGTTTGACGTTTCTGGGCTTTTGGTCGATGGGTCGTCGGTTTCGTGATGGCGGGCGTCGTCGACTGGGTGTCTTCTGGCGGTTTCAGGGCATAGGGAAGCGGCGCGGACCGAGAATCCGGTCCGCGCCGCTGGGATTCACCTATTTAGCGGTGTTCTCCCTGTTCAGCGGGTCATTCGACGACGCTTGGCGATCACGGTCGCGATTGCGCCTGCGAGGAGGGTCAGGCCCGCAACTGTTGCGATGATCGGGGTGCTGGCACCCGTCTTGGCGAGTTTGGGCTGGCCAGGCTTCTCATAGGTGTTCGTGAACGACGCAGACACCACCTTCGGCGCCTTCTCAACAACAACCTTCACCGGCTTGGGCTCACGAACAAGCGTGTACCCATCCAGCTTCGCCTTCGACACATCCTCAGTAACAGTGCACTCGGTCCCCACAGCAAAATCCTTGCCAACCGGAACAGCAACACCATCACCCTTAGCAGACACCGAACCACGAGAACCATCAGAGCACTCATACGAGAACTCAAACTTCTTCTCACCAGCAACCGCGCCCTCAACCTTCTTCACCACAGAGAACGACCCCACCACAGGAGCAGGCTTCTCATAGATGTTCGTGAACGACGCAGACACCACCTTCGGCGCCTTCTCAACAACAACCTTCACCGGCTTGGGCTCACGAACAAGCGTGTACCCATCCAGCTTCGCCTTCGACACATCCTCAGTAACAGTGCACTCGGTCCCCACAGCAAAATCCTTGCCAACCGGAACAGCAACACCATCACCCTTAGCAGACACCGAACCACGAGAACCATCAGAGCACTCATACGAGAACTCAAACTTCTTCTCACCAGCAACCGCGCCCTCAACCTTCTTCACCACAGAGAACGACCCCACCACAGGAGCAGGGGTCTCCTCGGTGCAATCGGTCAAGGGCCACGTGAACTCGTGCTCGACGTTGAGGTGCTCCTCGGAACCGCCGAGCTCGGCGGAGCCGACGACGACGTGCCCCTGCGTGTTGCCGCCCGTCTTCACGAACTTCGCACGCGGGGCGAGGATCGACGCGTCGATCGTGTCCTTGACATCGATGGACGCGACCTGCGGGGCGTTGATGAGGACGTGCCCGAGCTTCGTGTTGCCCGTGAGGTTGAGGCCGAGAGTCAGCGCGTCCGTCCCGGTGACATTGATGACGAGGACCTTCGCCGCCGTGTTGCCGGTGTTGATCTCCTTGAGCTTGCTCAGCTCGGCGGCGCTGATCGTCCAGTAGTTCGTCTCAGTCCCCAGATCGAGGACCACCCTGGTGCCGTCTCCCTCATACTTGGGCTGAACGACTCGGGCGATGTTGGCGACGCAGGAGGATCCGGCGATCTTCGCCACTCGGTCGGCGTTCTTCTGGGCGCGGTCCTGGCTGAACAGGGAGTCGAACACGCCCTTGCCCAGTTCGAACTCACTACCGTCCGACTGATGCCACTGGGCCTCGACATTGGGCTGCGTGTCGTACGACGAGCCCTTGGCGACGATATGGGGCATAACCTGCGCGCCGTTGGAATCCTTCGTCAGGACATCGAGGTTGCTCGGATCGTCGATCGCGACCTTGGCCTTGCCCGACAGGAGCTTGAGCTGCCCCTGGGATCCGGCGAAATCGAGACGTCCGGCGACGAGCGTGTAGGGCTGCTCCTGGGTCGACACCTTGTGCATGACATTGGTGTTCGTCCACTTCACAGCGCCCTTGACGGCGACGGGCATCTCCGCTTCGCCGGTGATGGACAGGTCCCCGAAGGAGACGACGCTCCAGTTCTTGAAGTCTCCCATGGGGTAGAAGGTTTCATTCGCCTGGTCGGCGAATGCAGGGACTACCCCCCCCCCAGCGAAAATGTCAGGGCCAGCCCAAGGGCCGCCGCCCAGCCTTTCTTCCTCATCAGAAATGGTTCCTCTCGCCTTACACGATCGACGGTTACGGATGGCACGGCACGACGCGCTGACGGGTGAGGACTCAGCGAAACGGCATGACGACGCCTGATGGTTGGTGCGAGCCTGACAACGGTACGCTCATCAGCACACCATTTCAAGTATTGAATATCTACAGAAGATCCCCTCCTAAAATAAGGTCCCCCTCACCTGCGAATACGCACAGAACGGACCTTTTCAACGGCTCACTCCCCACGCAGGCGGTCGGCAACGCCCGCAGCCCCTCCCGTAGGCTGACCCCATGAGACTCGCGACCTGGAACGTCAACTCGATCCGCACCCGCATCGACCGCGTCCTCGCCTTCCTCGACCGCTCCGACATCGACGTCCTCGCGATGCAGGAGATCAAATGCCGACCCGACCAGTTCCCCACGGCCGCATTCGAGGAAGCCGGCTACCGGGTCGCCGCCCACGGCCTCAACCAGTGGAACGGCGTGGCCATCGCCTCCCGCCTGCCGATCGTCGAGGTCGTCGACAGTTTCGCCGGGCAACCCGCTTTCGGCGATCCCCCAGTCGTCGAGGCCCGGGCGCTCGGCGCATCCATCGACCTCGGCGGAGAGGACGGGAACAGGCGCCTGACCGTGTGGAGCCTGTACGCCCCCAACGGGCGCGAGCTGACCCATCCGCACTACGACTACAAGCTCCAGTGGTTCGGCGCCCTGCGCGCCGCCGCCCGCTCGTGGCTCGCCTCCCGCCCGGAATCCCTCATCGTCATGGTCGGCGACTGGAACGTCGCCCCGCTGAACGAGGACGTGTGGGACATGTCCGTGTTCGAGGGGGCCACCCATGTCTCTGCCCCCGAGCGCGAGGCGTTCGGCGCGTTCGCCGACGACGGCTGGGTCGAGGCCACACGCGGACGGGTGACGAACTACACGTACTGGGACTACCAGAAGCTCCGATTCCCCCGGAACGAAGGGATGCGGATCGACTTCGCCTACTGCTCCCCTGCCCTGGCGCCGCGGGTAACGGGCGCGCAGATCGACCGCGACGAGCGCAAGGGCAAGGGCGCGTCCGATCACGTGCCGGTGATCGTCGAGATCGACTGAGCCCCCTCGTCGCGCCGACCCCGCATCCCGACAGGCCGACGGGCCACGGGGAGCGACCCCGCCGAGCCAGGCCCAGGCGCCCGCGCTACGCACCGAGCACCGAGCACCGAGCACCGACCGCCGAGCACCACGACAGCAGATGTGCGCGTCGGCCCGCGCCGCCCTCACGCGCCGTCGACGATGTCGACGAGCGCGGCGTTGAGCCTCGACCAATGCTCACGATGCCAGGCCCCGAAGGGCTCCTCGCCGAGGAACGCCGCGCACGCGCCCCTCGTCGGATCCGCCCACAGGAACGACCCGGACACGCCGAAGTGACCGACCGTCTCCGGCGACGCCCCTGGCGCCATCCAATGCGGGGACTTCCCCCCTTTGATCTCGGGACCCAGCCCCCACGGGCACGGCGACTGACGGCCGTAGCCCGGGACGACGCCCGCCAGGTCCGAGAACTGGGCTCTCATCGCCTCGGCCGCCGTTTCCGGGCGGATCAGCCGCGGATCGAGCATCTCGGCGCCGAAGACGAGAAGGTCCTCGACGGTGCCGACGCCCGACCGGGCGGGGGACCCGGGCACCTCGGTAGCGCTCATGCCGAGGGGTTCGAGAACCGTTTCCTCGATCCACCGCCCGACCGGGGCGCCGGTCGCCTCGAAGAGAACCCGCCCGAGGAGGTCGTATCCGGCGTTGGAGTAGATGCGCCGTTTGCCGGGGGCCGCCTGGGGCTCCTCGGCGTCGACGGGCAGGCCGGACGCATGGGCGAGCAGGTGGCGGATCGTCGAGCCCTCGGGGCCGGCTGGGTCATCGAGGCCGAGGAGGCCGCGGTCGACGGCGACGAGACACGACCACGCGGTCACGAGCTTCGTGACCGAGGCGAGGGGGCGGCGGGCGGACAGGTCCCCGTGCGCGGCGCAGAGGGCGCCGCCGCTGAGCAATCCGACCGCATGATCGAAGGGGACATCGTCGAGGGCGATCATCTGCGCTTGTCCCGCACCTTGCGCAGGATCCGGCCGTAGATCTCGAGGACGTCGTCGGGCAGGGTCGCCCCGATGTCGAGGAGGATCTCCGGCGGCATGTCGATCATGTGCGCGCAGACCGAGAGGTATTCGGCGATGAACTCGGGGGCGTCGATCGTCTCCGAGCGGTAGCGGGCCGCGAGGATCTCCCCGTACCAGTGGCGCATCAGGCCGCGTCCGAGGAACGCCGGGTCGGCGGGGAGCTCGACCCCGCATTCGCGGCTGATCCGGGTCATCTCCGCGACGATGCTCTGCTCGATCGAGGCGAGCCGATCCCGGTAGTGCTCGTGCGCGGGGTGCAGGGGCGAGGCGGATTCCGCGGTGAGCATCCCGTCGAGCGCGAGGACGACGGGGGCCTCGGGCTTTTGGGCGAACCGCATGAGCGCGACGACGAGGCCGATGACTGTGCGGTAGGGGTCGGCGCCGTCGGGCCCAGCGCCGCCGGCATCGGCGGTCCGGCCCTCCCCCTCCTGGGGCTCGTCTGCGAAGAAGATGCCGGAGATGCCCATCGCGGCCTCGGCGCGTTCGATGACGGTGCGCAGGAGCTCTTCTTTCGACGGGTAGTGGTAGACGACCGCCGGGTGGGAGACGCCGACCTCGCGGGCGATGTCCCTGAGCGAGAACCCGGTGTACCCGTATTCGGCGATGAGGCCCATGACCGCTTCGAGGATCGCCTCACGGGTGGAGGTGCTCCCGGTGTGGTCGCGTCGGACGCGCCGCTGCTCGGCCACGGCCCCACCTCCAACTGTCATCCGCTCGCAGGTCAATGCCCCCCATGGTGCCACACAGTCCCCGCCGCGATCACCCCTGCCCCGGAGAATCCTCCCGGCGCGAGTCGCCCGCCTGGGCCATGGACAGGCCGTCGAGGTCGGCGGTGACGTCGACGCGCACCTCGTCGCCGTCGACGACCTGCCCGGACAGGAGCATCCTCGCCAGCCGGTCCCCGATCTCCCGCTGGATCAGGCGGCGCAGCGGACGCGCGCCATAGGCCGGGTCGTAGCCGGTGTGCGTCAACCACCCGCGCGCCGGCTCGGACACGTCCAGGCGGATGCGCCGCGGCTCCAAGCGTCTGGCGAGGTCGGCGACCATGAGGTCGACGATCCCGGCGAGTTCGTCGGCGCCCAGGGGGTCGAAGACGACGGTCTCGTCGAGGCGGTTGAGGAATTCCGGTTTGAACGAGCGCCGGACGACGTCCATCACCGCCTCCCGCGCCTCGTCCGCGCCCAGGCCGGGGTCGGCGAGGAACTGCGAGCCGAGGTTCGACGTGAGGATGAGGACGGTGTTGCGCATATCGACCGTGCGCCCCTGACCGTCGGTCAATCGCCCGTCGTCGAGGACCTGCAGGAGGATGTCGAAGACCTCCGGGTCGGCCTTCTCGACCTCGTCGAGGAGGATCACCGAGTAGGGCCTGCGCCGGACGGCCTCGGTGAGTTGGCCGCCCTGCTCGTAGCCGACGTAGCCGGGGGGCGCGCCGACGAGGCGGGCGACCGAGTGCTTCTCGGAGTACTCCGACATGTCGATGCGCACGAGGGCGCGCTCGTCGTCGAAGAGGAAGTCGGCGAGGGATTTGGCGAGCTCCGTCTTGCCGACGCCGGTGGGCCCGAGGAAGAGGAAGGAGCCGGTGGGCCTGTCCGGGTCGGCGATGCCGGCGCGCGAGCGGCGCACGGCGTCGGAGACGGCCCGAACGGCGCGCGCCTGGCCGATGAGGCGGCGCCCGATGACCTCCTCCATGTGCAGGAGCTTGTCGGTCTCGGTCTGGAGGAGCTTCCCGGTGGGGATGCCGGTCCATGCCTCGATGACCTCGGCGATCTCGGCGGGCCCGACCTTCTCGGCGATCATCGGTTCGTCGTCGGCGGCGTCCTGCTGGTCGACGCGGGCCTCCTCCTCGGCGATCCGCCGTTCGATGGCGGGGATCTCGCCGTTCTGGAGGCGCCCGGCTTCCTCCCAGCGGTTCTCCCGGATCGCGAGGTCGAGTTGGGTGCGCAGGTCGTCGAGTTGGACGCGCAGCTCCCCAACGCGGTTGTGCCCGGCTTTCTCGGCCTCCCATCGGGCGGTCAGGGCATTGAGGGCCTCCTGCTGGTCGGCGAGGTCGGCGCGCAGGCGTTCGAGGCGCTCCTGGGCGGCCTCGTCGTGGCGCTCGGGGTCGGATTCGGCGAGGTAGGACTCCTCCATGCGCATCCGGTCGACGACGCGGCGCAGCTCGTCGATCTCGACGGGGCTGGAGTCGAGTTCCATGCGCAGCCGGGAGGCGGCCTCGTCGATGAGGTCGATGGCCTTATCGGGCAGTTGCCGTCCGGTGATGTAGCGGTCGGACAGGGCCGCGGCGGCGACGAGGGCCCCGTCGGAGATCGTCACCTTGTGGTGGGCCTCGTACTTGGGGGCGATGCCGCGCAGGATGGCGACGGTGTCCTCGACGCTGGGCTCGCCGACGAGGACCTGCTGGAAACGGCGTTCGAGGGCGGGGTCCTTCTCGATGTTCTCCCGGTACTCGTCGAGGGTGGTGGCGCCGACGAGGCGGAGCTCGCCGCGGGCGAGCATGGGTTTGAGCATGTTCCCGGCGTCCATGGCCCCGTCGGAGCCGGCTCCGGCGCCGACGACAGTGTGGAGCTCGTCGATGAAGGTGATGATCTCGCCGTCGGAGCGCTCGATCTCGGCGAGGACGGCCTTGAGGCGCTCCTCGAATTCGCCGCGGTATTTGGCGCCGGCGACCATGGAGGCCAGATCGAGGGCGATGAGGCGCTTGTCGCGCAGGGAGTCGGGGACGTCGCCGGCGACGATGCGCTGGGCGAGGCCCTCGACGACGGCGGTCTTGCCGACGCCGGGCTCGCCGATGAGGACGGGGTTGTTCTTCGTGCGCCGCGAGAGGACCTGGATGACGCGGCGGATCTCGGTGTCGCGGCCGATGACGGGGTCGAGCTTGCCCTCGCGGGCGACGTCGGTGAGGTCGCGCCCGTAGGTGGCCAGGGCCTCGAAGGATCCTTCGGGATCGGTCGAGGAGATGGGGTCGGGTCGCAGGTCGGCGAGGGCGTCGCTCAGGGCTTTCGGGTCGGCCCCTGCGTCGCGGAGGATCCTGCCGGCGTCGGTGTCGGATGCGGCGAGGGCGATGAGGAGGTGCTCGGTCGAGGCGTAGCGGTCGCGACCCTGCTCGGCGAGGTTCTGGGCCTCGGAGAGGATGCCGATGAGGGCGGGCGCGGTCTGCGGCTGGCCGGTGGAGGCGCCGTGGGCCGAGGGGAGGGCGACGAGGCCGGTGCGGGTGCGCGCGCCGATGGTCTGGCGGTCGGCTCGGACGGCGTCGAGGAGGGACAGGGCGATTCCTCCGGATTGCTCGAGGAGGGCGCCGAGGAGGTGGAGGGGTTCGACGCGGGGGTTCTCGGCGGCGTGGGCGGAGTGGAGGGCGGAGGCGATGGCCTCTTTCGCCCTGGTCGTGAAGTCGACGGGCATGGGGGTCTCCTTGGGCGGTGGATGAGGGGCGCGAGGGCTGCTCGCGCGGTCGCTCTTCTCAACGATCTGAAGTTGAGTCTATTCCGCTCAATGTTGGGATGCTCGTCGAAAGCCCCGGATTCCGCGCGGTTTCGCCCTGAGCCCAATCACCGGACTCAGCCTCCCGACCGGGTCTCCTCCCTCCGTATCCCCCCGTCGAACGCATGACACCGGGCCCCTCCACCGACAGCGACGACCGCAAGGCGACCGGGCTCCCCGGCAAACAGACGGGCCAAGGCGAGTTTCGGGCACCGCCTCGGCCCCCAACGCCCAACCGTCAGACGAACGCGCGAAACCGAGTCCGCCCGGATCCCCCGCCCCCTCAACCGGGCCGCCCCGGGAATCGCATGAGGCCGGGCCGCCCCGAAGGACGACCCGGCCCGCACCACGCTCAGACCAGCCGATCAGCCCTGCTCGCCCACACCGAACCGCTCCGCCACCGAGTCGAAGAACTGGAGCGTCGTCGACAGGGCGCAATGGCACTGCTGCAGGAGCTGGGCATCAGTCGCCCCGAACTCGTAGTCGACGTTCACCTCGCCCATGACCCGCAGGCCCTCGTCCCCCCGACGGAAGTACGCCTTGGGCCACAGGTGGTCGCGGTTCCAATCCTCGACGTGGATCAGCAGATCCGCCTCATGCTCCGGCGCGACGACACGGGCCGAGAAGGCGACGATGTTGAGGACCTCGTGCTGCTTCCCCGAGAATCGGAAGAAGAAGGCGTTCCCGCCCCAATTGCCCCCCAGATCCCCCTCCGAGTCGATCTCCCAGACCCACTCCTGCGAGTCGAACAGCAGCCCCAGGCGCTCCTGACTGATCGGACGCACCTCGTCGAACACCGGCTCCGGCTCTGGAGCCCTCTTCGAGAACCACCCCATGAACGCGCCTCCCTTCAGTCCCCGACCTCGGCCGCCAAGGCCTCGTAGAAGCCGTTGGCCGTCCCGATCGCGCACCTGATCTGCTGGAGCAGCTGTTCGTCGGTCGCGCCATGCTCCCAATCGACCGTGTTCTCCGCGTAGATGCGGATCTCCCCGTTGTCCATGATCCGGTGATAGCACTTGGGCCACAGCCGGTCGTGGTTCCACTGGAGGAGGAACATCCGCACCCGTTCCAGGTCGTCGATCTCGACCGTGCGGTGCCACGACGACTGGATGTGGAGAATCTCCTTGTCCTTCCCCGTCAGGAGGAAGTAGAACTGCGAATCGTTCCACGTCCCGCCCAGATCCCCCTCGGAGTCGACAAACCACCGCCAGTCCTGCCCGCTGAGGATCTCCTTGAGGCGCTCCTGGGTGACCGGGGGCGTCGGCGCGGCCGGCGCGTCGGGCGCGGCGGGTGAGAACAGTCCCATGGGCTCCTCCTGCGGTCGGACGGTCCTGCGATTCTAGGCGAGCGGAAAATACCCGGCAATCACAGTCGGACCGGCAGCGGCACCGGCGTGCGGGGGCGGGCGGTGTTCGCCACGGCCCGCCGCAAAAGCTGCTCCAGGGGCCCGCGCTGACGGCCTCTCGCGTCCATCGACACACACAGGACGACCGTCGCCGCCCACACGCCCAGGCCGATGAGACCGCCCGTCGTCGAATGGATCGCCGTCACCCCGGCCAGCCCCAGTCCCGCGAAGATCACGGCGAAGCAAACCGTCTGGGCGATATAGGCCGTCATCGACCGCGTCCCGACCGACGCCAGGACGCGGCGCATCCCGGTCAGCGGCGCCCCTCCGGGCCCGGCGACAAGGGCGAGCAGCGCGAGCCACGCGCACGCGCCAACCAGGCCGGAAGCGTGGAACAGGATCGGCCCGGCGATAGCCAAGGGGCCGTCGAGGGCGCCGGCGTGGGCCATCGCGTAGGGGATCGCTCCGACGACTCCGACTCCCAGACCGCCGACTCCCAGGCCGGCGAGGAGACCGCGGTGCAGGTCGGGGCGGCTGAGCAGATCCGAGCAGGCGACACGCGCGCCGATGAACACCGCCGGCACCACCAGGGACGTCAGCACCGTCATCACCGTCGACACCGACCAGATCCCCAGCGAGACCAGAGGGAAGTACCAGGTGACCGTCAGATTCGAGGAAGAGGCGGACAGGGTCGACGGGTCGATCCCCAGGCCCTCGGCGATCCCCGAGTAGAGGAAGTACCCCTTGGAGTACAGCATGAGCATGGAGATCACCGCGACGACGATCCCCACGACCGTCATCCACCCCCACCGCCTGCGCGTCATCAGCCCGGCGAAGAGGACGGCGACGAGGCCGTAGGCGCCGATGATGTCGCCGGCGAAGACGAGGGCGTGGACGGCTCCGAAGAAGATCATCCACCAGCCCCGACGGCGCACGAGGCGACGCGCGTCGTCCTCGGCCTCGGCCCGGACGGCCGCCTCCCACTGGGCGCGCACGTCATCGGGCCACTGGGCGGACTCGGCCGGGTCGACAGCCGCCAGGGCGGCCTCGACGTCGCGCTCGATTCTCCGGGTCACCATGAGCATCAGGCCGAATCCGAAGAGGAGGGAGAACAGCGGATAGGCGCGCCGGTCGACGAGGGCCGCGCGGATCCCGAACCACCAGTGGTCGGCCGTCGTCGGATCCACCGAGTCCGGCAGGAGAGCCACCCAGAGGGGGACGTTCGCCAGGGCGATAAGCAGGAGCATGAACCCCCGGGCGACATCCGGCGCCGGGTAGCGCACAGAGGACGGGCCGGTGAAGGACAGGTACGACATGTCGTGCTTTCTCTCGGGCGGCGCGCACGCGCATGGGCCGCGCACGCATCGGCCGCCAGGGCCCGGACATCGGGTCCCGGCGGCCGTGCCGCGAACGGGTCAGTAGCGCAGGGGAGACTGCTGGAGGATCTGTCGTCGTCGCGAGTTCGCGCGGACGATGAGGATGATGCCGACGATCGTCAGGACCAGGCCGACGATTCCGGCGATGGTCCCCCACAGCATCGCGGACACGCCCGCGCTGGTCAGGTCGTCCACCCCGGTGCCCGTCATCGCGGTGAGCATGAAATCCCCCTCGCCCTGGCAGTCGAGGACGTACCGGCCAGGAGTCAGGTTGATGCCGATGAAGCCCTGCGACACGGAGCCCCCGCCCTCCAGGGCGACGGTCCCCGACGGGCCGGTCGCCTCGCACGAATAGACGTTGACGGTGCTGGTGCTGACGAGGAGGGTCCCGGACTCGTCGACGGTGACGGTCGAGTGGTTGGGGACGACCGTCGTGCTCTCGAGGAGGCCGCCGACTCCCCCGCCGATGCCGCCGAGGACCCCCATGAAGGCGGCGATCGGGGCGATAACGAGCATCGTGATGATGCCGAGGACGAGGGTGATGACGCCGGGGACGCGGCTGGGCAGGGCGCTGGGAGCGGCGGGGGCCGACCACTGGCCCTGTCCTCCCGCGGGGGCGCCGTAGGGCGGGGTCGGGCCGGGCGCGGGTGCCGCCTGCTCGCCGGCGCCGGTGTACTGCGAGTAGGAGGGGGCGCTCTGACCGGCGACCTGGCCGTACTGGGGCCATGGGGACTGGGGGTCCGAGGGCCGGGGGGCGTCGGGGCCGGGCATGGGGGAGCCGGAGTCGGCGCGCTGGCCGTAACGAGGTTCGTCGGGGGGCGTGGGCGAAGTCATCGTTCCTCCATCGGGCGTGGCCCCGGGGCGGGGCTCGTCATCCCTATCGTAATGGAGCACGCGAACGGCTCTATAGGAAAACCTTGTTCTCAGGGGATTTTCAGGGTCTCTGGGCGGCGGCGAGACGCTCGGCGCGCAGGGCGGCCACCCCGGGCACGTCGAGGGGGGCGAGGTCCGCGCCGACGGCTCGGGACAGGAGAAGATCGGCGAGGTGAGGGTTACGAGCGAGGACCGGCCCGTGCATGTAGGTCGCGATGATCGGGCCCTGGACGACCCCGTCGACCGGCACCGCCCCATCGCCGGGTCCTTCGGGAGCCCCGTTGCCGACGCCGGACAGGACGCGCCCCAGCGGGCGGGCTCCCGGGCCGAGGGTGGTCGCGCCCCCGTGGTTCTCGAAACCCGTGAGCGGATCGTCCAGTCCGTCGATCAGGGGGTCGATGACGAGTTCGCCGATGATCCGCGCGCCCCTCGGGGAGGTGGTGATGTCGAGGGCGCCGAGACCCGAGACGCGCTCCCCGGAGGCGTCGCGGTACCAATGCCCGAGGATCTGCAGGGACGCGCAGATCGCCAGGAGGGGCCTGTCGGCGTCGAGGGCTCGGACGAGACCCGGGTCCGACCCGAGCTTGTCGGCGGCGACCGCCTGGGCGGCGTCCTCACCACCGCCCAGGGTGTAGAGGTCGAGGCCGTGGGGGATCGGGTCGGACAGCCCGACGCGGACGATGGTCGCGTCGATGCCGCGTCGTCGGGCGCGCTCGGCCAGGACGAGGGCGTTGCCGGTGTCCCCGTAGGTGCCGAGCACCTCGGGCAGGAGGACGCCGATGGCCAGGGTGGAGTCGTTCATCGTCCCGCTTTCGTCGGGCGCGCGTCGAGGAGGGCCTTGAAGTCGCGCAGCGCCGTGTAGTTGAGGAGCATTTCGACGCCGCCCGGCTCGCACCGGCGCAGGGCGTCCATCGGGGTGGCGGCGAGAGAGCAGGGGACTCCCGCGTATTCGAGGCGGACGGCGAGGTCGGCGCCTCGCTCGCCGCAGGCGACGACGCGACGGCGGTCGCCGAGGGCGGAGAAGTCGACGTCCCACAGCCACGAGAGGTCCTGGCCGTCGGGGACCTGGCCGTTGACGCCGATGACGACCTGGTCGACGCCGGGGTCGATCATCGTCATGGCCTCCTGCCATCCGGCGGGGTTCTTCGCGAGCATCATGCGGATCGTCCGGCCCTCGACATCGTGGGTGGCATAGCGCCCGGCGACCTCGCGGACGGCCCCGGCCCGGCGGGCGGCCTCGGCGGGGTCGGCTCCGAGGGCGACGGCCGCGGCGACGGCCTGGGCCGCGTTGCCGAGGTTGGCGCGCCCGGGCAGGGACAGGGCGAGGGGGACGACGACACCATCGGGCCCGTGGAGAACCGCGGTGGGGCCGGCGGCCCCGGACGGCGCGAGGACGACGTCGGAGAGCCACCAGTGGGGGTCGGGGCGCGAGGAGGGCTCGGGGAGGGGCTCTCCCTCGCGGGAGGCGACGACGTGCCACCCGTCCGCATCGCGCACGACCCTGCCGCCGCGCGGGTAGGCGGTGGCGTCCGCCCCCCAGCCGGCGCCGGCGGCGACCCAGACGACGCGCGGCGCCCGGCAGGCGGCCGAGACGATGAGGGGGTCGTCGCAGTTGGCGACGACGACGGCACCGGGGTGCTCCTCGACGGCGCGGCGCAGGCGCAGCTCGACAGAACCGATCTCCCCGACCCGGTCGAGCTGATCGCGCGAGAGGTTGAGGAGGACGAGGACGGCCGGGTTCACGTCGTGGGCGACGAGGGGCACGTGCATCTCGTCGACTTCGAGGGCTCCCAGGCGCGCGCCGGGGGAGTCCATGAGGGCGGTGACGACGCCGGAGGCCATGTTGTCCCCGTTGGTGTTCGAGGCCACGGGGCCGAGGCTCGAGAGGGCCGCGCGGGTCATGCGGGTCGTCGTCGACTTGCCGTTGGTGCCCGAGACGATGACGGATCGCACGGGCCGGGAGAGGTCGGCGAGGACGGCGGGGGCGAGGCGCTGGGCGATCTCGCCGCCGATCATGCCCCCGGAGCCGCGTCCGAGGGCGCGCGAGGCTGCGCGGGCGGCGTTGCCGACGGCGACGCCGATCCGGGTGCGCCACGGCAGGCGCGCGGGGGCCTGGGTTCGCTCGGTCATGGGGTTCAGGGTAACGCCCCCGGCCGTCTCCCCCCACCGGGAGGCTCCTCGTTCCCGAAGTCCGGGTTTCTGTGATGCGCTTGGCGCGCACTACGGCGGGGATGACCCTCGTTCCCGGCGGCCGGGCTACGGGCGCAGCCAAGAGAGCCGAGAACGGAATGCCGACGCGACCGACGGAGAAGACCACGCGCCGATACCCCCGCGTCGGGACCGGGCCCCGACCACGCCGAGGGAGCGGGGCGACGCAGAGCACCGCGCACCTTGGGCGCGCACCGGTCCCCGCAGCGGATCGACAAGGCGAGACCGTTAATCGACCGGTCGGACGGTGCCCTCGATGATGCGCACGCCCGACGGCCCGGCCTCGATGACGGCTCGGACCCGGCGGGTCGGCGGGTGGGACATCGGGCGCCACGGCTGCCACACGGCGACCTCCCCGCCCTGGCCCCGATCGGCCCACGGGCGCTCCCCGCGGCGCATCGGCCGGACCTCGCCGGTGGGGGAGGCGGCGAACACCCGGTCGCGCCGCGCGTCCGCCTCGGCGATCCGGGCGCGCAGCCGCTCGCCCTCGGCCTCCAGGGCCTCGACCCGGCGCTGCAGGTCGAGGATCCGCCGGATGCCCTCGAGGTTGATCCCCTCCTCCTGGCTCATCCGTTGGATGTCCCGCAGGCGCTGGACATCGTGGCGCGTGTAGCGCCTCCCCCGGCCCTTCGCGCGGGCGGGCATGACGAGGCCGAGGCGGTCGTACTGGCGCAGGGTCTGCGGATGCATCCCGGCCAGCTCGGCCGCCACGGAGATGACGAAGGTCGTCTCCGCGTCCCCGGCTCCGCCCGCCCGCGCCACGATCAGACTCCCGCCCGTTCGCGCAGGCCGGCGCGGGGGTCGGCCTCGTCGAGGGATCGGGCGAGCTCCTCGACGGCCCTCTTCTGGTCGCGGCTCAACCCGGTGGGCACCGTGACGACGAGGTCGACGAGGAGGTCCCCGGCTTTCCTCTTGGGCAGGGCGAGGCCCCGTCCCCGGGCCCGCAGGACGGCGCCCGACTGGGTGCCGGCGGGCACTTTGAGGCGCACCGTCGTCCCGTCGAGGAGGGGCACGTCGATGGCGGTGCCGAGGGCCGCCTCGGCGAAGGTCACCGGGACGGTGATCCTCAGGTTGTCGCCGTCGCGGCGGAACACGGGGTGCTCCTCGACTCGGACGGTCACCTCGAGGTCGCCGGGCTTGCCGCCGTTGCGCCCGGGATGGCCCTTGCCGGCCAGGCGGATCTTCTGCCCGTCCTTGACGCCGGCGGGGATGCGGACCGTCAGGGTCGTCGAGTCGACGGTGATCGACACGGCGGCCCCGTCGACGGCCTCCCGGAAGCGGATCGTCATCGAGGCGCGGCGGTCCTCGCCCTTGATCGGGCGGGGCCCCTGCTGGCCGAATCCGAAGCCGGCGCCCGGACCGGCGCCGGGGAATCCCTGCCCGGAGCCGAAGAGGCCGCCGAGGATGTCCTCGAATCCGGCGCCGCCGAAGTTGACGCGCGCCCCCTGGCCGCCGAAGGCCCCGAAGACGTCCTCGAAGCCGCCGCCGGATCCGGCGGAGAATCGGGCGCCCCCGCCGGCCATGGCGCGCAGCGCGTCGTAGCGGGCTCGCTGGTCCTTGTTCGACAGGACCGAGTACGCCTCGCCGATCTCCTTGAACTTCGCCTCCGCGGCGGCGTCCCCCGGGTTCTGGTCGGGGTGCCATGTGCGCGCGAGCTTGCGGTAGGCCTTCTTGATGGCCGCGTCGTCCGCGTCCTTGGCGACCCCGAGGGTCGCGTAGAAGTCCTTGCCGAGCCAGTCCTGCTCACTCACCCGCGGTCACCTCCTTGCTGGTCGTCGCGCGTCATTCGGGGTTGTCGACCATGACCTTGGTCGCCCGCAGGACCCGGTCGCCGCGACGGTAGCCGGGCTGGAGGATCTGGGCGATGACGGGGTGGTCGACCTCCGCGCTGGTCTGGGCCATGAGCGCCTCGTGGAGCTGCGGGTCGAAGTCGTCGCCGACGGCGCCGAAGCGCTCGAGCCCGAAGCGGGAGGCGAGGGCGTCCTCGAGTTTGACGGCGATCGCCGCGAAGGGCCCGTCGGCGAGATCGCCGTGGGCACGCGCCGCGTCGATGTCGTCGAGGACGCCGATGAGGGCCTCGATGACCTCCGTCTGGCCGGCCTCGCGGTGGGCGGGGGCGGCCTCCTTGGAGCGGCGCACGTAGTTCGCGTACTCCTGCCCGAGGTTGTAGAGGTCGGCGTTGGCCCGGGCCAGCTGGTCCTCGATCTCGGCGATCCGGTTCAGGGCCGCGGCGAGATCGGAGTCCTCGACGTCGTCCTCGAAAGCGCTCATGTCGACGGGGTCGTCCTCGGGCGGGGCCGAGGGGCCGTCGGGCTCGACGACGCGCCGGTCGCCGTCCCCCGCCGGGACCGATCCCGCGGGATCGGTCCCGGCCGCGCCCTCGTCGGGTGCGGGCTCGAAGCCCTGGGAGTCCGTGTCGGTCACTTGGCCTCGTCCTCGTCCACGATCTCGGCGTCGATGACGTCGTCATCGGCGGCTGGCGCCGACTCGGCGGGGGCCGCCTCGGCGGCCTGCTGGGCGGCGTAGACCTCCTGGCCGATCCTCATGCCGGACTCGTTGAGCGCGTCCATCGCCTTCTTGACGGCCTCGATGTCGTCGCCCTTGAGCGCTTCCTTGAGGGCGTCGACGTCGGCCTGGACGGCGGCGCGAGTCTCCTCGGTGATCTTGTCGGACTCGTCCTTGAGGAGCTTCTCGATGGAGTAGGCGACCTGCTCGGCCTGGTTGCGGGTCTCGGCCTCCTCGCGGCGCGCCTTGTCCTCGGCGGCGTGCTCCTCGGCCTCGCGGACCATGCGCTCGATGTCCTCCTTGGGCAGGGCCGAGCCGCCGGTGATCGTCACCGACTGCTCCTTGCCGGTGCCGCGGTCCTTGGCGGACACGTGGACGATGCCGTTGGCGTCGATGTCGAAGGTCACCTCGATCTGGGGGATGCCGCGCGGGGCCGGGGCGATGCCCGACAGCTCGAAGGTCCCCAGGAGTTTGTTGTCGCGGGCGAACTCGCGCTCGCCCTGGTAGACCTGGATGAGCACGGAGGGCTGGCCGTCCTCGGCGGTGGAGAAGACCTCGGAGGCCTTCGTCGGGATCGCGGTGTTGCGGTCGATGAGCTTGGTCATCACGCCGCCCTTGGTCTCGATGCCGAGCGACAGGGGCGTGACGTCGATGAGGAGGACGTCCTTGCGGTCGCCCTGGATGACGCCGGCCTGGAGGGCGGCGCCGACGGCGACGACCTCGTCGGGGTTGACGCCCTTGTTGGGCTCGCGCCCGCCGGTGAGCTCCTTGACGACGTCGGTGACGGCCGGCATGCGGGTCGAGCCGCCGACGAGGACGACGTGGTCGATGTCGGACACGGAGATCGACGCGTCGCGGATGACGTCGTGGAACGGCTTCTTCGTGCGCTCGAGGAGGTCGGAGGTCATCTCCTCGAACTTCGCACGGGTCAGGGACTCGTCGAGGTGGATCGGCCCGTCGGCGGTCATCGACAGGTACTGCAGCGAGATGTTCGTGCTCATCGCGCTGGAGAGCTCCTTCTTGGCCTGCTCGGCGGCCTCCTTGAGGCGCTGGAGGGCGACGGCGTCCTTCGACAGGTCGGCGCCGGTCTTGGTCTTGACCTGCTGGATCAGCCAGTCGACGATCCGCTGGTCCCAGTCGTCGCCGCCGAGCTTGTTGTCGCCGGCGGTGGCGCGCACCTGGATCGTGGAGAAGCCGTCGTCGTCCTTGCCGATCTCCAGGAGGGAGACGTCGAAGGTGCCGCCGCCGAGGTCGAAGACGAGGATCAGCTCGTCCTCCTTGCCCTTCTCCAGGCCGTAGGCCAGGGCCGCGGCGGTGGGCTCGTTGACGATGCGCTGGACGTTGAGGCCGGCGATCTGCCCGGCGTCCTTGGTGGCCTGGCGCTGGGCGTCGTTGAAGTAGGCGGGGACGGTGATGACCGCGTCGGTGACGGGCTCGCCGAGGTAGGACTCGGCGTCGGCCTTGAGCTTGGAGAGGATCCGGGCGGAGATCTCCTGGGGGGTGTACTGCTTGTCGTCGATGGAGACCGTCCAGTCGGTGCCGATGTGGCGCTTGACGGAGGAGATCGTGCGATCGACGTTGGTGACGGCCTGGCGCTTGGCGATCTCGCCGACGAGGACTTCGCCGTTCTTGGAGAAGGCGACGACCGAGGGGGTCGTGCGCATACCCTCGGCGTTGGCGATGATCGAGGGCTCGCCGCCCTCGAGGACGGCGATCGCGGAGTTCGTGGTGCCCAGGTCGATTCCGACTGCTCGTGCCATGTGGATGGTCCTTTCCTCCCGGTCGGGGCGGGCCCCGGATCCGGCTCCCGTGCGGAGGATCCGCACTTCCTTGAGTCTGTTGCGCTCAACTCTAGAGCCGACCGATTACTCATGCAACCGGAGCAACCCTGAACTTGAGTTCACCAGACTCAACTCTCTGTGTCGCCGTTTATTCCCCGCCCCTCCACCCCCCGTCCACGGCCCCAGACGCACGGCCTCCCGGGTCGCGCGCGTCCCCCGCATCGCCCCTCGTCGACCGATGGGCGCCCGACCCCGACGCCTCCGAGGACTCCCCACCGCCCCCGACCGCACGCCTCTTCGCCGCGCGCATCGACTCCCACCGGGCGAGCCGCTCGGCGATCGGGGCCTCCATCCCGTTGCGGGTCGGCTCGTAGATCCGCCCGGGCGACACGCCCTCGGGGAAGTAGTCGGCGCCGGAGAACCCATCGGCCAGATCCGGGTCGTACTGGTACCCGGCCCCATAGCCGAGATCCTTCATCAGGCGCGTCGGCGCATTGAGAATGTGGGCCGGCGGCATGAGCGAACCCGTCCGCCGGGCGAGCCGCCACGCCCGATTGAACGAGCGGTAGACGCTAATCGACTTCGGGGCCGTCGCCAGGTGGACGACGGCCTGGGCGATGGCGATCTCCCCCTCGGGAGAGCCGAGGCGCTCGTAGGCGTCCCACGCGTCCAGGGCCGCGCGCAGCGCCGTCGGATCCGCCAGGCCGACGTCCTCGGAGGCGAATCTGACGAGCCTGCGCGCGACGTACAGCGGATCCTCGCCGCCGATGAGCATCCGCGAGAGCCAGTAGAGCGCGGCGTCCGGATCCGACCCCCGCATCGACTTGTGGAGCGCGGAGATCAGGTTGTAGTGCTCCTCGCTCGATTTGTCGTACAGGGGGGAGCGCGAGGCCACGACCTCGGCGAGAGACTCTGGGCCCAGCGGGGCCGTGGGATCCGCGGTGGCGAGGACCTGCTCGACGAGCCCCAGGAGGTAGCGCCCGTCGCCGTCGCTCATCGAGACGAGCGCCCGGCGCGCCGCAGCGGTGACCGGCAACTCTCGCCCGGTGAGCGCCTCCGCCCTGCGGATCAGCATCCCGAGGGCCTCCTCGTCGAGACGGCGCAGGACGAGGACCTGGCAGCGCGACAGGAGCGCCCCGTTCAGTTCGAAAGACGGGTTCTCCGTCGTCGCGCCGACGAGGACCACCGTCCCGTCCTCGACGTACGGGAGGAACGCGTCCTGCTGCGCCCGGTTGAAGCGGTGGATCTCATCGACGAAGAGCAAGGTCCCCTGACCGACCAGTCTGCGCCGAGCCGCCTGCGCGAACACCCGTCGCAGGTCCGCCACCCCCGAGAACGTCGCCGACACCTGCTCGAAGACGAGGCCCGTGCGCTCGGCCAGCAGACGGGCGATCGTCGTCTTCCCGCACCCGGGCGGCCCCCACAGGACGATCGACGACAGCCTCCGCGCCTCGACCATCCGCCCCAGCGGGGCGTCGGCCGCCAGGACATGCCCCTGACCGACGACCTCGTCGAGCGAGCGCGGACGCAGCCGATCGGCCAGCGGTCGCGTCGTGTCGTCGAACCCGTGTCCATCCTCCGCCGCCGCGTCGAAGAGCGACGGCCCCTCGGGCGCTGTCCCCATGACGACCCCTCTCCCATCGAAAAGCCCTACACCGATCCTCGCAGGACCCATACGCATCTGCGTCCCCTCCCGCGCACCCGAACCGTCCAGCGCCCGGCGATCTGCGACGATATCCCCATGCACTGCGAGCACTGGGACCGTCGGGCCTGCCCCTCCTGCACCCGCATCGACACCCCCTACCCCGACCAGCTCGCCGCCAAGCAGGCCCGCGTCGCCGCCCTCCTCGACCCGCTCGGATCCGACGGGATCCACTGGCTGCCCGCCTGCCCCTCGGCGCAAACAGGATTCCGCACGAGCGCCAAACTCGTCGTCGGCGGCACCCGGCGCCGCCCGACCCTCGGCATCCTCGGAGCCGACCGGCGCGGCGTCGACCTGCCCGGCTGCCCGATCCAGCACCCGGCGATCAACGCCGCCGCCCCCGGCCTCAAAAGACTGATCCGCGCCGCGCGCCTCGACCCCTACGACGTGCCCACCAGACGCGGCGAGCTCAAGAGCGTCCTCATCACCGTCGGCGCCGACGAGCGCCTCATGCTCCGCTTCGTCCTGCGCAGCCGCGAGAAGGTCCCCGACCTGCGGCGCGCCCTCCCCCTCCTGCGCGACCTCGTGCCCGCCGCCGACATCGTCACCGCCAACATCCACCCCGCCCACGAGGCCGTCCTCGAAGGCCCCGACGAGATCGTCCTGACCTCCCGGCGCACCCTCCCCCTGAACGTCGGCGACGCGCGACTGATGCTCGGGCCCGGAAGCTTCGCCCAGACCAACACCCGCGTCGCCTCCGCCCTCTACCGCCAGGCCGCCGCCTGGGCCGCGCTCCCCCTCGGCGCGTCCGAACGCGCCCCAAGGACCCTGTGGGACCTCTACTGCGGGGTCGGCGGCTTCGCCCTCCACGCCGCCGGCGCCGGCCTCGAAGAGGTCACCGGCGTCGAGGTGTCCGAAAGCGCCATCGCCTCGGCGATCGCCGCCGCGAAAAACCTCGGACTACCGCGATCCCGCGCGCGCTTCATCGCCGCCGACGCCACCGCCTGGGCCCGCGACCAGGACCCCCGATCCGCCCCCGACGTCCTCGTCGTCAACCCGCCCCGACGCGGGATCGGCGCCGACCTCGCCGGATGGATCGACCGGTCCGGAATCCCCCGCGTCGTCTACTCGTCGTGCAACCCGCAGACCCTGGCGCGCGACCTCGAATCGATGGGGGCCTACGCGATCCGGGCCGCCCGCGTCTTCGACATGTTCCCCCACACCAACCACGTCGAAGCCGCCTGCCTCCTCGAACACCGCTGACCGGCCCCGCCCCCTCACAGCCCTCCCACAGGAGCGCCATACCCCGCCCACGCCGACGCCCGCGATCGTGGGACCATGACGACGCGCCCGACCAATACGCTCACGGCCCTGGCCGCGCCCGTGGCGACCCAGATCCGCTACCTCGCCTCCTCGCTGTCCTCCACGGCCGTCGACCAGACCCTCCTCCTCGCGCTCAACGCCGCCGTCGGCGGGCTCCTCGCCCCCGTCGTCGTCTCCCGCACGGCCTCGTGCGCCGTCAACTACCTGCTCAACCGCCGGGTGTTCGCCTCCCACGGGCCCCTCCTGAGGACCGCCGCGCGCTACGCCGCCTGGCAGACGGCGATCATGCTCGCCTCCTACGCCGTCCTGAGCGCCCTGACCTCGGCCGGCGTTCCCGTCTGGATCGCCTCCGCCCTTGCCGGGACCTCGCTCTTCCCCGTCAACTACCTCGGGCAGCGCACCCTCGTATTCGGCCGCGTCCAATGGGCCGCCCGCGTCCTCGACGCCCTCCCCCGCCCGCGCGCGCCCCGCGCCCCCGCCGTCTCCGCCTGACGCGCGCGCCCCGCGCCACCTAAACTGGTGGAGACGCGCGTCGCGTCCGCGCATCTTCGCACCCCACCGCCGCGGGAGGCACCATGACGAGGAACTACCGATCCCAGCTCACCGGCCTCTTCGGAGACCCCGTCGACGACAACCCCACGGGGATCATGGAGGAGGCCGGGTACGCCGCCCGCGGCCTCGACTACCGCTACGTGACGATGAAGGTCTCCCGCGAGGACCTGCCCGACGCGATCCGGGCCCTGCGCGCCCTGAACTTCCGGGGCGTCAACCTGACGATGCCCCACAAGATCGACGTCCTCCCCCTCCTCGACGAGCTCTCCGCGGCCGCCCGCATCATCGGCGCCGCCAACACCGTCATCGTCGAGGACGACGGGCGCCTCATCGGGGAGAACACCGACGGGAAGGGCTTCGTCGAGGCCCTGGCCCGCGCCGGCATCGGCCTCGACGGCGCCCGCGTGACGATCCTCGGGGCCGGGGGCGCCGCCCGGGCCATCGGCGTCGAATGCGCCCTGGCCGGGGCCTCCTCACTCACCGTCATCAACCGGACCGTCGCCCGCGCCCACGACCTCGCCGACCTCATCGACTCGCAGACCCCCGCCTCGGCCGACGCCTCTGCGTGGACCCCCGGGATCGGCGTCCCCGAGGGGACCGACGTCCTCATCAACGCGACCTCGATCGGCTTCTCCCCCGACTCCGACGCCCGCCCCGACATCGACTACTCGACGATCGTCCCGGGCATGATCGTCTCCGACGTCGTCTTCAGCCCCGCGCGCACCCGATTCCTCCAGGCCGCCGACGAACGGGGCGCCACGACGATCACCGGCCTGGGGATGCTCGCCTGCCAGGGCGCCCGCAACTTCACCCTGTGGACCGGCGTCGACGCCCCCCTCGACGTCCTCGAGGCTGCCCTCGCCGCGGAGCTCGCGCGGGAGTGACGCGGCCGATTCCCGACGCCCCACCGACTGGACCATCGACGCCCGACGCCCGGAGAGCCTCCTGAGGCGCGCCGGGCGCGGCCGCGCCGAGGGCCGGGCCGGTCGCCCGTAGACTCGGCGCGTACCCGCGCCCGAGCAGGGCGCGCCCCGCGACCCGAGGAGGCCCAGTGGCCGTTGAACTCCTGACCGGATCGACCCCCGAGCTCGTCGACGCGATGGGGCGCCTGATCCCCCAGCTCTCGCGCTCCGCCGCGCCCCTGGACGCCGCCGCGTGCACGAGGCTCGTCGCCCAGCCGGGCGTCCACCTGTTCGTCTTCCGCCCCGACGAGGCCGACGAGTCGGGGCGGCGCCCGATCCTCGGGATGCTCTCCCTGGCCGTCTTCGAGATCCCGACGGGCGTGCGCGCATGGGTCGAGGACGTCGTCGTCGACGAGGCCGCTCGGGGCCACGGCGCCGGCCAGGCCCTCGTCCAGGCGGCTTTGGCCCACGCCCGCTCCGTCGGGGCCCGGACCGTCGACCTGACGAGCCGGCCGTCGCGCGAGGCCGCCAACCGCCTGTACCGGCGCGCCGGCTTCGACCTGCGCGAGACGAACGTCTACCGGGTCTGCCTCGACTCCTGACCCGCCGCACGGCGCCGGCCGACCCGCGAGCGCGCTCCTATCGGCGCCCGCGGAGGTCGAAGAGGCGGATCCGCGTCGGCCCCCGGGGCCGATCGGCTCAGAACTCCTCGTAGACGGCGGGGTCCTGCCCGTTCTGCCGTCCGTCGGGCCGCCCCAGGGACGAGATCCTCGCCATCTGGTCGTCGGTCAGCTCGAAATCGGCGATGTCGAGGTTCGACGCCTGGCGCTCGGGGGAGGCGGACTTGGGCAGGGGGACGACGCCGCGCTGGTAATGCCACCGCAGGACGACCTGGGCGGGCGCGCGGCCGACCTCGTCGGCCAGGTCCCGGATCGTCGGGTCGTCGACGACGCGCAGCTTGCGGGCCAGGGGGCTCCACGCCTCGGTGACGACGCCCATCTTCCGGTGGAGCTCGATCTGCTCGGACTGCGGGAAGTACGGGTGGAGCTCGATCTGGTTGACGGCGGGCACGACGCCGGTGGCGTCGGCGACGGCGCGCAGGTGCTCGGGCAGGAAGTTCGAGACGCCGACGCTGCGGATCAGGCCGCGCTCGCGCAGGTCGACGAGCGCCTGGAAGGCCTCGACGTAGAGCCCCTGGGACGGGTTCGGCCAGTGGACGAGGTAGAGGTCCCAGTGGTCCAGGCCCGCTCGCATGAGGGACTCCTCGACCGCCCAGACGGCGTCGTCGTAGCGGTGGTAGCGGCCCGGCAGCTTCGACGTGAGGGCGACGTCGTCGCGGGGCGCGCCGCTGAGCCGGAGGGCCTCGCCGACGGCCCCCTCGTTCTCGTAGATGAATGCCGAGTCGAGGAGGCGGTAGCCGGAGCGGATCGCGGCGGCCATCGCGTCGGCGCCCGCACGTCCCCGCAGGTTGTAGGTCCCCAGGGCGATGGCCGGCAGGAGGGTCCCGTCGTTGAGGCGGATGTCGGGCAGGCGCGTCGTCGTCATGGGTCCGAGGATACGCGTGCGGGCAGGGTCCTACCATGGATGGCATGACCCTCCCATTCGAACTGTCGGCGCCCCAGTCGCACGCCGTCGACTACCAGCATTTCATCCTCGATTCGCCGTCCCCGTTCCACGCCGCCGATCTGGTCGCCCAGCGCCTCGTGGACGCGGGCTTCTCCCTCCAGGACGAGGCGGACCCGTGGGACGCCTCCCCCGGCGGTCACGTCATGGTCCGCGCCGGGGCGGTCGCCGCCTGGGTCGTGCCGGACGGTCTGGCCGCGGACGCCGGCTTCCGCGTCGTCGGCGCGCACACCGATTCCCCGGCGCTCCAGATCAAGCCGTCGGTGCAGTCGGCGGGCCCGGACGGGTTCGGGCAGGTCGACGTCGAGATCTACGGCGGGATGATCCAGAACTCGTGGCTCGACCGGGAGTTGGCGGCCGCCGGGCGCCTGATGACGGCCGACGGGCGCCAGGTCCTCGTCCGCACGGGGGCGATCGCGCGGATCCCTCAGCTGGCGATCCACTTGGACCGCTCCGTCAACGAGTCCCTCAGTCTTGATCCGCAGCGGCACATGCACCCGGTGTGGACGGTCGACTCCGAGGCCGACCTCCTCGATCTCATCGCGACGGCGGCGGGCCTGTCGGGCCGCGACGAGATCGTCTCCCACGACCTAATCCTCACGCCCGCCCAGGGCCCGGGGACCTTCGGCGAGGGCGGTCGGTTCTTCGCGTCGTCGCGCCAGGACAACCTGTCGTCGGTGCACGCGGGTCTGCGGGCCCTCGAGCGCCTGGCGGAGACGGGGACGGCCGGGTCGGGCGACGTCCTCGTGTTCATGTGCTTCGATCACGAGGAGATCGGGTCGGCGACGAGGACGGGCGCGGCCGGGCCGATCCTGGAGACGGTGCTGCGGCGCACGGCGGGCGCCCTGGGGCGCCGGGGGGACGAGGTCGAGCGGATGCTCGCGGCGTCCTCGTGCGTGAGCGCGGACGCGGCCCATTCGGTCCACCCGAATTACGCCGACCGTCACGACCCTGCCGTGCGCCCGGTGCTGGGCCGCGGACCGGTGCTCAAGATCAATGCGAATCAGCGCTATGCGACGGACGCCGAGGGAGCGGCCCTGTGGCGTCGGGCGTGCGATCGGGCGGGCGTGGACTCGCAGGTGTTCGTGTCGAACAACGCGATGCCCTGCGGGTCGACGATCGGGCCGATCACCGCGACCCGCCTGGGGCTCCTGACGGTGGATGTCGGCGTCGGGCTGCTGTCGATGCACTCGGCCCGGGAGATGAGCCACGTCGACGATCTGCTGGCCCTGTCGCAGGCCCTCGAGGCGTACTGGTCAGGGGCCTGATCCGGGCGGCGGGCGCCTCGGCCTCGGCGCTGTCGGCGGCCCGAACGGCTGCGGTCCCCCCTCCTCGCCGGGGCCGAGGCGCCCGAGGCCGACCGATCGAGCCGGTCGTTACGCGCAGACACGCGCGGCTGGGGGCCGGCGGATTCCGCCGGCCCCCAGCCGCGCTCGGGTCGCCCCGCTCAGAGCGAGGAGACGGCGGTCACCGTCACGGGGACGTTGCCGCGGGTGGCCTTGGAGTAGGGGCACAGCTCGTGGGCGCGGTCCGCGAGGCGCTGGACGTCGGCCAGGTCGACGTCGGGGATGAAGACCTCGATGTCGACGGCCAGGGCGAAGGAGTCGCCCTCGGGACCGATGCCGACCCGCGTGCGGACGACGGAGTCGGTCGTCGGGATGCCGAGCTCCTTCGCGGCCAGGCCCATGGCCCCTTGGAAGCAGGCGCCGTAGCCCATGGCGAAGAGCTGCTCGGGGTTGGCCCCGCCGCCGGCGCCGCCGAGCTCGTGGGGGGCGCGCATGTCGAGCGCGAGCTCGGGGTCGGCGGTGACGGCTCGGCCTCCACGGCCGCCGGTGTTCTCGGAGGTGACGGTGTACGCGATCTCAGTGGGTGTATTCATGACACCATCACACCATTGGGACCGAGGTCCCACAACTGGAACACACTATCGGCTCACGATCCGTGCACGCCCTCCCACTCCCGAGGCTCGCCCCCTGGGCCCGGGGCGGCGTATGCGCTCGCATGCGTCCCCTCCCTCGCGCGAAGCGCTCCGCCGGTCTCCCATCACCCGTGATGAGTCGGTGTGACGGCCCCGACGCCCCGGACGGCCGGATCCGGCGGGCCGTTGCCCCGCGCGCGCCACGCGGCGCCCAGGGTCCTCACCGGACGAACGCGGCCCCGGCCTCGCCCCCGAGCGCTCGGGCGACGGTCCGCGTGAAGCGCGCGTTCATCTCCGGCAGCCGATCGGCTCGGACGAAACGCGCCTCGGTGTTCTCCCCGTCGGCCGGACGGGGCCGTCCCCCCTCCCATTCGCACGCGAAGGCGACGTCGAGGTACGTCGTCACATCCCCGTTGCCGTAGGTCACGGGGCCGACGACCTCCACGCCCAGGAGCCGGACCGCGCGCGCCCGCACATCCGCCTCCTCCAGCACCTCCCGCTCGGCGGCCGCGGCCGGCTCCTCGCCGGGATCGACGATGCCGGTCACCGGGGTCCACGCGCCGTCGTCCGCCCGGCGCACGCACAGGACCTCAACATCCCGGGCGTCGAGATCCCCCAGCGACCAGCCGGGGGCGGCGGGCGCCGAGTCGGCGGGGCGCAGGACGACGGCCGTGCAGCCGGGCATCCACAGGGGCGCGTGCCCCACGTGGCGGCGCAGTTCGAGGACGAAATCGGGGGTGGTCATGCGCTCAGCGTATCGGCCCCGCGCAGGGGCCCAGAGCCAGCCCCCCGATCGCCTCGTTCATCGCAAGGCCCCCGGGGGCGCGCCCGGCGGACGAGCGGACGAACACGGAAACCACGCCCCCCCCCCCGCGGCCCCCGGGACGACCCCGATCGATCGCCGCCCATAAAGGGCGGCGCCGAGACCCGCCCGGGCCCCAGGCGCTCCAGACGCTCAGGCACTCGGGCCCCCAGCCGAATACCCGTGAACCGATCTCCCCCGGTCTCGACGGCAGCGTCGCGGGCGCGGCGGCGCGCCGCCCACCCGAACCGGTCCTCCCCAGCGCCAGCGACCCCTCAGAGCGCCCAGATCAGCGGGATCATGAGGATCTTGACGACGATCGAGAAGGCGAAGAGGGTCGCGTACGCGGCCTCGATGCGCTCGTCGGGGACGCGCGCATCCGCGGCCTGCAGGACCGCGGGCTGACCGAGGAACCCGGCGACCCCGCCGGCGGTGCGCGGCGCCGACAAGCCCATCACGCGGCCGGCGACCGCCTGGGCGCAGCAGCAGGCCGCGACGACGACGACGGCGAGGACCCCCGCCCGCCACCCCTGGGGCGACGCCAGGAGCGAGGAGAGATCCGGGCCCGCGTTGAGGCCCAGCGCCGCGAGGAACAGCATGAGGCCGATCTGGCGGATCGTCAGGTTCGCCGCCCCCGGCAGGGTCCACACGACCGGGCCGGTGCGGCGCAGCGCCCCGAGGACCATGCCGACGCCGAAGGCCATCGCATCGACCTCGGCGACCCGCTTCTGCGAGTCCCCCAACCACGTCTGGATCGCGTCGAGCTCCCCCGTCGGCACGACGACCGCGGCGTGGTCGCCGAGCTGAAGGGCGAGGTCGTCGCGCGCCAGGAGGTCGAGGTCGCCGCGGCGCACCCGGGTGATGACGGCCCCGAAGCGGGCGGCGATGTTGAGCTCGGAGACGGTGCGCCCGGCGACATCCGGGTTCGACACGACGATCCGCTCGAAGGCGACATCGGTTCGATCGTCCTCCAGGTGGCGGTCGACGACCTCGCCGATGAGCGGCGCCGCCTGGGAGAGATTGACGGGGTCGCCGACGAGGAGGACGAGGTCGCCCTCGTGGAGGTCCTCGCCGGGGACGACGACGCGGGTGCGCCCGTCGCGGCGCAGATAGGACATGCGGATCCTCTGCTCGCGCCACGGGACGATCTCGCGCGTGCAGACCGTTTCTCGGACCCGGACCGTCGCCGTGTCCAGCCCCGCGCCGGCCAGCGACGGGGTGTCGCGGGCGCCCGTCCACCGGCGGGAGACGACGACGGTGACGACGACGATGCCGATGACCACGCCGATCGGGTAGCCGAAGGCATATCCGACGGCCGCAGAGGGATCCCCGGTGACGCGGGTGGCGGCATCGAGGGCGGGGGCGGCGGTCAGCGCCCCGGTGAACACCCCCATGGTCAGGCCCTTGCTCAGGCCCAGGAGGGGGCCGAGGACGATGGCGATGATCGCCCCCAGGAGGCACACGAGGGCGCACGAGACGAGCAGGCCCGCCTGCTTGCGCAGGTCGGCGGCGAATGTCGACCCCGCGGAGACGCCGACGGTGTAGACGAAGAAAGCGAGGCCGATCTGCTGGACGATCCCCATCCCCTCGCCGGCGCCGGGGCTCCAGGCGGACACCGCGAGGCCGACGAAGAGGGCCCCCGCCGCCCCGAAGCGCAGAGGACCGAAACGGATGCCGCCGAGGACGGCGCCGAGGCCGACGACGAAGAAGAGCGTCAACAGGTGGTTGGCGGTGAGCAGGGAGGCCATGCCGTCCAGGGTAGTGAGGGACGAGGCCGGGGCCGGGTCCGCGGATGGGTGGTTCCCGACACGCGGACGGGCCGGGGCGGACGCGGGACCCGACTCCCGGCCGATCCATGTCACGATAGGCCGATGAGCGTCAGGAGGCTGTGATGAATAACCCGATTCCCGGCTGGTACCCCGATCCCGCGGGCTCCGCCCGGTTGCGCTGGTGGGACGGGGCCGCGTGGACGGACCGCCTTATCGATCAGCCCGAGGCAGGAGCCCCCTCGCACGCGGTCGGCGCCTCCCCGGTCGCGCCTCCCGGGCCGCACGCGCCCGCGCACCCGATGGCCGCACCCCCGGGCTCCGCCCAGCAGCCGGGGACGGTCCCCGGTCGACGGCCCGCCGGCCCTCGCGCCTCGAAGCGCCTCATCGCGGGGGTCGTCGCGACATGGATCGTCGTCCTCGTCCTCGCCGTCTCCTCGGTCGTCGTGGCCGTGGGATCGGTGAGGGCCCAGGCCGGCCTCGACGCCGCCCGCAAGGAGCACGCCCGGGCGCAGCAGGAGCTCGAACAGCTGACCGACGAGGTCGACGAGCTCATGGCCGAGTGGGAGGGACTGAAGTGACGACCCCGGACAACCCGTTCTCCCCGCCGCTCGCGGGCGCCCCGACTCCCCCGTCCTCCGGGGGCCCGCGCCCCGCACCGGCCCCCGGCACGATGCCGCCGCCGGGAGCGCAGGGGGGCCCGGGCCGACCAGCGCGCGGGCCCTCCCGCACGGCGATGCGCGTCCTCCTCGGCGTGGGCGCCGGCCTGGCCGTCCTCTGCCTGATCCCGACGGTCCTCTTCGGCATCCGGCTCCCCTCGGCGGCCTCGCAGACCGCCGAGCTGACCGCCCAGGTCGAGACCATCAACGAGGAGATCGCCGACCTCGACTCCCAGAGGACGGAGTACCTCGATAAGATCGCCGCCGCCCAGGCCGACTCGTGGTGCCACGACTTCACCCGCGAGGGCGTCGACGACGCCGCCGCCCAGGCCGCCCGGCTCTCCTTCGCCGACGACGCCGTCCTCTCGGCCGTCGAGAGCGCCTGCCCGGACAAGGTCGCGATCGCCACGGCCTACAACTCGGTGCGGCCCTCGAGCTTCCTCACCGTGACGATCTCCTCGTGCTCGTTCACCTCGCCGACGAACGCCCACTTCGAGGGAACCGTCACCGCCGAGCGCACCCAGGCCCTGTCCGCCTTCCCCTCCATCGACGTGTTCTTCGAACTGGGCTCGTCATCCACATCGTTCGGAGGGGGCTACATCGACTCGATGCGATCGAGCGTCACGGTCCCCACCGACGGGACGGCGACGACGTGGACGGCCGACCTGCCGGTCACCGACTCGACAGCCGGCTACTGCGGCGCCGACGCCATCGGCTGGTGGCCCACCGGGCAGTAACCGCCCCCGCCCGGGCCCTCGGCCGCCGATTCCGCCCCGCCGGGCCTCGACGCCCCCTCCGTCGGCCCCGGAAGGCCGACCGCACCGCCGTCCCCGCGGTCGGCGCCCCCGTCCTCCCCGACCCTGTCGACGCCCGGCGCCCTCCGGAGGGCGCTCGCTATCCTTGACCCATGATCGACGACACCGCCACGCCCGCGTCCATCGCATTGCGGGCCCTTCTTGCGGCCCGGCACGTCGAGTTCAACGGCTTGCTCGCGAAGTACGGGGCGACGAACCCGCTGCTCTTCGGCTCGGTGGCACGGGGAACCGCGCATCCGGACAGCGACATCGACATCCTCGTCGAGATGGATCCGGCTGATGGGAATCTGCTCATGCGCGCCTCCGGCCTCCTGGAGGAGACGCGCGCGCTGCTGGGAACCGAGGCGGTCGACATCTTCCCCGTGCAGCTCCTCAAAGAACCGGTGGCCCAGGCGGCCTTGGAAGAAGCGGTGGCCCTGTGAGCCGGGATCCTCTGGCCCGCGTCACTGACATCCTCCAGGCGATCGAACGATGCAGGGAGCACCTCCGGGCGCTCGACGACGGCGACGGGGACTCGGTCCTGTCCTCCATGGCGACGGATGCCATCGAACGTAATCTTCAGATCATCGGGGAAGCCGTCACGCACCTGCCCGATGCGACGACCTCCCGCCACCCCGAAGTGCCCTGGCCTCGCATCCGCGGCTTTCGGAACATCCTCGTCCACCAGTACTTCGGCGTCGACGCCGCGACCGTTCGAGATGTCATCGACAACCATCTGCCCGTGCTCGAAGAATCCCTGCGCCAGGATCTCCCGGGGGAATGACGCCGCGGCGACGACGGGTCGACCCGACGGCCCTCTCGCGGCTCCTCGACGGCGGCCAGGCGTTCGTCGTCGAGCCTGACCCTTCGACCTCCTCACGGATCGCTCCGGCGCCCCCGGCCGAGTCGCAGCCCTCGCCGCCGCCGTCAAAGCGGAGGCCCTCCTCACCGGGCCTCCCGTGTCGGAATGCATCCCAACCGCTGACGGATCCGGCAGGAGTTAGGATCTGCCCATGACCGACGCCCCCGCCCCGGACGGCGCGCCCGTCGCCGAGACCCCGCCGCCGATCCCCCCGGGAGCGCTCGCCCCCGGCGACTCGGTGCGCGTCGACACGTGGCTGTGGGCCACCCGCCACGTCAAGTCCCGCTCGCAGGCCACCTCCGCGGCCCGCGCCGGGCACGTCAAGGTCAACGGCGAATCCGCCAAGGCCGCGCAGAAGATCCGCGTCGGCGACGAGGTCCGGTTGCGCGTCGACGGCTTCGACCGCGTCCTGCGGGTCGCGGGCCTGCTCGTCAAACGCGTCGGCGCCCCGCAGGCGAGGACCTGCTACGAGGACCTCAGCGAGCCCCGGCCCCGCCTCCTCGTCCCCGCGGTTCCCGTGCGCGACAGGGGCGCGGGCCGCCCCTCGAAGAAGGAGCGCCGCGAACTGGACGCGCTGCGCGGGCGAGATTCGCGCATCCGCTACTGATACTGACGGGCCCGTCCTCGTCGACCAGTCCGCCAGTCGGCCAGCTGTCAGTCGGCGGGGCGCAGGCGCTCTTGGCGCCGGGGGGTGAACAGCACCGCCACGAGCCCCGACAGGATCGGCATCCCCACGAGGAGGCCCCCGAGGGCGCCCCAGGGGACGATCGGGACGAGGGGCGACAGGTCGGGGAAGGTCCCCGAGCGCTCCAGCGCGAGCACGCCGAGCACCCCGGTGACCAGCCCCGACAAGACGGCGAGGGGAATGCAGGTGAGGGACAGGAGCACCCCCTGCGCGCTCGTCACCCAGCGGCGCAGGGCCGGAGCGGCGCCGATCGCGTCGAGGGTATCGAGATCGGGCCTCATGTCCGACGAGGAGAGGACGACGACGAGCGCGACAGTCGCCATCGCGGCGACGACGGCGATGAGGGCCGCGATGTAGGGCACCAGGGCCGAGCCGACCGACGGCTGGACGACGTCGACTGCGGCCGCCGGGACCTCCGCGCTCACGGCGTTCTCGAAGCCCGAGGCCCCGATGACGCCGACGGGGGATTCGAGGGTGAGGAGCCGTCCGAGCGGACGAGCGGGGGCTTTAAGGGTATGCGCCGCCTGGGGGGACAGGACGACGACGTTGAGGGAGTCGAGCAGCGCGGCGGGGAACGAGTCGAAGGCGATGACCTCGGCCCCTGCGACGTCGGGGGATTCGCCGGCTCCGGGATCGACGAGGGGGGCCAGGTCGAGGCTGCGGATCCGCGCCCGGCCGAACGCATCGATGAGATGGGCCTCGGGGACGAGGACGCCCCCCTGCTCGAGGGTCGTCACGGCCTCGACCATGTCGCCGCCGTCGACGAGCCCCGCGGCGACGAGGTAGCTCCCGTCGTCGACGAGGTAGGCGAGGTCCTGCTCGGCCATGGCCGGGGCGCGCATCGAGAGGGTCACGGGCTCGCGCCCCTCGGCGGAGAGGGCCTCGACGGCCACGGGGGCGCCGCTGCCCTGCGAGCCCCACGTCATCCCCCGCATCGTCGCCTCGGAGGTGATCGGGGAGCGCGCAGCGACGGCGAGGGCCGCGCGATCCTGGACGGCGACCATCCGCGCCGGATCCTCCATCGGGTCGACGGCGGCGACGACAACCTGCCCCCGCTGCCCGTGGTGGGCGACGGACCTCCACGCGGCCTCGTTCGACGAGGTCAGGGCGATAAGGAGCGCGGAGGCGACGAAGACGACGGTGAGGATCGACGCCATCGCCGGGAAGGTCCGGTGCCCGTTGCGGACGGCGTCGCGCAGGGCCAGGCGCAGGCTCATCGCCCGGCGCTCCCCACGTCCGCCCCACCGGGTCATGGCGAAGGGCAGGGATCCGATGAGCCCGGCTTCGAGGAGGGCGACGCCGATGCACAGGATCCAGATCCACCCGGTCAGGGCGGCGGCGACGAGGAGCGGCAGGGCGGTCAGGAGGGCCAGGGGGTAGCCGATCTGTCGCTTGACGAGGCGCGAGGGCACCCATGTGCGCCCGGAGATGACGGCGGCCGAGTCGATCGACGACGCCGATCGGGCCGGCGACAGGGAGGCGACGAGGGCGAGGAGGAGGGGGAGCGCCCCGGCCGGGGCCAGCGGCCACACCGGGAGGATCGAGGCCCCGAGCCCGAGGAACGAGCCGATCCCCGCCCTGGCGAGGACGGAGGCGGCGAGGGAGACGATCCCGGCGGCCGCTCCGATGAGGAGCCCGTAGTCGATCATCAGGCGCCTCTGGTCGACGCGGTCGCCGCCGTTGGCGAAAAGGAGGGCGGCGGTGCGCATCGCCGAGCGCTGGGCGACGGTGAACAGCGGGGAGACGAGGAGGACGATCTCCATGAGGACCAGGAGGACGCCGGAGACGAGGAGGAGCCTCTGCCACCCTTGCGCCGGGGCGCCGTCGTCGGGGGGCCCGTAGGCGACGACGGCGTCGGGCAGTTCGTCGGCGCCCGGCGGTTCGGCGAGGACGCCGCGGGAGACGACGACGTAGCCGGAGGCGTTGAGCCGCCGGACGTCCTCCCACCCGATCGGGGTGAGCCCGACGACGAACCAGGACGTGTAGGTCGCCCGGGCGACGGCGGACCGGTCGATGTCGAGGGTCCCGTCGCCGACGACGAGCGTGCGGGCGCGGCCCGGGTGGATGCGGGTGATCGTCGCGCGGCCGCGGATCTCGTCGGGGGTCCCGGAGCCGTCGACGACGAGGGACAGGTCGACGGCGTCTCCGACGCCGACGGCGAGCTGGGAGGCGAGGTCGGCGGTAATGACGGCCTCGCCGGCCCCGATGGCGCCGCTAAGACCTTCGAGGTCGACGCGCGGGGCGTCGAGGCTGCCCGTCTGGATCGCGGTCTCGACGACTGCGGCGGCGGCCCGTGACCGGGAGCGGACCGTCACCCGGTGGAGGACGTCGACGGCGAGGACGGCGTCGGCGACGGGCGCCCAGCGGCGGAGCTCCTCTTCGTCGAGGGGGGCGGCGGCTCCCGTTGCGTCGGAGACGACGGCCTGTCCGGTGGCGTCCTGGGAGACGGGGCGTTCGGACAGCCGCGAGGCGACGGCCTGGACGGAGGGGTCGGATCCGAGCCATCGGGAGGCGACGTAGCGGGGGGATTGGAGGCCGTGCCACAGGAGGATCGAGCTGATGGTCAGGACGATGGGCAGGGCGATGACGATGATCGCGAGGAGGCTCCGCGAGCGGTGGCGCAGGAGGGAGCGCCGGGCGATCTTCAGGGGGATTCGCGCGCGCCGCCAGCGCTCGACGGGGCTTGGGGCCCTCATGGCCGGGTGAGGAGATCGGCGATGGAGTCGTCGCGGGACCGATCGACGATGCGCCCGTCGCGCAGGAAAACGGTGCGGTCCGCCCAGGCGGCGAATCGGGCCTCGTGGGTGACGAGGATACCGGCGGCGCCGGCGTCGATATGGTCGCGCAGGGCGATCATCACCTGCTCGCCGGTGACCGAGTCGAGGGCGCCGGTCGGCTCGTCGGCGAGGATGATCGCCCTGCGGCCGACGAGGGCCCGGGCGATGGCGACGAGCTGCTGCTGGCCTCCGGACAGCTCCTCGGGGAATCGGCCGGCGAGGTCGGCGGCGTGGACCTCGTCGAGGGCGGCGAGGGCGGCGGCGCGGGCGGCCCTGGGGGAGGCCCCGTCGAGTTGGAGGGGCATCTCGGCGTTCTCGACGGCGGACAGGGAGGGGATGAGGTTGTAGTTCTGGAAGACGTAGCCGATGGACCGGCGGCGGATCGTCGCGCGCTCGGCGGGGTCGAGCGCGATGATGTCGACGCCGTCGACCTCGACGCGCCCCTCGGTCGGCACTTCGAGTCCGCCGGCGATGGCCAGCAGACTGGATTTCCCCGACCCGGAGGGCCCCATGACGGCGAGGAGTTCGCCGGGGCGCAGGTCGAGGTCGATCCCGTCGAGGGCGCGGACGGCGGCTCGGCCCGTTCCGTACTCCTGGCCGACGCCGGCGAGACGGAGGGGGGCGACGGGGGTCATTGGGCCGGGGCGCGCTGGGCGGTCGGGGAGGCGTCGGCTGCCCAGGTGACGGCGCGCCCTTTGGCGGCGGCGAAGGCGGCGCGGCGGGAGGCTTCGGAGACGGCTCCGGATTCGATGTAGTCGAGCCAGTTGAGCTCGGCCTCGAGGTCGAAGACGTGCCGTTCGAGGATGAGCTTCCAGGCGAGCTCGGAGTCGTCGGCGCCGGTCTTCAGGCGGGTGACGTCGCGCAGGGCGCCGAGGGTGGAGCGGCGCTGGGTCTGGATGAGCCCGGCGACGTCGACGGTGGGGTCGGCGGCGGCGACGGCGAGTTTCATGACGAGCTCGTCGCGCTCGGGGTGCTCGCGGGCGACGGGGGGTGGCCCACCATTCGTCGAGGGTCCGGCGCCCCAGCGGGGTCAGTTCGAAGACCTCGGAGTCGCGCCCTCCGCTGGACTCGGCGTGGGAGGCGACGTGCCCGTCGCGTTCGAGGCGCTGCATGGTCTGGTAGACCTGCCCGATGTTCAGGGGCCAGGCTCCGCAGGTCTGCTCCTCGAACATCTGCTTGAGACGGTAGACGCCGGCGGGCTGCTGGGCGACGAGGGCGAGGAGCGCGTTGCGCACTGACATGGGGTCTCCGATCGGTGCCGCACGAGGATCGTCGGTGCGGGGGGTGGGCTGGGCTAATCGTAGCGGCGCGGGGCATGGATCCCCAGTCGGCGGACCGCGTCGGTCAATGGTTCACGGCCCGACAGTTCTGTGACGCATGACTCACGCACCGTTCCACGCGTCAGCGCGGGTCGGACGCGAGGGCGAGGGCGCCGTCCCAGGTGCCGCAGCGCTGGCGCACGGTGGCGGTCGACGGGAGGTCGGTCCTCCCGCCGGCCCGGGCCTGACGGACCCATCGGTCGTAGCCGCCGAGGGTCGCCGGGTGCGATCGGGCGCGGGCGTGCTCCAAGTACTCGTTGACGGCCGAGGCGATCCGCTCGGGGCCGAAGCGCCCGGAGCCGCGGGCGCGCCCGAGCCGGGAGACGGGGATCGATCGGGAGGCGAGGGCGTCGGCCCAGCTGCCGGCCCCCAGGCGCACGGCGACGGTGCGCGACGCGGGCGGCCAGACGAGGGCCCCTCGCGAGGAGGAGGCTCCCCAACGCTCGAGGAGGTCGGCGCGGGCGGCGTCGATGCGGGCGGCGGAGACCTCGGGGCAGGAGCCGTTCTCGATGGCGCGGCGCGCGGCGAGGGCGCCGGCGCGGGCGGGGGCGATGCGCTCCTCGTCGAATCCATGGCGCCCGACGAGGGGGGCGAGGGCCTCGTCGATGGCGGCGTCCTCGGACCCGTCGTCGGGGCCGACGGCATCGGGGTAGGCGGTGGAGATCAACAGGAGCAGCCCGATCTCGATCTGCTCGTCGGTGAACGCCGCGGTGCGCGCCTTGGGTGCCATGGGCCCATGCTAGTGCCCGGGGCTGTGAGGTCGCCCGCATCCTTGCGACTGGCAGGGGGCGCAGCGGCCCAGGGACGTAAGCTTTTCAGCAGCCTGAAATTTTATGTCGGAGGGATTGAATGCTCGCCTCACTCGCCTGGCGCCACCTGAGGGCCCGCATCTGGGAGATCCTCGCCGTCGTCGTCCTCCAGACGGCCGCCACCCTCGCCGCGCTCGAACTGCCGAACTACAACGCGCGCATCATCGACGAGGGCGTCGCCGTCGGCGACACCGGCGCCATCTGGCGCCTGGGCGCCCTCATGCTCGGCGTCACCGCCATCCAGATGGTGTGCACCGCCCTGGCCATCTACTTCGGGGCCCGCCTGGCGATGTCCCTGGGAGCCGCCCTGCGCAGCCGGATCTTCACCCGCATCCACCGCTTCAGCGCCCAGGACTTCCACTCCTTCGGCGCCTCCTCCCTCATCACCCGCTCGACGAACGACATCCAGCAGATCCAGACGACGACGATGCTCGCGTTCTCCGTGATGATCGGCGCCCCGATCATGGGGATCGGCGGCATCATCATGGCCGTCCGCCAGAACGCGCGGATGTCCCCCCTCCTCCTCGTCCTCGTCCCCGCCCTCGCCGTCGTCATCCTCATCGTCATGCGCCGCCTGACGCCGCTGTTCACCAGCCAGCAGGAGCGCCTCGACGCGATGAACACCGCCCTGCGCGAAGAACTCACCGGCATCCGCGTGATCCGCGCATTCGTGCGCCAGCCCTTCGTCCGCGCCCGCTACCGCCTCGCCAACGACCGCCTCCGCGAGGTCGCCCTGTCGATCGGCGCCTGGTTCTCCTTCATGTTCCCCGCCATCGGCCTCATCATCTCCGGCGCCACCATCGGCGTCCTCTGGCTCGGCGCCCGCCTCATCGACGCCGGCGACATGCAGGTCGGCTCCCTCATGGCCTTCATCAACTACGTCGGGATGATCTCCCAGGCCGTGATGATGGCCTCGATGATCTTCATCGTCGTCCCCCGCGCCAACGTCGCCGCCCGACGCGTCGCCGCCGTCATCGACCACGAGCCCTCCGTCGCCGACCCCGACGAGCCCCGCCGCCTCGACGGCCCCTGGTCCTTCGCCCTCGACGAGGCCGTCGTGCGCTACCCCGGCGCCGAGGAGCCCGTCCTCGACCGGGTGAGCCTCGACCTCGCCCCCGGCACGACCACCGCGATCATCGGCCCGACGGCCGCCGGCAAGACCACCCTCGTCAACCTCCTGCCCCGGATGATGGACCCGACCTCCGGGGCCGTCACCGCCAACGGCGTCCCCCTGACCGACCTGCCCCTCGACGAGCTCCGATCCCGCATCGCCCTCGTCCCCCAGCACTCCTACCTGTTCTCCGGGACCATCGCGACCACCGTGTCCGGCACCCGCCACCCCGACGACGCCCAGCGCGAGCGCGTCAGGCGCGCCCTCGACGGAGCCCAGGCACTCGACTTCGTCGACGCCCTCGACGACGGGATCGACCACCCGGTCGAGCCCGGCGGCGCGAACTTCTCCGGCGGACAGCGCCAGCGCCTGGCCATCGCCCGCGCCCTCTACCGGCGCGCCGACCTCTACGTCTTCGACGACTCCTTCTCCGCCCTCGACTACGCGACCGACGCCCGCCTGCGCCGCTCCCTGCCCGACTACACCGGGGGCGCCGCCGTCCTCGTCGTCGCCCAGCGGGTCGCCTCGATCCGCCACGCCGACGCGATCTGCGTCCTCGAGGACGGGAGGATCGTCGGACGCGGCACCCACGCCGAGCTCATGACCTCGTGCCCCACCTACCGGGAGATCGTTGCCTCCCAGATGACCGAGGAGGAAGCAGCATGAGTCCCTCTCGCCGCGGCCCCTACGGCGGCGCCATCGGCCCCGTCGAGAAGTCCAAGGACTTCACCGGCTCGATGCGCCGCCTCATCGGCCAACTGCGCCCCGACCACTGGCTCGTCGCCCTCGCCCTCGTCGTCTCCGCCGGATCCATCGCCCTCAACGTCTGGGCGCCCAAAGTCCTCGGGCACGGCACCGACGTCATCTTCTCCGGCGTCATCGGCAAGCTCATCGCCCGCGCCCCCTCGAAGCAGGCCGCCGTCGACGCCCTGCGCGCCTCCGGCCAGGACACCATGGCCGCGATGCTCGACGCCATGGAGGTCGTCCCCGGCCAGGGCATCGACTTCGACGCCCTCGGACGGATCCTCCTCCTGTGCCTGGCGATCTACGCGGGCTCGGCCGTCATCGGCTTCGCCTCCGGCTGGATCCTGCGGATCGCCGTCCAGAACGCCTCGTGGCGCATGCGCGACCGCGTCCAGGACAAGATCGAGCGCCTCCCACTGTCCTACCTCGACGCGCACTCGCGCGGCGACCTGATGTCGCGCGTGAGCAACGACGTCGACAACGTCTCCCAGACCCTCAACCAGACGCTCTCCCAACTGCTCCAAGCGGTCCTCACCGTCGTCGGCATCCTCGCGATGATGCTCACCCTGTCGTGGAGGCTCACCCTCCTGGCGATGATCGTCATCCCCCTGGGCGCCATCGTCGCCGGCGTCCTCATGCGCCGCGCGCAACCCCACTTCCGCCAGCAGTGGAAGTCCACGGGCGAGGTCTCCGACCTCGTCGAGGAGACGATCACCGGGCACGAGGTCCTCGCCCTGTACGGCCTCGAGGAGGACTTCTCCGAGTCCTTCGCCACGTCGAACTCGCAGTTGTACCGGTCGAGCTTCGCCGCCCAGTTCATCTCCACCCTCATCATGCCGATCATGGGGATGATCTCGAACCTGTCGTACGTCGTCGTCGCCGTCGGCGGCGGGATCATGGTCGCCGGCGGATCGATGTCCCTCGGCGGCGTCCAGGCGTTCATCCAGTACTCCCGCCAGTTCACCCAGCCCATCGGCCAGCTCGCCCAGATGGCGACCTCCCTCCAATCGGGGGTCGCCTCGGCCGAGCGCGTCTTCGAGTTCCTCGACGCCGACGAGATGCCCCCCGAGCGGGGGGCCCGCAGCTTCGCCGAGGCCCGCCTCCGCGCCGCCGGCGCCGACCGGGCGGGCGCCGACCCCTCGGCGGCCGCGGGAGGCCCCGACGACGCCCTCGCGCCGACCGAGCAGGTCCGGGGCCGCGTCGTCTTCGACCGCGTCCGCTTCTCCTACGTCGAGGGCTCGCCGGTCATCAACGACCTGTCGCTGAGCGTCGAGCCGGGGCAGATGGTCGCGATCATCGGGCCGACCGGCGCGGGCAAGACCACCCTCGTCAACCTCCTCATGCGCTTCTACGAGCTCGATTCGGGACGGATCACCCTCGACGGCGTCGACATCGCCGACCTCGACGCCGACGTCCTGCGCTCCCACATCGGCATGGTCCTCCAGGACGCCTGGGTCTTCGACGGCACCATCGAGGACAACATCGCCTTCGGCGCGGAGGGGGCCACCCGCGAGGAGGTCGTCGAGGCCGCCCGGCAGACCGCGTCGGACCGCCTGATCCGCCAGCTCCCCCACGGGTACGAGACGCGGGTGTCGGACGAGACCGACTCCGTCTCCCAGGGCGAGCGGCAACTGATGACGATCGCCCGCGCGTTCGTCTCGCGCCCCGACATCCTCATCCTCGACGAGGCGACCTCCTCCGTGGACACGCGCACCGAGGTCCTCGTCCAACAAGCGATGGACCGCCTGCGCCAGGGGCGCACCGCGTTCGTCATCGCCCACCGCCTCTCGACGATCCGCGACGCGGACGTCATCATGGTGATGGACCACGGCGACGTCGTCGAGACGGGCCGGCACGAGGACCTCCTCGAGCGCGGCGGCGCGTACGCGCGCCTGTACAACTCCCAGTTCGCCGGCCCCGCCTCCTGACCGCCCTCGCGCGGCAGGACCCGACGCCTGCCCCCCGCACGAGTCCGCGCCCACCGCGCGACCGGCGCGGCGGCTCCGAGCGGAGCGATCCCCGCCCCGCCCCCGACCGCCCTCCCCCGACGGGGGCCCGCGGCACGGGACTCCCCCGCCCCGCCCCGGCCGCCCAGAGGAATCGGTCCGCGCGCACTAGCCTGGAGCCATGACGATCCCCTCGCCCCCGCTGCCCACCGGCGCGCCGATCCCCCAGCTCGGCTTCGGCACGTACAAAGTCGTCGACGGCGTCTACGAGGCGGTGCGCAGCGCCCTCGACCTCGGCTACCGGCACATCGACACCGCCCAGATGTACGGCAACGAGGCCGAGGTCGGCCGCGCCATCGCGGACTCGGGCATCGCCCGCGAGGACCTGTTCCTCACGTCGAAGCTCAACAACGGCAACCACGAGCCCGGCCCCGCCCGCGCCTCCTTCGATCAGACCCTCGACGACCTGCGCACCGACTACGTCGACCTGTTCCTCGTCCACTGGCCGCTGCCGATGCACTACGACGGCGACGTCGCCAGGCCCTGGCCGGTCCTCGAGGAGTTCCACGACCAGGGGCGGGCCCGCGCGATCGGCCTGTCGAACTACGAGCCCCACCACGTGCGGGCCGTCCTCGACATCGCCCGGGTCGCCCCCCACGTCCTCCAGTCCGAGGCCCACCCGTTCTTCTCCAACTCCTCGGTCCGCGCGTTCGCCGCCGCCCATTCGATGGTGTTCGAGGCGTGGTCGCCCCTGGCGCGCGGGAGGGCCGCATCCGACCCCGTGCTCGCCGGGATCGGCCGGGCCCACGGGGCCTCCGGCACCCAGGTCGCCCTGAGGTGGGCGCTCGACCGGGGCGACGTCGTCTTCCCGAAGTCGGTGTCCCCCGAACGCCAGGAAGCCAACCTCGACGTGTTCTCCTTCGCGTTGACGGCCGAGGAGACGGCCCTCATCAACGCGCTCGACGAGGGAGAGGCGGGCCGCACCGGCTCGCACCCGAACGTCCTCGACCGGCTGTGACGGGCCGGCCGGCCCGGGACCTGGACACGTGTTCCATCCCGGGGGCGCCTGGCGCTACGCTCGGCGCCATGTCCTCAATGCCTAACTTCGATCAAGCGCTCGCCTCTCTCTCGGCCACCTTCGAGGGGGAGTACGTGTTCGCTCTCGTCGACGACATCCCCACAGGGATCCGTCCGTTCGCGATCGTCCGGGACGCGGACCTCTACACCGTCGTCCTGTCCACCGACCAGGCCGCGGACGCCGGCCTGCCGACCGCCAAGACCTACGCCCGCATCTCCCTGGGCCTAGCCGCCGATCTCGACTCCATCGGGATCACGTCGACGGTCTCGCAGGTGCTGTCCGCCCGGTCGATCGTCGCCAACGTCATCACCTCCGCCCGTCAGACCCACCTGTTCGTCCAGGCCGACCGCGCCCAGGAGGCCGCGGACCTGCTCACCGAGCTGGGCCGCAACGCCCAGGGGTGGCTCCCCAAGCCCTGACCGGGCCCAGCGCCGCGGCGCCGCCGTCCCCCGTCGGGGCGGCGGCGTCGCGCGCATGAGGCGCGCAGCGGCTCACAGGCGGCGCGTCCCCCGCTCGTACTGGCGGGGCGGGGCGGGCAGGGCCGTGGCCTCGGCCCGCAAGCGGGACGCCCACGCGCGCCCGATCATCGGATCGGTGAGCAGGGGCCGCCCGATCTCGATGACGTCGGCGTCGCCGGACACGAGGATCTGCTCGGCCTGGGCTGCGCTGGAGATCAGTCCGACGGCGGCGACGGGCACCGGGGCGCCGGCGGAGCGCAGGGCCTCGCGGACGGCGCGGGCGGCGGGCACCTGGTACCCGGGACCGGCGGGGACCCTCGTCACGACGTTGCCGCCGGTCGAGACGTTGATCATGTCGGCGCCGTCGCCGACAAGGTCGACGACGAGGCCCCGGGTGTCGGCGAGCGTCCACGAGGCGGCGCCCGGTCGCGAGTCGTCCTCGACCCAGTCGGTGGCCGACAGGCGGATCATCAGGGCGGCGTCGCCGATGGCGGCGCGGGTGGCGCGCACGGTCTGGCGCATGAGGCGCGCGCGGTTCTCGCCGGACCCTCCCCACCGGTCGGAGCGCGCGTTGGAGGCGGGCGAGAGGAACTGGTGGAGGAGGTAGCCGTGCGCGCCGTGGATCTGGACCCCGTCGAAGCCGGCGGCGACGGCGCGTCGGGCGGCGTCGGCGAAGGCTCCGGGGACGGCGGCGGTCTCCTCCCCGGTCAGGGGGCGGGGGACGGGCAGGCCCTCGGCGAAGGGGATCGGGGAGGGGCCCACCGGCTCCCATCCGCCGATGTCGGGGGTGGCGGGGCCGTCGGCCTCGGCCCACATGGGGCGGCCCGAGGCCTTGCGGCCGGCGTGGTTGAGCTGGATGAAGGCGCGGGCGCCGCCGGCGTGGATGACGTCGGCGAGCCGCGCGAAGTCGGGGATGAGGGCGTCGTCGTGCAGGCTCAGGCAGTTGATGGAGATCCGCCCCCGGGGGACGACGGCCGTCGCCTCGACGACGACGGCCCCGACCCCGCCGAGGGCGCGGGCGCCGTAATGGACGAGGTGCCAGTCCGTCGGCCGTCCGAGGCCCGGGCCCGAGGGCGCTGCGGAGTACTGGCACATCGGTGGCATCCACAGGCGGTTGGGGACGTCGACGGAGCCGACGCGAATCGGCTGGAAGAGGCGGCTTCTGCTCATGGGGACAGCCTAGAACCAGTGCCGGCGGCCCGCCGGCAGCGCCCCGTCGAGGCAACGACCCCCTTCCGGCCGGGGGAGCTGGGGGACGGGGGTCAGCGCGCGAGGCCCCGATGGGAGGGCGGCTCCCCGGGCGGGTAGTCTGGGGGCATGGCAAAGGAGCTCTCCCGAACGGATCGAGCCATCGTGCGTCTGGCCGACGGCACGGTCAAGCAGCAGAATCTGCTGACGGGCACGGAGGTGTGGACCGTTCCGGGGCGGGGCCACCGGCCGATGGGGATTCCCCGCAGCGAGCACCGCCCGTTGGATCCGTCCCACGAGGGCGACCACTGCGCGTTCTGCGAGCACCGCTATCTGGAAACGCCTCCGGAGAAATCCCGTCTGGTGCGCGACGGCGGGGGCGGGTGGCACGAGTTGTCGGGGCTGCCCGCCGAGAAGCTGGGGGCCACGACCGCAGAGTTCCGCCGGATCCCCAATCTTTTCGAGATCGTCTCCTACAAGTACTGGAACCTCAATCACGGGCACGTCCCCTCCGAGGACGCGCGCCGCCGCATGGCGGAGTACCTGGCGTCGTCGGAGGGCTACGACCACATCATGCGGGTCGTGCGTGCGCGCCTCCTGGCCTCGGGGCTGACCGAGGAGGAGTTCGCCGCCATGTCGGAGACGTCCAGGCTCCACGAGGCCAACGGGTTCTTCTCCGGGGGGCACGACCTGATCGTCGCCAGGCGCCATTTCGTCGACGGGGCCGCCGACGACTCCCAGTTGGCGGGGTCGGGGACGCTGTCCCCCGACGAGCACTACCAGTACACGGCGTACACGGCGCGCACGATGCGCGACCTGTACGGCCTCAACCCGCAGGTCCGCTACGTCGCGGCCTTCCAGAACTGGCTCAAGCCGGCGGGCGCGTCCTTCGACCACCTCCACAAGCAGCTCGTCGCCATCGACGACCTGGCGGTCCAGACCGAGGCGGAATTGGACCGGTTGAGCTCCCAGCCGGAGATCTACGAGGAGATCCTCCGGGTCGGGGCGACCCGTCGGCTCCTCATCGCCCAGAACGACCACGCGGTCGCGTTCGCGGGCTTCGGGCACCGGTTCCCGGGGATCGAGATCTGGCCGCTGGGGGGTCCGATCGAGCCGTGGCAGGCCGACGAGGAGCGGATGCGGGCCGTGTCGGACCTGCTTCACGCCGCGCACGCGGCCACGGGCGCCGACGTGCCGTGCAACGAGGAGTGGTACCACCGGCCGCCGTCGGTGGCGACGCCGATGCGCTGGAGGATCCTCCTCAAGTGGCGGATCTCGACGCTGGCGGGCTTCGAGGGGGGCACGCGGATCTACCTCAACACCATCGACCCCTGGCAGGTCGTCGAACGGGTGGTCCCGCGCCTGGAGGAGATGCGCGAGTCCGGGGCGATCGGGCCGATGAGGATCGGCTCCGAGTGCCGGGTGGCCCCGAGGATGCTGCGCGACTAAACGCGCGTCCTCGTCGGCCTCGTCGACGCGAGACGGTCCGCGGAGCCTCCGCCGCCCGACGCGGCGGCGGCTCTCAGCTCTGCGGCTCCTCTTCGGCGGGGGGCGGCGCCGTCAGCCCTTCCTCCCACATGACGACCCGCTGCCCGGCCGCGGCGGCGGTCGCCTCGTCGGACGGGGCCTCGGCCCCCGACGGCGCGAGGAACCAGTCCGCCGCCGTGTCGCCCAGCGCCGACTCGTCGAGGGGGTAGACGGCCCCGGCCTCGGCCAGCGCCCGTTGACCGCGCCACCCGAGGAGCCAGGCGATGAGCGATTCCGCGCCGTCCGACAGGGACTCGCGATCGTCGTCGGCGACCCCGGCCGCGTAGACGGTGCGCGCCAGGCACGTTGAGGGGACCGGGACGGCCGCCGACTCGGTGCCCGTGTTGTTCAGGGCCCGCGCGGCCGTCGACCGCGGGGCGACGACGAGCGGCAGGTCGCCGGGCGCGTCCGACTGCGCGTCCCCGCCGTCCTCGCTCGACTCGTCCTCGTCGTCGACGAGGAGGTCTGCGGCCGTCCACTGCGCGAGCGCCGCATCCACGGAGGGGGCGATGACGGCGCTCGCGCCCAGGCCGCGAGCCCACTCCCCCAGCGCCTCCCCGGTCGACGCGGCGACCGCCTCGACGAACGCCCTCCCGGTGCTCGTCGCCCGCGGATCGGGCACCGCCAGGAGGGAGGCGTAGGGGGGGCGGCTCAGGGCGTCCGCGGAGTCGGGCATCGCGAGCGCATTCGCCGACATCCACGAGCGGTCGGCGAGGACGCACACGTCGTCCCGGCCGTAGGCGATGGCGCCGGGCGCGCCGACCAGAGCCGTCCCCTCGGGCGCCGTCGCGTCCTGCGGGGCGCCCGCGAGTGCCCCGCCGGCCCCCAGCGCCTCGGCGGCGTCGAGGCCGACGACGACCTGCGCGCCCGATCCCTGGGCCTCCGGAGCCGAGGCGACCTCGACGATCCGCAGGTCGAAGCCGGTGTCCTCAGTGAACGCCGCACGGACCCGGGACGGCAGCCGGGAGCCCTCGACGACGGCGACGACGACGATCCCGCGCCCCGTTCGGGCGGCGGGGGCGCCCAGGAGTCCCGGGTGGGCGGACTGCGCGTCCTCGGGCGCCTCGGGGCTCTCCCCGCCCGGGACGAGGGGGGCGGCGAAGGGGTCCGCGGGGGCGGTGGGGGCCACGGACGCCGTGCATCCGGCGAGGAGCGCGGCGCAGGCCGCGGCCAGGGCGGAGGCGGCGAGGCGGGTCATGGTCATGGGGAGCCCCTTCGTCTGCGACGTGCCATCGAGTCGATCGCCCTCAGTGTAGGGCGCCGGCCCGTCACGGCGGCGACGCGGGTCGTCTGCGCCGAGGCCAGCCCCTCGACAGCGGCGAAGTCGCCCCAGGCGAGACGACGACTCGGGCCTCCCGCGCCGAGGCCCGCCCCTCGTGCCGGTCCGGTGCCCGCCGGGCGCGCGGCCGCGTGCGCGCCCGGCCCGATCGAGGGTTCCCGTCGGCCCGCCGGGCCCAGCATCAGACGCCGGACGCCGGCGGTATTCGCGGACGGGGATCCGGACCCGGCGCGCGCGAATCGGAGCAGATACCGATACGCGGCATGGACCGACGAGCACCGGGTTCGCATACGCGAATCGGATCGACGCTGCCGCCCGCCCCTCCAGCGCGTCATGCCGGGCCCGCATGCGCGAGCCGGGGAGGACTCAGGGGACCTGATTACCGTGGAGAACGACGCCGGGCCCGCGTGCGCGAGGCGGGGGACGTGCGGCATGATGGTCCAGGACGCGGGGCCCGGCCCCGATCACCGGCGGCCTGATGCGGCGGCCCTATCGGAAGGACTCGTCATGGACGATCTCGGGTGGAAGCTCGCCAGTGCCGGGGCGCTCGCCGTCGCCGCGTTCGGCGCCAACAAGCTGACCGAGGCCGGGTGGAAGCTCGTCACGGGCAAGAAGATCCCGAAGGAGGGCGACGACGAGGCCGCTCTCGTCTCGATCGTCCTGTTCTCCGCCGCCTCCGCCGCCATTGTCGCCGTCGCCCAGCACTACGCGATGAAGCGCGCGAAGAAGTGGTACGGCCCGGGCTCGGCCCCCGGCATCGAGGCCTGACGGCGCCCGCAGGCGATTCGGCCGGCGAATGCCCTGAGCCCCCTCGTGCCCGATACCTCGTCGTGACGGCATAGACCGACCAGGGCGCAGCCCCTCAGTCGTGCTGTCGAATCATCGGCGCCCGCGGACCGCTCACCCCAGATAGGGCAGGAACTCGGACAAGTCCGTCCGCTCCCCCGACGCCTGGACGAGCCCCCCGGCGACGGCCTCGCCCCATGCGAGATCGCCGACCGTCAATCGCAGCCACGTGTCCGCGTCCGTCTCGACGACGGCCGGAGGGGTGCCCCGCCGATGCGTCGTCCCCGGGAGGATCTGGACGGCGCCCACTGGCGGGACCCGGACCTCGACGGACCTGCCCGGGTGGAGCTCCCCGAGCTCCTCGAGGCTGAAGCGCACCGCGGTCCGCACCCGGGCGCGCGGGGCTCCCCCCTCGCGCCACTCGCGCACGGCCGCGAGGCCGTCCGTCGGATCGATTCGTCGTCTCGGCATGAGAGGATCCTAACCGGGCCCGTCCTCCCCAGTCCGGGGGGGGGAGTTTCAGGGGGTCCCCCCACAGACGCGGGGCACGGCCGTCGACGACACTGGTGGAAGGAGGTTTCATGCCGGTGGACGAGCGCAGCACCTGGGAGAGGGCGCTGACCTTCAGGTCGGTACTCGATCTGGAGGAGGCCTCCTCCCACAGCTGGTACCCCGACGTCCTCGTCCGGCTCGCCGGAGCGGACCGGCCCGGCGACCTCACCGCCCGCAGCGTCGTCTCCGCCCCCTTCCTCGTCGACGTCGCCCGCGCCTCCGGCGACCTCGCCGACAACGGTTCCGAGATCGTCCGCGTCCTCTCCGACCACTTGCGCGAAGCCGCCCGGTCGCGTCACCGGCTCTGGGTGTCCGTCCTGCCCGCCGGCGACGTCGCCCGGTTGGAGGACCGCCTGGGCCCCGGCCTCGTCTCCGTCGCCGGGCCCGAGAGCGACGGCGCCGTCCCGGTCGCCGTCAACCCCTCCCTCGTCCTCGACGCCTGGTCCGACGACGAGGGGCCCCGCCGAGGGGTTGTCGCCCGTGCCCTGGGAGGCATCGACGCGCTGACCGCACTGCCCGCCGCGGTGCGCGCGGCCAGTCGCGCCGGCGCCCACTTCATCGACCGGTCCGCGCTCATCAAGCTCATCGTCAGCCCGACGTTCATCGCCTACGCCGTCGTCTTCATCTACTCGACGCTGCGCGCCCTCCCGGTCGTCCTCGTCCCCGGGTTCACCGGGAAGGTATGGGTCCTGTGGACCATCGACGTGGTGACCGCGGTCCCCTACACGTGGGGGATCATCGCCATGGTCGCCGGGCGCCGCCTGTCGAAGAGGATCCTCGGGTTCTGCGTGACGGTCGCGACCTTCGTTGCCCCCTACGTGTACTTCTGGATGCACGGGCGCGAAGCGCCCCTCGGCGTCCTCGCGTTCATCGCCGCCATGTTCGTCGGCGCGATCGCCCTGGAGGTCATCCGCTGGTGGCGGGACTCCTCGATCCGCCGGGGCTTGGCGCGCTGATCTCGGCAGCCGGCCCTCCGGCATCACGGCAGCCCCACGGCCGACAAGGCTCCTCGCGGCCGCGCCGGGTGGAGCGAACGACCCGGCACCCCGGCACCGGCCCATGGAGGATGGGCAGGCCGTTTCAGGCGGCTGAGGAGTCACGGGGCAGGCAGGATGCCCGGCAGAGGCGGGGAGACCGGCCCTGCGCGATGGGTCGAGGGGGAGGGGATCGAGGCCGAGTCTGCGCGTCCTGGAGAACCTGCTCGTGAGGAGACCGGATCGAGTAGGAATTCGCAGAAGCCGACGATCAGGCCTTCACGGGCCCCGTGAAGGAGCGGATCAGGCAGGTGGCGACGAACCATCCGCCGCTGACCCAGAAGACGACGAGCGCCCACAGCGGCTGGGCCGGGACAAGGGCGACGAGGACCCCCGTCGACGCGATCCACGCGACGACCGCCACCAGCGTCACCGACCGGAAGCGCGAGCAGCGCATCGGATGCGTGTAGTGGAGGGGCACGAGCGTCAGGGCCGCCATCGCGATGGTCATGACGATGTTGACCGTCCCCGAGGTCTGCAGGACGTACATGATGACGGCGACGACGTTCCACGCCGCCGGGAACCCGACGAAGTAGTTGTCCACCGACTTCTCCCCCGCGTTCGCGTAGCAGAAGATCGACGACGCGAGGATGAGGACGAACATCGTCAGGGCCACCGGCGTCGGCCCCAGTGGCAGGTACAGGTACATGAAGAGCGCCGGCAGGAAGGTCCACGTCAAGTAGTCGATGACGATGTCGAGGACGGACCCGTCGAACCACGGAACCGCCTCACCCACGCGCGCCCGGCGCGCGAGGGTCCCATCGACGCCGTCGACGACGAGCGCGACCCCCAACCAGGCCCACATCGCGGCGATGTCGCCGTTGATCAGGCTGATCGTCGCCAGAGCCGCCCAGGCGATGCCCGAGAGCGTGAAGAGGTGGACCACCCAGGCGACCGCCCGCTGGGGCAGTGTCACCGACGGGTCGGCGGTCGGCCGGTCGAATCCGAAGCTGATCGACAAAGCGGGCACATCTACTCCTCGGGTCGGCGGCCGTCGGGGCCGGCGGGCATCTCGAGCGCGGGTCGCAGGCGCGGGCGTGCCCGCGACCTCATGCTGCCACATATGAAAGGGGCCGACGCGCATTCCCCGTCACTCGCACCCGCGACGGGGGTCGCGTTCGGCCCCTGGTCACCAGTGTGCACGTCTTCGGGTATGCGAAACAAGTGCGAGACGCATTTTCAGGGTGAGATCCGGGGATTCCCGGATACTGGTCCCACCCCGGGGACCCGCAACGGGGCGGCCCGTTGTTCAGATCGGAGCCTCCACCGATCCCCTCGAACGGGGCCCGCAGCGGGGCGGGCCCCCGTTCGACCCGGTCCCCTCACGCGCCACGACCCGCCCCGCGCCCGGCCAGGGCCGGTCTCGTCCCCGCACCGGCGCCCGGCCATCGACTCACCGCCCCCGCCAGCACGCGCGAGCCCGGCGGGCGAGACCCCGTGACCCCGGTCGCCCGCCTAAACCCGGCCACCGGACGGGACCGCGCCCCTCGTGGACAGCAGCACCGCTCGACGGACCGCACCCGAACTCCCGACCGACTACCCCTAGAAGCGGTCGCGCAGCGCCGACTCCGACGCCTCCCTGAGCTCATCGAGGTCCGCCACCCACCCCGCGCCGTTGCCCGTGTCCCCCAGGAGGTCGACTCCGGTGACGACGAGCATGTCCCCGCCGGTCGTCCCCAGGCGAGCCGCCGGCACGCCCTCCGCCTCGGCCGCCGCCGCGAGGGCCTCCACCGCGTACTCCGGGACGGCGACGATCGCCCGCGCCTGCGACTCCGACAAGAGCATCTCCAGGTCGCCGACGCCGTCGCGGCGCGCCGCGTCCGACACGTCGAAGGAGCCGCCGATGCCGAAGCGCAGGGAGGCGTCGACCAGGGCCTGCGCCAAACCGCCGTTCGACAGGTCGTGGGCGGCGCGCACCAGCGGGCGCGCATCCGGTCCGTCCGCCGCCGACAGGGCGCGCACGACGTTGCCCAGGCGCACCTCGGCCCCCAGGTCCACGGCGGGCGGCAGCCCGCCGAGATGCCCATGGACAATGCGCGCCCACGCCGACCCGTCGAATTCCTCGCGCGTCGTCCCCAGGAGGAACACGGCCAGGCCCTCCTCGGCGAACCCCGACGGATTGGCCCGCGTGACATCCTCCATGATGCCGAGCATCCCGACGACCGGCGTCGGGTTGATCGAGGAGGACGGCAGGTTCTTCTGGGCCCCCGACGAGTTGTACAGGGACACGTTCCCGCCGGTCACCGGGATCCCCAGCTCGACGCACCCATCGGCGAGGGCCTCCATCGCGGTGACGAGCTGCCACATCGCGTCGGTGTCCTCCGGGCTGCCGAAGTTCAAGCAGTCGGTGATCGCCACCGGCTCGGCGCCGACGACCGCGACGTTGCGATACGCCTCGGCGAGGGCCTGCTTGGCGCCGGCCGCCGGATCGAGCTTCGTGTACCAGCCGTTGGCGTCGGTGGACAGGGCCACTCCCAGGTTCGTCTCCTCGTCGACGCGGATCACACCCGCATCATCGGGCTGGGCGAGCGCGGTATTGCCCTGGACGTAGCGGTCGTACTGGTCGGTGACCCACGCCTTCGACGCCTGGTTGACGTCGCCGAGGACGGCGAGGACGTCCGCGACGAGCCCCGCGCCCGTGGTCGGGCGCGGCAGCGACGCCGACGTGTCCGCCTGGAGGTCGTCCTGCCACGCGGGCCGGGCGTAGGGCCGGTCGTACACGGGGCCGTCGTGGGCGACGGTCGCCGGGTCGACGTCGACGATGCGATGCCCGAAGTGGTCGATGGTCAGGCGCGAATCACCGGTCAGGCGCCCGATGACCGAGGCCTCCACGTCCCACTTGTCGACGATCTCGAAGAAGCGGTCCCGGTCCGCGGGGGCGACGATCGCCATCATCCGCTCCTGCGACTCGGACATGAGGATCTCCCCGGCCGTCAGCGTCGGGTCGCGCAGGAGGACGTTCTCCAAATCGACGTGCATCCCCGAGCCCCCGTTCGACGCCAGCTCCGACGTCGCGCAGGAGATGCCCGCGGCCCCCAGGTCCTGAATGCCCTGGACGACCTTGGCGGCGAACAGCTCCAGGCAGCACTCGATGAGGACCTTCTCCATGAACGGGTCGCCGACCTGGACGGAGGGCCGTTTCGCGGGCATCCCGTCCTCGAAGGTCTCCGACGCGAGGATCGACGCCCCGCCGATGCCGTCGCCGCCGGTGCGGGCGCCGAAGAGGACGACGAGGTTGCCCTCGCCGGTGGCGTTCGCCAAGTGGATGTCGTCGTGGCGCAAGACCCCCACGCACAGGGCGTTGACCAGCGGATTGCCCTGGTAGGACGCGTCGAACTCCGTCTCGCCGCCGATATTCGGCAGCCCCAGGCAGTTCCCGTAGCCGCCGACGCCCGCGACGACGCCGTGGACGACGCGCGCCGTGTCCGGGTGGTCGACGGCGCCGAAGCGCAGCTGATCCATGACGGCCACGGGCCTGGCCCCCATGGAGATGATGTCGCGGACGATGCCCCCGACGCCGGTGGCGGCCCCCTGGTAGGGCTCGACGAAGGAGGGGTGGTTGTGGGACTCGACCTTGAAGGTCACGGCCCACCCGCCGCCGATGTCGACGACTCCGGCGTTCTGCCCCATGCCGACGAGGAGGCGGCGGCGCATCTCCTCGGTGGTGCGGGCGCCGAACTGCTCGACGAGGTGCTTCTTCGAGGACTTGTACGAGCAGTGCTCGGACCACATCACCGAGTACATCGCCAGTTCGGCGTTCGTCGGCCGTCGACCGAGGATGTCGCGGATGCGCTGGTACTCGTCCTCCTTCAATCCCAAGTCCCTCCACGGCATCGGCCGTTCGGGAGTGGCGGCGGCGGTGTCGACGGTATCGGGCAGTTCACGGGGCGCGCCGTGCGCGTCGTCGGCGGTCATGCGGGGCTCCATTCGGTGGGGTGCGGCGCTGGGCCGCCGGTCGTGCGTGGGGCGTCGGCTCGGGAGGTCCCGGCCGGCGCGTGTCGTAGGTGGGTGGCGCCGGCCCGAGGGTCGACGCGCGAAGCGCCCGTCAGGCGCCGACGAGGGAGGCGACGGCGGACCGGAAGATCGCCAGTCCCGCCGTTCCGCCGTGGGCGCGGGCCAGGTCCCCGTCGCGCACGAGCGGGCCGAAGCCCTCCTCGACCGCGTACTCGGGGTGGGGCATGAGGCCGACGACGTTCCCGGCCTCGTTGGACACTCCCGCGATGTCGCGGGCCGACCCGTTCGGGTTGACGCCCACGTAGCGGAAGACGACCCTCCCCTCGCCCTCGAGGCGCTCAAGCTCCTCGGGGGAGGCCTGGAAGTTGCCCTCGCCGTTCTTGAGGGGCACGGTCAGCTCCTCTCCGGCCGTCAGCGCCCGCGTCCACGCGGTCCGATCGTTCTCGACGCGCAGGACCTGATCGCGGCACACGAACGTCTGGTGGTCGTTGCGGATCAGCGCGCCCGGCAGCAGGTGCGCCTCGCACAGGACCTGGAAGCCGTTGCAGATGCCCAGGACGGGCATCCCGCGGCCGGCGGCCCGCACGACCTCGCGGCAGACGGGGGCGACGGCGGCGATCGCCCCGCAGCGCAGGTAGTCGCCGTAGGAGAACCCCCCGGGCAGGATCACCGCGTCGACGCCGCGCAGATCGGCGTCCTTGTGCCACAGGGCGACGGGCTCGGCGCCGGCCAGGCGCACGGCTCGCGCCGCGTCCCGGTCGTCGAGGGTGCCGGGGAAGGTGACCACTCCGATGCGCGTCACTGGGCGCCCCCGGCCTCGACGATCTCCTCGACGCGCACGACGTCCTCGATGATCGGGTTCGACAGGACCTCCTCGGCGGCGCGGCGCGCGTCGGCGAGGAGGGCGTCGGTGACGGGGCCGTCCACCGCCAGGTGGAAACACTTGCCCTGGCGCACGTCGGTGAAGCCCTCGATGCCGAGCCTGGGCAGGGCCGAGCCGACGGCCTTGCCCTGCGGGTCCAGGATCTCCGGTTTCGGCATCACTTCGACGATGATTCTCCCCACGGCGTTCCTCCTTGTTGGGTGTCGGGCGTCCGGCAGTCGGATGCCCGGGTCTTGGGCCCGGTGGTCCGGGAGCGGGTCAGAGCCTCGGGTCGGCGCCGGTGATCCGGCGGAAGGCCTCGATGTAGCGGTCCCGGGTGGCGGCGACGACCTCGTCGGGCAGGGGCGGGGGCGGCGCGTTCGAGCCCCGGTCCCACCCGGAGGCTGGCGATGCCAGCCAGTCGCGGACGTACTGCTTGTCGAAGCTGGGGGTCTCCCGGCCGGGGATCCACTGGTCGGCGGGCCAGAAGCGCGACGAGTCGGGGGTGAGGATCTCGTCGGCGAGGACGAGGGCGCCAGTGGCCGGGTCGAGCCCGAATTCGAACTTCGTGTCGGCGATGAGGACGCCGCGCTCGGCGGCGATCGCGCGGGCGCGCTCGTACAGGGCCAGGGAGACATCGCGCAGGCGCTCGGCCAGGGGCCGGCCGACCACTCGGGCGGCGGCCTCGAAGGAGATGTTCTCGTCGTGGTCGCCGAGCTCGGCCTTGGCGGCGGGCGTGAAGACCGGGGCGTCGAGGCGGCTGGCCTCGACGAGACCGTCGGGCAGGCGGATCCCGCACACGCTCCCGCGGTCGCGGTACTCGGCCAGGCCCGAGCCGGTGAGGTATCCGCGGACGACGCATTCGATGGGGATCATGTCGAGGGCCCGGCACACGACGGCGCGCCCGGCGACGGCCTCAGGGACGGCCCGCGGATCCGCGGGGTCCGCTGGGTTCGGCTCGGTGGCGATCAGGTGGGTGCCGACGATGTCGTCGACCCTCCCCATCCACCAGACGGCGAGCTGATTGAGGATCGTCCCCTTGTCGGGGATGGTGGTGGGGAGGATGCGGTCGTAGGCGCTGATGCGGTCGGAGGTCACGATGAGGAGGCGGTCGGGGGACCCGGACCGGCCTGCGGGGGCGTAGAGGTCGCGGACCTTGCCGGAGGACACGTGCTCCCAGCCGGCCAGTTCGAGGTGAGCGGTCATGGGGTCGTTCCTCCGTGTCTCGCGGGGTCAGGCGCCGGGGGCGTCGAGGACGGCCGGCCAGGTGGCGATGTCGGTGCGGTGGTGCTCCCCGTCGAAGTGGATCTTCGCGACGCCCGCGTAGGCGGCGGTCCGCGCCTCGTCGACGGTGCGCGCCCTGCCGACGACGTCGAGGACGCGCCCCCCGGAGTTGACGAGGGCCGTGTCGGGTTCGAAGCCGCAGCATCCGGCGGCCACGTCAGCGGGGTCGGAGGTGATGGTCTCGGCGGTGCCCGCGTGGATCACGTGGACGCCGGGAAGGGCCTCGGCTTCGTCGATGCCGGTGATCTCGTGGCCGGTGTCGAGGGGGCCGGGGTATCCGCCGGAGGCCATGACGACGGTGACGGCGGCGTCGGCCGACCAGGCCGGGGCGGGGGCGTCGGCCAGCGTCCCGGTGGCGGCGGCGTGCAGGAGGGGGGCCAGGGGCGAGTCGAGGCGCTCGAGGACGACCTGGGTCTCGGGGTCCCCGAAGCGGACGTTGAACTCGACGACGCGGATGCCCGCGCAGGTCATGGCGAGGCCGCAGTAGAGGAGGCCCCGGAAGGGCGTGCCGCGCTGGGCCATGCGGGCGACGACGGGGACGGCGACCTCGCGGACGATCTCGTCGACGGCGGTGTCGGGCAGCCACGGCAGCGGGGAGTAGGCGCCCATGCCGCCGGTGTTGGGGCCCTGGTCGGCGTCGCCGACGCGCTTGAAGTCCTGGGCGGGCACGAGGGGGACGACGGTCGTGCCGTCGGCCAGGCAGAAGAGGGAGACTTCGGGGCCGTCGAGGTAGTCCTCGACGACGACGGCGCCCGAGTCGCGCGACAGGCAGTCGCGGGCGTGGGCGAGGGCGTCATCCCGGTCGTCGGTGACGATCACGCCCTTGCCGGCGGCGAGGGCGTCGTCCTTGACGACGTGGGGGGCGCCGAGGTCGGTCAGGGCCGCGTCGACCTGGTCCATCGTCGTACAGGTGTAGGAGCGGGCCGTGGCCACCCCGGCTTCCTCCATGATCCGCTTGGCGAAGGACTTAGAGGCTTCGAGTCGGGCGGCGTCGCGCGTGGGTCCGAAGACGGGGATGCCGGCGTCGAGAACGGCGTCGGCAACGCCGGCGACGAGTGGGGCCTCGGGGCCAATGACGACCAGATCGACGGCTTCGGCCACGGCCCGGCGCACGACGTCGGCGGGGTCGAGCGGGTTGAAGACGAGGGAGCGGCCGAGAGGCTCGAGGCCGGGGTTGCCGGCCTGAACGATGAGATCGACCGGGGCGGTGTCGGTGGCGGTGCGGATCAGGGCCCGGGCGAGTGCGTGTTCGCGCCCCCCGTTGCCCACCAGGAGAACCTTCACATTCATCAGCTTAGCGGGCCGGGGAGGAGTCGCGGGGCGCAGTGTGTGCACAACCATGCGTCTCGGCGTCGTTTGGACGCGTTCAAGGGGCGAAATCGCGTCGAGAAGCATCGCGGTGCACAGATGGAATATGGAATGGAGAACGGCCCCCGTGATCATGATCACGGGGGCCGTATGAGCGTCTGCTCACCGGGTCGGGGCTATTGCCGTCAGGCGATAGCCCCGACCCACCGGATCACTGCCGGCGCTTGCGCACAGCGAGCAGGATGCCACCGGCGATCAGCGCGACGAGAGCCCCACCGGCAACCACCGCCGCCGACGACCCCGTCTTGGCGAGCAGCGAAGGCGCCGACGGAACCATGGGTGCGGTCTTCCCGGGGGTTCTCGGAGCGGGAGGGATGGGCGAGTACTCGTTACGAGCGGCGACACGGACGATCTCCTCATCGGGGACGATCACCTGAGCATGCGAAATGCGCGAATCGAGCGAGTACCCGGGAACCATGGCGGATGCGGTGTCCTCACGGATCGTGCATGTCGTCCCCGCGTCGACCTGCGGTGATTCGACGGGGTCCCCGTTCCCCGGGACCACGATCGTCCGCTCGCCCTGTCCGCAGTCGTAGATGAACGTGAACTCAGCGGGGACGTCGGCCCCGTGAGCTTCAACGGACTTCGCGATCGAGAACCTGCCGAGACGGCGAGTGTAGGTGTTCGTCACCTCGATATTCACCGACGCGTTCTTCTCCAGCGCGAACTCAGCGCTGGTCCCGTCCGTTCTCTCCCCGTTGACCGTGATCGTGGTCATCCGGTCGGTGTGGTCAACATCGGCCGGCTCTTCCTCGGTGATCGTGCAGACGCCCGTCGGAAGAGGGGAGATTGTCTGCGACTCGTTCGCTTTGAGCGAGAATCGACCGTCAGCCGTCGTCTTGGACGTTGCGGGGTCCAGGCACGTGTAGGTGAAGGAGAACTCCGCACCGTCGGCCAGGTTCGCGGCGGTCCCATCGACCTTCTTCCGGACGGTGAAACCTCCGGTATCACGGGTATAGGCGTTGTGGAACACGACCTCAACAACCTGATTCGGAGCATCGATCGTGATCGTCTGCGGAGCGGGGGGCTTCAGAGTGAAACCGGGGATCGTCGCACCGTCCTGGATTTCGGAGACGACGCAGGAGGCTCCGGTCGGGAATTGCGCGCCGACACCGACGGCCTCGCCACCGGCCACGGCCGCGATCCGCCCGCTCCCGTTCGGAAGCGGCTGGCCGTTGAGCGAGCACGTGTAGGCGAAGGAGAAGCGGTGGCCGACGGCCTCCTGGGTCGCGGTCTTCTTCACCGAGAACGTCCCCGCATCACGGGTATAGGTGTTGAGGAAGACCGCGGTGTCGACTGTCACGGGGTCTTCGTCGATCATCAGCGTTGTCTCGACGGCGCCGGAGCCGGCCCTGGGGGATCCTTCCAGCGTGTACCCGTCGACTCGGACGGCAGGGTCGGCGGTCTTCTCGGTCACCGTGCACTGGCTGCCGACTGGGACGGAGACCCCTGCGTCGTGGGCCCGGCCGTCACCGGCGATGAGCAGGTCCCCCGAGGCGACGGGGGTGAGCCCGTGACGACACTCGTAATGGAACGGGAACTGCGCGGGAACAGGAGCCCCTTGCGGAGCGTCGACAGTTTTCTTGATCTTGAAGCCGCCGCGGATCTGCGTATACGTATTAGTCAGCGTGACCTCGCTGGTTCGCCCGCCGACGATCGTCACGGAAGCGTCGGAGAACCGGGCATCGAGGCGGTAGCCGGCGGACGCGGCGGATCGTTCGTCCTCACTCAGACGGCACGTCGCGCCTGCGGCGATCGGCTCGGATTGCGCCCATGTCCCGTTCGCGGGGACCACGAGGGTTTTGGAGCCGTCGCCGCAGTCGTATCGGACGGTGAAGGCTTCCGGCACGGCGGCCCCATTGGCCTCGACGGCTTTCCTCACCTTGAACGTGCCGGTCTCCTGGCGGTAGTGGTTCGTCGCGAGGAGCCTCACCTCAGATTGCGCATTCTTCGCGAAAGTGACGGCGAATCCGCCGTCGACGGGGGATACCGACGCGCCGCCCGAGACGACGTCGAGGGAGAGGGTGGCGTTGTGCGGGAGGTCCTTCTCGCGGATGATGCAGGTGGCGGAGGAACGGGTGGAGACTTCGGCGGTTCTTTCGCCGGCTCGGATTCCCGGCAGCGAGATAAACTCGTCGGCGAGGCACTTGTACTCGAATTCGAATCGGGCGTCCGACGGGGCCCCGTCACCGGTCGTCTTCTTCTCGATGGTGAACTTCGCGCGATACCCCGTGGCGTCCCCGCCCTGGCGGGGGATGAGGATCTTGCCGGTGACATCTTTCGGCTTCCCGTTCTCGGCAACGGAGATCCGGGCGGTGTTGACGACGTCGTCGAGGTCGGCGATCTGCGCGGTGGCGCGCCAGGGGATCTCGATCATCAAAGACTCGCGGGCCGGCTGGTACCTGCCGTCGGAGAGCGGCTTGAAGGAGATGACCACTCCCCCGCCCGACTTCGGGGAGCAGGACCACCGCGCCGAGTCGATCGGCGTGTCCTTGATCGCGGTGTGCGGGGCCGGAGTGCGGTCGGAGACCGTGACGCCCTCGCACAGGAGTTCATAGCCCGGGCCGTTCGAGTCCTCGATCACCAGGGGCTCGTAGACGTCGGTGCGGGTCGTGGCGACGAAAACCGTCCAGTTCCCGAGCTCGTTCCCTTCGGGCAGTCGTCCGGTCTTGCCGCTGCCTTGAGAGGTGCCGGAGGGGCCATCGGCGAGGTACTCGCCGTCGAGCGTTCCGCTTCCGCGGCATCCGGTGAAAGTCATCCGGTAGGACTGGCCGGACGTGGTGATGCGCGCACGATCCCATCCGACGGTGAACCATGCTTGTCCGGAAACGTCCCCGTACTTCTCGATCTGCGAGTTGAAGACGAATTGTGCGGTCTTCCCGGACCAGTGGCCGCGGCCAACCTCGACGCCCTCGATGCTCAGGGGGATATCCGCCTCGTGGCCGAGGACGACGAGCTCGTCGGGCAGGGTAAGGGTGAATCCGTCACCCGCGGCGGCGGAGGCATCCAGGGCGAATCTGAAGGAGACGCGGGCCTGGCCGTCCCCGCCGCTGACGAACCGTCCGCCTGTGACGAAGTCACCGGATTGCCATTCGAAGTCGCTGACCGTCCCTGCACAGGGGTTCGCGGCCCTCGCGGCCCGAACCGGGGTCACGAAGACCATCACTTGCAGGAGCAGTGCGCACAAAAGCACGAGCGCTCCGAAGTGTTTCATCCGTACGAAATCGTGGCTCCGTGCCACATGTCGTCCCACGTCATCACCTTCCTGGAATCGAGACGGCGCCAGCACAAGCAGTGGTCGCCGGAGTCCGCGAGCACGATCCGACGACCAGTGCGGCAGGACAGGGGTATCAATCGCCAGGAGGCGGGTCAAATTTCAACTCTTGTATTTTGGAGGGGCGCAGACGGTTCCTCCCACACGGGTCTTTTCCTCTAAAACACTGTTTGTCTTGAAATGCGGGGGATTCCATCGTCTGGCCGATCCGTTCCCGCGAGGAGCACGTCCCTGGAACCGGGGTCATCGCAGAACACTGCTGCGGCAGGGATTGGCCTTCCGGCACATTCGTGCACCCGATGGACGCCGGCCGAGGCCTCTTCCACCGTCACGAGCGGGGAGGTGGGGGACGCTCTCGGAGCAGCGCTCGGCTTGATCGTCACCCGGTATTCGACGACTCGATTCCGACCCGAATCCGACGACAAAGCGGCCCCCGCGCCTCCGGGATATCCCGAGGGCACGGGGGCCGTTTGAGCGTCCGCTCACCGGGTCGAGACTATTGCCGTCAGGCGATAGCCCCGACCCACCGGATCACTGCCGGCGCTTGCGCACAGCGAGCAGGATGCCACCGGCGATCAGCGCGACGAGAGCCCCACCGGCAACCACCGCCGCCGATGACCCCGTCTTAGCGAGCGGGGGCTTAGCCGGGACGGGCTTCTTGACGAAGCCGAAGTCCAGGGTCATGTCCTCGTCGCCGTCGTTGATCAGATCGACCGAGATCTCGAATCCGGTGGACGAGTCGCCGATCCGATCACCCTGGTGGGCTGTCGTCGGGTCGTAGCCCTCCGGCTGGGTGACGGTGACCTTGTACGTGCCGGGCTTGAGATCGGTGAACTCGTAGTAGCCCTTGTCGTCGGTCTTCACCGGCCCCACGGGCTTGCCGTTGACGTCGGTCACGGGGTTGCCCTGGGAGTCGGTGAGGGTCAACGTGACCCCCTTGATGCCCGGCTCGCCGGAGTCCTGGCGGCCGTTCTTGTTGAGGTCCTCCCAGACGTAGTCGCCGACCTTGACCCGCGGGCGGATGTACCCGAAGTCGAGGGTGAGGTCCTTGTCCCCGTCTTTGACCAGATCGATGGACTCGGCTTTCCCGGCCTCGGCGGAGGAATCCTTCGCCCGATCGCCGCCCTGACCGTCCTTCGTCGGGACGAAGCCGGTGGGCGCGGTGACCTTGACCGTGTAGTGCTTGCCGGCCGGCAGGACGGGCAGGTTCTCGAAGAGGTACATGCCCTTGCCATCGGTCTTCACCGGTCCAACGGGAGTGCCGAACACATCGGTCACGGCCTTGGCGTCGGGACCGACCAGTTCGAGGGTGACGCCCTCGATACCGGGCTCACCGTCGTCCTGGACGCCGTCCTTGTCGAGGTCCTCCCACACGTAGTCGCCGACGCTCACGCGCGGACGGACGTACCCGAAGTCGAGGGTCAGATCCTTATCGCCGTGCTTGGTCAGCCCCGTCGACTCGGCCTGGCCGGCCTCGGCGGAGGAGTCCTTCGCGCGATCCCAGCCCTGGCCGTCCTTCGTCGGGATGAACCCGGCAGGAGCGGTCACCTTGACTGTGTACTTCTGCCCGTCTTTGAGGACCGGCAGCGCCTCGAACAGGTACATGCCCTTGTCGTCGGTCTTCACCGGTCCCACGGGCTTGCCGGTGACATCCGTCACCTGCTTGCCGTCAGGGCCGACCAGCGTCAACTCGACGCCCGCGATCGGACGGTCCGTCTTGTCCTGAAGACCGTCGCGGTTGACGTCCTCCCACACGTAGTCGCCGACGGAAACCTCGCCGGGGGTCTTCGCGTGCCAGCGGTCGGAGTCCTTAGCGGGCTTGCAGGAGGCGACGCCCTTACCGGAGACGTCGACCATGTCCGAGTGCGCGGCACCCGGGCCCATGGCGGCGAGCGTCGCCGTGCATTCGTAGGACTGACCGACTTTGAGAACGACGTCTGCGGGGAACGAGACGACGCCGTTCTTCGCGGTGTACGTCTTCCCGCCGATCGTGCACGTCAGGTCCTGGAGCTTGTCGCCTCCGGTCGTCGTGTCGACGAAAGTGAGGTTCTTCAGGCCCTCGGTGCCGGTGTTGGTGACGGTGAACGTCACGCCCTTCGAGGCATCGCGTCCCAGGATGAGGGCCTGGTCGGCGGTGTCGCGGTCGCCCGCGGGCAGGACCGTCGGCTGGCCGTCGGTCAGCTCCGGCGTCCCGTCGGCGCCGAACTTGACCCCGGCCCACGGACCGTCGTACTTCTCGACATCAATGCTCGGAACGGCCTTGACGTACCCGAAGTCGAGGGTGAGGTCCTTGTCCCCGTCTTTGACCAGATCGATGGACTCGGCTTTCCCGGCCTCGGCCGAGGAGTCCTTCGCCCGATCACCGGCGTTGTCCTTCGTCGGGACGAAGCCTGTGGGCGCGGTGACGGAGACGACGTAGTGGGTTCCGGCCGGCAGGACCTCCAATCCGGAGAACCCGTACTTGCCGTCGGCGTCGGTCGTGGTCGTCACGGTCGCATCGGAGCCGTCGGCGTTCTTCGGGGTCTTGCCGTCGGAGCGGGACAGGGTGAGTGTCACGCCCTTGATCGGGCGGTCGGTCTTGTCCTGAAGGCCGTCGCGGTTGACGTCCTCCCACACGTAGTCGCCAACGGAGACCTTCGGGGCCGGCTTGGCGTGCCAGTGGTCCTCGTCCGTGACGGGCTCACCGCCGGAGACCGGGGTGCCCTGGACCGAGACGGTGTCGGCGTGCGGGGTCGAGTCGGTGAACTTCGGGAGCGTCGCGGTGCAGGTGAACGCCGCCTTCGGGGCGAGCACATAGTCCCCGAGGGAGACTGTGCCCGAGGCGTCGGCCGGGTATTCCTTGCCGTTGACGGAGCAGACGATGCCCGTGAGCGACTGGCCGGAGGTCGTCTTGTCGGCGACGAACACCTTGGTCAGCTTGTCGAGGCCGGTGTTGGTGACGGTGAAGGAGACCTTCTGCTCGGCCTGGCCCTTGATGACGAGGGCCTGGTCGGCGGTGTCGCGGTCGCCCGCGGGCAGGACCGTCGGCTGGCCGTCGGTCAGGTCCGGAGTCCCGTCGGCGCTAAATGCCACGCCCTTCCAGTCGCCGTCGTACTTCTCGACATCAATGCCCGGAACGGCCTTGATGTACCCGAAGTCGAGGGTGAGGTCCTTGTCCCCGTCGTTGACGAGGTCCGTCGACTCGGCCTGGCCGGCCTCGGCGGAGGAGTCCTTCGCCCGATCGCCGGCGTTGTCCTTCGTCGGCAGGAAGCCGGCGGGCGCGGTGACCTTGACCGTGTAGTGCTTGCCGGCCGGCAGGGCGGGCAGGTTCTCGAAGAGGTACATGCCCGCGGCGTTGGTGGTCACCGGCGCGACCGGGGTGCCGTTGACATCGGTGACCTGCGCGCCGTCGGGGCCCACGAGCGTCAGCTGAACGCCTGCGATCCCCGGCTCGCCGTCGTCCTGCAGGCCGTTCTTGTCGAGGTCCTCCCACACGTAGTCGCCGACGGAGACCACGGGCAGTTTCGTCGCGGTGTTCGTCAGCATGATGGTGACGGCCTTCTGATCCTGGACCTCGAAGGTCTGCTTGTCGAACTTGGGCTCTCCCCACTGGACGCGAGGCGCGGGGTTGGACTGGTTCGGGTCCTCCGAGAGGGTGACCTGGGTCTTCCACGGGAGGGTGATCTTCTTGTCGAAGAAGACGGACTGGCCGAGGATCGCGTTGATCGTCCCGCGTCCGTGGATCCCGTCGGCATCCATGGTGAAGCCGGCCGGGGGAGCCCAGTGCGGCGTGTAGTCGGTGGCCTTCTTCGGGAGGGTGAATTCGACGAGGACGGGGAAGGTCGTCCCCTCCTGGACGAGGGCGGAGCCGTTGCCCTCGACGAGCTTCTGGATCTTGAAGGTGCCGAAGCCGGGGTCCATGGAGACGGTGATCTCGACGGTCTCGACGTAGTAGTTCGACTCGTTGGCGACCCTGTCGAGCCCGTCGATCCGCACCTGATTCTTGTAGACGACGCCGGGCTTGACGGGCTCGTCGAAGACGATCGGCAGGATCACCGACATATTCGACTCAGGCGCGAACGGGCCGGTGACCGTGATGTCGATATTCTTCCCATCGGCGGAAGGGGAAACCTGGAGTTCCCACTCGTTGCCTTGGGCGTCAACCGGGCCGTTGAGAGTGCGCAGACGCTGATAACGATAAGGATTAGAAGGAATACCGTTGAGTACGAGAACGGTTTCTTGAGGCCGGGAGGCATCGAACTTCTGCCCCTCACCGAGAGCATCGCGGAAGACGACGGTCGAGCGGCTGCCATCGGTCTTCACCGTGCCGGCGGGCTTGAGGTTATCGCGCAGGTAGTCGTTGTTCCACGCGATCGTCCACTGGTTCTTGGTCTGCCCTTTTTCGAGTTTCCCGGTCCACTTGTTCAACGTCCATTTGGTGAAGGGGGCCTCGACGATGCCCTTGCCCCCGGGCGTCGGGACAGGGACGACCTTGCCGTTGAGGATGAAGGGAAGAGTGGACTCGCTGTGAACGCTGAGGATCGTCATCAGCATCTTCACGGTGCCCTTGAAGTTCTTGAACCCCTGAGCGGACCGGTCGGCGGCCTCCTGATTGAAGGTGCAGACCGTCTTCTTCTGCTCGGTGACGCACTGCCCGACCGTGACTTCCTGACCGGTGCCCGGATCGGTGTAGATCATCGGGTCGGTCCGCGGGAAAATGCGACTGTCCAGAGGGGCGGGGAGCTCGATCGTGAACGAGGTGTCGGTCGTGATCTTCTCGACCTCGCTGGCGTCCCAGGCGACGGTTAACTGGACCAGCTCGCCATTGCCGTACGTCAGCGCATGATTGGGGTCGTCGTACTCGACGCCGACGCCGTTCGTCGCGACGAGTTTCGTCGCCGACAGCTTGATCGCGGGATCATCGGCCGCATGGGCGGGGAAAACCGACCCCACCATGACGACGGCGGCGGTGATCACCGCAACGAGGAATCCCAGCACCCCCCCCCCCGCGTCGATTCAGCGCGCTATGAACATTCATCCGGGTCAATCCCTTTCTTCCACCGAGCCGGGTGCGCGAGCTCTCTTTGCGTGATGGCATGAAGCCGCCGTGCGCCGCGCACGACGGCGCAGCACAATGGATGCACAGTAACTTATCGTCTGACAATCTGAAAAGCTGCTCTCCCGTGATACGGCGCGCACCAGCAGACGTTCATTCGCGCGATCACATTCGTTCACGCTCTCGGCCCCAGGGACCGACCCCCTGTCGGCCCCGGACAACGCGGACTCGCGGCCTCTTCCAGCCCACACCCGGCCTCCTCGACGACGCGCTCACGGAGGCGACGATCACGGCGCGCACACCCGTCCCCGTCGAGCCCTCCACCGGCCGCAACACCCCAGCCGACCCAACCCGGGTCACGGGCGCACGCAGCGCTCCGCCGCCTCCTCACGCGCACCCGAAGCCTCCACGGCCCCCGGCTCGGCCAGGAGGCGCACCGTATCCGCCTGCGCCCCCGGACGATCCCGGAGCACATCGGCGAGGACAGCCTCCCTCTCGTCCCTGCGGCAGTCCCCACGGGCGGCCGCGACCGCGCGCACCGACTCGGCCACCGCGTCCACCAGGAGCGGGCGCATCCACCCCCACGTCCACACCCCGCCTCGCCAGACGAGGACCATCCCGACGACAAGGCCGATCCCGAGAACCACAGTGACGACGAGAACACCGGCGTCGAACCGGCCTCCCCCCTGGAGGACCGCCACGGTCGCCTCGACGACGGAAATCGCCAAGATCCCGGTCGCCGCGACCACGCCGAGGATCAGCAGCGACTCGCTCAACCGGTCGCCCGCTCGCCGGCGATGCCCCGCCCACATCGACAGTCCCAGGATCACGGACAGGACGGAGAGCCCGCCGAGCAGGGCCAGAGCCCACGGGGCGAGGAACGCCACCGCACCGACGAAGACGACGAACATGAGAACCGCGAACGCGAAGAACGCGCCGAGCCTCCACCAGGCCCGGAAGCGGAACCTCCACCGCGAGTCGCCGATCGCGCCCCCACGATCAGCGAGCAGATCCCGAGCCGCCATCGGGGACAGGGACACGACCCGGGCGAGCCTCTCGACCTGGGACCAGTACGACACCACCGACCCGGTCCCCGTGCTGCGCACCATCAACGGCACCCCGACGATCACCGAATGGACGCCGAAGACCACGGCGACGAGGACCCAGGCCACGCCATTGCGCATCCCCCACGCCTGCACGCCCAACGCGAACACGATGAGCCCGGACACCATGCAGATGAGGAGGAGCAGCCACCACACGCGGTTCTCCTGCCCCGCGGTCCACCGCACCTCCGCCAACCAGCCCGACTCGTCGCCGTCCTCGCGCCCGCGGTTCCAGCGCTTCGGCTGGAGCGTGACGCCCGCCAGCCCCAATGCCGCGATGCCGACCTGGGCCCCGACCAGTGCGCCGAGGTAGTCGTACGCGCCGTCCTCGATGTGGAGCGCCTCCGCGATCAGGGACAGGTCGTTCGAGGCGCCGGTCAGCACGGAGGTCCCCACGGCGGCCACGCCGTAGGCCGGCACCGCCAGCGACAACGCGAGAAGGATCAGGTATTTCCTCCACGTCGACCCCTCATCCGCATCGGATGTCCTCGACGGTTTCTGCTCCATGGGTTCACGCACCCGCACATCCTCACCGACTCCCCGCCGCGCGCGCAAACCTCTCCCCGTCCTGCGTGCCCGCCGCGCGCCTCCGGCGCGCGGGCGCGAGGGGAAGGCCGCGGTGTGAACGGGGGACAGAACGCCGCCGTCGGCCCACGGGCGCGAGGAGAGGGCGGCGTCGCCGAGGTGGTGGTTGCAGGCGTGGGGCACCGGCTCACGGGCGCGAAGGAAAGGGCTGGACTGCGCATCAGGCGCGGCGGGAGATGGAGCGCCGGCCCACGGGTACGAGGAGCGCGAGCACGAGGGGAGAGCCCTCTTCTCCCGTCCGCTAGCTACCCGCGCCCGTCCAGGACCGCCGACGCCCCGATGCCGACGAGAACCCGCAGGCCCCGCACCACGCCAACGGCGGAGCGCCCGCCCCCGAGAAGGGGACGGGCGCTCGTGATCGCCGATCAGCGGCCGACGGTCAGGCCACGGTCAGGCCTTGGCGGCGGCGATGCGCTCGCGGAACTTGCCGAGCTGCTCGGTGATCGCCGCGGGCAGCTTGTCGCCGAACTGCTGGAAGTACTCCTCCGTGTCGTCCATCTCGGCCGCCCAGGCGTCCGGGTCGATGGCGAAGAGCTTGTCCCACGTGGCCCGGTCGATGTCCAGCCCATCGAGGTTGAAGTCCTCGAACTTCGGGTAGCGGCCGGTCACGCCGTCAACGGCCTCGACCTCGCCGGCGGCCCGTCGCACGATCCAGTCGAGGACGCGCGAGTTCTCGCCGTAGCCCGGCCACAGCCAGTTGCCGTCCTCGTCCTTGCGGAACCAGTTGACCTGGTAGACCTTCGGGAACTTGTCGCCCAGCTCGGCCTGCATGTCGAGCCAGTGGCCCCAGTAGTCGGCCATGTGGTAGCCGCAGAACGGGAGCATCGCGAAGGGGTCGTGGCGCAGCGAGCCGGCCTTGACGTCCGTCGCAGCGGCCGTGACCTCGGAGGCCACGGAGGCGCCGATGAACACGCCGTGGGCGGCCTCGTACTGCTCGGCGACGAGCGGGACGTTCGTCGCACGGCGGCCGCCGAACAGGATCGCGTCGATGGCGACGCCCTGCGGGGCCTCCCAGTCCTCGCAGATGATCGGGCACTGCGCGGCCGGGACGGTGAAGCGGCTGTTCGGGTGGGCGGCCTTCTCACCGGACTCGGGGGTCCAGTCGTTGCCGTGCCAGTCGATGAGGTGCGCGGGGGTCTCCCCGTCGATGCCCTCCCACCACACGTCGCCGTCGTCGGTCAGGGCGACGTTGGTGAAGATCGAGTTGGCCCTCATCGTGTCCATCGCCATCGGGTTCGTGTCGTACGAGGTGCCGGGGGCCACGCCGAAGAAGCCGGCCTCCGGGTTGATCGCGTACAGGCGGCCGTCCGGGCCGGGGCGCATCCACGCGATGTCGTCGCCGACGGTCTCGACCTTGTAGCCGGGGATCGTGGGCTGGAGCATCGCGAGGTTCGTCTTGCCGCAGGCGCTGGGGAAGGCCGCGGTGACGTGGAACTGCTGGCCGGTCTCCTCGCGGATCAGGCGCAGGATCAGCATGTGCTCGGCCATCCAGCCGTCGCGGCGGGCCATCGTCGAGGCGATGCGCAGCGCGAAGCACTTCTTGCCGAGCAGGGCGTTGCCGCCGTAGCCCGAGCCGAAGGACCAGATCTCGTTGGTCTCGGGGAAGTGGGTGATGTACTTCTCGTCGTTGCACGGCCAGTTGTCGTCGACCGCGCCGTCGACCAGCGGGACGCCGACCGAGTGGACCGCGGGAACCCACGGCTTGCCCTCGGCGATGAGGTCCATCGCGGCCGACCCCATGCGCGTCATGATGCGCATGTTGCACACGACGTAGGGCGAGTCGGTGATCTCGATGCCCAGCTGGGAGATCGGGCCGCCCAGGGGGCCCATGGAGAAGGGGATGACGTACATCGTGCGGCCGGCCATCGAGCCGGTGAACTTCTCCTTGAGGATCGCCTTCATCTCGGCGGGATCGGCCCAGTGGTTCGTCGGGCCGGCGTCCTCTTCCTTCTCGGAGCAGATGAAGGTGCGCGACTCGACACGAGCCACGTCGGAGGGCTTGGAGCGGGCCAGGAAGGAGTTGGGGCGCTTGTCCTCATTGAGCTTGGTGAACATGCCGGTCTCGACCATGAGGGAGGTGAGGCGGTCCCATTCCTCCTGCGAGCCGTCGGAGAACTCGATGGCGTCAGGCGTCGTCAGCGCAGCGATCTCGGCGACCCACGCGAGGACGTCTTCGGGAGCGTTCGACGGAGCGGCAGCGCGCACATCCTGTTCAGTCACGGACATTTTGCCTCCTGAGGCACTCGGTCATTCGAGGACGCGGTCGCGCCCTCGACGTACACCCCCCATCATGACGGATCGCCCGGGGATCCGCGCGGGCGCTAAGTCCCTCACCGATGTGTGCGACATCGCACAAGCCCCGAATCCGGTGAATAATCGGGGTCCATCAGGTTTTCACGAGGTCCCCGGCCTGCTCTACTCTGAAGGAGCGCCGCGCCCACACCGGGCGCGCCCGTCGACACACCTGGGAGGCACCCCATGCGGCTAGGCAAGACCGACGCCCCGACCTTCTTCGATCTGTTCGCCCAGCAGGCCTCCGGCCTCGTCACCGCGACCTCGCTCCTCGCCTCGATCCTCGGCGCCTCGCCCGCCGAGCGCGTCGCGATCCGCGACCAGCTCCACGACGTCGAGCACAGCGGCGACGAGCTCAACCACACGATCACCCGGCGGATCAACCAGACCTTCGTCACCCCCCTCGACCGCGAGGACCTCGGCCAGCTCGCCTCGAACCTCGACGACTGCATGGACTTCATCGACGAGGCCGCCGACCTCTTCGTCGTCTACCGCATCGAAGAGATCCCCGAGCCCATCTCCGCCCTCCTGTCCGACCAGGTCGACATCCTCGCCCGCTGCGCCGAGCAGACGAACGAGGCGATCCCCTCCCTCAAATCCCCCCTCGACCTGCGCGACTACTGGGTCGAGATCAACCGCCTGGAGAACGAGGGCGACCTGGCCTACCGGCGCACCCTGACGACGATCTTCGACTCGGGCCTCGACCCGGTGACGATCATCAAGCTCAAAGACATCGTCGAGGTCCTCGAGAAGGCCTGCGACGCGTACGAGGACCTCGCCAACGGCATCGAGGCGATCGCGGTGAAGGAGTCCTGACACCGTGGATCTCAACCTGATCCTCGTCGTCCTCGTCATCGTCATCGCCCTGGGCTTCGACTACACGAACGGCTTCCACGACGCCGCCAACGCCATCGCCACCTCCGTGTCGACGCGCGCCCTGACCCCCCGGGTCGCCCTCCTCATGGCCGCGGTGATGAACGTCGTCGGCGCCCTGCTCGGCACCGAGGTCGCCAAGACCATCGGCGAGGGCATCATCGACATCACCCACTACTCGATGTCGACCGACCCCGCCCTCCAGCGCGAGGGCCTCGTCATCGTCCTGTCGGCCCTCATCGGCGCCGTCGTCTGGAACCTCATCACCTGGTGGTTCGGCCTCCCCTCGTCCTCCTCCCACGCCCTCATCGGGGGCCTCGTCGGCGCCGGCCTCGCGTCGTCGACCGTCGTCATGTGGGGCGGCATCCTCAGCCACGTCATCATCCCGATGTTCGCCTCCCCCGTCATCGGCTTCCTCCTCGGCTACCTCCTGATGAAGGCGGTCCTGGCGGCGCTGCGCTCCCTGCCGTACCACCGGACGATGCGCCGCTTCCGGATCCTCCAGACCATCTCGGCCGCCGCCATGGCGCTGGGCCACGGCCTCCAGGACGCGCAGAAGACCATGGGCGTCATCGTCATGGCCCTACTCGCCGGCGGCTACGGCGAGCACCACAACATCCTCGACCCCGTCTCCGGCGAGATGACGATCCCCCTGTGGGTCAAGCTCGCCGCCGCGACCGCGATCTCGCTGGGCACGTACTCGGGCGGCTGGAGGATCATGCGGACCCTCGGGCGCCGGATGATCGACCTCGACCCCGCCCGCGGATTCGTCGCCGAGACCGTCGCCGCCTCCGTCCTCTACCTGTCGGCCTTCGTCCTGCACGCGCCCATCTCGACGACCCACACGATCACCTCCGCGATCCTCGGCGTCGGCGCGACCAAGCGCCTGTCGGCGGTCCGCTGGGGGGTGGCCGGCAACATCGTCGGCGGCTGGTTCCTCACCCTGCCCGCCGCCGCGGGCGTCGCCGCCGTCATGTTCTGGATCGTCCACTTCCTCGTCACCGCCTGACCCCGGCCCCGCCGTCGCGCCCCGCCCGGGACTCGCGTCGGGCCGCCCGGCGCCCGGCCCGCGGCTCCCCCGGCCCCCGGCTCTCCGGTCCACCCCTGCCCTCCGACCGCCCCGGCCCCCGACTGGGCGCGCGCCCGCGCGCGTGTGTGACGATGGGTGGACGAGTTCGTGGGCGAGGGTGCAGCGGCGCGCGCGCCCGCGCGCGTGTGTGACGATGGACGGCATGAACGAGACGCAGACCCCCGTGCGAACCGCGCGCCCGCGCGTGTGTGACGATGGGGACGTGAACGCCTCCCCCGCCCCCCGCCGCGCCCTCGCCCTCGCCGCCGGCCTCGGCCTCGCCGCAGCAGCAGCGGGGATCGCCGGATGCTCCAACGCCTCCGTCCTGTCCCTCGACGTCGGCGACTGCCTCCACCTGCCCGAATCGAACTCCGTCGTCACCGTCGCGACCACCCCCTGCTCCGACCCCCACCAGGCGGAGGTCAGCACGGTCGTCGGCCTCGACGACGGCGACTTCCCCGGCGACGCCGCCCTCAACTCGCGCGCCGAAACCGCGTGCGTCGACGGCTTCCAGGACTACGTCGCCAGCCCCTACGTCAGCTCCGCCCTCGACGTCACCTGGCTCGTCCCCACACGGGAGTCCTGGGCCCAGGGGGACCGCCAGATCATCTGTCTCGTGCGCACCATGGACGCCGAGACCCTCACCCGATCGGTCAAGGGCTCCGGCCTGTGACGTGACGCCGCCCCCGATCAGCCGAAGCGCCCCGAGATCCAGTCCTCCGCGGCCCGCTCGGACGGGCGAAAGAACACCAGTCCCGTGTCGTCGAACTCGACGAGCACGCCCGGCCGGCCCCTGTCCCCCAGGGTGAAGAACCTCGTCTTGTCGCAGACGCGCGCCGCCTGCTGCATGTTGCGGGCGACGATCGACGCGTCGGGCGCTGGAACACCATGCCGACGGCGCGGATCGGGACGAGCTTGGGCTCTCCGTTCTGCCGCACGGTATCCGGCGGCGCATATCGGCGCTTCGGCGTCCCACCGCGGTTCACGCTGCGGAGCTCAGGCGCCCGTCCTCCCGGGCCCGGGCGAATGGCCGGCGACCACTCGGTTCAGAACGCGAATGCGTCCTTCGTCCGCGTGACGTGCCTCTCGGCGGCGATGACGCCGGGGCCGTCGGGGCCGTGGGACACGTGGGCGACGAGGAGGCCGGCCGTGGGCAGCCAGGGCCCGGCCTGCGGCAGTGCGGCGCGCACGGAGGCCGGCGCGGCCCGGGCGATGGGGTCGAGCAGGACGGGGATCGTCGGCCGGTGGACGCAGACGACGACCGGCGCGTGCGGGCGGTCGACGAGGCCGGCGACGAAGCGGCGGGCCGCGTCCGGGTCGGCGGCGACGGCCTCCTCGGACAGCTCGGGCGCCCACGAGACGGGCGCCCCGCCGAGCCCCGCCCAGGGGGCCAGGGTCCGCGCGCACCGCTCCCACGGCGACGACACCGCGGATTGAACGCCGAAGGCCGAGAGGAGCCCCATGAGGTCGACGGCCTGGCGGGACCCGATGCGGGTCAGCGGACGGTCCTTCTCCGACCCGTCCCAGCGGGCCCGGGGCTCGGCCTTCGCATGACGGGCGAGGATCAGGGTCGAGGTGACGAGTCCCCCCTCGCGCGCCCTGCCGACGACCTCGGCGAGGAGGCGCCGGTCCCCGCGCCTGGTCAGCATCCCATCGGCCGTCCGCACGCCGGCCCACCGGGCCTCGTCGATCTCCGAGGCGGGGGCGCGACCGACGGGGGGCCGGGTCGCCAGGACGGGGCCGTCGGCGCCGGAGGGGGCGACAGAGCCCACCCAGTAGCGGACCTCCTTCGTCTGCCCGGATCCGAGGCGGTAGCGCTGAGTCGTCAGAGGCGCGCCGAGGACGACGGCCAGGCCCGTCTCCTCCTCGACCTCGCGGACGGCCGCCGACACGATCGGCTCGCTCGCCTCCGCCTTGCCCTTGGGCCACGACCAGTCCTTGTACCGGGGGCGGTGGACCATGAGGACCTCGAGGTCGCGCTCGTCGATGGGTTCTCCGGCGACGGGCGTCCGCCCCGGGTCGGCGAACCGCCACACCACGGCGCCGGCGGCGCGCACGAGTCGCGTCGGGATCGGTGCGGGGCGGGGCGGACGGGACACATCCCCAGGGTACCGGCACCGCATCAGGCCCGCCGCACGTCCCTCCCCCGACGCGGCACTGCCCACCGACGAACCGGTCGTCCTCCGGCCGTCGGCCCCGTCCCTCAGCGCGGGGGCAGCATGGGAGCACCGCCGCCGACGGCGACGAGGCCCCGCCCGCCGGCGCGCGCGTTCAGCGCCCGTGAGAGCGCGCCGCGACCTCGGCCATGAGCTCGGCCTGCACGTCCCGCAGCGGCCGCCCGTCCTTGGCGGTCGCCCGACGCCGCCACTTGTCCGACTTGCGCAGCGCCCACGAGGCCGTCGAATCGTCGACGCCCCGGCGGATCAGACCCGCCAGGTAGGAGACCTGATCGGGGTCGACGATCCGCACGAGGGCCTCGACGCGGCGGTCGAGGTTGCGGTGCATGAGGTCCGCCGACCCGATCCACACCTCCTCCGCCCCCTGCGGGCCGAACGCGTAGATCCGCGAGTGCTCGAGGAACCGCCCGAGGATCGACCTCACCCGGATGTTCTCCGACAGGCCCGGCACCCCCGCGCGGATCGCGCAGATGCCGCGGACCTGGATGTCGACGGGCACCCCCGCCTGCGAGGCCCGGTAGAGCGCGTCGATGACGGCCTCGTCGACCGCGGAGTTCACCTTGATGCCGATCCACGCGTCCCCGCCGGCCTTCCTGCGGGCGATCTGCCCGTGGATGCGCTCGACGAGCCCGTCGCGGATCGACAGGGGGGCGACGAGGAGGCGGCGGAACGTCGAGCGGGGCGCGTAGCCCGAAAGCTGGTTGAACAGGCGCGTGAGATCCTGGGCGACGTCCCGGTCGCAGGTGAGCAGGCCGAGGTCCTCGTAGCCGCGGGCCGTCCTCGGATGGTAGTTGCCGGTGCCGACGTGGCAGTAGCGGCGCAGCCCGTCGTCCTCGGAGCGCACGACGAGGGACAGCTTGCAGTGGGTCTTGAGGCCGACCATGCCGTAGACGACGTGGACGCCGGCGCGCTCGAGCTGGCGCCCCCACCCGATATTCGCCTCCTCGTCGAAACGCGCCTTGATCTCGACGATGGCGACGACCTGCTTGCCGGACTGGGCGGCCTCGATGAGGGCGGACACGATCGGCGAGTCCCCGGACGTGCGGTACAGGGTCTGCTTGATGGCGAGCACCTTGGGATCGCGCGCCGCCTGCGTGATGAACGCCTGGACGGAGGTCGCGAAAGAGTCGTAGGGGTGGTGGAGGAGGACGTCGCGCTCGCGGATGCGGGCGAACAGGTCGGGGGTCGACGGGTCGACGCCGACGAGCCCGAGGGCGGTGCCGGGCACGTGCGGCCGGTATTTGAGGCGGGGCAGGTCGAGGTCGTGGAGCTCGTCGCACAGCGTGAGGTCCAGGGGCGCGGGCAGGGCGAAGACGTCGGCGGGCTCGATCTCGAGCCTGTCGACGAGGAAGTCGAGGACGAAGGGGGAGACGGTCTCCTCGACCTCGAGGCGGACGACGGGGCCGAAGCGGCGGCGCTGGAGCCCGACCTCCATGGCGGCCAGGAGGGACTCGGCGTCGCCCTCCTCGACTTCGAGGTCCTCGTTGCGGGTCACCCGGAAGGCGTGCGCCTCGACGATCTCGACGCCGGGGAAGAGGTGGTCGAGGTGGACGCGGATGACGTCCTCCAAGGTGATGACGTCGAAGGCCCCGGAGTCGACGGCCCGGGTCAGGGGGACGGCGCCGCACCCGGGGCCGACGGCGACGAGGCGGGGCAGGGAGGCGGGGACTTTGACTCGGGCGAAGTGCAGTTTGCCGGTCAAGGGGTTCTTGACGACGACCCCGAGGTTGAGGGACAGGCCGGAGATGTAGGGGAACGGGTGGGAGGGGTCGACGGCCAAGGGCGTGAGGACGGGGAAGATCTGGCGGCGGAAGTAGCGGGTGAGCTCGGTGCGGGCATCGTCGTCGAGGTCGTCCCAGCGGCGCAGGTGGACGCCCTCGTCGGCCAGGGCGGGCAGGAGGGTCTTGCGCAGTCCGCGGGCTTGGCGCTCGACGAGGTCCCGGGTGCGCCTGCGCAGGGCGTCGAGGAGGCGGCGCGGCTCGATCCCGGAGGCGCCGGTGCGGGCGATGCCGGCGCTCAGGCGGCTTTTGAGGCCGGCGACGCGGACCATGTAGAACTCGTCGAGGTTGGAGGAGAAGATCGCGGAGAACCACGCGCGTTCGAGGAGGGGGAGGGCCTCGTCCTCGGATTGTTCGAGGACTCGCTGGTTGAAGTCGAGCCACGACAGCTCGCGGTCGGCGAAGCGCCCGTCGGGCAGGGGCCAGTCCTCGCCCAGGGGGTGAGACAGGTCGACGTCGGCGGGGACGTCGACGAGGGCGCGGGCCCGGGCGTCCGCGTCGTCGTCGTACTCCCAGTCCTCGTGCTCGACGCCGACGAGGCGATCGCGCGCCGACGCGGGGATCAGCATCTCGGCGGCGAGGGCGGTCTCGACGGCGAAGTCGGGCGTCTCTGCGGGGGCCGACTGGTCCCCGTGGCGATCGGGGGGAGCGGGGGCGGTGTCGTCGGCTGCCATGAGGCCTCCTGAGGGGGTCGGTGTCCGGCCAGTCGAGGGCGCCGACCGCTGCTCGCCGGGCGGCGGCGCCGGGTTCCTCGGCGTCGCTCGGGAGGAGAGGTCTTCCGCCTCGGTGCGCTCCTCCCTAAGATAGCCGCCAGCCGCCGCACGGGATAGGCGGGCGGCGATGTCGGTGCAAAGGAGCAGCGCATGGACGACGCCTCCCCCGTCCTCGGGACGCAAGCGGAGGACGCGGCCGCGGTGGCCGCCCGGAAGAACCGCGCGCTCGCCCACGCCCTGAGGCGGGCGCGCGCCGAGCTGGAGGCCGCCCACCGCGAGATCACGCGCTTGACCGAACCGGCCCTGATGCACGCCACGGTCGTGGGCGTGGTCGATCCCGGGGCTCGCCTGCTCGACGTGTCCCAGGCGGGGCGCCGGCTGCGGGTGCGGGCCGGCGAGCGACTCCCCCTGGGGGGCCTGGACCCGGGGACGCCGGTGCTGCTCAACGCGGATCTGCACGCCGTGGCCCTGGGGGATCCGGCCGATGTGGGCGAGCTCGTCGTCATGGAGCAGCGCCTCGACGAGCGGCACGCCCTGGTCGCGGTGCGCGGCGAGGACTCGCGCGTCCTGCGCCTGGTGCCCGACCTGGCCGGGCAGCGGCTCAGGCAGGGCGACTGCCTCATGGCCGACGTGCGCGAGGGGACCGCCATCGCCGTCGTGCCCCGTCAGGAGGTCGAGGACCTGCTGCTGGAGGCCGCGCCGGATACCCCGTGGGAGGCCGTGGGGGGACTGGACGACACGGTCCAGCGCATCCGCGACGCCGTCGAGCTGCCGATGAGGCATCCAGAGTTGTTCGTCGAGCACCGGCTGCGCCCGCCGCGGGGCCTGCTCCTGTACGGGCCCCCCGGGGTCGGCAAGACGCTCATCGCCCGTGCTGTGGCCACGTCCCTGGCCTCGGCCACCGGCAGGCGCACCCACTTCCTGAGCATCAAGGGCCCCCAACTGCTCGACAAGTACGTCGGGGAGACCGAGCGGCGCATCCGCATGATCTTCACCCGCGCCCGGGACAAGGCCGCCGACGGCGTGCCCGTTGTCGTCTTCTTCGACGAGATGGAGTCCCTGTTCCGCACCCGAGGCACGGGCGTATCCAGTGACGTGGAGACCACCGTCGTCCCACAGCTGCTGGCGGAGATCGACGGCGTCGAGGAGATGCGCAACGTCGTGGTCATCGGCGCCTCCAACCGGGAGGACATGATCGACCCGGCGATCCTGCGGCCCGGGCGCCTGGACGTGCGGGTGCGCATCGACCGCCCCGACCGCCGGGCCTGCGAGCAGATCCTCGCCCTCTACCTCACGGCGGACCTGCCCCTGGCTCCCGAGGAGGTCCGCGCCCACGGCGGGGCGCCGGAGGCGGTCGAGTCGATGAGCCGCGCCGTCCTCGACGCCCTGTTCCGCCGCGACCGCTCCACGGAGGTCCTCCACGTCCACCGCCGCTCGGGCGCGGTCGAGACCTGGCATCTGGCGGACCTGGTCTCGGGGGCGATGATCGCCTCGGTGGTCGAGCGGGCCAAGGGAGCCGCCGTCAAGGACGCCCTGAGGGGGCGACGGGGCATCACCACCGAGCATCTGCTGACCGCTGTGGCCGCGGAGGCCGCCGATGCGGCCGAGCAGCCCGGGGCCTCGGACCCGGAGGAATGGGCGCGCGTCGTCGGCCGGGGGCGGCGCACCGACCCCGTCATCGCGCTCGTCCCGGCCTCAGGGGAGGAGACGCCGTGATCTCAGTTCGACGCATCATGGGGATCGAGACCGAGTACGCGCTGGTAGACCACGCCAGGCCGGGGCCGGTCCCCGAGCAGGTGGCCGTCGACCTCCTGTACGCGTACGCCGCGCAGGCGGCCCGGGAGGGCCAGCCCTCGACGCCGCACGTACCCGCGAAAGAGGGCCGCTCGCTGGCGCCCGGCGCCGGGTGCCGCTTCGACTACTCCGGGGAGCTGCCCTCACGGGACGCGCGCGACGGGCGGGATCACGACCTGCCGCCCGAGGCCCGCACGGACCGGGAGGCCGGCGCGGTGCTCACGGGCTCGCCGGTGCGGTGGATCCAGCGCGTGGACGCCTTCGGCCAGCACTACTACCGGGGGTCGTCGACGCACGCCGTCACCGGGGCCCGCCTGTATGTCGACCACACCCACCCCGAGTACGCCTCCCCCGAGGCCCTGGGCCCGTTGGCGGCGGCCCGCTACGACCGGGCCGGGGACCTGCTCATGCACCGCGCGGAGACGGCGCTGAGCCGGGAGCGGGGCGCTCGCGTGCAGATCGTCAAGAACACGACCGATGCGCACGGATCGGCCTGGGGCGCGCACGAGTCCTACGCCGTGGACCGGGCCGTGAGCTGGGATCTGCTGTCGGACGTCATGCTCAGCCTGCTGGTCAGCCGCTCCATCGTCTGCGGCTCGGGCCGGCTGGGGCTGGGGGCGGAGAGCCGGGAGCCGGGCTTCCAGATCCTGGCCCGCGCCGACTTCGTCGAGCAGGAGGTGTCCCTGTACACGACGCGCAACCGGCCGATCGTCAACACCAGGGATGAGCCCCACGCCGATGCGGGCCGGTGGCGCCGCCTGCACGTCATCACCGCGGACTCCTCCTGCTTGGCGGTGAGCGCCTTCCTGCGCCTGGGCCTGACGGCCTGCGTGCTGTCCCTCGTCGAGCAGGATCCCCGGCGGGCCCGCGTCCTGGCGGACCGGGTGGCCCTGGCCGATCCGGTCGGGGCCATCCGGGTCTTCTCGCGCGACATGTCGCTGACCGCGTCCTGCCCCCTGGCCGCCGGCGGAGAGGCCACGGCCCTGGAGATTCAGCGCGAGTTCCTCGCCGAGGTGCTCGCCTGCGCGGGGGACGAGGAGCCCGATGAGGAGACGGCCGCGGTGCTGGGACTGTGGGCCGAGGCCCTCGACGCCGTCGAGCAGGGGCCGGGGCGCGCCGCCCACCTGGTCGAGTGGTGCGCCAAGCTGACCCTTCTCGAGCGGCTGCGGGCCCGGTACGGGTGCGGCTGGGATGATCCGCGACTGGCGGCCGCCGATCTGCAGTTCGCGGTCGTCGATCCCGCGACGTCCCTGGCGGCGCGCCTGGAGCGGGCCGGGAGCGTGCGCCGCGTCCTGACCGACGACGAGGTCGCAGCCGCCGTCACCGAGCCCCCCGTCGATACGCGCGCCGGCGGGCGGGCCGCGTTCCTGCGCCTGTTCCCCGGGCGGGTGTGGGCGGCGAGCTGGACCTCGCTGGTGGTGGACGTCGACGCCGAGCGCCTCCTGCGCGTCACCCTGCCCGACCCGGCCCATCCGACCGCCGCCGAGGTCGAGCGGGCCTGCGAGGAGGCCCTGCGCCGGGGCGCTGGCGGCGACGCGTACGAGGGCGCGCATGGAGCCGATGGGATCTTGGAGCGGGGCGGCGCCGAGCACCTGATCGCCGCCCTGGAGGCGCTGGGCCTGGAGGTGCCCGACCAGCCGGAGGTCTTCGATTGGGATGAGGGCTTCTACGCCGAGCCCGACCGCACCGCCGAATCCGACGACGCCGACGAGCCGACCGGCACCATACTGTCCACGACACCGGCACCGACAGGAGACCGCGATGAGTGACCGCATCCACGCCCAGAACCGGCAGAGCGACCTGCCCGAGCCCGAGCCCGTTGAGCCCCCCGCGGCGCCGAGCGCCCAGGTGCAAGGTCTCGACGAGGTCCTCGAGGGCATTGACGACGTCCTGGAGACCAATGCCCTCACCTTCGTGCAGAGCTTCCGCCAGCAGGGCGGTCAGTGAGCGCCGGGGCCGGGCGCCTCCACCGCGTCGTCGGCATCGAGACCGAGTACGGGGCGACCAGCGCCTGGGTGGGCGGTCCTCGTGACGGCGCTCCGTTGAGCGTTCGGGAGGCGGTGGAGGAGCTGTTCCGCGACGTCTCGCGCGCCGCCAGCGGTTCCCACCGCTTCACCGCCACCGGGGCGCGCCTGTACGTCGATGTCGGCCTGCACCCGGAGTTCGCCGGGCCGGAGTGCGCCAGCCTGATCGACGTCGTCGCCCACGATCTGGCGGGGGATCACCTCCTGCGCGCGATGACGGCGGCCGCCAACGAGCGCCTGGAGTCGCGGGGCGCTCGCCTGCACGTGCTCAAATCGAACACGGACGCCTGGGGGGCGACCTTCGGCTGTCATGAGAACTATCAGGTGGAACGGGAAGTCGTTCTCCCACTGGGAGGGCTCATCGGCCTGCTGGCGGCCCGGCAGATCCTCACGGGCGCCGGCGCGCTGCCCCCGTTGTCGGATGGGCCGGGCGGTGTCGGGGCGGACGACGGCCCGATCGGACCGCTGCGCTACTCGGCGAGGGCCGGCCACATCCACGGCGCGACCTCCGCCGACCCCACCCACGAGCGGGCCTTCATCAACACCCGCGACGAGCCCCACGCCGATGCGAGCCGGTGGCGGCGCCTGCACGTGGTGGCCGGGGATTCGGCGATGAGCCCGTCGACGACGGCGCTCAAAGTGGCGCTCGTGGACGGCGCCCTCGCCCTCGTCGAGCGCGGGGCGTGGGATCTGGCCGAATGCGAGCTGGTCGATCCCGCCGGGGCGGCGCACGTGTGGAATGAGGATCCGACGGCGCGCTGCGATCGGGCGGGCGGCATGGGGCCGATCTCCTGCCCGGACCTGCTGGACATGGCGCTCGATCGTCTGGCCGGGGCCTCCCACTCGCCCGACGAGCAGGATGATCCCTTCACCGACGCGATCCTCGATCTGGCGCGGCGCGGGGCCCGCGCTCTGCGCACCGGGGACGCCTCCGAGGTGGACACGGAGCTCGATTGGGCGATCAAGCACCGGGTGCTGTCCCGGGTGGCGCAGCGCTGCGAATGCGGGTGGGACGATCCGCGGGTGCGCAGGGCGGATTTGGCCTACCACGATCTGTCGGGGGCCTCGGGGCTGCGCGACGATCTCCTGCGCGTCGGCCTCATGGTCGGGCTCGTCGACGAGGGGGCGGTGGAGCGGGCCACTCGGCGCCCGCCCGTCGGGACGCGCGCCGAGCTGCGCGGCCGAGTGGTGGAGGCCTGCGAGCGGACGGGCCGGCAGCTGTCGGTGGGCTGGTCGCATGTGCGCCTCGACGAACCGCCGCGCCCGCAGATCGACTTGCCCGATCCGCTATCGGCCGCCAGCGCGGAGGTGGACGCCCTCATCGAGGAGATCGTCTTGCTCGGCCCGGTGGACGGCCCCCGCTTGGGGCGCTGCGCGCCCGCGGCGGGCGACGCGGCGAGGAGCGAGTAGGGCGTCGTCGGTCGCAGGCCGCACGACAGGGGTGCCCTGGTCAGTCGAGAGCGCCGATCGCCGCCTGCCGGGCTGCGGCGTCGAGTTCCTCGGCGGTGCGCAGGAGCGCGCGGGCCCGGGTGGTCACCGGATGGGCGAGGGGGTCCCGGGGGTCGTCGATCCACGAGGCGCCGAGGCTGTCCCCGGCGGCGAGGACGCGCATCGCGCGGGAGGCGAGGTCGAGGATCGCGTCGAGATCGTCGTCCGTGCGCCGTCCGGCCAGGAGGGCCCCGATCTCGTCCATCACCTCGCCCAGGGGGCGGATGTCGACGGGATGTTCGAGGCCGGGGATGATGTCGGCCCTCATCCCCTCGTCGTGACGGCGCTCGACGGCCCGGGGGTCGCGGCGGTACCACTCGTCGAGGAGGTAGAGGCGCCAGAGGGCGCCGGGGAGGGTGAATTCGGGGCTGCGCGACCACACGGAGGCGATGACGTCGACTCCGTCGGTGCGGATCACCTCGGCGAGGCGGGCGAGGGCGTCTGGGCCGAAGTCGGCGTCGCCGACGCCCATGAGGGCCCAGGCGGAGGCGTGGGCCACGGCCGATGCCTGCGCCGGGTCCTCGTCGCCGACGATGGCCTCGGCCCGGGCGGGTTCGAGCATGGCGGGGCGACGGGGGGCGCGCATTTGGGTCATCGGGCGCTCGACCTCCTACAATGAGTGCGGGCCCTGCTTCCGCTGGGCCCGGCGGACCGCCGGTCCGGGCCTATAGCTCAATGGTAGAGCAGCGGACTTTTAATCCGTGGGTTGGGGGTTCGAGTCCCCCTGGGCCTACCAGCCCCCGAATCATGGAGTTACCCCCGCATGAGGCGCTGAAACTTAGCGGGGGAGCGCCAGACCCCGGATCGTGGGGAGTTACCAGATCGGCGACCGATACCCCAAGAAGATCGGCGACGGCCCCCAGATCTTCGAGCGGCCGCGGTCTCGCCCCATGCCAGTGCTGTGAGATCGTCCCGGTCTGGACTCCGAGCGCGCGGCCCGGGCGGTTCCGCATCCATGTCGTCGATGGTCTCAGTGGTCCATCCTCCCACCGCGCGGCGGCCGAACCCGACAAGCGCATTAGGTTCACGAAGCGCCCCCTCTGCTCGATCGGGAATTGAGCGTGTTCGCCGACAGCCCAAAAAGGCTGAGACGGGCGTTGAACCCTCGACGGCGCGCCGACGTCATGCACGCATTCCTGCCGCGAACCCGCCAACTCGCTCACCCGCTCACTCTCTCCCTCCTCCCCTCCCCCGAAAACGAACATTTCCTACCGGATCAGGTGGGAAATGTTCGTTTTCGGGGGAAATGGGGGCTGGGGCGAAGGGCCGCTCGCCTCAGCCCGAGCCGAGCCGACCCGCCTGGACGCGCAGGGCGATGTCGCGGCCGACCTCGGCCCCGTACTCGACGGACCCGGCGACGTGGACGAGCCACCGGGCGACGCCCTCCTCGTCCGCGCTCACCCACCCGGCCAGCGCCCGCGAGGCCGCCGCCGGATCGAGGGCGTCGACCGCCGAGATCGCCGCGACCCCCGTCGGGTCGACGCCGCGCGTAACGAGCACCCACCGGGCGAGGGCCCCGCCGACCCCGGCCGACGCCGGGGCGAAGACCTCTCGGACGCGGAAGTGGGCGACGAGGGCGCCGGCGCAGGCCACGGCCGGCAGCGGCGCGCGGATGTAGGCGGCGGCGCGCGCCATCGCCGCCGGGTCCGCCGGCACGGCGACTCCCTCCCGGCCCAGCCGCCCCGACGCGATCAGGGCCGAGCAGATGTCCCGGTGGATCGCGGCGGTCAGGGCGGGCAGCGGGCGCGGTCGGCGCCTCACAGGGGCGCGCGTGTTGATCGGGTCGAAGCCGGAGGCGAGCCCCCACTGGGATCGCCACAGCCCCAGGGCGAGGTCCTCGGCCGGGTCGCGCGAACGATCCGCCGGCCCCGCGCCCTCGGACGGCGAGGATCCGCCCTCCCCGTCCGCGAGCGGGTCCTCCCGGGGGTCGACGGGAACGGTCTGCGCGTCGGCCCCGCGCGCGTCGGACAGGCTCAGGAGGCGCAGGTCGTCGACGCTGGTCCTCGCGCCCAGGAGGATCGACAGGGCCGCGGCCTCGCGGACGGCGGCCTCGGCGCGCGCCTCCTCCCACCCGCGGCGCAGTCCCTCGTGGAAGCGCAGGCGGGCCGTCGCCGCAGTGGCCGCGTCCACGGCGGCGACGACCTCGGGGCGGGCGGCCGCGCGGGCGATGAGGGCGGCGTCCGGGTCGATCAGCGGGTCGATGCTCACCCCACCAGGGTACGGGGGCGACGAGGACCGGGCGCCGCGCACCGGTGCCCCACCGCCTCACGACCCGGATCGGATCCTCGCCCGCAGGCGCGCCCCCCGCGAGGGGGTCGACGCCGCAACGGGGCCCGTCCGGCGATCCGCCGGCACGGCCCCGGAGGGGAGCGGTGAAGTGGTCCCCGGTTCTGCCCGGGGCGGGCCGGTCGATGCTTTACTAGCGCACATGCACCCGTCATTGGCCGCCCTCGAATCGCCGCACATGCGCAGCGGAGCGTTCGCCTTCGTTTTCACGCCGATCGCGCTCGTCCTCATGGGAACGGCGATGTCCGACGTTCAGACGCTCACGGCCCTGGGAATGCCCCTGGCGTCGGTGGAGGGGCTCGTCGGCATGGCTCTCGCGGCGATCCTCCTGGGCCTCGTCTCGGTCAACTGCGCCCAATCGCCCGTCGGCATGTACGTGGCCTTCGGCTGGTCGATGATTATCGGGTTCCTCCAGCTCATCGGCGTCGTTCAAGTACCGATCCTCATGGCCGCCTCCATCAACTTCGACGACATGACGGCGACCGTCCTGTGGAACCTCTACCCGGTGATCGTCTCGGCGATCCTCCTGGGGACCGCCGTGGCCTTCCATCGGATCGGCGCGCCTGCCCGGCGGGGGGAGGGGACCCGATCGTCGGCGCTGCGCGCCCACCGGCGGACATGGGCGACGGTCCTCGTCGTCCTCGCGATCCTCCTGGCGGACATCATCCTCATCGAGATCGCCCCGGCCGACACCACGAGGATCGGCGCCGAGAGCATGTCCGGCGTCGTCGCCGCCCATTCCCTCCAGCCCGCCGGGGGCCTGCTCGTCGCGCTTCTCCTCGGCGCCGCCGCCTCCTTGTCCCGACGGTCGCTGACCGGCCTGCAGTCCGTCACGTGGGCGGTTCTCATCCTGCCGTCGTATCTCCTCCTGCCCCTGTGGACCTCTCTCAGCGGTCACGTCGTCACTCCCGGGGTCTCGACGATGACGCGGGTGTCCTTGGCGGCGCCGGTGGCGACGGCCCTCGGCCTCACCCTCGTCACGGCGACGATCGGCATCTACTGGGCTCGTTCCCTCAGGAGCGCCGATCCGGCTCGGGACTGCGAGGATCAGGAGGCTCCCGGTCCGGACGGCCCGGCCGCCGTGACCGATCCGTTAGCCGCCGATCCGCGGCCTGCCGGGCGCTGATGCCGATTCTTCGCGCGAGTCTCGTTATCGTCTGAAGCACCGATCACGAGGAGGACCCATGTCCGAAGAGGAATTCGACGACCGCCCCACCGCACCGGACGAGACCGGCGACTTCATCGTCGACCCGGAGTTCTCCTTCGACCCCGTGACCCCCGAGCCCGACGCCGGGGCCGCGGGCGAGCCCCCCGCGATCGGGGGCGGAGCGCCGACCGGCGCCGAGGACTCCCCATCAGCCGTCGAGGACGGGTCCGGCGCCCCCGAGCCGCCGACCCCAGCAGAAGCCGGCCCCTCCGCCGTTCAAGGCCGGACGGACTCCGACAACCTCGACGAGGCTAGCGACCAGGCCGGCGCGGAGAACCATGATGGGGCCGACGTCCGCATGCCCGACGATGCCGCCGAGTCGTCGGCTCCCCCCGCCGACGAGGGCCATCCCGACACCGGGGCCCCTGCGGCTGCCGAGCCGATCGCCAGCGCCTCGGCGAGCATGTGGGCCGCGGCGCGCGACCGCTCGGAGATCCTCACCGGCGAGGAGATCGAGATGCCCGGCGAGATCGTCGACGAGGAGGACATCGTCGGCGAGGCCAGCCCCCTCGAGACCTCTCAGATCGAGCCCGTCGTCGTCGGCGCCCACACGACGACCATCCCCGTCGTCGCGCCGCCCAACGAGGCCGGGGCCGACGCCGTCGCCGATCCCGGGCCCGCCGCGTCCTCCGCGGACGAGGCCCCCGCGGACTTCCTCGCCAACCGCCTGTCGTCCGGGGAGGCCCCCGGCCCGGTCGGCGCCGCCGATGCGGCCCCCTCCCCCGAGGACGCGGATGAAGAACCCGTCCCCTCCCCCGAGGCCGGGCCCGGCGCCCCCGATCCCGCGGCCGCCGTCCCGGTGGCCGTCGTCTCGACGGCGGTCGACCCCATCGAGGACACGACGACCCGGCGCCGCTCCCTGATGACCGCGACCCCCTCGTCCGGCGAGCCCCAGCTCGAGGCCGCGTGGAAGCCCCGCTCGGACGCCTCCGAACGGCGGATCGTCCAGGAGACCCCCGGGTCCCTCGACGACTCGATCTTCGAGGGGGCGACCGTCGTCGCCGAGGTCCCCTCCCGCGGCGGCGCCCACTGGGCGAGCCTGGCCTCCTTCCTCCTGCTCGTCCCGGTCGCCTGGTACCTCGCCGCCGACGCCGGCGCGCGCATGACCCTGGCCGAGGGCAACACCCTGGCGACGGGGGCCCTGAGCCCCGTCGGGCTCGGCGAGCTCGTCGCGGCCGCCGTCCTCGGGCTGGTCCTCGTCCTGCTCTCGCTGCGCTCGTCCCTGGGGCCGTGGGTCACGGGCGTCCTGGTGACGCTCGCCGGCCTGCCGTGGCTCGTCGCCCCGGCGCACTGGGGCCGGCTCATCATCGACTACCTGCGCTCCGTGTCGAACGCGCACCCGGTGGGGGCTAACCTCGTCCACCACGCGCAGGCGTCCGGCTACTCCGGCCGACTCCTCCTCCTGGGGCTCGCGCTCATCGCCCTGGGCGCCGTCTCCCACTCGGCGCGGCGCCGGGGCCGGGCGGAGGAGGCGCTGCGCGCCGAGGTCGAGAAGGTCAACCCCGCCGGCGCCTACTTCTCGGCGCGTCAGCGCCGCAAGGCCGCCAAGGCGGCCGCCCCGCGGTAGGCCCGCCCTCCCCGAGCCGCCTCCCGGCGCCGCCGCGCCACTCCCCCCCCGGCCCAGATCGACCCGATCCTGGAGTCCGGGGGACGGGCGTTCGGCGGCTTTTCGCCGGACGATCGCGAATTCACGGCGATCAGGGCATAATGTGTGTGACGAGGGGAACTTTCGGGCCCGATGAGGGCCGGTCCCCGCAAGGACATCCATCGCCCGACGCGATTCGACGGGCATGATCAGAACGGAGCCCACCCAGATGATCAGCGACGGAAACTTCATCGGCCAGGTCCCGCTGTTCGGCGGTCTGGACGAGGCCCAGCAGCTCTCCCTCCAGCAGAAGATGGGGCAGACGACACTGCGCCGCGGGGAGGTCCTCTTCGACGAGGGCGACCTGGGCGACCGTCTCTACATCGTCACCGAGGGCAAGGTGAAGCTCGGTCACACGTCGAACGACGGCAGGGAGTCCCTCCTCGCCGTCCTCGGCCCCGGCGAACTCATCGGCGAACTCACCCTCTTCGATCCGGGGCCCCGGTCGACGACCGCCACCGCGGTCTCCCCGGCCTCGCTGCTGCACCTCGAGCACGAGGACCTCATGGAGATCCTCGACACCAACCCGGCGCTCGCCAAGCACATGCTCCGCGCCCTCGCCCAGCGTCTGCGCCGCACGAACGAGTCCCTGTCCGACCTCGTGTTCTCCGACGTCCCCGGTCGCGTCGCCAAGGCCCTCCTCGACCTCGCCGACCGTTTCGGCACAGCCACCGACAAGGGCGTCCACGTCCCCCACGACCTCACCCAGGAGGAGCTCGCCCAGCTCGTCGGCGCCTCCCGCGAGACCGTCAACAAGTCCCTCGCGGACTTCGTGTCGCGCGGATGGATCCGGCTCGAGGGACGAGCCGTCACGCTCCTCGACGTCGATCGCCTCGCGCGCCGCGCCCGCTGAGACGCGGACGCCTCCGCCAGACGACACGACGGCGGCCCGGACCACGATGGTCCGGGCCGCCGTCGCGTCCGGGGCATCCGAGCGCTCAACCCCCGATCGGCCGTTTGAGATAGGCGACGAGATTCTCCGAGCCCGTCGGACCGGGGATCACCTGGACGAGCTCCCACCCGTCAGCGCCCCACTGGTCGAGGATGGCCTTCGTCGCGTGCGTCAGCAGCGGAATGGTCGCGTATTCCCACGTCGTCATGGTGACATCCTACGGTCGCCGCGCACGCGTGTCCCCGCCTCGTGCGTCACAGGAGGGCCCGCCGCACGCGCCCCCTCCCCCATCCCCGGCGACCCAGGGTCATCCGCGGACGTGAGCGAGGACCCTGGGGACCTTCGGCGAGCGGATCTCGACCGCCAGGGGGTCGTCGGAGGACTCCAACCACGCGCGCCAATCCTCCACATGCGCGTAATGGCGGAGCATCGCGCGGCGCTCCCGCTCGGTCAGCCCTCCCCACACGCCGAAATTCGCCTCCGACTCCAGCGCGTCGGCCAGGCACTCGAGACGGACCTCGCATTGAAGGCAGCGCAGCCTGACCTGACGCTGAGTCGCCCCCTGGACGAAAAGGGCATCGGGCTCGTAAGCCGCGCACAGGGCCTTGGCGACCCAACTCTGATCGTCATCGGGAGAGGTCATGGGATGGACTCCTTCAGCTCAACATCGAGCAATCACTGTGACCATACACACACCATGGGGGGAAGACAAACCGTCGTCGGCCGACACCGGCCATCCACGCGCCGCCCCGCCCCGTCCGCCCCTCGGGCACGTATCCTTAGGGTCATGTCCTCGTCGCATTCGCGCTACATGCGCCCGGCTCAGCTCGTCGCGCTCCTGCTCGCGTTCCTCTCGGTCGCGACCCTCATGGGCGTCGTCGGAGCGGGCATGCTGATCCCGGTCGCCGGCCCCGCCGCCCTGACCGCCAAGGCCGCGCCCTCGATCTTCGACGAGCTGCCCGACAACATGCAGGTCGTCGAGCCCGCCGAGGAATCCCACATGCTCGACAGCACCGGCGCCGTCATCGCCCGCTTCTACGACAAGCAGCGCATCGTCGTCCCCGCGTCGAACATCGCCGACGTCATGAAATCCGCGATCGTCGCCATCGAGGACAAGCGCTTCTACGAGCACCACGGCGTCGACCCCACCGGCATCGCCCGCGCCGCCCTCAACAACCTCGGCGGATCGGGCACCCAGGGCGCGTCGACGATCACCCAGCAGTACGTGCGCAACACCCTCCAGGAGCGCGGCTACCTCGAGGGGGACGCCGACCAGGTCGCCGCCGCCACCGAGCAGACCAAGGAGCGCAAGCTCCGCGAGATCAAGTACGCGCTCGCCCTCGAGCAGAAGATGTCGAAGGAGGACATCCTCACCGGGTACCTCAACATCGCCCCCTTCGGCCCCATCACCTACGGCGTCGAAGCCGCCTCCCAGCGCTACTTCTCCAAATCCGCCTCCGAGCTCGACTACCTCGACGCCGCCCTCCTCGCCGGCCTCGTCCAGTCCCCCGTCGAATACGACCCCCTCTCCTACCCCGAGGCCGCCCAGGAACGGCGCGACACCGTCCTGCAGGTCATGCTCGACCAGGCCGTCATCACCCCGGAGGAGTATCAGGCCGGCGTCGACACCCCCGTCGACGCGATGCTCTCCCCGACCAACGCCTCTCAGGGGTGCTCCGGCGCGGACTCGGCGGTCGCCTACTTCTGCGACTACGTCCTCGGCCAGTTCCTCGCCGACCCCGCGTTCGGCGAGACCGAGGCCGAGCGCGAGCACTTCCTCAAGACGGGCGGCCTGACGATCCGCACCACCCTCGACCCGAACAAGCAGGGCCACGCCTTCAACGCCCTGACCGGCGCGATCCCCGTCGACGACCCCTCCGACGTCGACGACGCCCTCGTGTCCGTCGAGCCCGCGACCGGCAACATCGTCGCCATGGCGCAGAACACCGTCTACGGCGTCGAGGACGGCCAGACGATGAGCAACTACGCGGCCGACGGGTCGTTCCAGGTCGGATCGACGTTCAAGGTGTTCACCCTGATCCAATGGTTCAAGGAGGGCCATACCGCCTACCAGTCCGTCGGATCGAAGAACCGCGACTACGGGTCGGCGGCGTTCACCTGCGACGGGGCCCCGATCTACACCGACCCCTACCGGGTCAACGACCTCGCCGGCAAGGACGGCCCGATGAGCGTCCTCAAGGCCACCGGCCTGTCGGTCAATCAGGCGTTCGTCAACATGGCCAGCCGCGTCGACTTCTGCCAGATCTTCCAGACCGCCTACGACTTCGGCATCACCGAGAACGGCGAGGTCCCCGAGGCCTTCCCCGCCAACGTCATCGGGTCGTCGTCGGCCTCCCCCCTGGAGATGGCGACCGCTTTCGCGACCCTGGCCAACCACGGGCGGATGTGCATGCCGAACTCGATGACGACCGTCACCGACCGCGACGAGGTCACGCTCAAGGAGTACCAGCCGGACTGCCACGAGGTCGTCTCCGCCGAGGTCGCGGACAAGACGGCGACGCTCCTGTCCCAGTCGGCCTCCCAGTACTACCGGTCGACCCGCCTGGCCGAGGGACGCCCCTTCGCCGCGAAGTCGGGGACGACGGACTCGAACTCGAACACGTGGCTCACCGGCTTCACCCCGTCGCTGGCGACCTCCGCGTGGGTCGGGCACGCGGCGGCCTCGACGACGCCGGTCAACAACGTCGTCATCAACGGCGTCTTCCACTCGGCGATCTACGGCGAGACCTTCGTCGGCCAGAACATCTGGGCGCCGTACATGTCGGCGGCCCTCGCGGGGACGCCGGTCGAGGCGATGCCGCAGGCCAATATCGGCACTCCGGTGGCCCTGCCCCAGCCAGAGCCCGCCGAGGCGTCGGAGGAGCAACCGCAGTCGGCCGCTGCCGCGGGGGGCGGCGCCGAGGCCGCTCAGACCGCCGAGGGCACGGAAGAGGAGGAGTAAGCGGCATGGGTCCTCGAACGCGCCTCCTGTCCCTGGCCGATCAGCCGTCGCTGGCGCCGCGCCGCCTGATCGCGGCCGGACGGGCGGCCGGGATCGTCGCGGGGGCGACGGCGCTCATGGGGGCCTCGGCCCTCGCGTGGGGGGCGGTCGAGCGGCGATGGCCGACGCTGCGCCGCTACGAGATCCTCCTGCCCGCCGAGCGGGGCGTCGGGGACCTGACGATCCTCCACCTGGCGGACCTCCATCTCTTCCCCGGCCAGGAGTTCCTCATCGACTTCCTCGAGGATGTGGCGGCCTCGGAGTCCTTCGACCTGGTGGTCGCCACGGGCGACAATTTCGGCTCCGCCGACGGACTCGACCTGGTCCGCCGCGCGTTCGCGCCGTTCCTGGGGGCTCCGGGCGCGTTCGTCCTGGGGTCGAACGACTACTACTCGCCGCTGCGCAAGAACTGGGGGGCGTATCTGACGGGCCGCCACAAGACCCCCAACCGGACGGTGCCGGACCTGCCCTGGTCGGAGATGACCCGGATGATGCGCGATGCCGGCTGGATCGACCTGTCGAACCGGTCGGAGGATCTGGCGGTCGGCGCGGCGGGCGGATCGGTGACGATCAGCCTGACGGGCACCGACGACGCGCACATCCGACGCGATCGGATCGCGCCGGTCGCCCCGGCCTGGGCCGATCCCTTCGCGTTGCGCCTGGGGGTGACGCACGCCCCGTACCGGCGGGTCATCGACTCCTTCACCGAGTCGGGGGCGGACCTGATCCTCGCGGGCCACACGCACGGCGGGCAGATCGGGGTGCCGGTGTTCGGCGCTCTGGTGACGAATTGCGATCTTCCGCGACGCTACGCCAAGGGCCTGCACCGTTGGCGCTCGGCGGAGGGGCGGTCGTGGCTGCACGTGTCGGCGGGCCTGGGGACGTCGCCGTACGCGCGCGTGCGGATCGCGACGAGGCCCGAGGCCTCCCTGATCCGGGTGCGGTCGGCCTGAAGCGCCGGTCGAGGGCGATCCCCCGATCGGCGGGGCGGGGATCGTTGGCCGTCGGGCGCGGTTTTGTCGGCGGGGGGCCGCCTCTGTATACTCGAACGGTCACGGGGTGTGGCGCAGTTTGGTAGCGCGCTTCGTTCGGGACGAAGAGGTCGTGGGTTCAAATCCCGCCACCCCGACTCCGTGAACCCCGGGGCGCCGCAGATGCGGCGCCCCGGGGTTCTTTATGCATCAGTCATGAGTACGTGAGAAGTCCTCTTCCACGACAAGGATCGATCTGTACACGCTCACGTGCTCCGAGCCGTGAAGAAGCGGCTTTCGAGAATGGGCCATCGCACGAGGCTCTTGACCGACATTATTTTCGTCATACGATATTCGCATGAGTACCGATGAGACGATCAACGGCAAGCCGGTCACCGAAGAACAAATCCAAGCATGGGCCGACGAGGCCGAAAGTGGATACGACTACGCCGCGCTGAAGAAGCGAGGCAAGGGTCGTCCCGGACGCGGGGCAGCAGCTTCGCACGTGATCGCTCTGCGTCTCACCGAAGAGGAGATCCAGGCCCTTGACTCTCGAGCGAAAGAAGAAGGAACCACGCGCTCCGACGTTATCCGCAAGGCGCTCCAACTGGTTCCAGCATGAAGATCAACCCCTCCGCACGCACACACGGGATCGAAGGCGACGACATACTCTATGCCGCCGAATGGGCGCTCTGGATCGAAGACCTCGACGAAGACACCCCATCACGTCAACTGAGAATCGGATTCGACACGAAAGGACGACTACTCGAACTGGCTGTCCTCGTCTTCGACAGCGGAAACGAACTGGTCATCCACGCAATGAAAGCCCGACCAGGAGCCATCGACCTCCTCCCTTAGAAGACCGCCTCTCAGAAGAAACTGAGATCCCACCCACGTCGAGTGGAATTATCCGCCGATCGGGGGCACCCTAGGCCCCATGACCGTTTTCGCCCTTTCCATCGCAGGATCCGAAGCCTCCGGCGGCGCCGGCGCCCAAACCGACCTCAAGACCTTCCACCAGCTCGGCGTCTTCGGGGCCACCGCGCTGACGTGCATCGTCTCCTTCGACCCGGCCAACGACTGGGGCCACCGCTTCGTCCCCATCGACCCGTCCGTCATCCACGACCAGATCGAGGCCGCCGTCGCCGTCCACGGCACCCCCGCCGCCCTCAAGATCGGCATGCTCGGCACCCCGGCGACCATCGAGGCGGTCTCCGCCGCCCTCGACGACTACGACTTCCCGAACGTCGTCCTCGACCCCGTCCTCATCTGCAAGGGCCAGGAGCCCGGCGCCGCCCTCGACACCGACAACGCCCTGCGCGACCTCGTCCTCCCCAAGGCGACCGTGACCACCCCCAACCTCTTCGAGACCCGGACCCTCGCCGGCGTCGACGACATCACCACGGTCGACGCCCTCGCAGACGCCGCCAAGCGCATCCACGACCAGGGCGTCCCCATCGTCATCGCCAAAGCCGGCACCCTCCTGGGGACCGGCACCGCCCTCGACGTCTACTACGACGGCGAGACCCTCGAAATCCTCGAGGTCCCCGCCGTCGGCACCGAGCGCGTCTCCGGCGCCGGCTGCACCCTCGCCGCCGCGATCACCGCGGAGATCGCCAAGGGCGCCCCCGCCCTCGACGCGGCCCGCACCGCCAAGGACGTCGTCGTGTCCTCCATCGAGAACCGGATGCGCGGCAACGCCCCCTTCGACTGCGTCTACCAGGGCCACTACGGCCGCTGACCACCGCCCGCCGTCCCCGCGCCCATTGCACGACGACGGCCCCGACCCCTCCCGAGGAGGCCCCATGAGCGACGAGAGGACCTCGCGCATCCGGCGCATGGAGGAGACCATGAACCGGATGCGCCGCCTCGCCGACCGGTTCGACGCCCTCCTCGACGAGGCCGACGCCCTCGACGCCGACACCCGCGCCCTCATCGACTACTACGGGTCCCCGCAGTGGCACGACGACATGGCGGCGAGCGACGCAGGGGCCCTGCCCGACGATCTCAAATGCGGCGTCCTCACCCAGGACCTGCCCGACGAGGCCGTCGCCGGATGGCGCACCACCGGCATCAGGATGCTCGAACAGGGTGTGAGGATCGTCAAGAGCCTGTAAGCCAGCGGGCCCGCCCGCCCAGTCCTGGCTACAGTCGAGGAGTCCCGTCCCCGACAGGAACGAATCCTCATGCTCAAGAAGATGCTCGTGATCTCCCTGGCCTTCATCGGCCTCGTCGTCGGAGCGGGCTTCGCCTCCGGTCAGGAGGTGCTCCAGTACTTCATCGCCCACGGCGTCACCGGCCTGTGGGGGGCGCTCCTGGCGGCCGTCCTCTTCGCCGCCGCCGGGTTCGCCATCCTCCAGCTCGGCAGCTACTTCCTCGCCAAGGAGCACTCGATCGTCTACGACCGGGTGACCCACCCGATCGTGTCGCGCCTCCTCGACGCGTTCACCAGCTTCACGCTGTTCAGCATCGGATTCGTCATGCTCGCCGGCGCCGGCTCGAACCTCAACCAGCAGTTCGGCGTCCCCGTGTGGGCAGGTTCGGCGCTCATGGCGCTCGTCGTCTTCGCCGTCGGTTTCCTCGACGTCGACAAGGTCACGGCCGTCATCGGGATGCTCACCCCCCTCGTCATCGTCTTCGTCCTCGGCGCCGCCGCCTACGCCCTGACGCACGCCGACGCGCCGATCGCCGACCTGGACGCGGCGGCATCCCACATCCGCCCCGCCATCGGCAACTGGCTGCTCTCGAGCCTCAACTACGTCGGTCTGACCCTGGCGACCGGAGTGTCGATGGCCCTGGTCATGGGCGGCGACCTGGCGGACATCAAGGTCGCCGGCCGCGGCGGCCTCGTCGGCGGCGCCGCGTTCGGCCTCCTCCTGCTCATCGCCGCCGCCTCCCTGTTCGCCCAGGTCGGGGCCGTCCAGGGCAAGCCGATGCCGATGCTCGCCCTCGTCAACGCCATTCACCCGGTGGCCGGCTCGGTGATGGCCGTCGTCATCTTCGGGATGATCTTCAACACGGCGATCGGCATGTACTACGCGCTCGCCAAGCGCGTGACGGCCCAGCGCCCCGGCCTATTCGTCCCGGCGATGGCCGGGCTGCTCGTCGTCGGCTACGCCCTGAGCTTCGTCGGCTTCGAGGCCCTCATCGGCCACCTGTTCCCCCTCATCGGCTACGTCGGCATGGCCCTCGTCGCCGTCCTCATCGTCGCCTGGGCCCGCGAGCGCGAGGCGATCGCCGTCGAGCACCGGCGCCGCATGAGGATCCGCGATCTCGTCAGGCGCAAGTGGGAGCTCGGACGGCGCTTCACGCGCCGGGACTCCGATCGGCTCGCCGGCTACCTGGAGGATTCGAACATCGACGACACGCGCCTGCACCGGACGATGAGCCGCGCGGCGGTCGAGGAGATCAAGGCCGACGACGAGGCCGAGGTCGAGCCCCGCTGGGAGGCCGTCGAGGAGCGGTGGGACGCCGAGCGGGCCGATGTCGAGGCCGCTGCCCTGCGCGCCGAGGCGGAGGCCTCTCGGGAGGGTCCGGCCGATGGGGGGACGGGCCCGGAACCGGAGGGCCCCGACGACGAGGGCCCCGGGCGGGGGGAGGGGCTCACCGCTCGGTGAGGACTCCGTCCTCCATGACGAGGACGCGATCGCACACGGCGATCAGGCGCTCGTCGTGGGTGACCATGACGGTCGCCTTGGCGCGCTCGTGGGTCAGGTCGGCGAGGATCGTCGCCACGTCCATCGCCCGGTGGGAGTCGAGGGCCGCGGTGGGCTCGTCGGCGAGGATCAGCTCGGGGTCGTGGTAGAGAGCGGCGGCGATGGCGGCCCGCTGGCGTTCGCCGCCGGACAGGTCCGCCGGGTACTTGCGCCGGTGCTTGGCGATGCCGAGGGCGTCGAAGAGCTCGTCGGCCCGGTCGGGCCGGGGGCGGCGGCGTTCGACGCGGTCATGGTGGAGGAGCTGGTCCTCGACGGTGAGGAAGGGGACGAGGCTGGCGGCCTGGAGGATGAACCCGATGGAGCGGTGCCGGATCCGCGCGCGCTTCTTCTCGGGCAGGGTGGAGAAGGGCCTGCCGGTGATGAGGACCTCGCCGGCGCTGGGGGCGCGCAGGCCGCCCATGATCGTCAGGAGCGTCGACTTGCCGGATCCGGAGGGGCCGAGGATGGCGACGAACTGGCCGGCGCCGATCGTCAGGTCGGTCGGGTGCAGGGCGGTGATCTCCTCGTCGCCCTGGGTGAAGGTCTTCGAGGCGCCGACGACCCGGATGATCGCGGATTCCGCGTCCGCTCCGGTCTGGTCCGCGCCGGGGGCGGTGGTCGGTGGTGTCGTCCGGCTCATTGGATGGCCTCCACTGGGTCGATCCCGGCGACGACCCTCACGGAGATCAGGCCGCCGATGAGGGAGATGATGATGAACGACGCGGTGATGAGCGCCGACAGGGCGATGTTCGCGCGGAAGGGGACGGCGGCCGGCAGGGCGAGGCCGGAGGCGGCGGTCAGCGCGAGGCCGATGGCGACTCCGGCGGTGACGAGCAGCCCGGTCTGGGCGGCCCCGGCGGCGATGAGGTGCGAGGTCGGGACGCCGCGCGCCTTGAGGACGCCGAGCATCGCGCGCTTCTGGAGGGTGAGGACGTAGATGAAGATCCCCAGGACGAAGGAGGCGATGACGATGAGGGAGGCGATCATCAGGGTGAATGTGAGGATCTGGGCGGAGTATCCGGGCAGGGTGTCGACGAAGTCGTCGGCGGCCAGGGCCGTCAGGTCGGCGTCGTCGAGGGCGGCGAGTGCGGCGGCGCCCTCCGGGGTCTGCGGGTCGAGGGCGTCGGGGGCGATGAGCGCGGAGGTGGTGACGCCGATCGACGCGGGCGCCCGGTCGGTCAGGGCCTGCCGGTCGACGAGGATCACGGGGGCGGCCTGGAACGTGTAGTCGTCGACGAAGCCGGCGATCGTCCATTCCTCGTCGCCGCCGGAGAGCCGTAAGGAGTCGCCGACCCTCCACCCGTCCTGGGCGAGGGTGGAGTCGGCGAGGACCTGGGTGGTCGGGTCGGTGATCCCCCGCCCGTCGACGACCGCGGGGACGAGGGGGGAGTCCAGATCGACGCCCCACGCGTAGACGTCCGTCTTGACGAGGCCGTCGTCGTCGGCCAGGTCGCTTCCGGCCGGGGTGGCGGCGGGGTCCTCGGATTCGATGACGACGGCGGCCGAGGCCAGCGGCGAGGCCTGGGAGAGGCCGGCGTCGGCGAGGGCGGTCGCGGCGGCGTCGACGGCCTCCTCGTCGATCCGGGAGGCCGGGAGGGAGTCGTTGGAAGTCTGGGTGAGGATGATCGTCGAGTCCCCCCACTGGTCGACGGCGGCCCGGTAGGAGTAGGCCAGCCCGGAGGCGAGGGAGACGAGGAAGAACGTCAGGTAGGCGAGGAGGGCGATGACGGAGGTGATGAGGGCGAATCGCGCGCTCTGGTGGCGGATCTCCCGGATGGCGAGGAACACGGCGGCCTTTCCCCACGGGTCGGCCCCGTGATTCTTTCAGCGTAGGGACTCCGACGCGGGCGCGCGCGGGGAGGGCCTGTGGGACCGGCCTCGTTGGGGGACGGGCGCGCCCTGTCGAGCCCCGTCGTCCATCGGCAGGCGGGACTCGGGGGCCGGAGCCGGGCCTCGAATCAGTCGGCGAGCGGGCGGTGCCGGTAGTACATCGCCAGGACGGCGCCCGACAGGTTGTGCCAGGTGGAGAAGACGGCGCCGGGCAGGGCCGTCTCGGGGGTGGAGGCGAAGTGGGTGGCGGCGAGGGTGGCGGCCAGGCCGGAGTTCTGCATGCCGACCTCGATCGAGGTCGTCCGGTTGACGCGCTCGGATCCTCCGGCGGCCTTGCCGGCGAGGAACCCGAGGAGGTAGCCGAGGAGGTTGTGGCAGGCGACGACGGCGAGGACGAGCAGGCCGGCGGACAGGATCTTGTCGGCGGACTTCGAGACGACGGCGAGGACGACGTAGCAGATGCCCAGGACGGATACCCATGGCAGGAGCGGGAGGATCCTCTCGACGACCCGGGAGAAGAGGGCGCGCACGGCGAGGCCGCCGACGACGGGGACGAGGACCATCTTGACGATCGACATCGCCATGGCGCCGGCGTCGACGGGCATGTAGGCGCCGGCGAGCCACCCGGTGAGGACCGGGGTGAGCAGGGGGGCGAGCAGGGTCGAGATCGACGTCATCGTCACGGAGAGGGCGACGTCGCCCTTCGACAGGTAGGAGATGACGTTCGACGAGGTGCCGCCGGGAGCGCAGCCGACGAGGATCACGCCGACGGCGATGGCGTCGGGCAGGTGGAAGGTCCACGTCAGGAGGATCGCGAGGAGGGGAATGACGACGAATTGGGCGAGGACGCCGACGAGGACCGGCAGGGGGCGTCGAACGACGAGCGCGAAATCGGGGACGGTCAAGGTCAGCCCCATGCCGAACATGATGATCCCGAGCGCCCAGTTGGTGCCGGCCCCGAGGGGCTGGAAGACGTCGGGGAGGATCATCGCCAGGGCGAAGGCGGCGAGGATCATCACGGGGAAGACGGTGACGGCGATGCGCGCCGACCGGTCCTCGCCGCCCATGGCGGCCTGGGCCGCCTCCTGGTCGATCGGGGGTGTCTGTGTCGTGGGCATGAGCCCATCGTTCACCTGTCTTCACGATCCGGACCGGTCGTCTCAGTGATCGAAATCCCTCAGCCCCCGGCGACCCCGATCGCCCTACTCAGGCTCACCTGACACACCCTACGATGGCCCCATGGCCTCCCCGCCGTCGCCCACCGCCCCCCGGACCCGACACGTCCGCGGCCTCATGCGCGACGGATGGCTCCCCGACCAGCACGGCGCCTGGCCGATGACCCTCGCGCCCCTCCTCGTCGGAGCCCTCATCGGCGGGCCCGCGCCCCTCCACCTCCTCCTCGCCGCGACGTGGCTGTGCGCCTTCTGCTGCTTCAACGCCGTCGAGCTGTGGGCCAAGCGCCCCGCGCGGCGCCGCCGCGGATTGCTCCCCGCCCTCGCCGTCTGGACGGCGCTGTCCCTCGTCGGCGGCCTCGCCCTCGTCGCGGCCCGGCCCTCCGTCCTCTCCTGGGCCCCGGCCTTCGCCCCGATGACGGCCCTGGCCCTGTGGGAGGTGCTGCGCCGGCGCGAGCGCGCCCTCATCACCCGGGCGACGAGCATCCTCGCGTCCTGCCTCATGGCCCCCGTCGCCCACGGGCTCGGCGCCGCGCCGGGCGAGGGCGCGCGCATCTGGGCGGCGACCGCCGTCCTCGCCGCCTACTTCCTCGGGACCGTGCCCGTCGTGCGCTCCCTGCTCCGCGGGCGCGACGACCCCCGGTGGGCGGCCGGCGCCATCGCCTGGCACGCGGCCTGCGGGGCGGGGGTCGTCTGGGCCTGCGCCTCCGGCCTCGTCTCGTGGTGGGCGGGCGCCGCCTGGGCGGTTCTCCTCCTGCGGGCCGCCGCGACGCCCGCGATCCGGCGCCGGAGGGGTTCCATGGCGCCCGCCGTCATCGGGGCGGCCGAGGCCCTGTGGTGCGTCGGGATCGTCGCAACCCTCGTCGCGCCCGTCTGAGCGGTGTCGGACGCCCGACCGCACCCCGGGCGTCAGGGCAGGACGCCGACGGCCCGTAGGAATCGGTCGTTGTGATCGGGTGCTCCGACCGTCACCCGCACCCCCTCGGGGAAGGGGCGGACGACGAGGCCGGCCCGCGCGCAGTCCTCGACGAGGCCGGGGCCGCGACCGGGCAGGAAGAGGAAGTTCGCCTGCGTGTCGGGCACGTCGAACCCGGCCCCCCGCAGTGCGGCGACCATCCGGTCGCGCTCGGAGCGGATGCGGGCGACGCCGGCCTCGACCTCGTCGATGCGCTCCAGGGAGGCCAGGGCCGCGGCCTGGGCGACGCCGGAGACCCCGAAGGGGATGAGGACGGCCTGGACGGCGGCGATGATCCAAGGGGCGCCGATCGCGTACCCGATGCGGGCCCCGGCCAGGGCGTGGGCCTTGGAGAAGGTCCGCATGACGAGGACGTTGGGGTGCTCGTCGATCAGGGGGATCGCGGTCGTCGCCGACGGGTCGGAGGCGAAGTCGATGTAGGCCTCGTCGACGAGGACGAGGACGTCGGGCGGCACCTCCTCGACGAAGGCCCGGATGCGGGCGGCGCTCAGGGCCGTTCCGGTCGGGTTGTTCGGCGTGCACACGATGACGGCGCGGGTCGCGGCGGTCACGGCCCGCGCCATGGCGTCCAGGTCGGCGCTCCCGTCGGCGGCCAGGGGCACGGGGACGGGGGAGCCGTGGCAGGCGGGGACGGCGATCGGGTAGGACTCGAAGGACCGCCAGGGGAAGACGACGGCCTCGCCCGGTGCGCAGACGGCGGTCAGGGCGCCGACGAGGATCGCCGACGAGCCGGTCCCCACGCAGATCCGGTCGGCGTCGACGCCGAATCGGGCGGCGAGGGCCTCGCGCACGGGGGCGGCGGTCAGGTCGGGGTAGCGGTTGATCCGGGCCAGGGCCCGGGCGGCGGCGTCGAGGACGCCCGCCGAGGGCGGGTCGGGCATCTCGTTGGAGGAGAGCTTGTCGGCGCCGGCCGGTGCGGCTCCGGGGACGTAGCGGGGCAGGGCGGCGACGGCGGGGCGGATGGGGACCGTGGAGATGGTCGCGCCCGCCGCCGGCGCGACCGGGCGGGAACCCCCGGGAGGAGTGACCGGGGGGCGCGAGTCCGAGTCGAAGGACGACACGGCCCCATCCGCAGGACGGGCCTGGTCGACGAGGGCGGTTTCCCCGAGGGCGGGGTCGCGGGCGGGCTCACCGGTGCAGGAGGAGGTCATGGCCCAGTCCTATCGCATCGGCGGGGTCCTCGCACCCGTCGGCTCAGCAGGCGGGCCGGTGGCGGCCCGCCTGGGAGTCGGGGAGAATCGGGGCATGGATTTCATCGTTCGGCTCATCGCGACCATGGCGGGCCTGTGGGTCTGCGCGCTCCTCGTCCCGTCGATCTCGATCCCCCAGGGGACGGACCTGACGACGACGCTCCTGACACTGGCGGGGCTGGCCCTGGTGTTCACCCTCGTCAACTCCATCATCAAGCCGATCGTCAAGACCCTCGCGCTACCCCTGTACGTCCTGACCTTCGGGGTCTTCGCCCTGGTGACGAACGCCCTGATGTTTATGCTCACCGGGTGGCTGGCGGGCGCGATCGGCCTGCCCTTCGAGACCGGCGGCTTCTGGTCGTGCTTCATCGGCGCGATCATCACCGCGGTCATCTCGTCGCTCGTCGCCGGGCTGATCGGCGCCGCCAAGGACTGAACCCCGACGACCGTTCCGGGCGCGCGTGCGCCCCTGCGCGAGCCCCGGCCCCCGGGACGGCCATCGGTGCCCCCCCTCCCTCCGGACCGGGCTCCCGGTCCGCTGCCGCCCCAGCGGCGCCCACCGTGTCCCGGCGTCCCGGGGGAAACGACGAGGCCGCTCCCATCGCCGCGACGACGCTTAGCGGGGACAAGCGGGGCCGGGGCCTCGGATCACACCGGCCAGGTCTCCTGCCGGTAGGCGGCGTCCCAGAACATCCACTCGTAACGGCTGGCCTGGACGAACGCGCGGAGCATCCGGTTGGCGACGCCGGGCCCTCCCTCGGCGGCCAGGCGGTCGACGATCCCGCGGACCGCGGCCGTCTGCTCGGCGAACACCGGGTCCGCGTAGGTCGCGATCCAGTCGCCGTACGGGTGATCGCCGACGTCGCCCGCCGCGGCCAGGAGATCATCGCCGACGACCTGGTAGATCCAGAAGCACGGGACGACGGCGGCCGCCGCGACCGGGTAGTCGCCCCCGGACTGCGAGGCCAGGAGGAAGCTCGTGTACGCCTGGCACGTCGGCGACGCCTCGGCGTCCGCCATGATGTCGACGCGGGACGCGTGGAGCTGGCGCTCGACGAGGATCGAGTTCGCCGCGCACTGCGCCCAGAACACGAAGTCGTCGGGGTCGTCGCTCATCGTCGCCAGGCCCGCGAGCGCCCGCCCGTAGTCGGCGAGGTAGAGGGCGTCCTGGGTCATGTAGCCGTCGAACACCTCCCGGTCGAGGGTCCCGTCGCGCAGGGCCCCGATGAAGGGGTGAGCGTCGATGGCGGCCCGGATCGGGGCGATGGCCGCCCACGCGTCGTCGCTGAAGGTCATGGCGTCTCCTTCGGAGCCCACAGGGCGTGGAAGTGGTGGACGGGGCCGTGCCCATGCCCGACTCCGAGGGAGTCGGCGGCGGCGAGCGCCCCGGTGAGGTAGTCCTTGGCGGCGCGCGCCGCGTCGATCCACGTGTCGTGGCGCGGGCGCTGAGCGGCGATGGCCGACGAGAGGGTGCAGCCGGTGCCGTGGGTGTTGTTCGTGGGGATCCTGCGGCTGGTGAGCAGGACGGGCCCGTGCTCGTCGATGTAGACGTCGGTGGCGTCGGCGTCGAGGTGCCCGCCCTTGACGAGGGCGCGTCGTACTCCGCGTCGGACCAGTTCCTCGGCCTGGGCGACGGCCTCGTCGACGCTGGTGGCGACCGGCAGGTCGAGGAGGACGGCGGTCTCGGGCAGGTTCGGGGTGATGAGGTCGGCGCGGGTGCACAGGTCGAGGACGGCGGCGGTGGCGTCGGCGTCGAGGAGCCGGTCGCCGGAGGTGGCGACCATCACCGGGTCGAGGACCGTGTGGGCCAGGCGGGGCAGGTACTCCCCGATGGCGCGGGCGAGGTCGGCGGTGGCGAGCATGCCGATCTTCGTGGCGTCGGGGGAGACGTCGTCGAGGAGGGCGTCGAGTTGGAGGCGGACGAAGTCGACGGGGACCGGGTGGACCCCGCAGACCCCGAGGGTCGACTGGGCGGTGAGCGCGGTGACGATGCTCATCGCGTAGGCGCCGTTGGCGCTCATCGATTTGATGTCGGCCTGGATGCCGGCGCCCCCGCTGGGATCGGATCCAGCGATCGTCAGAGTTTTGACGGCGCTCATGCGCGGGCCTGCCGCCACGCGGCGACGACCTGGGCGCAGGCCGCGGCGGGGTCCGGGGCGCAGCAGATCGCCGAGACGATGGCGGCCCCGTCGACCCCGGCGGCCGCCAAGGGCGCGACGTCGGCGGCGCCGACCCCGCCGATGGCGCACGACGGGAGGCCGGCGAGGGCCGCCAGGCGCTCGCACCCGTCGTATCCGAGGACGTCGGGGGTGTCGGTTTTCGTTGTCGTCGAGCGCAGGACGGACAGGCCGACGTGATCGGCGGCGCCCTCCCGTCGGGCGGCGAGGGCCTCGTCGTCGGTGCCGACGGACACCCCGAGGTAGGCGTCGTCGCCGATGAGGCGGCGGACAACGGGCGCGGGCAGGTCGGATTGGCCGACGTGGACGCCGGCGACGGGCGCCCCCAGGGCGCGGGCGGCGAGGAAGACGTCGACGCGGTCGTTGACGATGATCGGCACCCGGTCGCCGACGGCGCGGGCGACCTCGACCACCTGGTCGAGGAAGGGGCCGCCGTCGGTCGTCTTGGCGCGCAGTTGGACGCAGGTCGCTCCCCCGTCGACGGCGGACACCACGGTGTCGAGGACGCTGCGCCCGGCCGAGGCGCACAGGTCCTCGTCGGTGACGAGGTAGCACGTGAGGTCGGGGGCGGGTCGGGCGGCGGTCATGAGAGCCGGATCCGTTCGAGGTCGGAGCCGGCGAGGCCGTAGAGGGCGTCGAGGAAGCGGGGGGCGAAGGACCCGGGGCCCGCGGCGCCCTCGGCGGCGATCTCGGCAGCGGCCGAGTAGGCGACGTGGCAGGCCGCGACCGAATCGGCGTCGCCGACACCCGCGGACCGGCCGGCGGCGAGGAAGCAGGCGATCATCGCGCCGAGGCTGCATCCGCCGCCGGTGACGCGCGTGAGCATCTCGGATCCTCCGGCGACGCGGATCGTCTCGTCGGCGGAGACGACGGCGTCGGCGGCTCCGGAGACGGCGACGACCCCTCCGGTGCGGGCGGCGAGCAGGCGGGCGGAGCCAAGAGCGGCGTCGACCTCGTCGGCGGCGTCGACGCCGCGCCCGCCGCTGCCGTCGCCGGCCAGGGCGATGATCTCGGAGGCGTTGCCGCGGATCGCAGCCGGCCCCATGTCGACGAGGCGGTGGGCGAGCTCGGTGCGGTGGACGAGGGAGCCGACTCCCACGGGGTCGAGGACCCAGGGGGTGCCCGCGGCGTTCGCGGCGCCGGCGGCCTCGACGGCGGCCTCGCGCTGCTCGGGGGTGGGGGTGCCGAGGTTGATGAGGAGCCCCGAGGCGACGGAGGCGAAGGGGCCGGCCTCGCCGACGATGTCGACCATCGCGGGGGCGGCGCCGATGGCGAGGAGGGCGTTGGCCGTGAAGTTGGTGACCACGGAGTTCGTGATGCACGAGACGAGCGGCGCCGTCGATCGGACGGAGTCGAGGACGGTGCGTGCGGTCGCGTGAGTGAGCATGCGACATTCCCTTCGTCAGTTCTAACTGGACAGGTTCAACGGGTGTGTTCTCAGCCTGTGGCACCCCGTGTCACGGGCGTCACATTACCACCCCGGGCCCCGGGCGGCTCAGTCGCCGGCGCTCCTCGTCGTCTCGAAGACGAACGCGGTGGTCGTCGTCTCCCCCGTCAGGCCGAGGGCCTGGCGGCGGCGGCCCGCCCACGCGCCGACCTCGGCGGCGGGCCCCTCGTCGGCGGCCTCGAGGCGCCTCATCGCCTCCCGGTACAGGCCGGCGTCGTGGGCCGCGGGAACGCCCCCTCCCGGTTCGACGCCGTCGACGGCCGCCCCGTCGAAGGCCACCGTCGTCGTCCGCGGTCCCCGGTTGCCCAGCCCGTCGAGCGCCGGGACGATGTCGCGGACGTTCTCCAGGGCGAGGACGTCAACGCCGGGGCGCGGAGCGAAGCCGCCGATGGGGGATCCCGCGGTGAGGACGGAGGCGATGTCGAATTCCTCGGCCAGACGCGGATCGGAGGCGATCTGCGCGGCGATGATCCCCCCTTGGGAGTGCCCGACGAGGTCGATCTTCTGGCCCGGCTCGACGCCGGCCATCCGCATCGCCTCGACGACGGCGGCGCCCTGGGCGGACTCGCGACCCCCGACCGCCTGGAGGTTCGTCAGGAGGTCCTGGGGGTGGGCCCCGCCGGTCGTCCACTCCTGGGTCCCCCGGATGACGACGCTCCACGACACCCGGGTCCCGGACCCTCCCGGCGTCTCGTGCTTGAGGATCTTGATCCTCCCGATCCCCTCGCCGCTCTCCATGCCCTCCAGCTCGCCGAGGAGATCGCGGCCCGTCATCGGCGTCGGCGAGGCGACCGGCGCGGAGCCCACGCCGGGGGCGCTCAAGCGGCGCCTCGCCTCGCGCAGCGGATCGGATCGGCTCATCAGCGGCGAGAGGGCGCCGCCCGCGGTCCCCGCGAGGGACAGGAGCGCGACGGCCCCCAGCGGGTCGCCGGGCAGGGCGGACACGGCGGCGAACTCCGGTTCGGTCCGCGTGCCGACGACCCTCGTCCTCCGCTCGCCCGGCGCGCCCGTGGCGACGAGGACACTGGTCGAGCCCCCGACGGCCCCCGCCCCCAGCCCGGCGCCCCACGAGGCCGCCAGGCGCGCGGCCCCGACCGCCCCCGGGGCGTCGAGATCCGCACCCTCGCCCTTGAGGACGAGAGTGTGGGCGACGAGACGGTCGGCCAGGGCCGCCAGGTCCATCTGCACGCGGGCCCCCGTGGCCGCGTCCCCCGTCCCGCCGGCAAACCCCTTGCCCTCGGCGGCGAGGCGGCCCATGGACACGGGCGTCATGACGAGGCCGCCGGCGAAGAGGTCGACGAGCCAATCGGGGCAGCCGCTCATGCCGTGCCCGTCGAACCAGCGGCGCACCGCCGGCCCGACGTGCGTCGGGAAGGGCCTGAGCGGGTGACCCGACGCGGCCGCCAGGACGGATTCGAAACGGGCGGCGTCCCCCTCCGCGGCCGCGTAGACGACGGCGGCCAGGCTCAACGCGTCGGCGAGGCCCTCGAGCTCCCGGGCGCTCGCCCGGGCCAGGGCCCGGGCCTCCTCGATTTCCGCGGCCAGTACCGCCGTGCGGGCCGGGGCCCTCCCCCACCAGGCGGCGGCGTCCGAGCGCGCCGCGTCCAGGGCCGCTGCCGCCGCCCTGGCGTCCCCGGCCGCGGCCCGCAACCGGACGGAGGCCCCGGCCACCTCCGCCGTGTCGACGCTGGTCGCCGTCGACGAGACGACGACGGAGGACAGGAACGGATCGCCCGCCATCACCGACCCCCGTAGGGCGCATCCGGTCCGGCGGGCCCGACGCCCGGGCCGATCAGGGCCTCCCGTGCATGGACCCTGGCCTGGGCGACCGCCGACTCGCATCGGTCCCGCGCCGACGCCAGTGCCCCCCGGCACCGCTCGAGGCGCGCACGCGCCTCGTCGGAGCCCGGCCCGCTCCAGGACGCGAGCGCGACGGCGCCGACCCCCGCGACGGCCCCCTCGATGAGGGCGGACGCCCTCACGGCCCCCATTCCCCCGTTGTCGACGAAGAGCAGCATGCCGTCATCGGCGACCGCCCATGCGGCGCCTCCCCCGTGCGCGTCCACTCCCGCTCCTCCCCTCGTCGTCGTTGCGTCTCCACCGACGCTAGGGCTCCGGGCGACGCCCCGGGAAGCGCCGGCGCCCCGCCTGTGGACGAGGCGGAGGGCCCGCCGGGTACTGTGGAGAACCCACCCCCGGCGACGCCTGTGGACGCGGCGCCGGGCCGACCGACCGGGAGTCCCCGTGGAACGCTTGCGCAAAACCGATCCGACGCCCTCGCGCATCAGCCACGAGGCCCACGGCCTCGCCTGGCTCGCCGACTCCGGCCCCGGCGCCGCCCGCGTCGTCCCCGTCCTCGACCGCGGGCCCACATGGATCGACGAGCCCCTCCTGACCCGCGCGAGCCCCACCCCCCGGGCCGCAGAGGACTTCGGCCGCGCCCTGGCCCGAACCCACGCGGCCGGCGCCACCCACCTCGGCGCTCCCCCGCCCGGCCACCACGGCGACGGGTGGATGGGAGACGCCCCCCTCACCCTGCCGCCCTCCCCCGACCGGGCGAGCGCCTCGTGGGGCGAGTTCTACGCGACCGAGAGGATCGCCCCCTACCTCGACTGCGGCGCCTTCGCCCCCGACGAGGCCCGCGCCATCGACCGTCTCTGCGACCGCCTCTGCGCCGGGGGGCTCGACCACGACCAGCCCGGCCTCGTCGCCGCGCACGGAGCCCTGGCCGCCCGCACGCACGGCGACCTGTGGAGCGGCAACGTCATGTGGACCCCCGATGGGACCGTCCTCATCGACCCCGCCGCCCAGGGCGGGCACGCGGAGGAGGACCTCGCCGCCCTCGCCGTCTTCGGATGCCCCCACCTCGAGAGGATCATCGCCGCCTACGACGAGGCCTCCCCCCTGGCCGACGGATGGCGCGAGAGAACCGGCCTCCACCAGCTCCACATCCTCATCGTCCACTGCGCCCTCTTCGGGCGCGCCTACGCCGCCGACCTCCTCGCCGTCGTCCGCCGCTTCGCCTGACGCCCCCGCCCCGCCGCGGCGCCCCGACGCCCCCCGGTCTGGAATGATGAGGGCATGAGCACCCGCCCCTCCCCCCTCTTCTCGCCCGACGCCGGCTACGCCGACCTCGCCTCCTCCGGGGAGCCCCTCTCCCCCCTCGACGGCCGCTACCGCCCCGCCGTCGCCGCCCTCGCCAACCACCTGTCGGAGGCCGGCCTGAACCGCGCCCGCGTCCACGTCGAGATCGAGTGGATGATCCACCTCCTCGACCACCGCGTCCTCCCGGGCGCCCCCCGGCTCGCCGACGCCGAGCGCGACTACCTGCGGGCCCTGCCCCGCCGATTCGGCGCCGACGAGATCGCCCGGCTCGCCCAGCTCGAAGCCGAGACCCGTCACGACGTCAAAGCCGTCGAATACCTCATCGGCGAGCACCTCGACGCCGCCGCGGACGCGCTCGGCCCCGACTCCCCCCTGCCCGGCCTGCGCGAGGTCGTCCACGTCTTCTGCACCTCCGAGGACATCAACAACCTCGCCTACGCGCTGACCGTCAAGGCCGCCGTCGACCAGGTGTGGCTGCCCGCCGTCCGCGCCCTCCACGAGTGCCTCGTCCGCCTCGCCGAGGCCGGCGCCGACGCGCCGATGCTCGCCCGCACCCACGGCCAGCCCGCCACCCCGGTGACGATCGGCAAGGAGATGGCGGTGTTCGCCCACCGCCTCGGCCGCCAGATCCGCAGGGTCGAGGCCGCCGAGTACCTCGGCAAGATCAACGGGGCCACCGGCACGTGGGCGGCCCACGTCGTCTCGGTGCCCGACGCCGACTGGCCCGCCGTGTCCCGCGCCTTCGTCGAGGGGCTGGGGCTGACGTGGAATCCTGTGACGACCCAGATCGAATCCCACGACTGGCAGGCCGAGCTGTACTCCGACATCGCCCGCGCCGGGCGCATCTGCCACAACCTGGCGACCGATTGCTGGACGTACATCTCGATGGGGTACTTCCATCAGAACCTCGCGGCCCAGGGGTCCACGGGGTCGTCGACGATGCCGCACAAGGTCAACCCGATCCGCTTCGAGAACGCCGAGGCGAACCTCGAGGTGTCGGCGGCCCTCCTCGACTCGCTCGCCTCGACCCTCGTCACCTCCCGGATGCAGCGCGACCTGACGGACTCGACGACTCAGCGCAACATCGGGACGGCCCTGGGCCACTCGGTTCTCGCCTACGACAACCTCGTGCGCGGCCTCGACGGCGTCGACATCGACGCCGAGCGCATGGCCGCCGACCTCGACGAGAATTGGGCGGTGCTCGGCGAGGCCGTCCAGCAGGCGATGCGGGCGGCCGCCATCGGCGGCGCGACCGGCATGGCGAACCCCTACGAGCGCCTCAAGGAGCTCACGCGCGGCCACGACGTCGGCGCCGACCAGATGCGCGAGTTCATCGTCGGCCTCGGCCTGCCCGACGAGGTCGAGGAGCGGCTCCTGCGACTGACCCCCGCCTCCTACATCGGACTGGCCCCTCAGATCGCCCGCTGGGTCCTCTAAGGCCCTACGGCCGCGCCCCCGCAGCGCCCTCGCAGTGCCCTCGGATCCCGCAGTTCACCCGCGGATCCCCGGGAGCTCCCGCCATCCCTCCCCTCATTTCCCCCGAAAACGAACATTTCCCACCGAAAACAGGCCCCGGATTTCGTTCCGGTAGGAAACGCCCGCATCGACGGACTGAACGCCCACAACGGGCACCAAACCATGACTCAGGCATCGAGGGCGTACCAGGTCGTCGAGTCCCCGGGAACAACCCCCGGCTCCGCCCCGTCGCAGGTGCTCAGGACGAGCCGGGCCCCCGCCGGGGGCCGCCACGCGGCGTCCGCCCCCTCGGTGTTCGTCGCGCACACGAGCCCGCCCACAGCGAACGCGAGGACCCCGGGAGGCGCCGGATCGATCCACTCGAGGCCATCGGCCGACCCGACGAGATCCCGGCGCAGGGCGATCAACCGGCGGTGGAGGGCGAGGATCGATGCGGGATCGTTCTCGGCCCGGTCGCGGGCATGCCCGCGGTAGTCCTCGGGCTGGGGGAGCCACGGCGCGGCCCCGTCATCCGGCCCGAACCCCATCGAGGGGCCGTCCGCCGTCCACGGCAGGGGGACTCGGCATCCGTCGCGCCCGAGCTCGCGCCCCCCGGTCCTCCTCCAGATGGGGTCCTGACGGGCCCCGTCGGGCAGATCGAGGACCTCGAACAGGCCGAGCTCGTCGCCCTGGTAGAGGTAGACGGTGCCGGGGAGGGCGAGGAGGAGGGCCGCGGCGGCGCGAGCGCGGCGCAGGCCGAGGTCGGGGTCGACCGGCCCGGTCCTGCGCGCGCCGCTGAGCATGTCGAGGGGATCGAAGTCCCGGTCGATCCGCTCTTGCCCCAGGCGGGTGGCGAGCCGGTGGACGTCGTGGTTCGACAGGGCCCAGGCGGGGCCCTCGGGGCCGGCGGCGGCCAGGGAGGCGTCGATGGCGGCGCGCAGGCGGTGGGCGAACCACGGCTGGATGAGCAGGGCGAAGGCGAAGGACTGGTGGAGGGCGTCGGGCGCGGTGATCGACCGGAGGAACGCCGGGTCGTCGGCCCATGCCTCGCCGATGAAGTACCGGGGCTCATCCCCGCCGTCGGATCCCCGGTAGGAGTCGCCGATCCGCCGCCACCGCCGGTAGACGTCGACGACGCCGCCCTGGCGCCACAACCCGTCCTGCGAGGGGTCGTCGATCGGCAGGGGCGTCCTCTTGACGAGGCCGTGGGCGACGTCGATGCGGAACCCGTCGACGCCGCGGTCGAACCAGAAGCGCAGGATGTCGTCGAAACCGGCGCGCACGTCCTCGGCGGACCAGTCGAAGTCCGGCTGGGAGGAGTCGAAGGCGTGGAAGTACCACTGGGGGTCCGCCGACCCGTCGGGGACGCGGGTCCACGCGCTGCCGCCGAACACCGAGGTCCACGCGTTCGGCGGCTCGTCGGATCCGTCGGAGTCGACGAAGAGGAAGCGCGAGCGCGCGTCGGATCCGGGGTCGGCGGCGACGGCGGCGCGAAACCACGGGTGCCGGTCGGAGCAGTGGTTGGGGACGATGTCCATGACGACGCGGATCCCGCGGGCGTGGGCGTCGGCGATAAGGGCGTCGAGGTCGGCGAGCGTCCCGTAGACCGGGTCGACGTCCCGGTAGTCGGCGATGTCGTAGCCGTGATCGCGTTGGGGCGACGGGTAGCAGGGGTTGAGCCAGATGGCGTCGACGCCCAGCCGGGCGAGGTCGTCGAGGCCCGCGCGCACGCCCGCGAGGTCGCCGATCCCGTCCCCGTCGGCGTCGCGGAAGGAGCGGACGTACACCTGGTAGACGACGGCCCCCCGCCACCAGGGGGCTCCGGCCCCGTCCGGGCCGGATCGGGCCGGGGACGGGAGCCGGACCTCGGCCTCCCGGGGCTCTCCTCTCCGAGGGGCGGGCGGCGCGCCGCCGGTCACGGTTTCCATGCGGGGTCCGAGGCCGGGGCGCCGTAGCGCTCGTAGAGGTCGACGGGGCGGGCGGTCTCGTCGTCGAAGCCCAGGGCGGTCATGTCGGCGACGAGCCGCAGCTCCCGGGAGGGCGGGGGCGCGGCGTCGGGCGTTCGGCGGGGCGGGGGGCTGTCCGGGAGGTCGTCGCCGACGCCGGGGGCGCGGGCATCGGCGCGGGCATCGGCGAGGGTCGGGGCCTCCTCGTCGACGTCTCCGGCCGTCGCGTCGTCCATGCGGGTCCGAGCGCTCGGCTCCGACCTGGCCGTCGCGTCGTCATCGGGGGCGAGGGGCACGAGGACCCTCGCCCGGACGGCGACCGGCGCGATCTCCCGGTTGTCCCAGATCGCCCGGGTCGCCCGGTCGAGGATCCCGGCGGCGCCCCCGTCGTCGAGGAGGGGGTCGTCGGCGGGGAGGATGATGTCGGCGGTGACGAGCGACGGCTTGCCGAAGCCCTCCCCGACGTCGACGCCGACCTCCCTGCGCTGGGCGGGGGCCGGGCCCGGGCGGTCCGACCAATCGGCCCCGGCACTCTGGCGAGGATCGGGACGGTCCGAGAGCCCGTCGATCGCGGCGAGCACGAGGGTGCGGAAACGGTCCGAGCGGCCCGGGCGGCGAGCCGGTTTGAGGGCCCGCAGGGCCACTCCCGCCCCGATCGCGCCGATGCCGAGCGCGCCGATGACGAGGGGGTTGGCGATCTGGGGGAGCCTCTGCTGCCAGGCGGAGGAGGTCGGCACGGTCTTGTTGACGGGGGTCGCCGCGTGCATCCAGCGGCGCACCTCCCGCCATTGTCCGGTTCCGGGCTGCTCGCTCATGGGGCGTCGTCCTCTCGTGTCGGGCATCGGTCGGGGCGTCCGTCGGCGCGGCGGTCCTCCCGCTCCTCCTGCGCGCCGTCGGCGGGTGCGGCTCGCCCGCCGGCGTCCGTCCGGGCGGGCCTCCTGCGGTCGGGGCGGGACAGGTCGATGAGCGGGGCCGGCCGGTAGTCGGATTCGTAGTCGACGGGCTCGTAGGAGGCGCTGAGGTCGAGGGAGAGGAAGGCGTCGAGGCGGTCCCGGGCGACGGGCTCGAGGAGGTCCTGCCAGACCTCGTAGACGCCGACCCGGGTCTCCTCGCCGTCGGCGGGCAGCATCCGTTGGAGCGCGGTCACGGCCTGGGCGGCCCTCCCCCAGGGGGCGACGGCGGTCTTACGCTCGAGCTGGCGGACGGTCTCGGTGTAGGTCGCCGACGAGTGCGCGTAGTAGAGGGGGTCCCGTCGGGGCCTGACGAGGGAGCGGCCGATGCGGACCCGCTGGTCGGGGTCGCGGTCGGGGCTGCCGTCCATGGCGGGGACGACGTCCTGGTCGTGCTGGACGGCGACCATGGTCACGTCGGGGCGCAGGCGGGTTCGCCGGGCCGGTGCGCCGACGGCGAGGATCCCGACGACGTTGACGCCGGCGGCCTCGGGCGGCGTCGACGCGAGGGCGACGGCGATGGCCCCCGCCTGGGAGTGCCCGCAGATGAGGACCGGCTCTCGAGCGCGGTCCCGGGGGTCGACCCCGTCGATCTCCATGGCCCGGTGGAGGGCCCGGATGACGCCGACGCGCATCCCCGACGCCATCCCGAGCATTTCCCGGATATTCGACTCCATGTCCGCCGGATTGGCGTTCGACGGAAAGTCCATGTGCGCCGTCCCGGGGACGCTGACGAGCCAGCGTCGTCGCGGACCGCGCCCGACGCGGGTGATCTTCAGGGGCTGCCCGTCGGTCATCGCCCAGTACATGTCGTCGATATCGGCGCACATGTCCCGCAGGGAGGCCGGGGGATCGACGCGGCGCAGGTGCGGGCGCGCGTGGCCCGCGGGGGGCTCGAGGACGGGGGGCTCGGCCGCGGAGTCGTAGAGGGCGGCGATGTGGATGTCCCCGCCGCGCAGGGCGCCGACGGCCGTTCCGACGGAGAGCATCGCGGTCATGAGGATGTCGTAGCCGCGCCTGGGCAGCAGCGGCAGGATCGCCGCGGCCCTCTCGCGGTCGACGCCGATGCTGCGGGACAGGCGGAGAGCGGCCCTGCCGATGGCGGTGGCGGCTTTCGCGGTGCTCGCGAGGCCGCGGACGAAGAGGGTGTCGAGGCCGGGCTCGTCGAAGAAGAGGCGCTGGTAGCGCTGGGAGATGTCGGCGCCCATCGCCTGGGCCCGTGAGCCCGCGCCGCTCCTCCACGCGTCGGGGACGAGGGCGGCCTCGGAGATCATGCCGACGACGACGGTGGCGGCGAGGGCGGGGGCGAGCGGGAGGAGGCGGAGCCTGACGTGGGCGGGGGCGAATGCCTGGGGGACTCGGCGCGGCGCGTAGAACCGCGGCCGTCGGCGCGCGCGCATCTGCCCTCCTTCCGCCCGCGGGGCCGGATCGTTCGGGCCGGGACGGCGGGGCTCGCCCGCCTCGTTCCGGTCTGCGGCCAGGGTATCGGACGGCGCCGGAGTCCGCGCCCGGGCGCCGGGGCCAGCGCAGGGGCGCCGACGGGGAGGACGGTCCCCGTCGGGCGTGGAGCCCCGCACGGCCGTTCACACCTTCGGGTGCCGGGCGCGGGTCCTCGGAGGGTGGGGGTCCCCAACGACCCGATGGCCTCCCCGGATGCGGGGGCGGCGTCGCGTCCGGGGAAACGGCGGTGCCGCGCCCCGCGTCCGTCGTCCTGGGCGGGGGGAATCCCCCGTCGGCCGGAGCCGCGCCGGGAGCGCTGGGCTCCCGGCGCGGCGTGCGGGTCAGGGCCTATCGGTCCTCCTGCGGCCGGCGGCGACGCCCAGGCCCGCCAGGCCCGCGGCGACGAGGAGGGTCAGGGCGATGGGACCGCCCGTGCGGGCGAGGGCGGGGAGGCCGGCCCCGGCCGTCCTCTCGCCCGCGGGAGCGGCGCCCGTCGACGCGGGGCGCCCGCCCTCGTCGGGACGCGGGGTCGGGACCGCATCGGCGGTGCCCGAGCCGGACCCGTCGGGGCCCGGGGCCGGGGCCTCGGCCGCCGGCAGACGGAGCCCGATCGCCATGACGTGCGCGGCGTGGGAGACCCCGAGGACGTCCTTCGGCTCGTCGTCGATGACGCCGTCGCCGCTCACGGCCAGGGTCGGCATCCCCAGGTGGTTCCCGACGAACGCGAGGCCCTTGCCGAAGCGGGCGCGCGCGCCCTTCTCGGCGGCCGAGTCGATGACGCGCACGGCGTCCCCGAGCGCCTCGATCGTCGTCGAGCACCCCCGGCCGTCCGCGGCTGCGGCCCCGTCGGCGGTGCGGGCGCCCTCGACGGCCGAGGCGTCGACGAGGTAGGCGCGCCCGTCGCCCTCGTGCGCCCCGGGCGAGCCGAAGGCGATGAGCGGGGAGGCGCCGGCTCGCGTGAGGACGTCGACGGTGTGCCCGGCCCACGCGCCCTCGCCGGGGGCGGTGAGGACGCAGACGCGAGGATCGGGGGTGCCCGCCGGGTTCAGGGCGATGGTTTCCGGCAGGTCTGCTCCGCCGTGGAGGACGGCGATGCCGCCGCGCGCGTGGTTGAGGACGTGCCCGCCGTCGAAGCCGATGACGACGTCGCCGAAGCCGTCCCCGTCGACGTCCCCTGCGGCGGCGACGGAGGCGCCGACGCCGAGCCGGTAGGAGGCGTCCGAGGGGACGGTCAGGCGGCTGCCCGTCCACGAGCCGTCGGCCCCCAGGTCGATGCGCGCGCCGTTGGCGACGCCGGTCAGGAGCCAGGCCGTCCCGGAGACGACGTTGGTCCGCTCGGCGTGCGTGTAGTCGGCCAGGACGAAGTCGGTCCTCCCGTCGCCGTCGACGTCGCCGACCGGGTCGAGGGAGGTGGCGAGGAATCCGGCGGGGGTGATGACGCGGGCGAGGACGTCCGACGAGTCGGCGACGGCCTCGCGGGACAGGTCGACCTCGTGCCCGTCGGCGTTGCCGGCGACGACGTAGGCGACGCCGAGGGCCTGGTCGTCGGCGATGGCCGCGTTGTTGAGCGCGGTGTTCTGGATGACGACGGCGACGTCGCTCAGCCCGTCGCCGTTGAGGTCGCCGGCGTCGGCCAGGTGGGCGGCGGGGTTGCCCTTGCGGGGCAGGCGGATCGTGTAGCCGCGGTCGGCGGTGAGGGCGTCGAGGTCGGTGGCCGCCAGGTCGGGGCCCCCGTAGACCACCCAGGCCAGGCCCATGGTGTGGGAGCCGAAGGCGATGTCGCCGATGCCGTCGCCGTTCGCGTCGCGCAGGCAGGCGACGGACAGGCCGATGGAGGCGTCGTAGTCGGTGGTCCCCGATTCGGCGGGGCCGTTGATGGAGACGACGCCGTCGACGGGCAGGGCCGCGCCGCGGGTGCCGCCGGGGATCACCTGGATCTGGCCGGTGACGTTGTGGACCCAGCCGCGGGTCTCGGTGGTCTCGGCGTAGAAGGGGTCGAAGCGCCACTGGGAGCGGGTGAGGTTGCCGGAGACGATGTCGGCGATCCCGTCGCCGGTGACGTCGCAGGAGCCGCGGGCCAGGGTCGATCCGAGGCCCTGGCCGAACTCGCCGAGCCAGGTGCGCAGGTCGTCGCGGTCGGTCGGCGTCAGGGCGGGCCTGACCGGCGGGAGGACCGGCTTGGGCGGGAGGTTCTTCGCATCGGGGCCGGCGGAGGGGCCGTCCCCGGCGGCCGGGTCGACGGTCCACACGCCCAGCCGCCCGGTGTCCCGGTTGCCGACGAGGAGGGGGATCAGGCGGTCGCCGGGCCGGTGGGGCAGGACCGCCAGGGCGGCGCCGTCGCCGGCGGCCCCGTTCGCCAGGGCCGCGATCATCCGCCCTTCGAGGCTCTGGAGCCCTTCGAGGGCGATGTGGTCGCGGGCGAGTTCGGCGGTCGGCACGATGAGGGCCCCGGAGTCGTCCTTGTTGTCGGGCAGGCCGATGGCGAGGGCGTCGCGGCCCGCGCCGGAGTCGTCGCGCAGGAGGGCGAGGCCCGCGCCCAGGCCGAGGCGCTCGTGGATCCGGTGGAGGGTGCCGGCGCGGGCTCCGGAGGCGTCGGAGACCGGGGTGAGCGCGGATCGGGCGGCGGTCAGGTCGACGGTGACGTCCCCTGAGCGGCGCCCGTTGACGACGGCGACGGCGCCCTCGCCGTGGCCGGCTGTGGGGGCTCCGATGGCGAAGTCGGCGAGGCCGTCGCCGGTGATGTCGCCGAGGGCGGCGACGGCGGCTCCGAAGGAGCCCCCGGCGGGGGCGGTCGCGGAGAACGCGCGGCCGGCGACCGATCCGGCGGAGGTCAGGTCGGTGATGACGAGGACGCGCCCGGCGTCCGGCAGGGCGGCGGCGAGGTCGGGGGCCCCGTCTCCGGTGATGTCGCCGATCGCGTGGAGGATCGGGGCTTTCGTCAGTCCATGGACGATATCGACTCCGCTGCCGGCCGCGGCCGGATCGGTCGGGGCGGGCGCCGCGGTGTCGATGACGCGGATGCGCGAGGCGGTGCTCACGGCGATGAGGTCGGAGGGTCGTCCGGGCGTCGACAGGGAGGCGATGGAGGCGACGGGCCCGTCGTCGAGTCGGACGGCGACGGGGGTCGACGCGGCGGTGACGGGCAGCGCGTAGCGGTAGAGGGTCGAGTCCGTTCCGGCGACGACGAGGGCGCGGGAGGTGCAGGCGACGGCCGCGCCGAATCCGGCGGCGCCGGAGGGGGCCGGCAGGGCGATGCGCCCGGGTTGGGCGTCGATGGCGCGGGTCAGCTCGTCGGAGCCGGAGCCGACGGGGATGTGGTCGATGATGTCGACGCGCCCGGACACGGGGTCTCCGGCGACGATGTCGGGGGCCGAGTCCCCGGTGACGTCGCAGCCGGTGGCGGGCAGGGAGGAGGCCATGCCCTTGCCCCCGGTGAGTTGGACGCGGTCGGTCAGGCGGATCCGCATCGTGTAGGGGGAGCGCTCGTTGGTGCCGGTCCAGCGGAATCCGGCGGAGTCGGCGTGGGAGGCGATGGCCTCGCCCGGCCCGTCAGGAGCTCTCGGCGCGTCGGGGGATGCGGGCGGGGCGGGGTCGGGGTCCCCGAGGAAATCCTCTCCGTCCTCGTCCCATTCGGGCGGGGTTCTCCGGGGCGGGGTCGGGGAGCCCCCGCCGCCGAGGAGGTCATCGAGGGCGTCGAGGTCGCCGTCCTCCTCGCGGGCGCCGGCGGCGCCGGGCTTCTCGTCCGAGGCCGTCGAGGCGGTGCCGGAGGAGGGCTTGTCGCCCCTCGTCGGCGCGTCGTCGTCGCCGAAGAGGTCGTCGAGATCGGCGAGGTCGTCGTCGGATAGTGGCTGGGGGGCGGCCGGGGCGGGGCGCGCGGCCATGCGCGGGGCGGCGGTCGAGGCGGTGGCCGGGAGGGCCAGGAGGCTGAGGGCCGTCGCCGCGACGAGGGCCCTGCGGAGTCTGCGCGTGGGCATGACGTCCTTTCATCGAGAAAGATAGGCGAGGCATACCTTACTCAGTCATGCGTTCGACGAGTCCCCTCTGTGACGAACCCTCCATTGGACGACACGTGCGCGCTTGGAAGCCTCCTCCCCTCGCACCATTGTCGGACCCGACCGGGACGACCCGCGCGCGGATGTCCTGCGATCAGCGGGCAGAGCCCCCGCGATCACGACGACGGCCGAGAGTCGGCACTGCGGCGGGCGCTCCCCTTCGCGGCGCCCCGAGCCCAGGAGCGCGCCGCTGCCTCACGGGGCCGCCGCCCTTTCCCCACCCCCCGCGAGAATCGACTCCCAGCCGTGGGCGCGGGCATGCTTCCCCGCGGCGACGATGAGCCCGTGGAGGCGGCCGTGCTCGGAGGCGGTCAGCCCGGCCTCGTCGACGGCCGGGGCGAGGAGGCGGCGGGTCGCCTCGTAGGTCGTCGCGACGGGGAATCCGGCGGCTTTGAGCAGCCGTCTGGCGTAGGCGTCGAAGATGAAGACGGGGCGCCCGTAGACGTACAGGAGGATGTCGTCGGCGGTCTCGGGGCCGACTCCCCGAACGCCCATCAGGTCGTCGCGCAGTTCGGCGGTGCTCATCAGTCGTGCGGCGTCGCCCTTCTCGATGGCCCAGGAGGCGAGGGCGCGCAGGTAGCCGGCCTTCTGGTTGTAGGAGCCGGACGGGCGGATGAGGTCCGCGAGGACGTCCTGCGGGCAGGCGAGCAGGGCCGCGGGATCGAGCAGGCCGGTGTCCCGGAGGGCCGACAGGGAGGTCTCGACATTGGTCCACGCCGTGTTCTGGGTGAGGACCGCGCCGACCATCATCTCGAAGTCGGTGTCGGCCGGCCACCACTCCTCGATCTCGAACGCGTCGACCAGAAGGTCGTAGAGCCCTCGGATGCCCCTGTCCTCGCCGTCTCCCGTCGCCATCCCTCGATCCTCCCCCTCGCCGAGCCGCGGGACAAGGACCGGCAGGAGGAGGCCGGAGCCGGTCCGCGCCATGCTCCGGGCCGAGCATCGCCGGCGACCAGCCGATCATTCCCCCGCCGGGGGCGCCCACGCCTGCCCCGCACCCGTCATCGCCTCCGATTCTCCGACGAGCCCACCGTCGCCGGGACCATTGACACTTATACCCCCCAGGGGTATCTTCATCAGTGGCGCCCGACCGGGCGCGGCCGCACCGACACCCCGAGGAGCCCCGTCGATGTCCCACGGTTACGCCGGCACCACCGACCAGTACCTCGCGCGACTGCGCCGCATCGAGGGCCAGGTCAGGGGCCTGCAGCGGATGGTCGCCGACGGCGACTACTGCATCGACATCCTCACCCAGGTCTCCGCCGCCCAATCCGCCCTCGACTCCGTCGCCATGTGCCTCCTCAAGGACCACATGAGCCACTGCATCGTCGCCGCCGCCCAGGAGTCCGACGAAGCCGCCCGCATAAAGATCGACGAGGCGACGAAAGCCATCGCCCGCCTCGTCAAATCCTGATCCCCACCCTCACCCCCGCCAGGAGAGCACCATGACCACGACCATCGACCGCACCATCGAACTGTCCGTCAACGGAATGACCTGCGACCACTGCGTGATGTCGGTGACCGAGGAGCTCCACGAGATCCCCGGCGTGAAGAACATCGACGTCATCCTCGCATCCGGCGGCACCTCGACCGTCACCGTCGTCACCGACGTCGACCTGGCCGACGACGCCCTGCGGGCCGCCGTCGACGAGGCCGGCTTCGACCTCGTCGGCATCGCCCGCGACCTGTGACCCCGCCCGCGTCGGGGCCCTCCGACCAACCGGCGGGGCCCCGGCGCGGCCGCACCCGACGAATCGACCCCGATGACACTCCCCGCCGCCGCACCACCCGCCCTCCGCACCCCCGCTCCCGACGCCGCCCCCATCGGCGACGCCACCCGCAGACGCGCCGACGACCTCAAACGCCGCCTCCTCGTCTGCCTGCCCCTCGCGACCGCCGTCATGGCCGTGTCCATGGCCCCTCCCCTCCAATTCACCGGCTGGCAATGGGCCGCGGCCGCAGCCTCCGCCCCCGTCGTCGTCTGGGGGGCCTGGCCCTTCCACCGGGCCGCGATCGCCGCCGGGCGCCACGGCTCGACGACGATGGACACCCTCGTCTCCCTCGGCGTCACCGCCTCGACCCTGTGGAGCTGGTGGGCCCTCCTCGCCGGTGGGGCCGGGCGCCTCGGCATGACGATGAGCATGACCCTCCTGCCCCGAGCCCCCCACGCCGGCCACCACGCGGAGATCTACTTCGAGGGCGCCTGCATGATCGTCGTCTTCCTCCTCGCCGGCCGATGGATGGAGGCCCGGGCCCGCTACCGGGCCGGCGACGCGCTGCGCAGCCTCCTCGAACTCGAGCCCGCGGAGGCGACCCTCCTCGTCGACGCCGACGGTGGCGCGCGCGCCGAACGGCGGATCCCCGCCTGGGACCTGCGCGTCGACGACCTCTTCCTCGTCCGCCCCGGCGAGCAGGTCGCCGCCGACGGGACGGTCCTCGAAGGGGAGTCGGCGCTCGACTCCTCGCTCCTCACCGGCGAATCCGTCCCCGTCGACGTCGGCCCCGGCGACGACGTCACCGGGGCGACCCTCAACACGTGGGGGGTGCTCGTCGTCCGGGCCCGGCGCGTCGGCTCCCAGACGACGCTCGCCCGCATCGGGCGGATGGTCGCCGAGGCGCAGGCCGGCAAAGCCCCCGTCCAGCGCCTCGCCGACCGGGTCTCCGCCGTCTTCGTCCCCGTCATCATCGCCGTCTCCGCGGCCACCCTCATCGGCTGGCTCCTCGCCGGCGCCCCCGCCCAGCAGGCCATCGCCTCCGCCGTCGCCGTCCTCGTCGTCGCCTGCCCCTGCGCCCTCGGACTCGCCACCCCCACCGCGCTCCTCGTCGGCACCGGACGGGCCGCCCGCCTCGGGATCATCATCAAATCCGCGCGGGTCCTCGAGCAGACGAGGGCCGTCGACACGATCGTCCTCGACAAGACCGGGACCGTGACAACCGGTCGCATGACCCTCGAATCCGTCTCCCCGGCCCACCCCGCGCCCGGAACCGGACCCCTCGACGAGGACGCGGCCCTGCGCCTCGCCGCCGCCGCCGAGTCCCCCTCCGAGCATCCGGTCGCCGCCGCCATCCGCTCGGCGGCGCGCGCCCGCGGGACCTCCGTGCCCCCCGCCGCGGCCTTCGCCAACCACGCCGGGCTGGGAGTGTCCGCCCTCGTCCCCTCGAACGCCGCAGGAGACCCCGATGCTCCCGGCCGTCCCGTCGATCTCGTCCTCGTCGGGCGGGCCTCGTGGATCACCGGCCTGGGCATCGGGCTCGACGAGGAGTGCGCCCGCGCCGTCCACGACGCCGAGGCCACCGGGGCGACGGCGGTCGTCGCCGCCCTCGTCCCCGACTGGTCCGACCCGGAGCCCGCACCGCCCGACGACGCCGCTACCGGCGCCCCAACGCCCTCCCTCCCCGCGCCCGGCCCCGACGCCCTCGCCGTCGTCACCCTCGACGTCCAGGGGATGACCTGCGCATCGTGCGTGGGCCGCGTCGAACGCAAACTCGGCAAACTGCCCGGGGTGTCCGCCTCCGTCAACCTCGCCACCGAGAAGGCCACCGTCACCCTCGTCGAGCCGCACGACGACGCCGAGCTCGTCCGCGTCGTCACCGACGCCGGCTACTGTGCCTCCGTCGTCTCCCGCCAGGAGCCCTCCCCCGACGCGCCCCCGGCCCCGCAGACCCCGACCGCCTGGGCACCGGACCCCTCCGTCCTCTCCGACGCGACGACGGGGAGGGCTCTCCCCGAGACGCTGCCCGGGAGGGCGATCGGCGTCCTCGTCGTGCGCGACGCCGTCAAGGACACCTCCGCCGACGCCGTCGCCGCCCTCGTCGGCCTCGGGATCGAGCCGATCCTCGTCACCGGCGACAACGAATCCGCCGCCCGCCACGTCGCCCGCCGCGTCGGCATCGACCGGGTGTTCGCCGGGGTCATGCCCGACGGCAAGCGGGAGGTCGTCGCCACCCTCCAGGACGAGGGGCGCGTCGTCGCCGTCGTCGGCGACGGGGTCAACGACGCCGCCGCGCTCGCCCAGGCGGGGGCCGCCGGGCTGGGGATGGCGATGGGCTCGGGGACGGATCTGGCGATCGAGGTCGCCGACATCACCCTGACGACCTCGGACCTGTGCGGCGCCGCGACCGCGATCCGCATCTCCCGCCGCACCCTGCGCACGATCAAGCAGAACCTGTTCTGGGCGTTCTTCTACAACGTCCTCATGGTGCCGCTGGCCATCGCCGGGCTTCTCAACCCGATGCTCGCCGCCGCCGCGATGGCGTGCTCGTCGGTGGCGGTCGTCCTCAACTCCCTGCGCCTGCGCACCGCCGGGTAGACGTAGAGGGCCGCCGGCTCTCGCGGGGAAGCCGTTATGAGGACGCGGGGGCCGCGGCCCCTTCGGCCGCGCGGCGCTCGCTCGCGGGCCTCGGATAGGGGGCGCCGATCCCCCCGACGCGACCGCCCGCGGGACGAGCCGAGACCGGCAGGCGGGCGTGGGCGAGGACCTTGCGGGCCGAGGCGACAGCGGCGTCAGTCAGTCGGGCGGGACGATTGCGGGCGCCGATCAGCGGGTCGGCGCCCGAGTGGACGAAGTTGCAGGGGATCTCGATCATCGACAGCCCGGCGACGAGGATGTCGACCGTCATCGCGACTTCCAGCCCGTACCCCGACATGAAGGGCATCGCCGCCGTTATCGCCTCGCGGGTCGCGCAGCGCTGCGACGACAGGGGGTAGCGGGGCTCCCAGCCGGTGGCGCGTCGGATCGCCGCCCGGGCGAGCCGCTGGGCGCGGCCCCGGAACACCGAGGGGTCGACCGGGGGGACGGAGCACGCGCAATCGGCCATCCCCGAGGTCACGGCCTCGACGAGGGCGGTCGCCTCGACGGCGGACTCGCCCAGATCCGGGGAGAGGATGAGGAGGTGGCGGGCCGGCCAGTCCGCGTGGTCGCGCATGGCGGCGACCTTGACGCCGGTCTCGATCGCCGAGGCGCGTCCTCGGGCGACCGAGTGGCGGACGACCACTGCTCCGGCGGCCCGGGCCGAGCGGCCGGTGTCGTCGTCCGACCCGTCGTCGACGACGATGAGGAGATCGACGCCGGGGATGGCCCGACAGGCCCGGACAGTGGCCGCGACATCGCGGCCGACGTTGTGGGCGGGCAGGATCGCCGCCACCCGCTGCGGGGCGGTGCGTCCGCCGCTGACCGTGACCGAGGAGCTCACGGGTCCATGATATTCGCCACGGCCCGCTCTCGCTCCTCCGTCCGCGCTTCTTGCGGCGCGGGCGCTCCGACGCCGGACGCCCCGGCATTCGCCGGGGCGTCCGTCACGCGTTCGCCGTCGGGGCGGTTCGGAATCGTCTCGGGCTAGCGGATCGTCACCTGCCGGGAGACGAGGCCCTGGCGCAGACGCCGCTCGTCGGCCGTCAGCGGCTTGGAGGAAGCGAGGGCCTCATCGAGAGCGGCGGCCAGGGCCTGCGCGTCATCGGCGACATCGACGGCGGTGACGCCCTCGGCGAGCTCGAAGACGGGGATCGCGATGCCGCAGGCGCGGAACGCGCCGACGAAGCGCGACCCCTCGCCCATGTGGGCCCGGCCGGTCGCGGCCAGGCGGGCCAGGGCGTCGAACAGGGGGCTCTCCTCGATGTCCGTCGCGTACCGCACGAAGTTCCGGTTCATCTCGCACCAGAACATGCCGGTGGTGCCGGGAACGGCCTCGGTGGGGATGACTTCCTCGCGGTTCTGCTCCAGAGCCCTGCGGGTCTGGTCGTCGACCTCCTCGGCCGGGTCGAACCAGTAGGAGAAGTCGTCGACGATCTTCATCGCGGTGAACCCCTCGGGGTCGAGAACGTCCTGGAGGCGCTCGGAGGGGTCGCGCACGTCGATGTCGATGAGCCCCTGGTCGCCGCCCGCGCGCGCGTCGATCGCGGCGAGGAGCGCGGCGGCGACGTCGTGGGAGAGGTCGGCGGAGTTGAAGCGGGTCTGGAGGGCGACGAGGATGCGGCCGTCGGAGCGCACCATCGCGGGGCGGCCATCGGGCAGGAGGGTGACGAGGTCGAACTCGACGCCTCCGTGGGCGTCGTCGGTCCGGGCGGTCATCGTCGCGCAGGGGATGATCTCGCGCATCGCGACGAGGTCGACCTCCTTGGACAGCCCCTCGAACGGGCGGGCGACGAAGGGGATCGGCGCCCGGTAGGCGGCGAGCGTGTCCGGATTGGCGACCTTCTTGCGGCGGCTTGCTTTACCCATGAGGGTCATCGTAGCGGCTCGCGCCCGGCCCCCACTCCCCCCATTTCCCCCGAAAACGAACATTTCCTGCGAAAACGAAGGCCTTTTCTTCGTAATCGACGTAAATGACCGCGCGACGGACGCGGGCGCCGGGACCCCGAAAGGCCCGCGGCGCCCTCGTCGACCACCCCGTCGAACGGGAGACGCCCTCAGCTGTGATCGGCCATCGACTGAACCGCCGGCAACGCGGCCCGATAGCGCGCGAGGAACGCGTCGTACCCGGCGCGCCCAGCCGGATCGGGCTCCAGGACGCTCGCCTGCGCATCGGCGAAGACCCTCTCGTCGAGGTAGGCCGGCAGCGACTCGTCCTCCGCCCGGGCCACGAGATAGCGGGCGAGGACCGCGATCCCCCACGCTCCCCCCTCGCCAGCCGTCGCCCCCACCGACACGGGGATGCCGAGGGCGTCGGCGAGAACCTGCTGGGCCACGCCCGGCGTCTTGAACAGCCCGCCGTGCCCGAAGAGCTTGTCGAGGGCGACGTCCTCGTCGGCGAGGATGTCCATGCCGATGCGCACCGCCGCGAAGATGCTCATCAACTGGGTGCGGATGGCGTTGGCCAGGGTGAAGTCCGAGTCGGGGGCGTGGGCGAACATCGGCCGGCCGGCCTCCAGGCCCATCAGCGGTTCGCCGGACAGCGTGTTGTAGGCGAGCAGGCCCCCGCCGTCGGGGGCCCCCGTCATCGCGTGCTCGTAGAGCAGGTCGTAGACCTTCGGCGTCGACAGGTCGATGCCGGCGATCTGGGCGAACCGGACGAACATCGCCACCCAGCCGTCGATCTCGGACGCCCCGTTGTTCGAATGGACCATGGCGACCGGCGACCCGTCGGGGGTGGTGACCATGTCGATCTCAGTGTGGAGCTCTGCGAGGGCCTTCTCCAGGACGACCATGAGGAATACGGAGGTGCCGCAGGAGATGTTGCCGGTGCGCTGACCGACGGAGTTCGTCGCGACCATGCCGGTGCCGGCGTCGCCCTCGGGCGGGCACATCGGGATGCCAGGGGTGAGGGCTCCCGTGGGGTCGAGGAGGGCGGCTCCTTCGGCGGTGAGGGTTCCCGCGTCTTGTCCGGCGACGAGGACGGTCGGCAGGAGGTCGCGCAGTCTCCAGCCGAATCCCCGGTCGGCGACGAGGGCGTCGTAGGCGTCGATGCGGGCCTGGTCGTAGTCCATGGTCCGCGAGTCGATGGGGAACATGCCCGAGGCGTCGCCGATCCCCAGGACGTGGCGGCCGGTGAGCTGCTCGTGGACCCATCCGGCGAGGGTCGTCATCGAGGCGATCGAGGCGATGCGCGGCTCGTCGTCGAGGATGGCCTGGTGGAGGTGGGCGATGGACCAGCGCAGGGGGATGTTGAAGTCGAAGGCGCGGATCAGTTCGTCGGCGGCTGCGGCGGTGTTGGTGTTGCGCCAGGTCCGGAACTGGGCGATCTGGTCGCCGTCGGCGTCGAATGCGAGGAATCCGTGCATCATCGCGGAGATGCCGAGGGAGCCGTAGGTCGTGGGGACGACGCCGTACGAGGCCTTGACGTCGTCGACGAGGCGGGCGTAGGCGTCTTGGAGTCCTGCGCGCACGTCGTCGAGGGTGTACGTCCACAGGCCGTCGACGTGGCGGTTCTCCCAGGAATGCCCGCCCGAGGCGAGGGGCTGGTGGTCGGGGCCGATGAGGACGGCCTTTATGCGGGTGGAACCGAATTCGATGCCGAGGGAGGTCTCGCCGTTCTCGATGGCGGCGCGGATGTCGGTCGTGGTCATATGTCCTCCTGGTGTCCTCGTTGACGTGAGTCGATCTTCGGCGAGGCGGAGCCGAGTCGCAAGCTCCGATCACCATAGGGATAACGTTAACACTGCTGTGAGCAGAGACACAGGAGCTCCCGCTCGCCGCAAGCACCCACCATGCTGCGATCCGCGCATCCGCGGAGACGGTCGAGCCGAAGCCCGAGCCGCCCACAGACCCCAGAAGGGGCCGGCCTTACGGCCGACCCCTTCTGAGATCCCATCAACACAGTGCAAGTCTTCTCGATGCAACCCTTTCGCGAACCGTGCGGCTCTTGTTCATCTGTCTGCTCATCGGGGCTCTCGCTCCCCGATGAGCACGACATTACGAAGCACTCCTTGTAGATCCATCGACTCAACCTGAAATTTCCCTGGGAATCCAATCCGGGAATCGACCTACGGGTCGACACCGGCTCGTGCCCGCGCCTCGATCGGAATCACGATCCCCGCTGCCCCCGCGCGCCCCGAAACGACGACGAGCGTATCGACGCCCTCGGTCCAACACTCCGACATGACCTCTCCATTGGCCTCGACGACGGAGCGGGCCGCGGCGCACGGCCTATCCCCGACATCCTCCCATTGGGCGACGGCCGACACATCAGCGCCGGCCAGAGCCGCGAGATCGACGACCGCTTGGAGCCGGGCCTGTTCGGTGCCGATGCCGCCGACGACCAGGAGGACCGCGATGAGGGGGCTCGCCACGAGGACGGCCCCGAGAACGAGGATCGTCCCGGATCCCTCCTCGCCCTCCGCACGAGTCCATTCCTCAGCCCGGACTCGCGCTCTCACGGGATCGCCTGCTCGAGCGTCGTCGTCACCTCGCACCGGGCCGGAGGCAGACCCGGGATCCCCGCGACCGGTACCGTTCCGGTGACGGTGATCCACCGATCGGACCGGGCGACTGAGATCGCCGGCGCCGGGCCTCCCCGTGAATAGGCGCGGGCGGCCGCCTCCTGAGCCGACTCCTGCCCGATCGAGGCGGCCCGGGCCCCCTCTCGAACCGACTGGCAGAGGGCAGACCGGGTCAGACCGACGGCGGAGACGGCGACGATCAGGGAGATCACGACCATGACCGCGAAGAACCCGATCGCCAACTCCACCGTCGTACTGCCGTCCTGGGACGCCTCCCGTCTGGTGGAGAAGCGGTGTTCGACGAGGGGCTTGCGGCATCTCAGATGGAAGCCCGCGGTGTCGACGAGCAATCGTCGCCGAAATCCACCGCCCCTGTCCCTGTCCCTGTCCCTGTCCCTGTCCCTGTCCCTGTCCCTGTCCCTGTCCCTGTCCGATGCTCGAGCCTCGCACGAGACCGATTCACCCCATCGCCCGCGCGCCGCTCCCCCAACGCCGGACCCAGGAACGCCGAGGAGCCCACCACGCCCCCTTTCCAGGTCGCTTCTTTCCCCGCCGCACCGAGTACCGGACGGGCGGCCGACGAATCCCCCAGTCCCGCGATGACGCCACCGACGGCAGGACGCGCACTGAGAGGAATCCCCCCGTCGGCGCCGTATTCCAGGGACCGACCGGGGGCGGCGCCTGTCGGAGTAGCGGTTCCCCCTGCACGCACGGCTCCTCATAGCGTCAGGGCGGACTCGATGATCCCCTGGATCAATCCTTTGACGGCCCCCGATTTGAGGACGACGACGAGCAATCCCGCCAAACCGGCAGTCGCGACGGCTCCGATCGCGTACTCGACGGTCGTCGACCCCTCTTCGTCGGCGACATTCCGATCGGCGCCTCTGCGAACGGCGGCGCGAGGCTCGAGGCCTGCGGCGGTGGTGATCCCGAGCCGGATGACGGCGCGGTCGACATGATCGATGAGGTTCATGGTGTTCTCCTGTTCCCCCCGGAATCCCCGGGGACTCCAGAGTCGCGCCCGCATCCGGGCCACCGCCATGACCGCTGGCGGAACTGTGGATCACGGGAGCCGCGCGCCGCCTGTGGACAATCCGACCGGGCAGGCGCTGATCCAGCCGAATCGTTCCACCAGCGAATGCTCGCAAACGAGAACGCCCTCCTATGCGAAAATCCCGAGGCCCTCGCCCAGCAACGACGCGACGATCGGCGCGAGCCCGAGCGCGAGGAAAGCGGGCAGCAGGAGGATCCCCAGGGGCACGACCATGCGAACCCCCAGCTCCTCGGCACTGGCCCGGGCGTCCGCCGCACGGCGCCCACGGATCTGAGAGGCCGCCCGGCGTAGCAGGGGAACGGGCGAGGCCCCGTCCTCCCACGCCGGCTGGAGGGCGTCGGCAAGAGCCCCGACAACCTCGGGAGCCTCATCCCAAGCCCTCGCCCAGCCCACTCCATAACGCAGCTCCACCCCGATCCGAGAGACCTCCGGATCCCCGATCGCAGTCCCCAGGGCCTCGACGGTCCGAGGGATCGACGCCCCCGATTCGATGCCCGCGACCCCCAGGTCGCAGATGATCGCCGAATCCACGTGCTCGCTCGACGCGCGAATACGGGCGAGCATCCGCCTGGACACGGCATGACCGCCGAGGAGGCTCGCCACACCGACGAGGCCGCACGCGCCGCCCGCCCCTCCTCCGGTGAAGAAACCCCAGGGGTCGGCACCCATAGCCCACGCCGCGCTCAACGCGATCAGGGGCAGGGACGTGAGGATGCGCGCGGAAGCCACGGGGCCCGCGCTGGCGACCCTCCGGGCGTCCTCGGCGGCCTCGGATTCATCGACCCCATCCGCGACGGTGTTCAGGATCTCCGCCAGGGGCGCGCCAAGAGCGCGGGTGAAGACGCAGGCCGCTGCAACGGCCCGGGCGGCGCGCCTGCGGGCGGCCCCGGCAGGCCCTCGCGAGCGCAGCGCCTCGACGACGCCGGCCAGCGAACGGGCACTCAACGCACAGGGACTCCTCGACAAATCGCGTATCACCACGGGCACCCCGTCCTCGTCGAGCCCGGTGAACGACGGCTCGAGCCCGGCCCTCTCCCATGCGGCCCGCCACGCCGTCTCGACGGGAGCGCCGGCGTCCAGACGGGCGGAAACCTCCGCGACGAGCAGGGCCAAACGCCCCCCTTCGGGCGGCCCCGGCAGTCGTCCTCGCCTTCCTCGCCGGCCGACAGCGCGAAGAGCCCGGTACGGGCGTCCAAGGCCCGGGAGCGGCCGGTCCCAAGACCCGCCCCCGCCTCCCCTCCTCCACGCGTCGACCACTCGCCTGCGCCGCGCATGATCGACGAGACGGATCATCCCCAGCGCCCAGGCCGACAGCGCGGCGATCCACACCCCGATCACGAGGCCTCCCCGCGGCGAAGCGGCGGATCGCCGATCGGGAGCCACAACCTCCCAACGGGACGCCCCGCGCGCCCAAGCCCCTCCCTCTCGAAGACCAAGACCGCCTCGCCCACTACGGGATGCCCCGCGCGCCCAGGCCCCTCCCCGCCAGGGGCCAGAGCCGCATGATTCGTCCCATCCCCCGGGACGACCCGCGCCTCGGATCCGAATGCGCAGGACACCCCCGGCGGGCGCCCGGCCCCCGCCTCGCCCAGGCGGCTCGCCGCACCGCCGACATCGGCCTCGTCAATCCCCCCGCCAGTGCTCGCCCCGCCGGGAATATCCCCGCCAGCCCCGGCCCCACCGATCCCGCCGGCATCGAGGCCGAGCCGACGAGCCAGTCGCTCCCACCCGGGTCCACGTCGAACATCCCCCTCCGGCGAGACCCGCACCGCGAGCTCGCACCCAAGTCCCGCACCCTCCCGGACGAGCACTCCCACCTCGGCGACCCACCGGCCCGGCCCCTGATCCCCGGCGCGCCGAGGACGGCGCCTCATGTGGACGACGGCGTCGAACGCCGCCACGGCCTGGGCGCTGACCGCCGCCTCACCGAGCCCCGCCAGCGCCCCGAGCGCCTGGAGCCTGGCGGGCACCTCATCGGCTCCGTTGGCGTGGATCGTCGCCCCCCCGTCATGGCCGGTGTTGAGGGCGGTGAGGACCTCGCGGACCTCTGGGCCCCGGCATTCGCCGAGGACCAGGCGGTCGGGCCTCATCCGCATGGCGGCGCGGACCAGGTCGGCGAGGGTGACGGCCCCGGCGCCCTGGACATTCGCCCTCCGCTCTCGCAGGTTGACGACGTGCGGATGAACGGGCCGCAGCTCCGTGACCTCCTCGATGCACACGATCCTCTCGTCCGGTGGGACGAGGGAGAGGAGCGAGGCGAGCAGCGTCGTCTTACCGGAGCCGGTGGCCCCGGAGACGAGGACGTTCGCCCTGCGGTCGACGAGGGCGCGCAGGACCCGTCCGATGAGGGGCGCGCACGTGCCGTCGGCCTCCATGTCGGCGAGGGACAGCCCGCCCGAGCGGCTCGTCCGCAGCGAGATCAGCGGTCCGGCGGCGGACAGGGGCGGCAGGACCGCGTGAAGTCGGATGCCTCCCGGCAGGGTCGCGTCGACGATGGGACTGGCCTCGTCGAGACGATCCCCGCAAGCCGCAGCCATGTGGATCGCCAAGGAGCGCACGTCGTCGTCGGTCCCCAGATCGAGGTCCGCGCGTTCGAGCCCTCCTCCTCGATCGATCCACGCCTGGGAGCCGTTGACGAGGACATCCGTGATGCTCGGGTCGGCCAGGACGGGGGCGAGGACGGGGCCAAGCCCTCGGGAGAGAGCGCGGACGCGGGTCAGGCTGTCGGCCATCTCGTCGAGTCCCGCGCCGGCCCGGGCGCCGTCGCGCACGGCGTCGGCGAGGCTCTCGCCTCGGGCCAGGGCCCGTAACGCCCGGGATTCCTCGGGGGAGGCCTCCCGGGCGGACTCGCGCGAAGCGGGAGGGGTCGAGGAGTCGAGCGGGGACGCGGGGGAAGCGCCCCGGGAGCGACTCGGCCCGGGGGCGGTCCCGGACGATCCGGGGTCCCATCGGACGGGGAGGCGGCGCGGGGGAGAGCCGCCGCGGCGAGGCCGCGAGTCCAGGAGGCGCCCGATCATCGTTCGCCCCTGGACGGGTCGGCGATCCAGCCGGCGAGGCTCGCGCCGGCGGCGGCCTCCCAGATCCGGTGGAGTTCCCTGCGGGCACGACGTCCGCCGGTGAGGCGCGACGCCATCCCCCTGCTGGTGGGTCGGGTGCGCAGCAGCGGGTGCCTGATGAACGTCGCGTCGAGCCCCAGCCCGAGGCACCCGGAGGGGCGCGAGGCGGTGGTGGCGACGACCAGCCGACCGGGCGCCGGCAGACGCGTCGTGGAGGCGGCGAGGGATGCGTCGGTGTCGCCGTCTCCCCTGCCGACGAGGACGACGAGGTCGGCGCGGGCTCGCGCGAGCGATCGGGCAGGCGCCGACCAACGACCGGCGTCGATGACGATCCCCCGCCCGCCTCCCCCGTTCGCTGTGGTCCTCAGATGGTCGAGGGCGGCGTCGATGACGGGGATGGTTCTCGGGTCGGCGCAGGTCGCAGCCGATGAGGAGTCCGCGGATAGGACCCGGGAGGCCCCCATTTCCGGGAGCCGCTCGATGATCGCGGCTGGGAATGAGGACTCTCCGGGGTCGAGGTCTGCCCAGGTGAGGCATCCGTGGTCGACCTCGTCGGCCTGGAGGACCCCTGGGGCGTCGCCCGAGGCATCGATGAGGACCGAGGGGGCGGTGCGGGCCAGGCCCCGGGCGAGAAGGGTCGTTCCTGCTCCCCCGTGCCATCCGGCGACGAGAATCGTCGTGGGAACGGGAGAAACGCCTGGTGGTCGTCGACGTGCGCTCGCTGCGATGGCGTCGACGAGGAGCGCCTCGTCTCCGGGGATGCGGAACTGGCCGGCTGCTCCGACACGGATCGTCGGCGCTCCCGTATTCGTTTTCGTCGGGCGCGCGAGTTCGTCTCCGGTGATGATGAGGTCGGCGGCATCGGCCTCGTCGACCAAGGTCCCTCCGGCGAGGGAGACGAGGTCTCGCACGTGGCTGTCAGTCATCGGATCCGCATTGATGACGAGAATCCGGGGGCCCGGGGGCTCGACGTGATCGGTCATCCCCCTAGTGGATCAGGACGGGGATTCCGGGCGCGAGCTCGATGCCCTTGCCTGTGGACAACGCCGTCCTCGTACCGTCTGTGCATAATCCGCGCCCGGGCCCCTTTTCCCCGATCCTCCTCCTCCGCGCTCCGCCCTCCCCCCCCTTCATTCATTTCCCCCGAAAACGAACATTTCCCACCAAAAACAGGGCCAAAAATTCGTTTTCCGGGGAAATTGCGGACGGTCTTGGATAGGCCATTAATCCGTCCCCGCGTGAGCGGGGAAGACCTCCACGCTTTTTGGGCGAAAAACTGCAACGCGGGCTCATCCCCGCGTGAGCGGGGAACACGGTGGTCACTGGGTGTCCTCGATGATGGTGGGGGGCTCATCCCCGCGTGAGCGGGGAACACAGACCAGCACCGCGAGCAGGGATCGGGCCTTGGGGCTCATCCCCGCGTGAGCGGGGAACACGGGCCGGCGCCCTAGCTGGCCTTCGGGCCCTCGGGCTCATCCCCGCGTGAGCGAGGAACACATGCGGGTGGGCTGGAATTTACGCGAGGCGTTGGGCTCATCCCCGCGTGAGCGGGGAACATCGGCTCGCGGTGGTGATGCGTTGTTCCATGTCGGGCTCATCCCCGCGTGAGCGGGGAACACTGCGGGGGTGAATGCCCGCTCTTGACGGGAGCGGGCTCATCCCCGCGTGAGCGGGGAACACACGGCCAGGGCCCGAGAATTCGCCCACGAGTGAGGCTCATCCCCGCGTGAGCGGGGAACACACCACAGGTAAGCACATGCGGAACACCTCCGACGGCTCATCCCCGCGTGAGCGGGGAACACGCAGCATGCCTTTGGCGACGTAGGAGCGTAGCGGGCTCATCCCCGCGTGAGCGGGGAACACCCCCACCCCCTCAGTGATGTCGTAGGCGGTGAGGGCTCATCCCCGCGTGAGCGGGGAACACGAGTAGCCGAGGGTGCGGGCGAGTTTCGATGTGGGCTCATCCCCGCGTGAGCGGGGAACACTGGTGATCTGCGCGGGAGAGACGACTCGCAGAGGGCTCATCCCCGCGTGAGCGGGGAACACCTGGCGACAGGGTCACTGTCAGCGACTGGCTGGGGCTCATCCCCGCGTGAGCGGGGAACACCAACTACACGTTGACCCAGGCCGGCGGCTCTCGGGCTCATCCCCGCGTGAGCGGGGAACACGACATCCAATCCACGTCTGCGGCCCTGACCCAGGGCTCATCCCCGCGTGAGCGGGGAACACGCGACGGGGGCGGTCTGGTATGGGCTTGCTTTGGGCTCATCCCCGCGTGAGCGGGGAACACGTGGAGGCCCCCTCCTTCTTCTTTTTCGTTGTGGGCTCATCCCCGCGTGAGCGGGGAACACGAGCTGTCCGATGACCGGACCCTTGAAGAGTCCGGCTCATCCCCGCGTGAGCGGGGAACACATGCGCTGGCCGGCGGCCACCAAAGGCAGCGGGGGCTCATCCCCGCGTGAGCGGGGAACACGTATTCCTCATAGGCAGCCAAGGCCCGATCGCGGGCTCATCCCCGCGTGAGCGGGGAACACCAGGTATCGCTCTGTCATCTCTTCCCCCAGGAGGGCTCATCCCCGCGTGAGCGGGGAACACGGCGTGATCGACGGCAATCCCCAACCGGGACGGGGCTCATCCCCGCGTGAGCGGGGAACACGGGGTCTTGTGGCTGGGCGAGCTGCTGTCCGAGGGCTCATCCCCGCGTGAGCGGGGAACACCGGCCCGAATCCCGGTTTGTCCCCCCTTGCACGGGCTCATCCCCGCGTGAGCGGGGAACACGGCAGCCGTGGCGAGGAGGACGGTGCTCATTGGGGCTCATCCCCGCGTGAGCGGGGAACACGTAAGTCGAGCGTTGTTTGGCTCATGGTCTGGGGGCTCATCCCCGCGTGAGCGGGGAACACTGACCTTCAGCGTGGCATCGAGCGCGCCGGACGGGCTCATCCCCGCGTGAGCGGGGAACACTTGCGCTGAATCGTCTCCAACGACTCCCCGGCGGGCTCATCCCCGCGTGAGCGGGGAACACTCCTCGTTGGTCGCCACGGCCACGAGCGCCGGCGGCTCATCCCCGCGTGAGCGGGGAACACAAGCGGGGCCAGTGGCAAGAGTCGGCTCCGGTGGGCTCATCCCCGCGTGAGCGGGGAACACGTAGAGTGGGCTCCGGTTGAGCCGCTGGACCCGGGCTCATCCCCGCGTGAGCGGGGAACACACGATCCCCGCGGCCTTGGCTCTGTCGTGTGCGGGCTCATCCCCGCGTGAGCGGGGAACACCCCCCACCCAGAGTTGCTTCTGGGTGGGGGCGGGGCTCATCCCCGCGTGAGCGGGGAACACGGAGGCCGTCGGCTACGAGGTGACGCTGTCGTGGGCTCATCCCCGCGTGAGCGGGGAACACACCGTGGGGTCGCTGGAAGGCGTGGTGTCCGGGGGCTCATCCCCGCGTGAGCGGGGAACACAGCGGCGCAGCCCACCCGCCCGGAACCGGTGCCGGCTCATCCCCGCGTGAGCGGGGAACACCCCAACGGCCCCCACGTCGTGCGCGCCAGGGCGGGCTCATCCCCGCGTGAGCGGGGAACACGTCCTCCCCGGAGTCCTGGACGTTCGCGATGTTGGCTCATCCCCGCGTGAGCGGGGAACACGCCCATAAGGGACGGCTGTGGATGTCTGACGTGGGCTCATCCCCGCGTGAGCGGGGAACACAAGGACCACGGGGGCGCCGGCGCTGCGGATGAGGGCTCATCCCCGCGTGAGCGGGGAACACATTCGTATATGCCCAGAAACACCAAAGCGCCGGGGCTCATCCCCGCGTGAGCGGGGAACACACTTCGTGATCAGGAATTTTAACGCCCCTGTCGATCAGATCTTGGGAAACCTCGCCGAGCCCTCCGCCTCCTCTCAAAATCGCTGATACCCGGGCGGCCTCGACGCTCCCCATCCCCCAGCAGCTGTTCGGGAGCCACCTGCTCCCCCACAACATTCGGCCTGACCATCAGCCTCAATCCTTCGAAATCTCTCGGCTCCCAAGGATCCCCCGCAATGAGAAAAGACAAACCCTGTTCATTGGCGGCACGGAAAACCATGATCGCCCGACCCGCCCCGATACCCTCCTCGACGATTCCCCATAGCTGCTCGCGCACCCTCGCACTGAGATTCCCAACGAACACCCCCGGGGAAATCTCCAAAAGCCACCGCGTGACATGCCCCCGAAGCCCATCGGGAACCGCGGACAGGACAAGCACGATCACCGTTCGTCCCTCGTCGAGTAGGAAATCCCTGCCGGGACGGAAGTCGCCTCGTCCTCCCACAAACGCACATCGTCCACGTCGAGATCATCCTCCTCGACGTCCCCCTCGATCGCCGCAGAGAGAAGATCCTTAATATCCCTGACCGACCTTTCCAGGATTCGCTCCTGACGAATCGCATCCCTCATCCGCCGTCGGGTCTCCTCGCCGACACCGGCTTCGAAATCCTCCGAGGCCACGTCGAAAGCAACGGGAATCGACAGATCCGCCTTGTACAGATCGGCGATGTCGTAGACGAACGACCTGTAGTTCCCCGTGTGGACGAAACCCAATCCAGGCGAGCACCCCAGAGCGACGACGACCGCATGGATCACGCCGTACAACGCGCTGTTGGCTGCCGACAGGCACTTGTTGACGACCGACCCCGACTCGAAGTCGTCCGGATCGTACTCGCGACGATCCCACTCGACGCCGGTCCGTCGTGCGTTCTCCCTGTACAGGCGCCTCACCCGCGCGCCCTCCCGGCCCCGCAGCTGCTGCATGCTCAGGGCCGCCACGTTCTCACCCCGGAAACGCATGAGATACATCCTCCGCGCCACCGACAGGCGCATGGCCGGATCGCTGACCGCACGGGCCTGAGCCTCCAGGAGCCGTGATGACCGTGAGGGCGGGGAACCGTGGGCGTAGTACCGCACCCCGTTCTCCCCCACCCACACCGCCGTCGACCCGCTTTCTGCCAGGAGCGACACCGCGCTATGAGTGATCCTCACGCCCGGCCCCATCATCAGAACCGATAGGGCTGCCGCCGGCACATGCGCGACTCCTCGCGAGTCCGTCACTGTGATGGCGTTGGAATCCCGGTGGACGACGCACCTCTCGACGTACAGGAAGGTCAGTCGGTCGCGGACTCGAACCAGGGCCTTCGGATCCGGCGGCCGCGCACCGGGTAGGGCGTTCATGGCCGGGCGAGGGTCAAGAGACCAGCGCCGTAGCCCTTCGCCCTGCCGATGCCGTTGACCAGTGCTCGGCGCAGCGCCTGCGGGTCGACGACGCTGAGGACCCCTTCGAAGGTCGCGATATTCAACGTCACCTGATCCGCCCCGTCATCGCGCCGTCGGATGAATCTCTCGTGTCGACGATCGACGAGGCCCACCAGCAGCGCCTCGCCGTCACGGCGCTCCCCGTCGTCAGCGACCATCGTTGGGAGGTCCCCGCCGATCTCTTTCGCCGTCGGGATCGCGAATCCATTGGGAGCGGCCCGATCGAGCAGCCACTTCGTCTGCTGCGCGACGGTGACGTGCCCGAGGATCTTCTCCTCGCCCTTGCGCCCTCTCTGGTCGCTCTGGCGGAATGTGGGGTTCACCGTGATGCGGAACCCCCATCGCTGTCCTTTCCGCAACGAGTTGAGGAAATCGTCGGTGCGTTTGATGGCGACGCCGCCGTCGACTTCGTATCCGGCCTGTTCGACGATCCCAGCGGGGTCGGGGGGCGCTGGGCTGGAGATGTACAGGGCGAGGGCGGGACCGCGATCCGCCCGCGACGCGGTTCGACCACCCGGACGGTCGAGCCTCCACAGCACGCGCCCTTCCCCTGCCCCCTCGAATGCCCCGGGCGGGAAACTGCCGAGGACGGCGGCGTGCATCCGCTGGGGGGAGGCCACCAGATACCGGCATCCCCTCCGGTAGGGATTGAGGTAGATGCGGGTGAGGTACATCAGATCACCTCCATCGGATCGTGCGCCGTGACGCCGAGGACGGGCGTGTTAGGGGTTCCAGCGAACTCCGGGTTGTCGATGAGGATGCGCGTTTCCTCGACCTGGCGGACCCCGTACAGCCTGCGCGCGGAGTCGAAGCTCACGGGGACGTCCTGGATGCTGCGTCCTGGATCGGCAGCGGAGGGGATCATCCCGGTGTCGGCGACTACGCGCAGGCTCACGGTTCTTTCCGCTTTGTGCTGACGTTGGTGAAATCGCGCGGCCTGCCAGGGCAATCCGACGAGCGCGTCCCACGCGCTCTCCCGGCGCACGTCGAGGAGGAGCGGCAGGGTCGGCGGGCACGCCCGGCGTCCGAGGAACAGGGGGAATACGGGATTGCGGATCGCTTCGCTCAGCGTCTCGATGAGCCGGTCCTGCCCCTCGATGAACGCGGTGAAGACCGCATCCGACAGGTAGAACCTGTGGGACAGGGGCATGGACGTGTGCTCGCGGTGAGCCGTGTGGAAGTCCCTGAGGAGTTGGCCGGGCTGGTCGATCCGGGCGGCCAATGAGAGCCCGGCGAGGTCCTCGATCGGGTCGGAGCGTCTGCGCCCCTGGGCCGCGGCGAGCAGTCCGACGATTCCGCTCTTCGTCGGGAACGCCTCGGTGGTGCGCTGGGTGAAGCGGCTCGACGCCCCCCATGATTGCATGGGGCCCGCGAGCCTGAGGATGAGGACCTTGCTCATCGAGCGTCCTGGAGGACTGCGACGGTCTGGGTCCCGAGGTCGACGAGGGGGACTCGGTGTCCGAGCTCGTCGAATCGGTCGGCCCGGTCGGTGGTCCAGGCGGCCAGGGAGGCCAGGGGAGCCGTTCCTGTCCCTTCTTCCACTGCTTTCTCATAGGCGATGAATTGGTCGACGGCTGGCGCGACGTACCCGGAGCGGTCAGCCTGAACGGGGGTCTCGAAGGCCCCGACGAGGTTGATCGGCTGGTCGTCGCGCACGTGGACGAGGACCGCGTCGGGAAGAGTCCTGTTGGCAAAAGTCGTGATCTTGCCGGTCGGCATGGCCCGCACGAAGCTGTCGACGAAGAGCCTGACGGCCTCGTCCGCGACGGCGACGGACCCGAGGTTCTCGGCGAGGAGGTCGAGGTTGATCGTCGCGTAGCGGTAGAGGGTCGCGGAGGCGAATTCGATGGTGCCGATCATCCCGGCCCCTTCGTCGGCCTCGTCGTCGGCGCTCTTGGCGTCGTCGACGGCGGTGTAGTAGTCGTATTCGGACTCGACCGCGCCGACGCCGAGGGCGTGCGCGACCTGGCAGGCGGCGTCGACGTTGAGGGAGTTGGGCTCGGCGACCATGCGCCCGAACAGGGCGATGTCGACTGAGTGGTCGGTGTCGACGAGGCTCTTGGGCTTGAGTGCTTTGAACGCCGCTTTGACGTCCTGCTCGTCACTGACCGAGACGATGGCGTCGGCGACGTGCTCGATCTGCTTGGCGGACAGGAAGACGAGGAATCCGGCTTCTTTGAGCTGCTCGTCGGTTTTCTTGCCGCGCGGGTCGCCGAGTTTGAACCCGATCGCGGTCAGCGCGGTCTCGGCGAGGTCGGTGGCGCGCTCGGCGAGGTCGGCTCGTCGGTCGACGATCGCATCGCGGAGGAGTTCGACGATCCGCTTGGTGCGGATCCCCCTGTTGCCCTCGGGCAGGGCACTCTCGAAATCCATTCGGGTGGCGCGCTTGATGGCCTGGGAGGAGATCCGCATGCGACGGGCTCCTCCGAAGACGGCGTTCTTCGGGGCGCCGGTGTCGTCGCGGTTGGGGTTCGAGGGGGGCAAGGTCTGGAGGATGTGGATGTCGACGAAACGCGTCATGGGAGTGGGCCTTTCAGTGGGAGGAGTCGGAGTATGAGGGGGCTGCGGGGCCGTCGTCCGGGAGGGGCGGAGTCGGGGTTTCCCGGTCTGATCGGGGGGTTCTTGCGAAGTCGCGTCCCCATTGGCGGATGATGCGGGATCGGAGTCGGGGGTCCTGCCACTGGTAGAAGTCCGAGGCGAGCCGCCCGTAATCGACGTGAATGTCTGCGGAGCTCAGCAGGTGGATGAGGCCTCGCGCCTGGATCGCGAGGGCGGTGAAGGTCTGCGCAGCGATCATCGCGCACAGGCGCCGGTACACCGGGTGGGTCTCGGGTCCCTGCCCGTCGGGGGCTCCGGCCACTGCGAGTCTCCTGACGGATGATCCGATCGTGGCCCCCCGGGGGCTGGTGAAGTGCATCGGGGTGTCGTGGGACCCCTGGTGGAGCGCCCACAGCGTCAACGCTAGGTGCACTGCCTTCTCCCCTCGGGTCGGTTCGTTGCCGAGGAGTTTCTCCGACCCTGATTCGAGGGTGAGGGACCAGATCGCGGGGACGGAACCGACCTCCTTGCCGACAGCGGATCTGAGGTGGGCCCGTCCGGCCACGGCTGCGGGGGAGGGGCCACGCAGCCGTGAGATCGCCGAGAGGGTTCTGGTCCTGACGTCCTCGGCGCGCGCGAGATCGCGCGGGGGATCCGCCTGCTCTGCACGAGGTGCTGTGGTCATTCCTGCTCTCCTTTCTGTTCGCGGTGCTCGATCGGCGCGATCGCGTTCAAGGCTTTTCTGAAGATGTTTTCCGCTTTCGCGGTGCTCATGAAGGTCATGCCGGTGTCGCGCCCGTTGATCGCGGTGGGGGGAGCCTGGTCGAGGAGTTCGTCGGCCAGCATCAGGGCGAGGCGACGGATCTCGCGCCTCCAGGCGGCGCGCTCGGCGGAGATCCTGCTCCCGGATTCGAGGCGAGAGAGCCAGACGCGGAAGGGATCGTCGACGAGGGCGAAGTAACGGGTCTTCGCCCGGTCACGGGCCCCGTCGCCGGCTCCGTCGCCGCGCTCCCCGCAGGCCCGGGAGATGTTCGCGGCGAGGAGCCCGATCGCCTGGGCCGCGGATTCGGTCGCCTCGACTTGCTCGACGACGAGTTGATAGAGGTTCGTGTTCTTCTCCTGGAGCAGGGCGGTGGCCATCGTCACCTCGTCGTGGTAGATGTCGTCGATCACCGACTCGTTCGACCCGTAGGCCATCCCGACGGCTTCGACTCGGATGCGAACCGGGTATTCCGTCGGCGCCGTGGACGAGTCGAGCGTCTTGTGGAATTGGATCGTCTCGCTCGGGAGGAAGGCCGTGTGGGATTGCCGATCGGGGCCGGTCACCTGTTGGACGAAGGGGAGGACGCCCGGCAGGGCCCGCCAGAAGGCGCGCCCGGGCTCGTGCTTCCTCGGCATGTAGGTCGGCGAGGCGAACTTCTTCGATTGCGGCGACGAGTACCTCCACAGGCTCATCGGCTCGTATCGCTGCATGTTCTGCGGGCCGAGTTTGTCCCCTTGGGCGAGGACCACACCCGTCACGCCGCTGCGGTCGCCAACCAGGCGCACTCGACGGGAGTGCCATGTCAGGAGGCGGGACACCGCGTACCCGTCGGGATCGGGGTTCCCCTCCGGGCTGTAGTCTCGCCGGATGCCCGTTTCGATGTCATCGGACTCCCACGAGCACGCGCCGAGGGGGCCGGTGCTCGCCGGGCCTCGGAGCGAGCCGTGGTCGGCGGCGACGAGGTTGAGGATGAGGGATTCGTCGAGGGTCCCGCCTTTGAGCCAGACGAGGCCGAGCTGCCCGGTCCACGACGGCCCGATCGGGTAGCCCTTGCCGCCTTTGACCTCGGGATCGTCCGCGGCGCCCGATCGGATGCCGGCAGGGTCGAAGGCGTGGGCGTGGATCAACCAGATCGCCGCCTCATCGGGGGGGATCGTTTCGAGGGCGGCGCCGGTGCGCATCGTGAAGAACGGCTCCCCGTTGGGGACATCCGCGACGATCTTCTCCAGTCCGGAGACCGAGTCCTTCGCGGTGCGCAGGCCCGGGGCCTGCATGAAGGGCCGACGGCCCCCGAAGAGGAAGAACCTGTCCTCCCAACGGTCGAGGTATTCCTGGATGGGCTCTTCGGGGACGCCGGAGTCCCACAGTGCCATCCAGGTGTCGAGGTCGGGCACGTCGATGACCCGGTAGCAGATCGCCAGGAGGATGCGCTCGATGGCGATCCTCTGGCTCGGCAGCTCGCAGGCGAGATCGACGATCTCGGCCGCCCGGGAGAACGCCTCTCGTATTCCCATCCGTTCCACTGCGCCGTCCGACAGCAGAACCGGGATCCACCGCTCGTCCAGCAGGTTGTAGTCGGGTTCGCTCACAGGTCCTGCACCTCCAATCCTCGGTGATTCGTGTACACGAGTCGTCGTCCCCGCACCTCGGCCTCCAACGCATCCGAGTGCTCATCGGTTTTGATCATCGGCAGGACCAGTTCCCCCTTGAGGAGGGGATGGTCCAGAAAGCCCCATTGCCTGACCCGCTCATCGTCCCAGAGGGCACGGGCAACTGCGGTGATGGCCTCGTCCACATCCTCATCGCGGTTCGTGAACTGCCACGGCGGAAGGGACAGGCTCCATGAGCGGATCTCCCTCGTCGCCTCGGCGTCGGGCCACACGCTCGTGTCCAGCATGACCGGTTCTCCGGGAGCGCTCCGCCACGGCAGCCCCGTGGCGACTCCGCCGAGCGCCGGGTCGATCGGGATGACGATCACCGGGATCTGGTCCTCCGCGTCTCGAACGGCCGCTCGGGCGACGACGCCCCTCATCGGCTGCTCCTCTTCTCCGGTCGCGAGATTCCCCTCGAAAGACCCCAAGAGGGCATCGCCCTTCCATGCGGGCAAGGAGGGGCTGTCGAGGGACCATTGGGATGCTTTGTCTCGAGACTTGTTCACCGCGGCCCTCTCCGCCTCGGCGGCTTCGGCCAGAGCGGTACTCCACGAGCCGTCCGCGACGGGGTCCTCCGAGTAGGCGCGTTGAGTGAGCGCCGAGCAGTCCTCGGGCGCGGCGACGACGAGGCCCTGGGAGTGTTCGCTGAGGATCGCCAGTGTTCTCAGGATGCGATGGTCCCGGTAAACGACCTTGGATCCGCGGCTGTACCCCCACGGCGTCGATTCCGCGTTCTCGACGAGGACGAAGCACTCGGCCTCCTCCAGCCCCGGGGGACGGGCTCTGCCGCTGTGTCGGTGGAGCCGTCCGATTCTTTGCAGGATCAGGTCCATCGGGGCCGGGTCGGTCACCATGAGATCGAAATCGACGTCCAGGCTCTGCTCGATCACCTGCGTCGCGACGACCACATGGCGACGCGGCCTGCCCTCCGGGCTCTTCCCGAACATGCGGAGCATCAGCCGGTCCTTCGCCGCCCGGTCGCAGGCCAGGAACCGCGAATGGAGGAGCGTGAGGGAGTCCTCCCCGAAGCGCTCGGCCATCGCCCGGTACGTCTCCTGCGCCTCCTTGACGGTGTTGCGAATGACCGCCGCGCATCCTCCTTCATCGAGGCGCCCGTCGATGAAATCCGCAAGAGCCCCGGCGTCAGGCGCGTCCAGGGGGACGATCCTCTTGCGGACGTGAGTCCCCCCGCCCGGGACGGCTTCGCTGCGCACCGTTCGCCCTTCATCGCCGACCGTCGTGATGACCGGGTAGCCGATGTCCCCGTCGAGGCCGACGTCGTCGGCGCGAGTCCCGCCTGCCCGCCCTCGACGATAGGCGGCCACCAGGGCTCGGCGCCGGTCGGATGGAAGGGTCGCCGACAGGAGGACGACCGGGACCCCGTACATTCCGAGCCACGTGAGGGCCGACTCCAGGTAGGTCTCCATGTAGTCGTCCGCCGCGTGCGCCTCGTCGATGACGACGACCTTGCCCATGAGGCCCAGATGCCGCATGAGGACGTGCCGGGATTTGAGCGCTGCGAGGAGGACGTGATCGATGGTCCCGATGACCACCGGGGACAGCGTCGCCCGCCATCGCGCCGCCATCCACTTGCTCGCGTACAAGCCGGACCCGTTCTCGTCGCAGATCTGCACGGGGTCACCGACATCGTCGAGCATGCGGACGAAGTCTTCGTTGAGGTCGTTCTTCCCGTGCGCGAGGTGGATGCCGAGCGCCTGGGGCTCCTCGCCGAGCAGATTCGTCAACCATCGCCGCGCCCTGGAGAACATCGCGTCCGTCGTCGCCTGGGTCGGCAGGGCGATCATCACCCCCTGGAGGCCGCGCCGGCGGATCATGGCCTCGGCGACGAGGAACGCCAGCTCGGTCTTGCCGGAGCCGGTGGGCGCCTCGACGATCATCAGATCCGGATCCTCGGCCTCGGCGATCTGCACGGCCCTGATCTGCGCGCGGGTCGGGGAGATCCCTTCGTTCCATTCGAAGCGGCGCCGGTAGCGGCGGGCGATATCGCTCTCGCGCTCCTCGCTGAGCCGCAGTGGGGCGGGGATCCGAGCTTTCGCCCAGCCGGCCTCGATTCTCTCCCGTTGAGCGCCCGGGGACATGGACTCGTGCCGGCGCTCCTGATGCAGCAGGGGGAACAGTTGCTCGTTCGAGGCCAGCCAGTCCGACATGACGACGAGGGAGGCGTAGGCGGCGGCCACTGCGACCGGCAGCTCCGGGAGGGCCGTCGGCTTCTCGGATACGAGGGGGAATCCCGTTCTCCTGGCCATCCATTCGATGACCTCGCCGCGGGCCCGGGCCCATTCGGGCTCTTCGGAGGCGCATCCCGGACCGATGTTGTACATGCGCCTGGCGGTGTCCATGATCGCCGGATTCGGGTAGCGTCCGTGGTGGACTCCTGCGATCGCCGCCCACTGCTCGGCTCTGCGGCGGTCCCCGCCGCCGGCGGCGATCGCGTCGACGAGGGCGAAGTGCGTGACGAAGCCGTGGGGGAGCTGGCCCCTGTCGGGGATGTCGCGCCAATGGGGCACGTCGATGCCGTGGTCGCGGATGAACTGGGCGAGCGAGGGCACCTGGCAGGAGAACTCGAGGCTGATTTTGCCCGCATCATGCAGGCCTGCGAGGAAACCGAGCATCGCGCGGGCCGCGCCCTCGTCCCCCTTCCATACGGAGGCCATGAGGCGCCGCTGATGCGGGGAGGCGTAGTCGTCGAACAATCGTCCTGCAACATCGCAGGCGTCCATCAGGTGCTGGGGGACCGAGAGCCACTCCTCCGGATTCCTCCTGCCGCTCTTGGCCCAGAAGGATCGCGTCCGTTCCGACAGTTCGGAGTCGGTCAGATCGCTCTGGGGAGGGAGGAACCGGAGCTCTCCGAGGGGCTTCCGCCGTCCCCTGATGGCCTCCCCTGATCGTTCACGCGCCACCGCACGCCCCCTTCCCGTAAATGGTGACTGGCAGCACAATCATTAGAGCACAGGAAGAACCCTGACGCAAGAGTTTCTAACCCTCTTACTAACAACTCCAATATCATCAATGTATATTGATATATACTCAACGGCATGAACGAGAGGCAGACCCCCGTGCGAACGGGGAACACGGCTGTTGCGACAACCATTCCGATGTCCTCAATCGGTTCATCCCCGGGAACCGGGGCGCGCCATCAGGATACCCCGTGCCGACACGGATACCCCGCGCCGCGGCTCCCCCGCCCTTCCCCTCATTTCCCCCGAAAACGAACATTTCCCACCAAAAACAGGGCCAAAAATTCGTTTTCCGGGGAAACCGCATTCCAGGGAAGCCCGGCTCGCACGCGGCCCTGCGCCCGGACCCTCGCGCGCCCGGACCCACCCCGTCGCGCAAGTCGCCGGCGCCCGCGAATTGCCCGGACCCTCACTCCGACTCCACTGCCGCCTCTGCTACTACTGCGCCTCCGCGCTGGCGCGAACGGACGCCACCTCGTACAGGGCGATGCCGGTCGCCACGGCCGCATTCAGCGACTCGACGCGAGACGAGATCGGGATCGACACGACCTGGTCGCAGGTCTCGCGCACCAGGCGAGACAATCCCGCGCCCTCGGCCCCCGTGACGACGACCAGGGGCCCCGTCGCCAGCGGCAGGCCGCGCAGATCCGCATCTCCCCCGCCGTCGAGGCCGACGACGAAGAAACCGGCCCTCTTGCAGTCCTCCAGCGCCCGCACGAGGTTCGTCGCCCTCGCGACCGGCACCCGGGCGGCCGCGCCCGCCGACACCTTCCACGCGGTCGTGGTGACCCCCGCGCTGCGCCGTTCCGGGACGATGACGCCGTCGGCCCCGAACGCCCCCGCGCTGCGCAGCACCGCGCCGAGGTTGTGCGGGTCGGTCACCTGGTCGAGGGCGACGAGGAGGGGCTCGCCGATCTGCTGGAGGGAGTCGGCGATGAGGTCGTCGACGTGGGCGTACTCGTAGCCGGGCACCTCGATGGCGACCCCCTGGTGGACGGCCCCGTCGGTGGCGACGTCGAGGTCGCGGCGGGTGACTTCCAGGACGGGGGCGCCCATGCCGGCCGCCAGGCGGATGACCTCCTCGACGCGGTCGTCCTTGACGGTGTCGAGGACGAACACCCGCTCGACGGGGACGTTCGCGCGGACCGCCTCGGCGACGGGGTTGCGACCGGCGATGAGCTCGTGCCCGGCGGGGATCTTGATCGAGGTCCTCGCCCGCGCCCGGGCGATGGCGGCCTCCTGCTCCTCGCGCTTCTCGCGCGCGACCTTGCGCTTGTGGGCGGGGTGGTAGGTGCGGTCCTCGGCCTTGGGGGTCGGGCCCTTGCCCTCGAGGCGGCGGCGCGAGTGCCCGCCGGTGCCCACCTGGGCGCCCTTCTTCGAGCCGGCTTTGCGCACGGCTCCGCGGCGTCCGGAGTTTCCGGCCATGGTGTTCCCCTTACGTCGGAGTCGGGTGGGGCGGCCTCGGCCGCGGGGGCGCGCCGATCTGCGGGTCGATCCCGGCGCCCGCCCGTCAGCCTACCGGTCGGGCGGGGGTTTGCCCCCCGTCCGGCGTCGGCATGCGACTCGATTCACGAGGGCGGCGCCCCCTTCCCCCGTTCTCCGTCGTTCCCGCGTGGCCGGGTCGTCCACGCCGGCATCAGGCGGCGCGCGTCTGACCCGCGCCGGCAGCACCTCCCGCCCGGCCGCGAGGGGGCTGGCGGACCAGCCCCAGCCGATCATTCCCCGGCCTGACCGGACTAAGCCTCGTCCCGGCCAGACCAGCCCCGGTCACCCGAGGTGCCAGCTGGCCCCGTCGCGCCCGTCAGCGACGGCGATGCCGGCGGCGGTCAGGCGGTCTCGCAGGGCGTCCGCACGCGCCCAGTCCTTCGCGGCGCGCGCTTCGGCTCGTTCGGAGATGAGCGCCTGGACGAGGGCGTCGAGGGCGTCGTGCTCGGCCGAGCCGGCGCCGCCGCCTGCGCCCAGGCAGGAGCGCCACTGCGGCGAGGCGGGGTCGAGGCCGAGGACGTCGAGCATCGAGCGGACGAGGACCTGCTCGCGGCGCACCGCGGCCGCGTCCCCCTCGGCGATCGCCGTATTGCCGGTCTTGAGGTGCTCGTGGGCGACGGCCAGGGCCCCGGCGACGTTGAGGTCGTCGTTCATCGCGGCGACGAAGCCCTCGGGCAGGGCGTCGGGCCCGAGCAGGATCTCGTCGGCCCCGGCCTCCCCGGCGACCCCGATGGCCCGCTCGACGAAGCCGGAGAACTTCGCCCATGCGGCGGCGGCCGCCGGCAGGGTCTCGGGCGCCCATTCGATGGCCGAGCGGTGGTGGACGGTGGACAGGGCCCAGCGGACGGCGGCGGCGGGGTGCTCGTCGGTGAGGGCCCCGATGGACAGGACGTTGCCGAGGGACTTCGACATCTTCTCGCCCTTGGTCGTCACCCACGCGTTGTGGACCCACAGGCGGGCGAACCCCCAGCCGGCGCCGTGCGACTGGGCCTGCTCGTTCTCGTGGTGGGGGAAGCGCAGGTCGATGCCTCCGCCGTGGATGTCGAACTCGTCGCCCAGGTAGCGCCGGCTCATCGCCGAGCATTCGAGGTGCCAGCCGGGCCGGCCGGCGCCCCAGGGGGACTCCCACGAGGCGGTGGCGGGCTCTCCGGGTTTGGCGGCCTTCCACAGGGCGAAGTCGCGGGGGTCGCGTTTGCCGGCCTCGACGGCGGCGTCGATCTGGGCCTCGTCCTCGGTGGTGCGCATGTCGTCGAGGCGCTGGCGCGTCAGCGACCCGTAGTCGGCTTGGGAGCGCACGTCGAAGTAGACGTTGCCGCGTCCGTCGGCGTAGGCGCGCCCCCGGTCGACGAGGCGTCGGACGAGGTCGATCTGGTCGGGGATGTGGCCGGTGGCGCGTGGCTCGTAGGTGGGGGGGAGTACGCCGAGGGTCCGGTAGGCGTCGGTGAATTCTCGTTCGAAGCGGTAGGCCCAGGCCCACCAGGGGGCGTCGGCCTGGGCGGACTTGGTGAGGATCTTGTCGTCGATGTCGGTGATGTTGCGGACGTAGGCGACGTCGAGGCCGGTGCGGCGCAGCCAGCGCACGAGGGCGTCGAAGGCGACGGCGGCGCGCAGGTGCCCGACGTGGGGCGAGCCCTGGACGGTGGCGCCGCACAGGTAGATGCCGACCCGTCCGGGGACGACGGGGTCGAGGGGCTGGAGGCGGGCCGTCTTGGAGTCGTGCAGGTGCAGCGTCATGGCGTCGATCCTACCGATGGCCGAGGACGGCGCGGCCCGGTGGGCGCGCGGGGGCGGGGCCGGTCGTCGTGAGGCGGTGGAGCGGGAGGGCCGACGAGCGGGGCGGGGCGGGCGGTTAGCCTCTCATCCGTCGTGTCGGCGACCCGGGCGGATCCTCTCGACGATGAGGTCCTTGAGGGCGTCGACGTCGCACGGCAGGTCGACGACGCGCTGCTCGCCGTCCTCGATGCCGGCGAAGCGCGCGGGCACGGGCGCGGGGCTCCCGGTGGCCTCGGCGATGGTCCGGGCGAACTTGACGGGCAGGGCGGTCTCCATGACGACGACCGGGCCGTCGAGCCTCGGGGCCCATTCGCGCGCCACGTGGACGCCGTCGGCGGTGTGCGGGTCGATGAGCTCCCCGGATTCGTCGAGGGTGCGGGCGATCTCGGCGAGCCGGTCGGCGTGGGTCGACGACCCGGACGCGAAGCCGTAGTCGTCGCGGATGCGGGCGAATTCGGGGGAGCCCGACAGGTCGAAGGCCCCGTCGTCGCCGAGGGCGGCGCCGAACAGATCGGCGGTGCGCCGCCCGTCGCGGCCGAGCAGGTCGAAGACGAAGCGCTCGAAGTTCGACGCCTTGGAGATGTCCATCGACGGCGACGAGGTCGCCAGGGTGTCGGCGGCCGAGCGGACCCGGTAGACGCCGGTGCGGAAGAATTCGTCGAGGACGTCGTTCTCGTTGGTCGCGACGATGAGCGCCCCCAGCGGCACGCCCATCGATCGGGCGATGTGGGCGGCGCAGATGTTGCCGAAGTTGCCCGAGGGGACGACGACGTTGACCCGTTCGTCGTCGGAGTTCGTCGCGCGGATCCAGGTGGCGACGTAGTAGACGACTTGGGCGAGCAGGCGCGCCCAGTTGATGGAGTTGACGGCGCCGATGTGCCAGCGCTCTTTGAACTCGGCGTCCATGTTGACGGCTTTGACGAGGTCCTGGCAGTCGTCGAAGACGCCGTCGACGGCGACGTTGACGATGTTGTCGTCGAGGAGGGAGAACATCTGGGCGCGCTGGAAGGGGGTCATCCGCCCGGCGGGGGTGAGCATGACGACTCCGAGGCCCTCGCGTCCGCGCAGCGCGTACTCGGCGGCCGACCCGGTGTCGCCGGAGGTGGCGCCGACGATGGTCAGCCAGTCGCCGCGGCGGGCGAGCTCGTAGTCGAAGAGCTCCCCGAGCAGTTGCATCGCCATGTCCTTGAAGGCGGCGGTCGGCCCCCCGGACAGGCGGGCGAGGCGCAGGTCGGCGGGGCGCCCGTGGGTGTCGGTGGCCCCGGCCAGGGGGGTGACGGGGACGATCCGGGGGTCCTCGAAGGCGGGGGCGCTGTAGGCGCGCGCGCAGATGCCGGCGAGGTCGTCGGCGGGGATGTCGTCGATGTAGAGCGCGAGGATGTCGGCCGCGAGCGCCGCGTAGCCGTCCTCGTCGAGGGTGCGGCGGGCGCGGGCGAGGGCGTCGGCGCCGAGCCTCGGGTACTCCTCGGGCAGGTAGAGGCCGCCGTCTGGGGCGAGGCCCGTCAGGAGGATGTCGCAGAAGCGGCGGGGGGCGTCGTCGGGGCGGCGGCGGGTCGAGATGTAGCGCACGAACCGATTCTATCGGCGCCCCGATCGCGGGGCCGAGGCGTCCGCCGGGCTTCGGCGGTTTTGGCCCGTCGACTTCGGGGGTGGCGAACAGGCGCGGGAGGCCACCTCGCGCTCGTTCGTCATTCCCGCGATTCGGGCTCGTCCTCCGAAACGAGCCGGACTCTCATCGGACCGGGATCGGAATCGTCGCCCTCGACGGGGCCGGGCCTGCGTCCTCGTCGATCGGGACTCCCCTACCCTGGGCGCATGAGCGAAGCGAACTCCCCAGTCCCCTTCCGCATCGGCCAGGCCGTCGACGTCCACGCCTTCACCACGGACCCGCAGGTCGCCCGGGACAAGACCCTCATGCTCGCCTGCCTGGCCTGGCCCGGCGAGACTCCTCTGGAGGGCCACTCCGACGGGGACGTCGCCGCGCACGCCGTGTGCGATGCGATCCTCGCGGCGACGGGCCTGGGCGAGATGGGCTCGGTGTTCGGCACGTCGCGGCCCGAGTGGGCCGGGGCCTCGGGCGAGGAGTTCCTGCGCGAGGTCGTGCGGATGGCCACCGAGGCCGGGTGGCGGGTCGGCAACGCGACCGTCCAGGTGGTGGGGAACCGCCCCCGGATGCGGGCTCGCCTGCCCGAGGCGTGCGCGCGCATGTCGCAGGTCGTCGGCGCCCCGGTCCAGGTGTCGGCGACGACCTCGGACGGCCTGGGGTTCACCGGGCGCTCCGAGGGGCTGGCCGCGTCCGCGGTCGCCCTCGTCGTGCGCGCCTGAATCGCCGAGCGGATCGGGGCTCCTCCAGAGCTCGCCCCGGTGACGGGGCGGGCCCTCAGTTCTCGGATCCGGTCCTCACCCGCAGCAGCGCCCGACGTCCCGGCGAGGCCCGTCCCAGCGATCCGGGGAGGCCCGTCACCGGTCCGCTCCCCTGTCCGCGTCCTCCCAGGTCGGCGGGATCGGGGTGGTCTAAGGTGCTCGCATGACTGACGCGAATCGCCCGATCTGCCCCTCCTCCCCCGTTTCCGCGGCCGAGCGCTGGGAGGAGCGCTACTCGACGACGGATCGACTGTGGTCGGGACGCTCGAACACGTGGCTCGACCGGATGGCCGCCGCGTGGGAGCCCGGCAGGGTCCTCGACATCGGCTGCGGGGAGGGGGACGACCTCCTGTGGTTCGCCCATCACGGCTGGACCGGGGTGGGCGTGGACTTCTCGCCGACGGCGATCCGCCGTCTCATGGAGGCGGCGGATGCTCAGGGGGTGGGCGGGCGCGTCGCGGGCGTCGTCGGCGACGCCTTCTCGGCGCCGATCGAGGGGCTCTTCGACGCGGTGACCGTCTTCTTCGTCCACGGAGGCCCCGACGGAGACTCCCTACCGGGACTGTTGGCCCTCCAGGCGCGCCGGCTCGCGCCCGGCGGGAGGCTGGCGGTCGCCACCCACGCCGTCAATCCGCCGTGGCGCGGCCACCATGGGACGACCTACCGGGCGGAGGAGCTGCTCGCCGCCCTCGACTTCGTCGACGCGTCGTGGGAGGTGGAGATGGCGGAGGACCACTGGGTCGACATCCCGGCGACCGCCGAGCACGGGGCCGGGCGGCGGGCCGACGCGCTCCTCGTCCTCGTCTCGCCGACGCGGTGATCCCGCGGACCCCCGCACCGGGGTCCGGGGTGAGCGGGAGCGGTGCGGGGGTGCCGAATATGGGCTGGCGGCGGGCGCCCGGGGGTCCGACGCCCAGGGGCGGCGGCGAGCGGGTCGATCTCGAAGGCCCGACCCCCGGGCGCCCGGGGTCCGGGGAGGAGTGGTCCTTCGCGGGAGGACCCCATCGGGCCCCGGGGACCGGTCCCGCTGAGCGGATCGGCCCCGCGTCACTCCCCGAGGTGATCGAGGTGGGCCCGGTGGGCCTTGACGGGCAGGGTGAGGAGCAGACCGGCGAGCAGGATGAGGATGATCCCGAGGATCCCCCAGTACGTGAAGTCCTGGCCGGCGGGGGTGACGGACTCGCCGATCCGCAGGAACAGGCCGTACATGGCCGGCGCGAGGAAGGACACTGCTCGGCCGGTCGTCGCGTAGAGGCCGTAGACCTCCCCCTCGCGGCCCTTGGGGATCATGCGCCCGAGGAAGGAGCGCGACGCCGACTGGGTCGGCCCGACGAAGACGCACAGGACGAGGCCCAGGCTCCAGAAGACGACGGGCCCCCGGTCGTGCAGGAGGAACACCCCCATCCCCGAGGCGACCATGGCGACGAGGGAGACGATGATGACCTTCTTGGGTCCGAAGCGGTCGTCGAGGGCCCCGAAGCCGACCGTGGCCAGGCCGGCGACGACGTTCGCGGCGATGGCGAAGATCAGGACGTCCCCGGAGGAGAAGCCGAAGGCCGTGCCCGCGAGGATCGCGCCGAAGGTGAAGACGCCGGCGAGCCCGTCGCGGAACACCGCGGAGGCGATGAGGAAGAACAGGGTCTGGGGGGCGTCGCGGTAGAGGGACTTCACCGTTCCCCACAGGAGGCGGTAGGAGTCGAGGAGGGATTCGTGCTCGTCGGAGCCCGTGTGAACGACGGCGGGTTTGGGCGGGCGCAGGACGACTGGCGCGGCCGACAGGGCGAACCACGCGGCGGCGATGACCATGGAGACGCGGACCGTTAGGCCGTTGTCCGTGGGCACGCCGAAGAGGTTGGGGCCGATGAGCCCGATGTAGAGGATCAGGAGGAGGACGATGCCGCCGACATAGCCGGCGCCCCATCCGAGCCCGGAGACCCGCCCCATGTTCTCCTTGGTCGTCAGGTGGTTGAGCATCGCGTTGTAGTTGACGGAGGCGAACTCGAAGAAGACGTTGCCCAGGCCGAGCAGGCCGATGCCGAGCCACATGGCGCCCGAGCGGCCCAGCGGAGAGTCGGGGGCGACGAAGAACATCGCCGCGCAGCACAGGACGACCATGCCGGTGAACCATCCGAGCCAGACGCCGCCCTTGCCGCGCCGGTCGGCGCGCTGGCCGGTGATGGGGGCGAGGACGGCGATGAGGATGCCGGCGACCGTCATCCCGGTGGTCAGGTGGACGGAGGCCTCGTCCCCGGGGGCGAAGCGGTCGGTGCCGGTGAGGTAGACGGAGAAGACGAAAGTCGTGGCGACGGCGTTGAACGCCGCCGACCCCCAGTCCCACAGGGCCCATTCGAGGATCGGGCGGGTGAGGATCTTGGGGCGCCCCTGCTCGGGGGCGACGGCCGGGGTGGTGGACATTCCTGCTCCTGACATGGCCGCGGCAGACCCGCGGGCGCGAGTCCGTCGAGAAACTATCACGCCCCCGTGACCAGATCCCATTGCACCGGAGTGTTTCGACTTTTTAACGACCTTTACGGCCCTCGCGATCCCGGACCGGGCGCGCCGGTCAGCGGGCCCGGTCGGCCAGGAGGGTCGCCAGATCGAGGTCGAGGGGGGTCGTCACTTTGAGGGCGAGGGGGTCGCCGGCGACGGCTTCGACCCGGATCCCCAGGGCGGCGACGAGGCCCGCGTCGTCGGTGGCCGCGGTCGCGTCCGATACGGAGCGCCCGGCTCCGGCCTCGTGGGCGCGGCGCAGGACCCGCCAGGAGAATCCCTGGGGCGTTTGGACGGCGATGAGCTCGCGGCGGTCGGCGGGCCCGAGGATCGGCCGGGGGCCGTCCGCGGCGAGGTCGGGGTCGATGCGCGCGAGGGTGTCGACGACGGGGATCGCGGGGACGACGGCGGGCCGTGCGGGGACGACGGCGTCGACGACCCGGCGGATCGCGTCGACGGGGGTGAGGCAGCGGGCGGCGTCGTGGACGAGGACGGTCGTGTCGTCGGTCAGTTCCTCGCCGAGTTCTCGGGCGAGCGCGTCGAGGGCCCGGCAGCCGAGGGCGACCGAGGCCTGGCGGGAGCGGGGCGAGCCGGCGACGACGCGGACGCGGGCTGCGTCCCCGCCGGGGAGGCGCTCGTCGGGGAAGAGGGCGCGGAAGGCGTCGAGCCGGTCGGCGGGGGCGGTGACGACGATCCCCCGGACGCCGGCTGCCGCCAGTGCGCGCGCGGCGCGCAGGACCATGGGGGCGCCGGCGACGTTGACGAGGGCCTTGGGGCCGTCGCACCCGAGGCGGGTCCCCGATCCGGCGGCGGTGAGGACGGCCAGGGGGGAGGGGCTCATGGCCGGGTCACTGGGCGGGGGCGGCGTCGGATTCGGGGTCGTCGACACGGCCCTCCTCGAGGACGGCGTCGAGGCGCGCGGCGGCGGCGGCCTTGTCGATGCCGCGGGCGAGGGCCAGTTCGGAGGTGAGGATCTGGCGGGCCTTGGTGAGCATCCGCTTCTCGCCGGTGGAGAGCTTCTTCTGGTCGTCACGACGGGTGAGGTCGCGGACGACCTCGGAGACCTTGACGATGTCGCCGGTGGCGATCTTCTCCTGGTTGGCCTTGTAGCGGCGCGACCAGTTCGTCGGCTCCTCGATGTAGGGGGCGCGCAGGACGGACAGGACCTCTTCGAGGCCGTCCTCGTCGACGACGTCGCGCACGCCGACGAGGTCGACGTTGTCGGCGGGCACCTGGATCGTCAGGTCGCCCTGGTTGACGCGCAGAGTGAGGTAGGTCTTCTCCTCGCCGCGGATCGTGCGGGTCGAGATCTCTTCGATGGTGGCGGCACCGTGGTGCGGGTAGACGACGGTCTGGCCGATTTCGAAGGACATGGAGACTCTCCCTGCATTTAAGCCGATAGCGGCCCCAAGTCTATCATCCGCGGCGCAAACGCCCTCGGGCCGGGTTCAGAGCCGTTCCGGCCTCCTGTGCGCGGGAGAGGTCGGGGGACGGCGGCCCGGCGCCTACTCGTGGGAGACGAGCTTGTAGCCGACGCCGCGGACGGTGACGAGGCGGACCGGGCGGGAGGGGTCGGGCTCGATCTTGGCGCGCAGGCGCTTGACGTGGACGTCGAGGGTCTTCGTGTCGCCGATGTACCCGGGCCCCCACACCCGGTCCATGAGCTGGGAGCGGGTGAGGACCCGGTCGGGGTTGCGGGCGAGGTATTCGAGGAGCTCGAACTCGCGCAGGGGCATCGCCACCGGCCGCCCGTCGACGCTGACCTCGTGGCGGTCGACGGACAGGCGCACCGCGCCGACCTCGTGGACGTCCACATCGTCGTCGATGAGGGGGGCGGTCCCCCGCCTGCGCAGGACGGCGTGGATGCGGGCGAGGAGCTCGCGGAACGAGTAGGGCTTGGAGACGTAGTCGTCCGCGCCCAGTTCGAGGCCGACGATGCGGTCGACAACCTCGTCCTTGGCGGTCACCATGATGACGGGGACGTCGTGGGCGGGGCGCAGGCGCCGGCACACCTCGGTGCCGGAGATGCCCGGGAGCATGAGGTCGAGGAGCACGAGGTCGTAGTCGCCGCTGCGGGCCATGACCAGGCCGGTCTCCCCGTCCGCGGCCTCGCCGACGTCGAAGCCCTCCTTGCGCAGGTTGTAGGCGAGGGACTCCCGGTAGGCGTCCTCGTCCTCGACGATGAGGATGGCGGTCATGGCTGGTCGCTCCTTCCGGGGGCGAGGGGGGCGTCGTGGGCGGGGGCCCCGATGTCGACGAGGGGCAGGACGAGGGTGAAGGTCGATCCTCGTCCGGGGCTCGACCAGACGGCGACGGCTCCGCCGTGGTCGGAGGCGATGTGCTTGACGATGGACAGCCCCAGGCCGGTCCCGCCGGTGTTGCGCGAGCGGGCGGGGTCGACGCGGTAGAAGCGCTCGAAGATCCTCTCCTGCTCCTCGGCGGAGATGCCGACGCCGGAGTCGACGACGCTGATCCGCACGACGTCCTCGTCGGCCTGGACGTCGATGCCGACGCACGAGCCGGGCGGCGAGTAGCGGATCGCGTTGTCGACGAGGTTGCGCACGGCGGTGACGAGCATGTCGCGGTCGCCCCACACCCGGGCTCGGCTGGGGGCGGACGGGCGGACAAGGTCGATGTCGGCCGCCGCCGCGGGGGTGGTTTCGCGGTCGAGGGCGCTGGAGACGACCTCGTCGATGTCGACGCGCCGGGCGGCGGCCAGGGGGTCGGGGGCTTCGAGGCGGGACAGGTCGATGATGTCGGTGACGAGGTGGGAGAGGCGGTCGGCCTCGCTGACGAGCTTGGGGGCGAAGTGGGCGACGGCCCCGGCGTCGTCGGGGTTGGCGGCGATGGTCTCGGCGAGGAGGCGGACGGCCCCGACGGGGGTTTTGAGCTCGTGGGAGACGTTGGCGGTGAAGTCGCGCCGGCTCTCCTCGTTGCGCCGTTGGATCGTCCGGTCCTCGACGAGGATCAGGGATCGGCCCTTGGGCAGGGGGGCGACGCGGATGCGGAAGTCGAGGAGCGCGGCGTCGTCGACGCTGGAGCGGGGCAGTTCGAGGTCCTCGGTGATGGCGGTGCCGGATTCGCCGACCCGGTCGACGAGGCCGATGAGGCGCTCGTGATCGAGGGACCTCCCCCGGGCCAGGCCCTTGGCGTAGGCGGCGGCGTCGGCGCGCATGATGGTCCGGTCCGCGTCGAGGACGAGGGAGATGTGCGGCAGGGCGGAGAGGATCGCGAGGGCGTCGGGGCTCAGCCCCTGCTCGTCGGCGTCGTTCCGGGGCGGGGCCTCGCTCATCTGGCGTTGGGAGACGCGGTAGGCGCCGACGCCGACGGCTCCGACGACGACGCCGAGGGCGGCGACGATGATGAGCGTGACGATCTCGGGCACGCCTCCACCCTAGTGGGCCGGCGGGAGCGCGCCCGGGGCTGCGGCGAGGATCGCGGCTGGAGCGCCTCCTGATCGTCGATCAGGATCTGAGCCGTCGGGCTGTTCCAGGAGACCGACGGCGTCCTCGACGAGCTGCGGACCCGGGCGCTGCGCCTGGCGGTCGACGGGTCGGTCGGTCTGACGCGTCGGCAGATCGTCGATCTGACGCTGGTCGCGCGCTTGCTCGAGAGGTTCGGGGTCATGCGGTGTCGGTGGCCCATCGGGTCGTGTTCGTCGTCGGCGCCCGGGCGACGGGCGCGGGGACCGGGGGCCTGGAGGGCCACTTGCGAGGGGCGCGGCATCGTCCGGTGGGCCCCGGCGCCTCCCGGCGCAGCGGCTCCGCCCCGCGATCGCGTCGGACCGTGGCGCGACGGGAAACGGGGATCGCGCGTGAACTGCGGGCGCACGCGCGGAATCCGTGAGAGGACGACGACTGTATTAATGATTTGACACAATCACTCCTCCTATGTCACTGTATTAACACACCGATACAGACAGAGGAAGGAGCCCCGATGATCGAGGCCCACGCACTGACCAAGAGATACGGATCGACGACCGCCGTCGACGACGTCTCCTTCACCATCGAACCGGGCACCGTCACCGGATTCCTCGGACCCAACGGGGCCGGCAAGTCGACGACGATGCGCATGATCATGGGACTCGACGCCCCGACCTCGGGCAGCGTCACCGTCAACGGCAAGCCCTACCGCGACCTCGCCGCCCCCCTGTGCGAGGTCGGCGCGCTCCTCGACGCGAAGGGCGTTCACGGATCGCGCTCGGCCCGCGCCCACCTCGTCCAACTCGCCGTCTCCAACGGCATCCCCCTGACGCGCGTCGACGAGGTCCTCGAGCTGACCGGCCTGACGTCGGTCGCCAAGAAGCCCGTCAAGGGATTCAGCCTCGGCATGGGCCAGCGCCTGGGGATCGCCGCGGCCCTCATCGGCGACCCCCAGACCCTGATCTTCGACGAGCCCGTCAACGGCCTCGACCCCGACGGCGTGCGCTGGGTCCGCCAGACCTGCCGGCGCCTGGCCGACGAGGGCCGCACCGTCTTCATCTCCTCGCACCTGATGAGCGAGATGGCCCAGACCGCCGATCAGCTCCTCGTCATCGGGCGCGGGAGGATCATCGCCTCCGGCCCCGTCGACGAGGTCATCGCGGCGACGACCTCCGACTCCGTGCGCCTGCGCACCCCCCGCCCCCAGGAGCTGCGCGCCCTCCTCGCCTCCCATGGCATCGAGGCCGGGCCCGGCGAGGACGGCTCCCTCATCACCACGAGCGCCACCGCCGAGCGGATCGGCGACCTCGCAGCCGGGGCGGGCATCGCCCTCCACGAACTCGTGACGATCCGCGCCTCCCTCGAGGAGGCCTACATGGCCCTGACCCACGACGAGGTCGAGTACACCCAGGCGGGCGCCCGATGAACGCCCCCACCGCCCCCCGAACCGACCAGCACCCGCAGGAGACCCCCATGACGACCGATTCCCCCTTCGCCTGGTCCACGGCCCGCCGCCGGACGATCGCCGGACGGCAGACCCCGTGGCGCGCGGTCCGCGCCGAATGGATCAAGCTGCGCTCCCTGCGCTCGACATGGGTGACGAGCCTGGCGACCGTCGCGATCACCGTCGCCTTCGGCGCGGGAATGACCATCGCTTTGGCCTCCTTCGATGGAGGCTCCGCCGAGGCCCCCCACATGATCGCCGCCGGGTCGATCTTCGGCCAGCTCGTCGTCGCGGTCCTCGGCGCCCTCATCGTCACCGGCGAGTACTCCTCGGGCCAGATCCGCTCGACCCTGGCCGCGACCCCCAAGCGGACGCGGGTCCTCCTCGGCAAGTCCCTCGTCGGCGCCGCATGGGCCTTCCTCCTGGGAGCCGCCTCCATCCTCATCGCCTGGGGGATCTCCTTCCCCTTCCTCGGCGAGCACGCGATCGGCCTGACCGACCCCGAGTACCTCGGCTACGTGTGGGGCACCGCGCTGTCCTACGCCGGGATCTCCCTGATGTCCTCGGCCCTCGGATTCCTCCTGCGCTCGACCGCCGGAGCCGTGACGGCGATCGCCGTCCTCCTCTTCGTCCTGACGATCCCGCTGAGCGTCGCGGCGGTCAAATGGGACTGGGCCACCAAGATCGCTCAGGTGCTGCCCGGCAACGTGGCCTCGGCCGTCGCCGACCCGTTCTCGCTCGCGCACACGTGGGCGGACGCCGATCCGGCGCAGTTCCTCACCCATGCGCAGGCCGTGTGGATCTTCGCCGCGTGGGCGATCATCCCGCTGGTCGTCGCGTGGGCGGTCTTCTCCAGGCGCGACGCCGCCTGAGCCCTTCGTCGGCCCGCGGGTCTGCGGGTCGACGAGACGGCAGGCGCGAGAAGGCTCCGAGGACCACGATCCTCGGAGCCTTCTCACATCCCGGGAGGCCGTCCCGGATCAGATCACTTGCCCTGGTTGGCGACGGCGGCGATCTTCGCCTCCGCCTCGGGATCGAGGTAGGTGCCGCCCTTCTTGACGGGCGCGAGGGTCTCCTCGTCGAGCTCGTAGACGAGCGGGATGCCGGTGGGGATGTTGACGCCGGCGATCTCGTCGTCGGAGATGCCGTCGAGGTGCTTGACGATGGCGCGCAGCGAGTTGCCGTGCGCGGCGATCATCACGGTCTTGCCGGTGGTGATGGCCGGGACGATCGTCGACTCCCAGTAGGGCAGGAGGCGCTCGAGGACGTCCTTGAGGCACTCGGTCGCGGGGATCGGCTCACCGGCGTAGCGCGGGTCGGCGTCCTGGGAGAACTCCGATCCGGCCTCGATCGCGGGCGGCGGCACGTCGTAGGAGCGGCGCCACTGCATGAACTGATCCTCGCCGTACTCGTCGCGGATCTCCTTCTTGTTCTTGCCCTGGAGGGCGCCGTAGTGGCGCTCGTTGAGGCGCCAGTCGCGCTGGACGGGGATCCAGTGGCGATCGGCGGCGTCGAGGGCGAGGTTGGCCGTCATGATCGCGCGGCGCAGCATCGAGGTGAAGAGGAGGTCGGGCAGGACGCCCGCCTCCTTGAGGAGCTCGCCGCCGTGGACGGCCTCGGCCCGGCCCTTGTCCGACAGGGGCACGTCGACCCAGCCGGTGAAGAGGTTCTTCGCGTTCCAATCGCTCTCGCCGTGGCGGAGCAGCACCAGTGTGTATGTCATGCCCCCATTGTTCCATCGACCCGAGGGGCTTGTCACGATCGCGCGGGACGATCGGAGTGCGGCCGATCACCATCGTCGGCGCGCCGACGAATAAGACTCGACTCGGGCGCCCGGATTCTCCGGGCGCCCGAGTCGGGGAGGGGTTCTCGTCCGAGAACCCCTGGAATTCACTCGCTCACTTAGTGGCCGCGGTGTACTTCTCGACGATCTCGGCGGGGATGCGGCCACGGTCGGAGACCTCGATGCCGTTGGCCCGTGCCCATTCGCGGATCTTGCCAGAATCGATCGCCGAGGAGGCCTTGCGGCTGCGAACGGCGCGGCCTCCGGTGCGGCGGCCGGCGTCGATCCAGCGCCCGAGGGCGTCGCGGAATTCGGAGATGTTCTCCTCCGACAGATCGATCTCGTAGCTCACTCCGTCGAAGGCGAAGGAAACGGTGCGAGCGGCGATGGTCCCGTCGATGTCGTCGACGAGCTCGACGCGGGTCTTCTTCATGGGAATCCTTTCTTCTGGAATTCGACTGGCGCGAATTCTTCTTCCCCATTGACTTCCGTATCGAACGCTAATGGAGGAACGAGAGGAATTCAAGAAGGGCGCACTCGATATCATTCGTGTGAGCGATCACTATTATCATGCGGGATTCTCGCCGAATAACCCGTCGCACGGATTCGACGATTCCATTCGCCGATTCGCGCCCGTCGCGGAAAAGAATCCCGCGTCGAGGGATGAGCGCCGCCCCTGGAGACGGCCCCGTTAGCGGGAGCGCCCCGCCGACCGCGCGGATCGGCGCGAAACGATTGACACCACTTAGTTGAAAGTTGTAAATTTATTCATCGATCCCGACCCGCAGGACTGACATGCACTTCGGACTCATCAGCGTCTGCCATCCCACCACCGGAAGCGCCCTCAACGACGACGGCGCCCCCGCGCACTCATCGACGGCCCGCCCCGCCGAGGCCGTCCGCGAATCCCCGGCCGGCCGCTCCCCCGCGCCCCTCTCCGCTGTCGGGACACGAACGACCCGCATCCGACCCCTCGCCCGCCGGGTCACCGGCCCCCTCGTCAGCGAGCATCCCGGATGCTCCGACCTCGAGACCCTCCCCGGAGGACGACGATGACCGAGCTGGCAGCCGACGCGCGAGGACGCGCCTGGGAGGCCTACTTCACGACGACGGCCCGCCTGTCGACGGCCATCGAGGCCGCTCTCAAGGCGGAGTGCTCGGTGAGCCTGCCGGAGTACAACGTCCTCCTCCAGGTCCACCGGGCCGGGTCGGAGGGGATCCGACCGTCGGCGCTCGCGCGCGAGGTCGTCTTCAGCCCCTCGCGCCTGACGCACACGATCCGCCGCCTCGTCGAACGCGGGCACGTCGTCCGGACCTCCTGCCAGGGCGACGGGCGCGGGGGCATCGTCCGGCTGACCGACGACGGGGAGCGGGCCTACCGGGCCGCCGCCGAGGTCCAGCGCGCGGTGATCCGCCGCTACGCCCTCGCCGGCCTGAGCGACGAGGAGATCAGGGTCCTCAACCGGGTGTTCACGCGGATCGCCGGCCGGCTCGACGAGGACTGAGGGCGCCGTCCGGGAGTCGCGGCCGACCCCCTGGACGGCGGATGGCGCGGGCCTCGGCGCCGCGACGTCGGGAGGGCGCCCGCGGGGGCACGGGGCGGCGCCGGGGCGCGCGGTCAGTCGATCCAGCCGGCGAGGGCGCGCCTGGCCTCGTCGAGGAGCGCGGCGACCGCGCCCGGGGAGTCGTTGCCCCACCGGATGTAGTGGAACTCGCGCCCGCCGGCCTTGTGGAAGGTCTCGCGGTTGAGCTGGTCGATCTCCTCGAGGGTCTCCAGGCAGTCCGCCATGAACCCTGGGCAGACGACGTCGACGCGGCCCGCCCCCGCCCCGCCGAGGGCGGCGACGGTGTCGATGGTCGCGGGGGTGAGCCACTGGGCCGGACCGAAGACCGACTGGAAGGTCGTCTCGAGGGCGCCGGCGGGCAGTCCGAGCCGGGCCGCGAGAGCGCGGGAGGTGGCCTCGCATTCGGATCGGTAGGGGTCGCCCGCCTCGTGCATGGCGACGGGGATCGAGTGGTAGGAGGCGAGCAGCCGGTCGCCGGCGGCGAAGTCGGGCCGCCCGTGCTCGGACCAGTGGGCCTCGAGGGCGGTGGCCAGGGCCTCGATGTACGTCGCCGATTCGGGGAAGGAGCGGGCGAGGCGCAGGTCCAGATGATCGCGGCGCTGCTGGAGCCAACGGGCGACGACGTCGTTGATCGAGGCGACGGTGGTCGCCGAGTACTGGGGGTAGGCGGGCAGGACGACGACCCTGCGGCACCCGGCGGCGTAGAGCTCGTCGAGGACGTCGAAGAGGTTGGGGGCGCCGTAGCGCATGGCGGGACGGACGACGGCCGCGCCGCCGAGGGCGTCCTGGAGGAGCCGGGCCTGGCTCCTCGTGTAGTGCATGAGGGGGGAGCCCTCGTCCATCCACACGGTCCGGTACTTCTCGGCGGTCCGGGCGGGGCGGACCCGCAGGATGATCCCCTCGAGGATCGGCCGCCACAGGAGCGGGCTCATCTCGATGACGCGGCGGTCGGAGAGGAACTCGCGCAGGTAGGCGCGCACGTCCCGGGTCGTCGGCGCGGCGGGGGTGCCGAGGTTGACGAGGACGACGGCGGGGGGCTGCGCGCCGTCCCCGCGCGCGGGCGGGGCGCTGCGGCGGCAGTCGTTTTCTGACGCGCTCATCGATTCCGTCATGACGGACAGGCTACTGGGTTGGCGCCGGCCTGTTCGTGACGCTTTGTCGTCAAGCGATCGGGCCCGCGACCCCTCCCCCGCGACGGGGCAGCCGGTCGACGGCCGGCGGTCAGAAGATCGCGTCGAGCCCGACGGCGATGAGGGCCGAGGCCGCCGCCGACGCCGGCAGGGTGATGACCCACGCCGTCGCGATGGGCCGCATGAGGCGCCAATTCGCCGCTCGGTTGGCCACGCCGATGCCGAGGACCGCCCCGATGAGGATATGGGTCGACGACACCGGCAGGCCGAACGCGGAGGCGAGCATGACGACCGAGGCGGCGGCGAGCTCGGCGGTGAAGCCCGACGCCGGGTGGATCTCCGTCAGCCCGCTGCCGACCGTCTTGATGACATTGCGGCCGATGAACCACAGTCCCGACACGAGGGCGATGCCGCACACGACCGTCAGCGCCGCCGGGACGACCGCTTTCTCCCCGACCTCGCCGGTTTTGAGGACGTCGAGGACGGCGGCGAACGGCCCGATGGCGTTCGCGATGTCGTTGGAGCCGTGGCTGAAGGCGAAGGCCGCCGCCGTGAAGACCTGCATCCACGAGAAGATGAGGAAGGTCGAGCGGGGCAGCGCGAGCTTGCGCAGGGACCGGGCGAGCGTGAAGATCGCCATCCATACGAGGACGCCGATCATGAGGATCACCATGACCGATCCCCCGGCGTTCAGCCCGATGTCGACATTGCGCAGCCCCTTGAAGACCACCATCGCCGCGACGATCATCGAGCCGATCGCCGCGAGCACCGGGACCCAGCGCTCGAGGGCCCGGTGGGCGTTGACGGACTCGGCGCGCCGATCGAGTTCGAAGAGCTCCTTGTAGAAGTCGGATTCGAGTTGCCCGGGCTCGAACTCGGGCAGGCGGATGGCGACGGCGTCACGGGCGATGGACCCGGTGTAGGAGGCCTGCTGGAGGGCGGTCAGCTGGTCGAAGCGCTCCCGGTGGCGCTGGGAGTGGGCCCGCCTCTCGCGGTCGATCTCCTCGAGCTGGGCGTTGGCCCGGTCGTTGTACGACAGGATCGACCGCTTGATCCACGAGTAGAGCGACCACGAGACGATGCCGCCGAGCAGCGGGGACAGGATCCACGAGATCGCGATCTCCCCGATCTGCGACCACTGGACCATGTCGAGGCCGCCGGTGCCCGAGGTGAGGCCGAGGGCGACGGCGGCGCCGATGATGCCGCCGATGATCGAGTGCGTCGTCGACACGGGCCAGCCGCGCCAGGTCGCGAAGAGCAGCCAGAGCGCGGCGCCCAGGAGGGCCGCCATCATGATGTAGGCGAAGCGGATCGGCTCGAGGTCGATGCCGCCCAGGTCGACGATGCCCGAGCGCACCGTGTCGGTGACGGACCCGCCGGCCAGGACCGCGCCGGCGACCTCGAACACGGCGGCGATGACGAGGGCCTGTTTGAGGGTCAGGGTCCCGGCGCCGACCGAGGTCCCGAAGGAGTTGGCGACATCGTTGCCCCCGATGTTGAACGCCATGAAGCAGCCGAAGGCGATCGTCAGGAGCAGGAGGGCGATGGTGGCGCCGGGGCCGACGTAGCCCATCGCCCAGGCGGAGAACCCGAGGACTCCGACGACGAGGAGGAGTCCGAAGCCGAGGTGCCAGAGCCGGTCGTTTCCGGCGCGCGCGCCGCGGGTCGGCGCGCAGGTCGAGGGGGAGGTCACGGGAGTGGTCGCCTTCCGTTGAGGATGGCGATGCCGGGTGGATCGCCATCCGTAGCGTCACGGGTCCACGTGAACGGAAGGTGAACAGAGAGGCGACTCGACTGTGGGACGGGACACATTCGCCGCCTCGCCCGTCCGACGCTCCGGCCCCGCGCCGGCGGGGCTCAGCCGTCGGCGCCCCTGCGCCCCCCGGCCGGGCCCGATCCGCTCCCGGGCGCCTGGCGGCGGCGCCGAGGCGCCGTGTAGAGCGGCTCGGCGGGGATCCATCGGCGGTGGGGGCGCCGCGGCGCCGCCTCGACGGTCTCCTCGACGAGGCTCGTGATCCGCTCGCGCAGGAGCCTGCGCTCGGCGCGGCGGCGCCGGTCGAGCTCGTCGGAGAACGCCATCGTCATCGCCACGCACGCGCCGACCATGACGATGGAGAACGGCAGTGCCGTGAGGACCGACAGGACCTGGAGGGCGCCCAGGCCCGCGGTCAGGTCCCCGGCGCCCGCGCCGGCCCACAGGAGGACGGCGGCGATGACCCCCTGGAACGCCGCCCAGAAGAGGCGGATCCCCAGTGGAGGCGTCTGGGCGCCCCCCGAGGAGAGCATCCCCAGGACGAAGGAGGCGGAATCGGAGCTCGTCACGAAGAACACGACGAGGAGGAGCATGAACAGTCCGGCGAGGACGGCTCCGCCGGGGAGGCGGTCGACCATGGCGAAGAGCGCGGTCGTCGTCCACTGGTCGTCGGCCGTCAGGTCGGCGCCGCCGTAGATCTGCTGGAACAGGGCGGTGCCGCCCATGACGGTGAACCACAGGAAGGTGACGAGGGTGGGCACGCCGAGGACGCCGACGACGAACTCGCGGACGGTGCGCCCCTTGGAGATGCGGGCGATGAAGACGCCGACGAAGGGCGACCAGCTCATCCACCAGCCCCAGTAGTACGTCGTCCACGCGCCGAGCCACGCCTCGCCGTCGACCCCCTGGTAGGGCAGCGTGCGGAACGACATGGGGATGAAGTTCTGGATGTACTGGCCCAGGGATTGGACGAACTCGCGCATGACGAAGAGCGGCTCGCCCAGGACGAGGACGGCGACCATGAGGACCGCGGCGAGGACGAGGTTGCCGTTCGACAGGATCTTGATCCCGACGTCGAGGCCGGAGGCGACGGACAGGGCGGCGAGGGCGGAGATGACGAGGACGACGAGGAGGAGGACGGTCGGGGTCTGCGCGAGGACCCCCTGGAACTCGAGTCCGGCGGTGAACTGGGAGGCGCCGAACCCCAGGGAGGTGGCGACGCCGAAGAGGGTGCCGACGAGGGCCGCGATATCGATGACGTCTCCGATCCTTCCCTTGACCCTCTCGCCGAGGAGGGGCTCGAGGATCCATCGGATCGAGACGGGCCGGCCCCGGCGGTGGCTCATGTAGGCGATGGAGACGCCGACGACGACGTAGATCGCCCAGGCGGACAGGCCCCAGTGGAGGAAGGTCGTGTTCATCGCGGACTGGGCGAGCGCCGACTCGGAGCCGGCGGCGGTCCCGGGGACGGGGTCGACGTAGTGGCTCAGCGGCTCGGCGACGCCCCAGAAGACGAGGCCGATGCCCATGCCTGCGGCGAAGAGCATGGCGAACCAGGAGGTGCGGGAGTACTCGGGCTCGTCGTCGTCGGAGCCCAGGACGATGTCGCCGTAGCGGGAGGCGGCGATGACGACCGAGAAGGCGACGAATCCGACGACGATGAGCGTGTAGTACCAGCCGATGTCGTTGACGACGGTCGAGGACACGGCCGAGACGATCTCCTGCGTCGAGGAGGGCCAGATGAGGACGGGGGCGATAAGGGCCAGGGCGATGAGGACCGCGGGGACGACGACGCCCCAGGAGACGGAGGCGTCGGCCTCGTCGGGGAGCGCGTCGTCGGGGGAGGCTCCCGCCACCGGGGCGGGAGTTCCGGGGGCCGATACGGTCATGGCCGCGGCCGCGGCGGTCGTCATATCGGCCGCGGAGCGCGTGCCGAGGGCCTCGTCGAGCGGTCTGTCGTCGGGCGCGAGGTCGGGGTTCACGGGTGCCTCTCATCGGGTCGTCGGTCTGCGCATGCCCGTCGACCCTAACCCGATACGCATAATTCCGCACGATCAGACGAATGAACATGCGAAGAAGATCCACGCGAGAAGACGCGCATCCCTCAAAAGCAGTGATCGCCCAGCCTTTTTGCTGGAGCCCTCATCTCACGTCTTCCACCAAACGCATAATTATACACGAACGCCGTCGCGCAGGTGCGTGCGCGACGGCGCGTGCGACCCGCCCCGGGGTGCGCCGGGACGGGAGACGTCCCGGGTCAGCCCCGGTCGGCGAGGGACCGGATGAACCACGCCTGCTGCTCAAGGCGCCCGATGTACCCGATGAGGATGTCGCCCGAGGTCGCGTCCTCGGCGTCGACCTTCTCGTGCACATCGCGCATCGTCGCGACGACCGCGGTGATCGCCGCGACCGCGTGATCGATCCCCTCGGCGGTCGAGACGACGCCCTCGGGGATGGCAGGCAGGGTCGCGGTCTGGGCGACGACATCGGCGCGGCCGTCGGGAACCGCCTGGATCGCGCGCATGCGCTCGGCGACCTCATCGGACGCCTCGCGGGCGATGGCGACGACGTCGTCGAGGTACAGGTGAAGGCTGCGGAAGCCCGTCCCGACGATGTTCCAGTGCAGCTGCTTGGAGGCCAGGGACAGGGCCGTGACGTCGACGAGGACCTTCTGCAGATCGTCGGCCAGGACGTCGGAGGCGGCGAAGCCTGCGGAATCGGCACTCATGGGGTTCTCCTTCCAGACGATGGCGACGCCTCGGGGGCGCCCGGACACCCCTCAAGCATGGCCCACCGGCGCGTTTCTCGCGACCGCTGACGCCGTCCGCTCACTCGCGGCCGCCGACGGCCCGGCGCGCCCCGATGAGGATCGCCGCGCCGAGCGCCCACTTGACGACGCCTCCGGGGACGAACGGGATGAGCCCCGCCTCCAGGGTCGCCATCAGCCCGAGGGTCTTGCCGTGGAGGAGGTGGAGGACCGCCCACATCCACGGGACGCCGATGAGGAACGGGATGAGAGAGGCGATGCCGAAGGCTCCGACGCACGCCAGGGGGCGCCGGTCCCACGACCGCTCCGACAGGCGGCCGATGACCCACGCCGTCGGGATGAACGCGAGGACGAACCCGAAGGACGGCTGGAGCGCGTAGGCGGGCCCGCCGCCCATCGACGCGAACCACGGGACGCCGGCGACGCCCAGGAGCGCGTACAGGCCCAGGGCCGCCGCGCCCCGCCGCGAGCCGAGGACCGCGCCGACGAGCATGACGCCGAGGGTCTGGCCGGTGACGGGCACCGGCCACAGGGGGATCGTCGCCTGGGCGAGGAGGCCGACGGCGCAGGCTCCCGCCCCGACGAGGGCCGCCGAGCGCAGGAGCGTCCGCCCCGGCAGGAGGTCGTCGACGAGGACGGGGGACGCGGGGGCTGTGGTCATGCGAATGTCCTTTCGTTCCGGCGGGGAACCCGCCGCTGGTCGGATCCGGGGCCCGTCAGGGCCGCGGGGCCCGCGGACCGGGGTCCGCGAGGAGGAGGACGGTCGCCTGGGCGATCGCCCAGGGCCCGTCGTGGGAGAGGCTGACGCCCCACGAGGCGCGGGCGCCGCGCGAGCGTGCGAGGGAGTCGAGGGCGCGGGCGACCCCGCCGTGGAAGCGGAGGGAGGGCCTGCCCCACCGGTCGACGACGACCTCGATCTGCGAGAAGTCGAGCTCGTCGCGCGGGATCGGCGGCGGCTCGCCGTCGAGGGCCTGGCTCCACGCCTTGACGACCGCCTCCTTGGCGGCCCAGCGGGCGCCGAGGGACTCGACCGCCCTGGTGCCCGGCCGGGCCCGCGCCGCCGACGACCCTCCCGCGCCGCCGGGGACCGCGTCACGCGACGCGCACCGGGCCCACTCGCGGTCGGTGAAGACCCGGGGGAAGACCGACCCGGGCGCGCCCAACTGGTCGGCGAAGGACGCGAGATCGACGAGGTCGACCCCCTGCCCCCAACCGACGAGGGGCGCCCCGACGGGCGGCTCCCCTCGGCACTCCCCGCTCATCGCCGGGCGCCCCCGTAGACGCCGTCCGCGCCCAGGCGGGCCGACGGGTCGAGGAGCATCGCGGCCTCCGCCTCGTGCGCATCGCCCTCGGGCAGTCGGCGCCCGTCGACCGGGGTGAACAGGTCGGCGCGGCCGATCATCCCCCGCTCGAGTCGGCGCCGACCCCGGGCCAGGCGCTCGCCGGCGCGGGCGCGCCAGCGGGCGGCCTCGTCCGCGCCGCGCTCGTCGGCCAGGCGGGACTCGAAGGCCGACGGGTGGACGAGGGCGATGAGGGCCGACACGTGGCCGAAGCCCAAGGAGGTCAGGACGCTGGCGCGCACCGGGCGGGCCGACATGTCCAGCGGCCGGCGCAGCCACACGAGCGGCGTGAAGCCGCGCATCTGCGGGTCCAGGCAGTCGAGGCTCCGGTTGCCGGGGATCGTCTGCCGGGTGAACACGTCGACGAGGCCCCCGATCTGGAAGAGCGCGGCGCCGCCCTTCGCGTGCCCCGTCACCGTCTTCTGGCTGATGACGTGCAACGGGTTGCCCGGCTCTCGCCCCAGAGCCCGCGACAGGCGCGAGTGCAGCTCCGCCTCGTTCGGGTCGTTCGCGAGCGTCGACGTGTCGTGCTTCGACACGACGGCGACGTCGTCGACGCCCGACCCGAGGGCCTCCAGGGAGCGGCTCAGCGCCGATCGGGACCCTCCGCGTCCGGCGGCGAGAGCCCCCAGGCCCGGGGCGGGGATCGACGTGTGCGCGCCGTCGCCGAAGGACCGCGCGTAGGCGACGACCGCGAGGACCGGCAGCCCCAGGTCGGCGGCCACCGACGCGCGGGCCAGGAGGACCGTGCCCCCGCCCTCGGCCTCGAGGAAGCCGGCGCGGCGCCGGTCGCCGGCCCGCGAGAAGTGACGGCTCGTGATCCCCCGCCGCTCCAGCGCCGCCGACTCGGCGGTCGCGTTCATGTCGCCGAAGCCGGTGAGGGACTCCACGGAGACGCCGTCGATGCCGCCGGCGACGACGAAGTCCGACTTGCCCAGGAGGATCTTGTCGACGCCCTCCTCGACGGAGACGGCGGCCGTCGCGCAGGCGCCGACCGGGTGGATCATCTGCCCGTAGCCGCCGATATACGACTGCATCGTGTGGGCGGCGACGACATTGGGCAGGGCCTCCTGGAGGATGTCCTGGGGGCGGTCCTCGCCGAGGAAGCGGCTGAGGAACACCTGGCGCAGCGACTCCATGCCGCCGATGCCGGTGCCCTGCGTCGACGACACGTCGGCCGGGTGGACGGCGGCCAGCAGCTCGGCGGGGGTGAAGCCCGACGAGAGGAACGCGTCGACGGCGGTGACGAGGTTCCACACGGCCATCCGGTCGAGGGCCTCGACCATCGCCGCGGGCACGCCCCACCGGGTCGGGTCGAAGTCGTCGGGCATCTGGCCGCCGACGCTGCGCGACAGGGTCGCGCGGCGCGGGACGCGCACCGCCGAGCCCGCCGTCTTGCGCACGAGCCACTCGCCGGTCGCCGGGTCGCGACGCACGCGGGTGCGCGCCGGATCGGCGGCCTCGTAGGCGCGGGCGTCGGCCTCGTCGCGCACCGCGAACTCCTGATCGGAGTCGAGGTAGACGGTGGCCTCGTCATCCGACCCCCCGTCGACGAGGAACCCGTCGTCGCTCAACGGGCGGATGCCCGCGCGGGCGACGACCTCGTCGCGGAAGCGGTCGTACACGTCTGCCTCGTCGACGGGCGCATCGGCCGCGTCGTACCAGCCCGGCGCGGGGGTCTGCGACCAGTGGACGAGTCCCGTCATCCACGCGAGCTCGAGGACGCCCGCGGCGGTCAGGTCGATGTCCGAGTCGGCGTTCTCCGCCTCCGCGCGGGTCCTCCCCGACCCCCAGGCGCCGACCTCGCCGATGCCGACGACGACGACCTGGTCGTCGAGGGGCGTCGAGACGGGGCCCCAGTCGAGGCGCTCGGCCAAGCGGGGGCGCACGAGGCCCGGCAGCGCGCGGATGCTCGCCGCGGGCCGCTCCTCCCGGGGGGCGGGGGCGTCGGCCAGGGCCCGGCGCTGCTGCTCGGCGAGGGCGGGCAGGTCGAGGCCCGCGTCGGCCAGGCCGCCGGTCAGGTCGACGTCGAGGACGGCGTCGGCGGCGCTGCGCCGCGCCCGGGGGGTCAACAGGTCGACGAGCCGGTCGGCCATCTCGTCGCTCGTGTACACGTGGACGCCGGCGGCCTCGGCGGCCGGCACGAGGACGTCGTTGCCGCCCATGAGGGAAGTGCCCTTGACCCATCCGATCTTCGGGTGCGCCAGGGTCGTCCGCTCGGTCCACCCGGTCTCGTTGCGCCACTTCGCGCAGATCGCGTCGAAGGAGGCCTTGGCCTCGCCGTAGGCGCCGTCGCCGCCGAAGATCCCCCGGTTGGGGGAGCCGGGCAGGAGGACGTGGGTGCGCCGGGCGATGTCGGTCGACGCGTCGAGGCCGGCGACCCGGTGGATCAGGCGCTCGACGCTCCACAGGAGGAGGCGCTCCTGGGCGAGGGCGCTGTGCGGGTCCTCGCCCAGGCGACCGAACACCGGCGGGGCCGCGAAGGGCAGGAGGAGCGTCGGCCGCAGCGCCTCCTTGACGACCGTGGTCGTCGCCCCCGAGGTCTCCGCGTACTCGGCCCCCACCCAGTCGACGAGGGCGTCGACGTCGCGCAGGCTCGCGATGTTCGCGGGCACGAGCCACAGGGCCGAGCCGACGGCTCCGTGGCGCCGGTAGAGGTCCTTGGCGTAGGCCAGTCGCGCGTCGTCGACGCGCGAGGAGGTCATGACGACGGTCGCCCCGCCGCTCAGGAGCCGGGCGACGAGGCCCGCGGCGATGGAGCGGGGCGCGGCGCCGGTCACCAGGGCCGTGTCGTCGGCGAACAGCAGGTCGGCGTCCTCGCGGGCCAGGTCGGCGGCGCGGGCGAAGAACGCGGCGCGCCCGGCGTCCCCGCAGTGGGAGGCGTACCAGGAGGCGAGGTCGGCCAGATCGCGACCGGCGCCGCGGATCCGCGCCGGATCGATGTCGTCGGCGTCGAGGGCGCCGGCGAACACGCGGGCCAGGTCCTCGCGGATCAGGGCCCACGAGTCGTCGAGGAGGACGGCCCGCTCGGCATCGAAGGCCGGGGCCACGGAGGCGGCCCAGTCGGCGCCGAGCTCGGCCTCGACGGCCTGGGCGAGGTCCGCGAGGGACTCCTCCCGCTCCCCCGCGGACGCCGGGACATCGAGTCCGAGGAGGGCGAGGGTCTGGCGGGCCTGGGAGGCGAGGACGCCGCCGGGGCCGAGGATCTTGCGCGTCAGCTCGTCGAGGGCCGCCGAGTCGACGACCGCGCCCGACGAGTCGGAGGCGGCCCCCGGCAGGGCGACGGACACGCCCGCGGCCTCGCCGACGCGGGCGACGGCGGCGTCGACGAGGGCGTCGACGTCGGCCGCCGACGAGGCGGCGGTCGGCAGGTCCGCGAGCGCCCCGCCGCGCACCGAGTCGGCGTCGCGCGTGCCCAGGAGGATCTCGGCGGACACCGCGTCGGCCCACCCCTGGGGCAGGCCCCAGACGCCGGTGACGCGCGAGGCGATGTGCCCGGCGGGCAGGCCCGCCGATCCGAGGAGCTTGCGGGCGCGGGCGCCGATGGCCTCGGACAGGACCGGGCCGAAGGGCCGGTAGGAGGAGGCGGTGGCGTCGACGGCGACGAGGAGGTCGGAGACGGAGGCCTCGGCGGCGCCCTCGATCGTGGGGACGCCGAGCTCGGCGGCCATGTCCATGAGGAGCTGGTTGCGCTTGGAGGACACGCCGTTCGTCAGGGTGTCGACGGTGTCGGCGTCGTCGATCTGCTCGGGGCGGATCTTCGTCGACAGGGCGAGGAGGGTGCGCACCGCCCGCGACGCGGGGAACGGCAGATCGGGGGCCTGGGCGCCGGAGACGGCCCCCGAGGCGGGCGCGGCCGGGGCGGCGGGCGCCGGGGCCGCCGCCTGCTCGGGTCGGGCGGCCTCGGCGGCAGGGAGGGCGTCGACGGGGGCGTCGGGGGCCGGCTCCTCCTGATCGACGGCCTCCGCCGGCGCGGGGATCGCGTCCTCGGCGAGGACCCGGGCGGCGTCGCGGTCGCAGTTGAGGACCTCGACGTCCCCCCACCGGCCCGGCAGGGCCAGGGTCCGCTCGGCGAGGTTCGCCAGCGTCGGCGCCGACCCCAGGCCGATCTCGACGACCCGCTCGACGCCGGCGCCGCCCTCGTCGGACGGGGCCATGAGGAGGCGCTGCGTCTCGATCCACCGGACCGGGGAGGCGAACTGCCAGGCGAGGAGCTCGACGAGGAGGACCCGGCCCGTGTCCGGATCGTCCGCGGCCTCGTCCCACGAGTCGACGAGTCGCTGGACGGCCCGGGAGGGGACGACCTCGAGGATCGCCTCGGCGAAGTCGCGCGTCACCTCGAAGGGGCGGGCCACGAGGTTGGGGATGTAGCGGCCCACGAGCGCCCCCGTGTCGACGCCCTGGGGGATCAGCTCCTCCAGGCGGGCGCGGAACGGGTCGACGCCGGCGCGCAAGCGCTCGGAGTGGAAGGGAACGTCGATGCCGGGGATCAGCATGAACGGGCGGCGCCCGCCCGCCAGGTCGGCGCGGCGCCCGGCGTCGGCGGCCAGCGCGTCGAGGCCCGCGACCGTGCCGGCGACCGCGTACTGGCGCCCCTCGAGGTTGAAGTTGACGATCTGGAGGAACTCCCCGGTCGAGCGGGACAGGTCCTCGACGTAGGCGCGCACCCCGGCGTCGTCGAGGCCGAACTGGTCGGGGCGCAGCGCCCCCATCCGGTAGTCGGACCGCCCCCGGTCGTCGCGCTCGACGAGGTCGTGCATCGCCGACCCCCGGTGGTAGACGATCTCGAGGACCTTCTCGAAGGGGAAGATGCCGGCGCACGCCGCCAGCGCGTTGTACTCGCCCAGGGAGTGGCCCGCGTACAGGGCGCCGTCGACGAGGGCGCCGCGCGCCTCGAGGTCGCGGGTCTGCGCGTAGGCGAGGGTCGCCAGGGCCACCTGGGTGAACTGGGTGAGGTTGAGGATGCCCTCCGGATGGCGCAGGACGCGGTCGCCGACGCGCACGCTCGTCGGGTTGTCCCGGACGATCGCCTCGATGGAGAAGCCGAGGGCCGCTCGGGTGTGGCGGTCGGCGCGCGCCCACACCTCGCGGGCGGCCGCCGACCGCTTGTCCAGCCCCATGCCGGGGCGCTGGATGCCCTGGCCGGGGTACACGTAGGCGGTGCGGGGCGCGTCGAGGACGCCGCGGCCGATGGACACGACCTCCCCGTCGATCCGGCACGTCGCCTCGACGACGAGCGCGCCGCCGACCAGGCCGACCCGCTCGACGGTGATCTCGACGCTGTCGGACAGGTCGACCATGCCGACCATCCGGTACTGCCACGACGCCAGGCGCATCGCGGGCCCCTGGACGGCGCGGACCGCGCCCGGCGAGGCCGGGGCGTCGGCGGGGGACGTCCCCGCGGCCTCGACGACGTGCTGGGCGGTGGCCGACAGCCACATGCCGTGCACGAGGGGGGCGTGCAGGCCCGACAGGCCCGCGGCGGCGGCGCTCGTGTGGATCGGGTTGAAGTCGCCCGACACGTTCGCGAAGGCCGTCATGTCCGCCGGGGCGGTGACGACGGCGCGGCGCAGGAACGAGCGCGGCGTGTCGACGGCCCCGGCCTCGCCGTCCAGCTCCGGCGCCGGCGACGGGGGCTGGGAGGAGGCGACGCGGCCGCGGATCGCGAAGCGCTCGGTCAGGCGGGCGACGGGCACCCCCTCGTGGGACAGGGCGACCTCGACGCGCACGACCCGCCCGGCGCTCGACTCCGACAGCTCGGCGCAGCGCGAGACGACGTCGACGCGCGAGCCCGCCTCCGGCAGGGCGCCGTCGAGACGGACCGTGTGGTCGAGGTGGACGGCGTTGACGAGGCCCTCGATGACGGGCACCCCGTCGCGCACCGCGGTGCCCAGCGCCGTGTAGATCGCCGGCCAGCAGGGGCCGACGAGGGCGTCGGGGACGATGGGCGCCAGGTCGGCCCGCAGGGCGGCGCCGGTGACGGCCGCGTGCGCCCCGCCGAGGTCCGCCGAGAGGGTGAAGGAGTCGTGAACGGTGCCGAAGCCCTCGTCGGGCTCGACCCGGGGCATCCGGTCGATGCGGTCGCCGTTGACGGTCGTCGTGCCGACGCCGGCGGCCCCGGCGAGCAGGTCGTAGGCGGTCGACGACAGGCGCTCCATGTCGACGACGGGCACGGCGCCCGTCGCGCACCCCTCCGGCAGGGTCAGGGGCAGGACGATCTCGCGGACCGCGTGGGGGGCGTCCGCCCCGAGGCGGTCCCACGCGGTGTCGCAGTGGACGACGATCGAGGCCCCCGCCCCGTCGACGACGACCGACGTGGACTCGGGCATCGTCCGCGCCGGGTTGGCCACGAGGTTGGACGCCCATTCGATGCTCGGCACGGCGCGCAGGAACTCCTCGGCGCTGGCCGCCCCGGCCAGGCGCGACCACGCCGGCTCCGGCCGCCCACCGCCGGCGGCCACCTCGTCGGCGACGGCGGCCTCGAAGCGGGCGAAGAGCTCGCCGATCGGCTCGTCGACCCGGTCGATGCCCGCCACCGACCTCGGCCCGGGGATGATGCGCACGGCGTCGGCGTCGAAGCGCGCGTCCTGCGCCTGCCACAGGGTGTCGGTGCCCCACCAGCGCGCCAGGTCGGCGTCGAGGGCGGGGACGAAGGGCATCGGCTTGTGGTGCTTGCGGCACAGGACGGGGAACCACGCGGCGTCGGCGGGGGCCACGGGGGTGGTGCGGGCCCGCGGGTAGGCGTCGAGGAGGGCGGCCAGGGCCGCGGGGGCGTCGTCGAGGTCGTCGGCGGAGGCGAAGAGGGTCTCGACGTCGCCGTGGTCGGCGTCGGCCAGGCGCGCCTCGATGCGGTGGAACAGGTCGAGGACGCGGTCGGCCCACGTCCAGTCGGCCCACGGGAAGGACAGGTCGACGACCCGTTCGGCCCACTGCGCGTAGGTCATCTCCTCCAGGTCGCCGAAGTAGGGCTTGGCGGTGCGCGACAGGGCGTCGACGAGCTCGTCGCGGCGCTCGCGCAGGGCGTCGGGGTCGCCGCCGATCTCGTGGATCAGGCGGGAGGCGCGCGACGACGAGTTCTCGATCTCGTGCATGTCGGCGTCGAGGTGGCTCTGGCCCGAGGTCATGCCCCCGGCGGTGAGCCCACGGCCGACCCAGCCGTCGCCGCCGACGCCGGGGGTCTCGACGAGGAGCCGCTTGACCTGCGGGGAGGTCCGGGCCTCCAGGCAGGCCATGGTGGCGGTGCCGACGAGGACCGCGTCGACGGGCATGGCGGGCCGCCCGTGATCGGTGGACCAGCGGCCGGTGATGTAGCGGGCGGCGTCGGCGGGGGTGCCGATGCCGCCGCCGACGGCGAGGACGACGCCGGGGGTCGCCCGGATCCGCGGGTAGGTCGCGAGCAGGAGGTCGTCGAGGTTCTCCCACGAGTGGTGCCCGCCGGAGTGGCCGTCCTCGACCTGGAGGATCAGGGTCGTGCCGGGGTTGGCGTCGGCGATGTCGAGGCACGCGTGGATCTGCTCGACGGTCCCGGGCTTGAGGCACAGGTGGGTGAAGCCGTCGTCGGCGAGCTGGGCGATGAGGTCGGCGGCCTCGTCGGGCTCGGGGATGCCGGCGGCGATGGTGACGGCGTCGATGGGGGCTCCGGCGCGCCGGGCCTTGGGGACGATCCGTTGGACGCCGAATTGGAGGTTCCACATGAAGCGGTCGAAGAACATCGTGTTGAACCCGGCGGTGCGCCCCGGCTGGAGGAGGTCGCGCAGGCCCTGGAGGTTGTCGGCGAAGACCTCCTCGGAGTACTGCCCGCCGCCGGCCATCTCGGCCCAGTGCCCGGCGTTGGCTGCGGCGGCGACGATCTCGGGGCTGACGGTCGTCGGCGTCATGCCCGGCAGGACGATCGGGGATCTGCCGGTCAGGCGGGTGAAGGCGGTGTCGACGACGGTGCGCCCGTCGGGCAGGGACACCAGGCGGGGCGCGAAGTCGTCCCACGACACGGGGGCCTCGGGGACGAGGGTCCCGTCGTCGAGCCCGGTGCGGGCCTCGTGGGTGGACGCGTCGGCGACGCCCGACCCCGTGCCCGCCAGGAGGGGGGCGGTCAGGCGCCCGACGACGGGGCTGGGCCCGAGGTCGAGGAACCAGGAGGCGCCGCGCCGGCGGGCGTCGTCGACGCGGGCCGGCCAGTCGAGGGGGTCGACGAGGATCGCGCGGGCCAGGTCGTGGGCGAGCGCGGCGTCGAGGGCGCGGCCGGAGTCCGCGATGCGCCCGGCCCATTCGTCGACGAGGTCGACGGCGCCGGCCAGGAGGGGGCTGTGGAAGGGGGCGTCGACCGGGAGCCAGTCGAAGGAGGCGACGAGGGGGGCCCCGCCGCGCTCGTGGGAGTCGAGGGCGGTGTTGTGGGCGGCGACGAGGCCCTCGATGGCGGCGCGGGCCCGGGCGAGATCGGCGGGGGCGGCGACGAGGACGCGGGCCTCGGGCCCGTTGACGACGCCGACGGCGGCGCCGGGGGCCTCGGCCAGGGCCCGATCGACGAGGCCGGCGCCGACGCCGGACACGGAGAGCATCGGGGAGCCGGAGGGCCGCGAGACGGCCCCCGCCTGGCGGGCGACCCGCTGGGCGGCGACGCCGATGAGGGAGGCGATGGCGAGGACCCCGTGGAGGCGCTCCTCGTCGGAGTCGAGGAGGGCTCGGGCGATCTCGACGCCGAGGACCCCCTGGGAGTGCCCGAGGAGGGCCGCGGGGCGGGAGCGGCGCAGGTCGAGGCCGGTGGCCTCCAGGTCGAGGAGCGCGGAGTACTGGGCGAGGGCGATCGCCGGGACGCAGACGGCGGGCGCGGTGTCGAGGGAGTCGGCGGGCGCTCCGTCGAGGATCGCGTCGACGCGGTCGACTGCTCCGGGCGCGGAGGTCATGAGGTCGAGGGCCACGGGGGCCAGGAGGGCGCGGGCGGAGGCGACGGCGCCGCGCAGGGCGTCGCCCCGGCGGGGCAGTCCGAGGTCGCGGGTGAGCTCGGACTGCCAGGAGCTGCCCTGGCCGCCGAGGATCAGCGCGTAGTCGGAGTCGAGGCCGGTGAGGAAGGAGGTCATGTCGGGTCCGTTCGTCGGGAGGGGTGGAGCCGGGGGCGCGGCGGGGTCACACAGGGGTCACATGGGGGCGTTGTCGTGGATTCTCGGACTGGGGGCGGGCCGCTCCTTGCGGATGAGGAGCGAGAGGGAGCGGCAGATGGCCTCGCGGGTCCGGCCCGGCTCGATGAGGCCGTCGAGCTCGCCGTTGCGCAGGGAGAGGTTCGGGTTGACCGAGTGCTTGTCGTAGAGCTCCTGGTATCGGGCCCGCTGCTCGGCGACGTCCCTGCCCTGCGAGCCGGCCTTGGCCAGTTCCCGCCGGAAGACGATGTCGACGGCGCCCTCGGAGCCCATAACCGCGATCTGGGAGGACGGCCAGGAGAAGTTAACGTCGGCCCCCAGGGATTTCGAGCCCATGACGATGTAGGCGCCGCCGAAGGCCTTGCGCACGATGATCGTCACCATCGGCACCGAGGCGGTGGCGTAGGCGGTGATGAGCTTGGCACCGCGCCGGATGATGCCGGCGCGCTCCTGCTCGGAGCCGGGCCGGTAGCCGGGGACGTCGACGAGGGTGACGATCGGCAGGGAGAAGGCGTCGCAGAACTGGACGAATCGGGCGGCCTTCTCCGACGCGTCGACGTCGAGGGTCCCGGCGTCGTTGAGCGGCTGGGAGGCGACGACGCCGGCGGGGCGGCCCTCGAAGCTCGTGAAGCCGATGAGGACGGAGGGGGCGAAGAGCGGCTGGACCTCGAGGAACTCCTCGTTGTCGGCGATGGCCTCGATGACGTCGACCATGTCGTAGGCCTGCTTGGGGGACTCGGGGACGAGGTCGCCGACGCGCTCGGGGGCCGAGGGCGCGCAGGTCGCGGGGTCGTAGGCGAATCGGGGGGGCTCCTCGCTGCAGTGGGAGGGCAGGTACGACAGGAGGGTGCGCGCGTAGTCGAGGGCCTCGGCCTCGTCCTCGGCGAGGAAGTGGGCGACGCCGGAGATCGTGTTGTGCAGGTCCCCGCCGCCGAGGTCCTCCTGGGAGATCTCCTCGCCGGTGGCGGCTTTGACGACGGAGGGGCCGGTGACGAACATGTACGACGACCGCCTCGTCATGATGATGAAGTCGGTGAGGGCCGGGCCGTAGACGGCGCCGCCCGCGCAGGGCCCGAGGATCAGGGAGATCTGGGGGACGACGCCGGAGCACTCGGTGGTCTTCTTGAAGATCCTCCCGTACTGGGCCAGGGCGGTGACCCCCTCCTGGATGCGGGCGCCGCCCGAGTCGAGCATCGCGATGATCGGGATGCGCAGGGAGAGCGCGGCGTCCATGAGGTGGAGGATCTTATCGCCCTCGACCTGCCCGAGGGTCCCGCCCATGACGGAGAAGTCCTGGGAGTAGACGGCGACGGGCCGCGAGTCGATGGTGCCGATGCCGGTGATGACGGCCGATCCGAGGGACCCCTTGACGATGTCGCCCCCGGCGAAGCGGTTGAGCTCGGTGAAGGACCCGTCGTCGAGGAGGGCGGCGATGCGCTCGCGCGCGGTCTGGCGGCCGTGGGGGTGCTGGCGGGCGCGGGCCCGCTCCTCGGCGGCGGTGACGACGCTGCGGTTGTGCTCGACGAAGTTCGCGCGGGAGACGATGCCGGTGTCGGCGTCGTCCTCGGTGAGGATCTGCTCGGGGGTCATGGCCGCTCCTCGGGGTCGATGGCGACGAGGACGTCGCCGGGGTGGACGGTGTCGCCGACGGCGACGCGGATGGAGGAGGCGGTCCCGGCGACGGGGGCGTACACGGGCTTCTCCATCTTCATCGATTCCAGGACGACGGCGAGGTCGCCCTGGGCGAGGGCGTCGCCCTCGCCCAGGGCGATGCGCACGACGGTGCCCTGGATGGGGGCGAGGACGTCGGTGGACGAGTCGGAGGCGTGGGCGGCGCGGGCGCGGTGGCGCCGGGTGGGTTGGCGGCGGACGGCCCCGGGGTCGGCCGGGACCGCCCCCAGGAGGCGGGAGGGGACGCGCAGGCGGGTGCGGCGCCCGTCGATCTCGATGACGAGCTCCTCGGTGGGCAGGTCGACGCTCCGGGCCCCGACGGGCTCGCGCGGGTCGGGCGCGGGGCGCGCGAGGCCCGCGGTGTCCGCGGCGACCTCGTCGAGGAGCCCGATGTCCTCCAGCCACGTCGTGTGGACGCGCAGGCCGCAGTCGGGCCCATCGGGTCGGGACGCGGCCCCGGGGGTGTCGGGGCCGGTGAAGTCCGGGTGGGAGACGATCCTCGACAGGAGGGGGGCGGGGGTGGCCAGGCCCTGGACCTCGACCTCGTCGATGGCCCGGCGCAGGCGGGCGAGAGCCTGGTCCCGGGTCGGCGCCCAGACGACGAGCTTGGCGATGAGGGAGTCGAAGCCTGCGCCGATGGCGTCGCCGGCCCGCACGAAGGAGTCGATGCGCACGCCGGGGCCGCCGGGCCAGGTCATCGACCGGATCGTCCCGGTCGTCGGCATGAGGGAGTCGGCGGGGTCCTCGGAGGTGATGCGCACTTCGAGGGCGTGACCACGGGTCGGCAGGGGCTCGGTGAGGGGGGCGCCCTGGGCGAGGAGGAGCTGCTCGCGGACGAGGTCGATGCCGACGATCTCCTCGGAGACGGTGTGCTCGACCTGGAGGCGGGGGTTGACTTCGAGGAAGTAGGCGCGCCCCGAGGGGTCGACGAGGAACTCGCAGGTGCCCGCGCCCACGTAGTCGACGGCGTCGAAGAGGGCGCGCGAGGAGGAGGCGAGGAGGTCCTCGACGCCGGCGGGCAGGTGGGGGGCGGGGGCCTCCTCGACGACCTTCTGGTTGCGCCTCTGGACGGAGCAGTCGCGGGTCGAGACGACGCGGAATCCGCCGTCGGCGGCGCGCGCGCACTGGGTCTCGACGTGGCGGGCCCGCAGGACGGCCTTCTCGACGAAGCAGCCAAGCATCGAGGCGCCGTCGGGCAGGTCGCGGAAGTACCGACGGGCCGCGTCCTCGTCGTCGAGGCGGGTGATGCCGCGCCCGCCCCCGGAGTCGGCGCGCTTGATGAGGACGGGGTACCCCTCGTCGGCGGCGAAGGACAGGACGCGGTCGCGGGCGGCGCCCGGGTCGGCATCGAGGGCGTCGCCGGGGATGACGGGGGCGCCGACGTCGACGGCGAGGGCGCGGGCGCGGATCTTGTCGCCGAGGGCCTCGATGGCGTCGGCGCGCGGGCCGACCCAGGTCAGGCCGGCGTCGGCGACGGCCCGTGCGAAGGCGGGGTCCTCGGAGAGGAACCCGTAGCCGGGGTGGACGGCGTCGGCGCCGCCGACCCGGGCGGCCGCCAGGAGGGCGTCCGCGTCGAGGTGGGCGGAGGGGGCGGCGCCGATCCGGTGGGCCTCGTCGGCGAGGTCGACGTGGAGGGAGGCGGCGTCGGGGTCGGTGTAGACGGCGACGGAGGGGATGCCCATGTCGCGTGCGGTGCGGATGATCCTCACGGCGATCTCGCCGCGGTTGGCGACGAGGAGGCGTCGGATGGGGCGGTGCGCGCTCATGCGTGGACTCCTGATGGGGGTCGGGGGCCGGTGGACGAGGGCAGGTCGACGTCGCCGACGGCGATCCGTATGGGGCGGGAGTCGGCGTCGAGGGCGAGGAGGGCCCCGTCGTCGTCGACGCCGGTGGGGCGCACGTCGAGGCGGGCGCCGTCGGGCAGGCGGACGGAGCAGGGGGCGTCGGGACGGGCGAGGAGGCGCTCGTAATCGCGCTTCCAGGCGGGGCGGTCGGCGGCGAGGAGGCGGGCGAGCCCGTCGCGGATCGCGAGGATCAGGGACTCGGCGGTCTCGTCGCGGTCGGCGCCGGCCAGGTCGAGGGCGCCGGCCAGTGGCCCGGCGCCGGAGGGGACGGTGCCGAGGTTGAGGCCGATGCCGACGCCGACGCGGTGGAGGGGGCGCAGGGCTGTCGGGGAGTCGATGTGCTCGCAGAGGATGCCGGCGACTTTGCGGCCGTCGACGAGGACGTCGTTGGGCCATTTGAGGCGGGGGCGGTGGCCGAGGTCGGCGATGGCGGCGGCGACGGCGAGGCCGGCGACGGGGGTGGTCCATGAGAGGTCGGCGTCGGGTACGTCGACGAGGACGGCGAGGAGGAGGGACCCGGGGTCGTCGGCCCAGGCGCGCCCGGAACGCCCCCGTCCGCCGGTCTGGTGGCGGGCGACGACGGTCGTCAGGGGCGCGGGGCCGGGGGCGTCGCGGGCGATCCGGGCGAGGACCGTCAGGGCGGAGTCGACGGTGCCGTAGCGCAGGATCGGCGCGCTGGTCTCTGGTCTGCTCATCGGCTACCAGCGTGGGCCCCCCGGGCGGGGCCCTCAAATACGGTGCGGTATATTCGGCGTTTTCTCGCGGGAAAGTCGTCGTCTTTTTATTTCAAGTTTCCAACTATCCGGGATGACGCGGCCCCTTCCCCGCTTCGGGTGCGACCTCCCCCACGGGCTCGGAGGAGGCGTAGAGGATCTCGAGGACGACGTCGAGGACCTCGCGGGCGGAGGAGTCGCGCACGGGGACGGGTCCCGCCTCGGGCCGGGCGGGACCCGTCGAGCGCGAGCGGGGGCCGACGACCTCGCGCCAGGCGGCGACGCCCGCGGCGCGCATGACGATGCCGATGACCGAATGGGTCATCGCCCGCTGGTTGCGGGTCAGGCGCCGTCCCGCCGCTTCGAGGATCCATTCGAGGACGTAGCCGAGCTCGTCGACGAAGGCGAGGTTGATGTCGAGGAGGCGCTCGCCCCACTCGGGGTCGCGGATCGAGCGCATGAGGAGCTCGGAGTGGACGAGGTACAGGGCCTTGTCGATGCCGATGGCGTCCAGGGCCTCGTACAGGAGGGTCTCGATCATCGGCGCGCGGGGGTCGGCGCCGGCCGCCGCCTCCGGGCGGGGCCGATCATCGGCGCCGTCGATTGTCGGCCCCGCGCCCCGGGAGGGGGCGGCGATCCCGGGGCGCGCCGCCCAGGCCTCGACGGTCGCGCGCAGGCGGGCGATGAGCCCGTCGTACTCGTCCTCGGCCAGGGCCGCCAGGAGCGAGTCCTTCGACGCGAAGTTCGAGTAGAAGGCTCCGCGGGTGAATCCCGCGCGCTTGCAGATCCTCTCCAGGCTCGTCGCCTCGACGCCCTCGTCGATGATGATCTGGCGCGTCGCGGCGATCAGACGGTCCTGCGTATCGATCCTGTTGCCCATCGCGCTCCTTCCGGTCGGGCCCATTGTTCGCCGATGTTTTCGGGGGCACAACCCGGATGAACGCGGAGGATCCGTCCGGATCGCTCGCGGGACCGGAGGGGATGACCGGTCTTCGCTTCTTCTGAAACCTTGGAAACATGCGAGTGTGAACGTTATCATTATGGTGGGGCGTCCGACGCGGACGTCGACCGCCCCCAGCGCGGCACACCGCCCGCGCCCGATCCCACCGGCGCCCCTCCCCCACGGCGCCACGATGAATCGAAGGTGATTCCATGCCCCTCGCATCGCAGCACCGACCACGCACCGCCCTGCGGCGCATCGGGACGGGAGCCCTCGGCCTCGTCCTCGCCGCCGGACTCGCCGCCCCCGCCCACGCAGCCGACACCCCCGACCCGGGAACCGAGCCCCTCGTCGAATACCTCTTCTCCCAGACCTCCGGCGCCGAAGTCCCCAACACCGCCGCCGGCTCCGCATTCGGCGCCGCCCTCGTCCACAATTCCGCCGACTCCCAATGGACCGGCGATTCGCTGACCCTCACCGGCGGCCCGAAGACCTCCACCGGCAACTGGGTCGAACTGCCCGACGACCTCCTCGTCTCCGCCGACTCGGCGACGATCTCCACCGAGATCCTCCTCGACCCGTCCATGACCAGTACCCCGAACTTCGTGTGGAACATCGGCAACGAGGTCAACCAGAGCTACTTCTTCACCACCGTCACGGGCACGACCCGCACGGCCATCACCACCGGATCCAACCCCGGCGAGAACAACGCACGATCCTCCATCACCCTCGACCCCCACCGCTGGTACCAACTGACGAGCGTCATCGACGGAGGCGCCGGAACAATCTCCTACTACATCGACGGGGCCCTCGCCGGTCGGGCGGCCACCGCCCTGACCCCCGCCTCGATCACCGACCAATCCCTCAACACCATCGGCCGCTCCCCCTGGCCCGACCCCCTCTTCGCAGGCCAGGTCGCCGCCTTCCGCGTCTACGATCGCGCCCTCAACGACGACGAGATCGCCGACCTGGCCGCCCAAGACGCCCTCCTCCACGAGGACAGCTTCGCCAGGGCCGCCGAGGACCTCGTCACCTCCCTCCCCCCGATCTCCCTGACCGACTCGACGACCCGACTGCCCGACTCCAACGGGCTCGTCACCTGGAGCGCCGCCCCCGACTCGCCCGTGAGCGTCGACCCCGACGGCCTCACCGCGCGCGCCGAGCAGCCTGACACCGGGGCCGCCCCCATCCAAGCCTCGCTGACCGCCACCGCCACCATCCGCGGCGTCACGGCCAGCGCCGACATCCCCGTCACCGTCCGCCCCCGAGCGGGCGCCCACGACACCTACGGATACCTCATGGTCCACTTCCTCGAGGATTCCGCCGGCTACGCCGAGAAGATTTACCTCGATATCTCCCGCGGCGACAACCCCGAGCAATGGGACCCTCTCAACGGCGGGCAGCCCATCCTCGCCTCCCACCTGGGCACCACCGGGGTCCGCGACCCATTCATCACCCGCAACCCCGAGACCGGCGTCTACTACATCATCGCCACCGACCTGCGCGTCTTCGGCGGGGAGACCGGCAGCGCCGGCTGCACGAACTGGTGCCACTGGGCCAACCACGGATCGACCCGGCTCAACGTGTGGGAGTCCACCGACCTCGTCCACTGGTCCGACCTGCGCCAGATCGACCTCCAAACCCCCGACTCCCCGCGACTCGGCATGGCCTGGGCGCCCGAGGCCCTGTGGGTCCCCGACTATCACGAGGACGGGACCGGGGCCTTCGTCTTCTACTGGTCGTCCAACACCTTCGAGGCCGCCGACACCACCCACTCCGGCCCCACCTACAACCGGGTCCTGTGGGGATCCACGACCGACTTCACCGAGGCGACCTACCGCTACGGGGGCGTCTTCGTCGACACCGGCGGCAACGCCATCGACACGACGATGATCCAGGACCACGGCACCACCTACCGGATTACCAAGGACAACGCCTTCGGCAACGGCATCTTCATGGAATCGACCTCCTCCGCCCGCTGGTGGGAGCCGGAGACCGAATGGACGAAGACCCAGACGAAGATCGGGGCGAGCTGGTCGGGAGGCAACCCCGGAGGAGTCGAGGGACCCGCCGTGTTCAAGCGCCACGACCGAGACCGCTGGTACCTCTACGTCGATGTCATCCCCACGACCGGATACCGACCGATGTGGACCGACGACCTCGACGCCGGATGGCAGTACCTCGATGCCTCGGACTTCTTCATGGCCCCGTCGACCAAGCACGGAGGCATCATCTCCCTGACCCGGGCCGACTACGACCGTATCCGCAACGCGGACGCGACCGCAGTCGCGGACGGCGCCGCCGAGGGCATCGGCGCATCCCTCGCCCAGGGGGCGTCCCTCGACGAGATCCGGGCGGCGCTGCCCGACCGGATCGATGTCACCCTGGCCCACGGGAGGGGCACCGGGACGCTGCCCGTCTCCTGGGAGGTGTCCTCGGTCGACCCGGCGGCGGCCGGCACGTACGCCATCACCGGAACGGTCGATTCCCTCGGGGCGAATCTCAACGACTGGGTGGGGGCCGACGGTTCGACGGCCTTCGATGCGGCCGATCGGACGCCGAGGAGCTCGACGCGCCTGACGGTTCCGGCCACGGTGACGATCGAGGCGACGCCGGTTCCCGAACCGCAGCCGGATCCCCAGCCCCAGCCTGAGCCTGAGCCGAGTCCGCAGCCACAGCCGCAGCCGGATCCCCAGCCCCAGCCGCAACCGCAACCAGAGCCAGATCCCCAGCCTCAGCCTGACCCGCAACCAGAGCCAGGTCCACAGCCTGAGCCAAGTCCACAGCCTGAGCCTGAGCCGGGTCCGCAGCCACAGCCGGATGAGGTGTCGGTTGTCGTCGATCGGGTGTCGGTGGTCTATGGGCAGACCGTGGTGATCACGGGGCGCGGGTTCACCCCCGGTGATCGGGTCAGCGCGTGGCTCCACTCCGATTCGGTGCTCATCGGGTCGACCGTGGCCGACCGGTACGGCAGGGTCGTGTTCTCCTACGAGGTCGATTCGTCGATCGAGGTCGGGGACCACCGGATCGTGCTCGTCGACGAGACCGGCGCACGCACGGCCTCGACACCCCTGACGATCCTGGCCTTCTCCCTCCCCACCCCCGCACCGGAGCCGGCACCCGCACCCGAGCCCGCGGCCGGGTCGAAGCCGGCTCCGACACCGCGACCCCACACGACCACATCCCCCACCACCCTCGCCACCACCGGTACCGATGCCGCGATGCTCGCCGGCCTCGGCCTCGTTCTGGGGATTGGGGGTCTCGCCGCTTTGACCCGCAGGAGAAGGGACCGCTGAGCGTCGGCTAACGGCGGCGGTACGCACGGAGGAATCCACCGCCGCGCCCGAGGAGGGGTGGGGACCGGGTTGCCTGGTTCCCACCCCTTAGGTCGGGTTGAACTCCCCGGGGGACAGGAGCAACCGAAGGAGGAGCACCGATTCCCCTCTCCCGGACCGGGCCGGACTCTCGAAAGCAGGAACAACCCGAGGAGGAAACCCCGGCCCCCGCCCTTCAGGCCGGACCCGATGGAGGCAATCCACGCCTCGCCCTCCCCCAACCCCCGGGCCGAATTCCCGAGGACGAGACCCCGGCCCCCGCCCTCGGATCGGGTCGGCCTCCCCACTAGCCATGACGACACGGACCGGTGAACACCGCAGACTCTGACCGCCGAGTCCTCGTCCAGTACCGTCCTCAACAGGCACTCCGCACTCCCCCCTCCTCTCTTCTCCTCCCCCGAAAACGAACATTTCCCACCTAATCCGGTAGGAAATGTTCGTTTTCGGGGGAAAGGGGAGCCGAGGTATCGATCCTGCTCGACCGCGAGTTTCACCGGCCATCATTTTTGAGGGGATAAGTCCAGGAAATCGAGGTAGTCGGCGATGGACCCCCCACACACACGGACACTCCCATCCGCACCCCCGCAGTCGAGCACCGCCGGGTCCACTAGTTGCACGAATCGCATCCACAGCCACGCGCGCCGCCGACGCGGCACAACTCACCAGCTTCAGCCCCGGCATGCGAAAACCCCGAGCGCACGAAGAAGCCCCAGGACATCGGTGAACGATGTCCTGGGGCTTCACGTGGAGCCGCCTGTGGGAATCGAACCCACGACCTATTCATTACGAGTGAATCGCTCTGCCGACTGAGCTAAGGCGGCCGCGCCCGCAATCCCATCAGGACCTCAGGCAACGCGCCTACTGTAATCGTCCACGAGTCGCCGGAGCAAACCACCGCCGAGGCCTCCACCCATGGAACCGATCACAGGAGAGCCGACCGACTCCCACCACCACGTTCATGGCGAGCAGACGCGCGTCGGAGCATCATCGGCATCGTCCCGATCCCATCCGAGCGCTCACGACGAGCAGACCAGCCCGTCCTCGGGCACCCGCCCGCCGACGAGGTACCCCTCGACGGCATCGACGACGCAGGGGTTCGCCAGCTTCGAATAGGCGGTGTGGTCCCACCCCTCGTTCGTCACGAGAACACCGGATTCGAGCTGCTCGGCCAGCGACTGCGCCATGACGTAGGGGGTCGCCGGGTCGTGGGTCGTCCCGATGACGACGACGGGGCCCACCCCCGCCGCCGCGATCGGAGCGCGCGGCGCGTGCTCGGCCGGCCACTGGTCGAGGCCCACCGACGAGTACCCGGCGAAACTCCCGAAGACCCGCAGCTCCTCCTTGAGCCGCTTCGCCTGGGCTTCCCACTCCTCGGGGGTGCCCGCGGGCGGGTAGTCGAGGCTGTTGATCGCGATGAGGGCGTCGGCCGACGTCGACGAGTAGGTCCCGTCAGAGTTGCGGTCGTTGAGGAAGTCCGCGAGGAAGAGCATCTGAGAACCGTCGTTATCGCCGATGGCCTGCCTCATCGCCTCCGTCAGCGCCGAATAGGTCTGCGTCGAGTACATCAGCCCGATGACCGTCGTCAGGGCGAGGTTCTGGGTCAGGGGCCTGTCGGGATCGGAGGTCTCCAGAGGAGAATCCCCCAGGCGCTCGAGGAAGTCGGCGACCTGGGCGACCCCGGCGTCGACGTCCCCCGTGAGGGGGCATCCGGCCGCTGCCTGGCAGTCCTCCACCCAATGCCGGATCGACGCCTCGAACCCCCTCATCTGCAGTTCGGACACCTCGGAGACGCTCAGCGACGGATCCAGGGCGCCGTCGAGGACGAGGCGGCCGGTGGACTGGGGGAACAGCTCGGCGTAGGTGGCCCCGAGGAAGGTCCCGTAGGAGTAGCCGAGGTAGTTGAAGGACTCCTGTCCGAGCAGGGCCCGGACCATGTCGAAGTCCCGCGCGGCCGAGACGGTGTCGATGTGGCGGAACAGGTCGCCGGACAGCTCCCGGCACCCGGCCGCGAGTTCTCGCGTGTTCTCCTCCATCTGGGCGATCCTCGCCCGGGGGTCGTCCTCGCCGGCGGCGACCCTTTCGGCGTTGTGCCGGTCCCGCTGCTCATCGGTCATGCAGACGACCGGGGTGGAGGCTCCGACGCCGCGCGGGTCCAGGGCGACGATGTCGTAGGCGTCGACGAGGGCGTCGCCGAGGTTCTCGCCGACCTGGTGGGTCAGCGACTTGACGGCCGCCCCGCCGGGCCCGCCGAGGTTGTAGAAGAGGGCGGGCGCGCCGTCCCTCCCCGAGCGGTGAACCGCCAGGGACAAGGAGATCTGCTCGCCCCGGGGGTCGTCCCAGTCGAGGGGGGCCGTGACGGTCGCGCACCTGTAGGACGACATGTCGCGGGGGGCGCGCTCGGATTTCGAGGTGATGGCGTCGGGATCGCAGTCCGTCCACTCGATGGTCTGGGCGTAGAAGTCCTCGGCGCCCGCGGCGGCGATCGGGGGCGCGCTCTGCGCGGTGGTCGCGCCCGTGGAGGGGGACGCGGGCCGGACCGGGGAGGAGAACCCCTGCCAGATCATCGCGATGACCATCGTGACGACGATGATGACGGCGAGGACCGAGGCGATGACGATGCCGATGCTGCGCGTTCTCATGTGCGCAGTGTACGAGGGCCCGCCCTCGCGTGCGGATCCGCCTCCTCGCGCGATGCTCAGCCGGAGCCGGCCGAAGACCGACTCGCCCCTCCACGGGAGACCCGGCCGGCGAGAGCGGCGAGCCCCTCGCCGCATCCCGCCGATGCCCGAGCGGCGACCGTTGCTAGCCCGTAATGAAAGGAGTCTCGTGGGAGGTCGTGAAACGGGTCCGACCAGCGGGACCGCCCACGTCCTGGGATCTCACCGTCGTCACGCGCCCGGCCGGGCGGTCCGGCCCCCGCCCGAGCCAGACGATCGGCCGGCTCGACGCCCTTGATCCCGCCGATCCTCCCTAGACCTGGGGGCGCAGGGAGATCGCCATCGCCTCGAGGACGAGGAGCGGGTTCCCGTTGGCCAGGAGCCTGCGGCGCGCGTCCTCGATGGACGCGATCCTCTCCATCGTCTGGCGCGGACGCGAGTCCCCGGCGAGCTCCGCGACGAGGTCGGCGAGATCCGTATTGACGAGCTCCTGGCCCGTGGAGAGCTGGATCATGAGGACGTCCCGGTAGATCGCCAGCAGATCGACGAGGGCGCGGTCGAGGGCGTCGTTGAGGGCCCGCTTCTGCCGGCGCTTCTGGTCCTCCTCCAGTGATCGGAGGAGGCCCCGGGACTGACGGGCCACGGCCTCCCCGTCCTCGACGCCGAGCTGGCGCATGAGCTCGGCCCTCTCGCGGGCGTCCCGCTCGGCCGTCTGGGCCTCGGCCTGCTCCTTCGCGGTCTCCAGGAGCCGATCGGCGGCGAACACGGCTTCGCCGACGGAGCGCACGCGCACGGGCGCGGCGATGATCTCCCGTCGGCGCCGGCGCATCTGCGGATCGCGGGCCAGTGCCCGGGCCAGGCCGATGTGGGACTGGGCGGCTCGGGCCGATTCGAGGGCCGTCGCGGCATCGGCCGCCCCCTCGCGGACGAGGAGGTCGGCGACCGCCTGGGCCCGGGGGATCCGCAACCCCAAATGCCGGCAGCGGGACCGAATCGTCTGGATCATGTCCTCGGGGCTGGGCGCGCACAAGACCCACACGGTCCTCTCGGGCGGCTCCTCGATGGCTTTGAGGAGCGCGTTGGCGCCCTGCTCGTTGAGGCGGTCGGCGTCCTCGACGACGATGACGAGCCAGCGCCCCTGGGAGGGGGCGGACTGGGCCTGGTGGACGAGGCCCCGGGCGGTCTGCGTGGTGATGATCGAGCCCTCGGTGGCGACGAAGCGGACATCGCCGTTCGTGCGGCCCATCGTCGTGCGGCATCCGGGGCACCGGCCGCACCCCGGTTCGGGCCCGGTGCATTGGAGGGCCGCGGCGAAGGCGCGGGCCGCGACGGATCGGCCGGATCCCGGGGGCCCGGTGATGAGCCACGCGTGGCTCATCGACCGCGAATCCGCCGAGGCCGCCCCATTCCGGTCGTCCGTCGCGGGAGCGCCGTCGCCCTCCCCGCGCGGGCCGTCGATGAGAGCCCGGGCTCCGGCGGCGGCCTCGACGAGGACCCTCACCGCCGCCTCCTGCCCGACGAGCTCGCCCCAGACCGGGCCGGGGGCCGTCATAGGAGGCTGCCGTCCTCGGCGGGATCCCACAGGGCGCCCTGGGCCTCGTCGCCGAGGAGGCCCAGCAGGCCCGCGGCCCTGACCGGCGCGGCCGACCCGATCCCCCGCACCGGTTCCTCGACGGGCGCGGCGGCCCGCGGGCCGTCCTGCCGGCCCGTCTCCTCGTCGTCCCCGGAGCCGCGCGCCCCGTCGGCGCCCCGGGCCCCGCTCGGACCGTCCTGGTCGCCGACGGGGGCCGCCGGCGCGAGGCCGAGCTGCGCCCAGCGCTCCTCGAGAACGCCCCGGATCTCGGAGAACACCTCGTCGGGGGTCCCGACCGCGTCGATGACGACGATCCGGTCGGGCTCGGCGTCCGCTAGGCGCAGGTACTCGTGACGGACCCGCTCGTGGAAGTCCCGGGACTCCCGTTCGAGGCGGTCCGGCGCGTCGGTGCGGCGGCGCGCGCCGACCTCGGGCGGCAGATCGAGGAGGAAGGTCAGGGACGGGCGAAGGTCGTTCGTCGCCCACCGGGACAGGGCGGCGATCTCGTCGACGCCGAGATCGCGGGCCGCGCCCTGGTAGGCCAGGGAGGAGTCGATGTACCGGTCCGACAGGACGATCCTCCCCCGGTCGAGGGCGGGGCGCACGACGGTGGCCACGTGGTAGGCGCGGTCGGCGGCGTACAGGAGGGCCTCGGTCCGGGCGTCGACGTCCTCGGGGCCGTTCTGGATGAGGCGGCGCAGGTCATGGCCCAGGGCGGTGCCGCCGGGCTCGCGGGTGACGAGGACGTGGTGGTCGCGCGCCTCGATCCAGGCGCGGACGCGCTGGATCTGGGTGGACTTGCCCGAGCCATCACCGCCCTCGAAAGTGATGAAGACGCCGCCGTCGGCCATCGTGTGCTCCACCTCAGTCAGCTCCATGGGAGAATCCTCGCATGCGCCGCGGGCATCTGAGTCCGCGACCCCGTCTCGCCGACGGGTCCCCCGTCGACCGGCCCGTCACTCCTTCGTCGTCTTCTTCGCCGTCCCGGTCTTCTTCGCGGGCGCCTTCTTCGCGGACGTCTTACGGGCGGTCGACCGAGCCGACGTCTTGCGCTTGGGCGCCGGCCCCTTCGCGCGCTTGTCCGCGAGCAGTTCGAAGGCGCGCTCCTCGGTGAGGTCCTCGACGGATTCGGCGCGCGGCACCGTCACATTCGTCTCCCCGTCGGTGATGTAGGGACCGAAGCGCCCGTCCTTGACGGTGACCTTCTTCTGGGTGACCGGATCGAGCCCGAACTCGCGCAACGGGGGCCGGGCCGCCGCTCGCCCCCGGGCCTTCGGCTGGGCGTAGATCGCGAGGGCCTCGTCGAGGGTGATCGTCAAGAGCTGATCCTCCGAGGACAGCGTCCGCGAATCCGCCCCCTTCTTCAGGTAGGGGCCGTAGCGGCCGTTCTGCGCGGTGATCGCCTCTCCGGTGGCCGGGTCGACCCCGACCTCGCGCGGCAGCGACAGGAGCTTCAGGGCGTCGTCGAGAGAGACGGTCGCCAGGTCCATCGTCTTGAAGAGCGAGGCCGTGCGGGGCTTGGGCTTGGCGGTCTTGCGGCCCTCGGGCGCGTCATCGCCGGCCTCGTCGGGGAGGACCTCGGTGATGTACGGACCGAAACGGCCGTTCTTGGCGACGAGCATGTGACCGGTGGCCGGGTCGACGCCGAGTTCGCGCCCGTCGTCGGCGGCCAGGGCGAAGAGCTCGTCGATCTTCTCGGCGTCGATCTCGTCGGGGGCGAGTTCCGCGGGGATGTTCGCCCGGGTCCCGTCCTCCTTCTCGAGGTAGGGGCCGTAGCGCCCGACGCGCAGGGTGACCCCGCCGCCCATGTCGAGGGAGTTGACGGCGCGCGCGTCGATGTCGTCGCCGAGGGAGGCGACCTGGTGCTGGAGTCCGGAGGAGTCGCCGAGCCCGTTGTCGCCGAGGAAGAACCCCGTGAGGAACCCGGTGCCGTCCTCCTGGCCGGCGGCGATGCGGTCGAGGTCGGACTCCATCGACGCGGTGAAGTCGTAGTCGACGAGGTTCGCCAGGTTCTCCTCGAGCAGGCGCGTGACGGAGAAGGCGAGCCACGTCGGGACGAGGTACTGACCGCGGTGGGTGACGTAGCCGCGATCGGAGATCGTCTGGATCGTCGCGGCGTAGGTCGAGGGCCTGCCGATGCCGAGCTCCTCCATGGTCTTGACGAGGGTGGCCTCCGTGTAGCGGCCGGGGGGCTGGGTCCGATGGCCGTCGGGGGAGGCCTCGCGCACGTCGGCGGCGTCGCCCTCGGCCACGTCGGGCAGGACCTTCTCGGCGTCCTCGCGCTGCTTCTCGGCGTCGTAGCGGCCCTGGTCGCGGCCCTCCTCGTAGGCGAGGCGGAAGCCGGGGGAGGTGATGACGGTGCCGGAGGCCGAGGAGACGACGTCGTGCCGCCCGTCGTCCAGGCTGATGCCGGTGAGCACTCGGATGGTCGCGGTGAAGCCGACGGCGTCTGCCATCTGGGAGGCGACGGTCCTCTTCCAGATGAGGTCGTAGAGGGCGAGCTGGGTGCGCGACAGGTGCGGGGCGACCTGGGCGGGGGTTCGGAAGTGATCGCCGGCGGGGCGGATCGCCTCGTGGGCCTCCTGCGCGCCTTTGGAGGCCTTGCCGTAGACGCGCGGCTCGGCGGCGACGGCGTCCGGGCCGTAGAGCTCGGCGGCCTGGGCGCGGGCGGCCGAGACGGCCTGCGAGGACAGGGCCGTCGAGTCGGTGCGCATGTACGTGATGTAGCCGGACTCGTAGAGGGACTGGGCGGTGCGCATCGTCGAGGACGCGTTCCAGTGGAGCTTGCGGGACGCCTCCTGCTGGAGGGTCGAGGTCGTGAAGGGGGCGGCCGGCCGGCGCCGGTAGGGCTTGTGCGTCACCGAGTCGACGATCGAGGAGGGCGCGGCCGTCAGGGCGTCGGCGATCTCCCGGGCGCGCTCGCCGGTCAGGTGGACGGCTCCGGCCCGCTCGGCCTTGTCCGACAGGGCGCCCTTCTCGGAGAAGTCCGAGCCGGTGGCGACCGCGTGCCCGTCGATCTGCCACACGCGGGCGGTGAATGCCTCCCCCTTGGCCTCGATGGAGGTGTCGATCGACCAGTACTCGGTGGAGACGTGCGCCATGCGGTCGCGCTCCTTGTCGACGACGAGGCGCGTGGCGACGGATTGGACGCGGCCGGCGGACAGGGAGGGGCGGATCTTGCGCCACAGGAGGGGGGAGACCTCGTAGCCGTAGAGGCGGTCGAGGATGCGCCGGGTCTCCTGGGCGTCGACGAGGTTGGTGTCGAGGTCGCGCGTGTTCTCCAGCGCGCGGGCGATGGCCTCGCGGGTGATCTCGTGGAAGACCATGCGCTTGACCGGGATCTTGGGCTTGAGGACCTCGAGGAGGTGCCAGGCGATGGCCTCGCCCTCCCGGTCCTCATCGGTGGCGAGGTAGAGCTCGTCGGCCTCCTTGAGGGCCCGCTTGAGCTCGGCGACCTTCTTCTTCTTGTCGGGGTTGACGGCGTAATAGGGGGTGAAGCCGTGCTCGACGTCGACGGCGAAGCGGCCGAAGGGGCCCTTCTTCATCTCGGTGGGCAGTTCCTTGGGCTGGGGGAGGTCTCGGATGTGCCCGATGGACGCGGTGACGTGGTAGTCGGGTCCGAGATAGCCCTCGATGGTCGACGCCTTCGCGGGGGACTCCACGATGACCAGCTTCGACGCTGCCATGTTCCTGACCTTCCGATTCTCCTGCGGGCGAGGTGGGATCCCCGACGCCGTCGGCCAGGCCCGGTGCGATCCCGATGCCCCGCCGTTGCCCGACCTTACATCGGACCGTCGGCATCTGGAGCCCGGGGCCCTCCGCCCTGCGCGTCGCCCCGGCGGTCTCCCCTCCCCTCAGCACCCCGACCTCTCCACGCTCCTCTCCCCCGAAAACGAACATTTCCTACCGAAAACAGCCCTCGAAATTCGTTTTCCGGGGAAATCGTTCGTCGGAGCCCCCGTCAAGACCCGCGGGAGCGGCGACACCGGCCCCGGCCGCGTCCCCGCATCGAGCGGGCCCTCACCTCATCCGCCGGGCCGCCCGCGCCGACCCCAGCGCCGCCCCGACCAGGGCGAGGACGCCGAGCCCCGCGCTCATGACGACGACCGGCCCGAGCCTCGTCGGATCCGACCACGCGATCCACCCCCACCCCGCCGGAGCCCCCAGCCACAGCCAAGAGGCGGAGAGGGCCTCGTTGCCGCAGACCACGGCCGCAGAGAGTACTGCGAAGAACCCGAGGGCCGACGCCCAGGGGGCGCCCACCGCCTCGGCGCACGCCCACCCGGCGGCGGCGCACATCACCGACACCGCTGTCAGGACCAGGGCCCCGACCGCCGATCGAGCGCCGAGAACCGCCAGGCCCGCCGAGGAGACCGCCATGAGGAACGCCCCCGCGCAGCACGCCCACGCGACGAGGACCCTCCAGGGGCGGACGCGCAGGACGAGGCCGCGCCACGCCCCCTCGAACGCCGTCCACGAGGTGACTCCGACGACGAAGCCCGCCGTCGGCATGCCGAGAAGGGCGAGCGCCCCCACGCCGGTGGCCCGCGGATAGACCCGGGCCACTGCCAGGACCGCGAAGAGGACGAGTGCGAGCATCGTCCACGCCGGCCACGGCAGGACGGCGGCGACGGCCCGCAACGACCGGACCCGTCCGCGCGGGCCGACCCCGGCGACGACCGAGGGGATCCGGCTCGGCTCCGTCGCGGCGACGACCGAGGGGAACCGGCGCGGTCCCGTCGCGGCGGCGCCGGCGAGTCCGACGCTCGCCCCCGGGGAGCCGAGGCCGCGAGCGCCGACAGAGGCCCGGGCCTCGCCGCCGGCATCAGTCCCGCGCCCCGCCAGGCGCTCGACAGCAGGCCCAGGCCCGGCACCGGCCCCGCACCCCACCGGACGCCCGGCGCGGACCTCGGACTCCCCCGAACCCCCGCCGGCGACGCCCCGCGCCCGCAGGCGACGTGCCCGCAGGCCCCGCATCCACTGCGCCCGCGCCCACCCCGGCAGAAAGAGCGAGCCTCTCGCCTCGACGCCCCGCATCACCCCGTCCGCCGCGAGGACGCAGACGACGAGGACCGCGCACAGGCCCGCCTGGAGGAGCACCCCCGGCGCCACGGGGTACTCCCACGCCGGCGCCCCCTCCTCCAGGACGACCGAGTTCGAGTGGGTGCCGAGCAGCGGCAGCATCGGCCGCACCGCCCACGTCCACGGCCGCAGCGCCCAGTCGTCGGCCTCGGCCCCCACGGCCCCGGCGAACGACCACGCGAAGGCGCCGACAACCGCGGCCCCCGTGCCCGTTCCTCCCGCGACCCTCGCCGCGAGGACTCCCCCGGCGGCCCCGGAGGAGCCCACGGCCCACATGACGGCGACGAGCGGCAGCCACCGGTCGACCGGCCCCCATCCGGCCCCCATGACGAGGGCGTGGCCGACGACGAGGCCGATGACGACCGCCTGGGAGGCGAGCATCGCCGAGGACAGGACCGCGAGCCGAGCGAGGAGGACCCGGGTCGGCGACACGTCCCGCCACAGGGCGCCGCCGTGGCGCTGGTGCTGCTCGCGCCATTGGCAGGCCCCGCCGACGAGGGCGGAGATCGGGAGGAGGAAGCCGATCGCGTAGAACGACAGCCATCCGAGGACGTCGCCGTCCCACCTGCCCTCGGAAGAGGCCAGGCCCGAGCTCTGGGCGGCGGTGGCCAGCCAGAGGCACCACAGGGTGAAGCCGATGGGCAGGAGCAGCGACCACCAGGTGAAGGTGCCGCGGTGGCGGACGACCTCGGCGCGAAGGATCCTCGGGGCACTCATTTCGCCTCCCCCCTCTCGTCCGACTCCCCTGTCGTCGGTTCGGGGGTGGAGCCCTGAGAACGCGAAGAAGAGGCGCCAACGGACTCCCCTCTCGTCGGCGCGGGTCCGGAGGTCAGCGCGAGGTAGGCCTCTTCGAGCCCGACGGCGTCGTCCGGGTCGGCCAGGTCCGACAGCGGCCCCTCGTGGACGAGGCGCCCGTGGGCGAGGACGCCGACGTCGTCGGCCATGCGGACCATCTCCCCGAGCTGGTGGCTGGAGACGACGACGGTTCGCCCGTCTCGGGCCAGGTCGATGAGCATCTCGCGCAGGTCGATGACGCCCTGGGGATCGAGGCCGTTCTGGGGCTCGTCGAGGAGGAGGATGTCGGGGTCGGCGAGGAGGGCGATGGCCAGGGCGAGCCGCATCTTCATCCCGGTCGACATCCTCCGGGCGCGGGTCCGTCCCGCGCCCGACAGGCCGACGGCGTCGAGGAGGGGGTCGATAGCCGAGGGGTCGGTGCCGGTGAGGTGGGCGTGGACGAGGAGGTTGCGCCGCGCGTCGAGGTGGGGGAAGAGGGCGGGCCCGTTGATCGAGGCGCCGATGCGGCCGAGGGCCTCGCGGGTCCAGGGCCTCCCGTCGACGAGGACGACGCCGGCGTCGGGGCGGTGGAGTCCCAGGGCGATGGAGAGGGCGGTGGATTTGCCGGCGCCGTTGGGTCCCAGGAGGGCGTAGACGCGTCCGGGGCGGGCGGTGAGGTCGAGGCCGGAGAGGATCCGGTGGGAGCCGAAGGACTTGTCGATCCCGCGCAGTTCGAGGCCCGGGGTCGGGGTCTCGGGGTCGGTGCGGGTCGGGGTGCCGGGGCCGCCGGTGCGGGTCGGGGTCGCCGGACCCGCGGGGGTCGACAGGCCGGTGGGGATACCGTGCCCGCCTGCGGAGGCTGGGATGGCCGCTGGACCCGCGGGGGTCGACAGGCCGGTGGGGGCGATGGGGCCGGTATCGGCGTCGAGAGCGGTAGGGCCGGCCGGGGTCGTCGGATCCGCGGGGATGCCGGGGGCGATGGGGGACGTCGGGCTCCGGTGGGACCGGATACGGGTTCTCGTGTTCATGCGTCCACGATCCCCGTTGGGAGGGCGGGGCGGATCCCCCGTGGGGCGGATTCCTCGGGCGGCCGCGGGCGGGCGCCTCCTCCCTCGGGGGGAGGCGGGCCGCGTCCGGCTCAGCGGCCCTCCCCTCTCCCCTGCCATTACCCCCGAAAACGAACGCTTCCCACGAAAAACAGGCCCGAAATTTCGTTATCCGGGGAAATCACCGGAGGGCAAGGGCACGGCGCCGGGGTCGGCCAGACCCACCCGATAGGCGTGGACGATGAGCTCGACCCGATTCGAGGTCCCCGTCTTGCCCAGGAGGGACGTGACATGCGTCTTGACGGTCGACTCCGCCATGAAGAGCCTCTCCCCCACGGCCCGATTCGACAGCCCCTCGCACACCAGCGCCAGCACGTCCTCCTCGCGGGCGGTCAACGGCTCGTGGAGGCCCCGGCCCTCATGGCGGGGTCCCCGCGCGCGGGCGACCCCCCGCTCCTCGCAGGCCTCGGCCGCATCGGGGGCCTCGGCCCCGTCGTCCTCGGACTCGCCGAGGCGCGCGAGGACGATCCCGGTGACCGCGGGGTCGAGCCAGGACCCGCCGGAGGCGACGACCCGGACCGCCTCGACGAGGACGCCCGGATCGACATCCTTGAGGAGGAACCCGTTGGCGCCGGCACGCAGGGCCTCGAGGACGAGGCCCTCGTCGTCGAAGGTCGTCAGGACGAGGACGGGCAGGTCGCGCAGACGCGTGTCGGCGCGGATCGCCCGGGTGGCGGCGATGCCGTCCATGACGGGCATGCGGATGTCCATGAGGACGATCGAGGCGCCCACCCGGGGGAGGACGTCGAGGGCGTCGGCCCCCGTGGGTGCCTGGGCGACGACCTCGATGCCGTCGTGGGCGTCGAGGAGCATGGCGAAGGAGGCGCGCACGAGGCGCTGGTCGTCGACGACGACGGCGCGGATGTCGGTCACGGGCGGGGCTCCTCGTGTCGTCGGGCGGCGGGCAGGCGCAGGTCGAGGGTGAAGACGCGCCCTCCGGGGTCCGGGGAGGCGTCGAGGGTCCCGCCGGCGAGGGCGATCCGCTCGGCGAGGCCGATGAGTCCGGTCCCCCGGGAGCCCCGTCGGCCGGTCCGTGCGGGCAGGGGGTTGGTCAGGAGGAGCCTGGCCCCGTCGGGCGCGCAGGTCAGGCGCACGCAGGCGGTCCCGTCCCCGTGGCGGATCGCGTTGGTCAGCCCCTCCTGGAGGGCGCGCACGAGGGCCAGGCGGGTCGTGGCCGGCCAGGTCGCCACGACGGAGTCGAGCTCGTCGGGGTCGGGGAGGGCGGCGTCGAGGACGAGGCCGGCGCGCCGGGCATTGTCGACGGCGGCGAGGAGGGCCCGGGGGTCGGCGGTGGGGGCGGTGGGGGAGTCGGCGTCGCGCAGGGCGCGCACGAGGTCGCGGACCTCGGCGAGGGAGGTGCGGGCGGTCGAGGCGATGGAGGAGAGGGCGTCGTCTCGGTGGGCGTCGGTGCCGACGGCGAGGACGGTGGAGGCCTGGACGGCGATGGAGGTGAGGCCGTGCCCGAGGAGGTCGTGGAGCTCGCGCGCGATGCGCAGGCGCTCGGCCGCCGAGGCCTCGTCCTTCTCCCGGTCGAGCCGCTCCTCGACGGCGAGGGCGCGGCTGCGGCGCCTGGAGGCGTCGATGGCGACGAGGAGGACGGCGAGGACGCCGAGCAGGGCGAGGCCCCCCGAGACGGACCACAGGTTGAGGGCCTGGGCCTGCGGGGAGCCGGTGAGGAGCATCCCGCGGCGCAGGGGGGAGGCCGGGGAGACGACGAGCAGGTCGATGGGCGCGAGGACGGCGCCGACGACCGCCCAGGCGAGGGCCGCTGCGCCGTATCGGCGGTCGGGGATCCAGCGGATGGCGGCGTGGAGGGAGGGCAGGGCGGTCAGGAGGATCGGGGAGAACCCGAGCCACAGTGACGAGCGGGCGATGACGACGGCGTAGGCGAGGAGGCCGAGGATGGTCACGGCCAGGGAGGCGATGGGCGCGGTCTTGCGGGCCCATTGGGCGCAGCCGATGACGACGGCGAGGGCGGTCGATGCCAGGAGCGCCGGGTGGGGGCCGTAGTCCCCGATGAGCGAGGCGTCGACGGCAGCGATGGCGAGGCAGCCGGCGGCGAGGAGGGCGTCGATGACGGAGGGGGCGCGGGGCGAGCGGGCGGGACCGACGAGGCGGGCGCCGCGCCGCCAGTCGAGGGCGCGCTCAAGCGCCGGGGGCGTCTCGTTCATAGCCCTCCTCTCCTCTCACCGTTCCCCCGAAAACGAACATTTCCCACCAAAAACAGCCCCTAAATTTCGTTTTCCGGGGATATTACTGGCCGGTGGCGACGGAGAGCATTCCGGCGCGGATCAGGTCGCGCAGCACCGGGCCGACCTCGTCCCGCACCTCGTCGGGCGCCCGGTCGGTGAGGAGGGCGACGGCGGCAGCGATCTGCCCGCACGTCAGCTCCCCATCGCAGGCGCCGACGACGGCCGAGGCGGCGGTCCCCACCCGGATCGACCGGCCCAGGGCGGCCCCCTGGTGGAGGATCATCACCGTCGGGTCCGGGCTTCCGGGCACGTAGTGGCGCTCCTCGGTGACGTCGGGGGCGCGCACGAGGACGAGACCCCACAGATCCTCCGGCAGCCGAAGCGCGTCGAGGGCGCGTTCGGCATCGGCGCCGACCGGGGCCGCCCCGGTGATCTGGAAGTCGTAGGACCGCACCCCCTGTCCGGCGCCATCCCCCGCGTCCGCGGCCCCGGCCTCGTCGATGCGGCGCACGGCGATGAACCCCATGCCGACGGCCCCGACCCCGGCGCGCGCGAAGTCCGCGAGCCACCTCTCGTAGGTCCGCTCGTAGGCCTCGCGCCCATCGAGGTGGGAGCCCCCGTCGCGGATCCACATCTCGACGTAGCGGGCGGTGTCGACGACGTCGCGCTGGACGACCCAGGCGTCCACCGGCAGGTCCTCGAGCCATCGGTCGATGCGCGCCGACCAGTCGGCGTCGGGGTCCGCGTCGGCGGGGATCTCCCAGTTCGCGAGCATCTGGAGGACTCCCCCGGCGGTCAGGCGCGCGGGGGCCTGGCGGATCAGGGTCTCGACGAGGCGGTCGCGGCTCATGCCGGCGTCGCGGTATTCGAGGACGCCGACGCCGCCCGAGGAGCGCACAGACTCGGGGGTGATGACGAAGGGCGGGTTCGTCACGATGAGGTCGAAGGCCTCGTCGGCGACAGGTTCGAAGAGGGAGCCGACGCGCACGTCGAGGCTGACCCCGTTGAGGGCGGCGTTGAAGCTGGTGAAGGCGCAGGCCCGCTCGGACAGGTCGGTGGCGACGACCCGGTCGGCGTGGGAGGCCAGGGCGAGGGCCTGGATGCCGCATCCGCAGCCGAGGTCGAGGGCGGAGCCGACGGGCCGGCGGATCGTCAGGGCGAGGAGGGATCGGGTCGCCCCTCCCACGCCCATGACGTGATCGGGCGCCAGGGGCCGGCCGGTCTGGGCCTGGCCGAGGTCGGAGGCGATCCACCAGGTGCGGGGGCGCGCGCCGCCGGGGGCCTCGGGTTCGGGCGGTTCGACGTCGTGGGGCCGCAGGTCGACGAGGGGGATCAGGCCGCGGCTGGGGTGGGTTCCGGCGGCGGGGGTGTCCGGGGAGGGGGCGCGTTCGGCCGGCGGCTGGGCGGCCAGTCCCAGGCGGATCGCTCCGGCGGCGCCGAGGCCGGGCAGGGCGGCGTCGAGGGAGTCGGCGGTCTCGGCGGCGCCCAGGAGGAAGAAGCGGGTGAGGATGGCGGCGGGCTCGTCGCGCCCGTCGAGTTCGACGAGGGCGGGGACCCGCTGGGCGCGGTCGAGCGCGTCGCGCGCGGTGTCGGACAGGAGGGCGTCGATCGAGGCGCCCGTCCAGTCCGCGGCGACGAGGTCGGCGCGCAGGGCCTCGATGAGGTCCGCGTCGAGCGCGGGCACGGGGGTCTGGGTCATGGGCCTCAGCCTACGAGGGCCCGCCCCGACTGGAAAACACGGGTTTTCTCTGAGGTATTCCGAGGATCCGATCAAGGCTGCATCCCATCCTCCCCGCGAAAGAAAAACTCTCATGGCCTTCGACTCCCTCGCACGAAACGCGGTCGTGTTCTGACCGGCGTCGTCCTCATCGCCCTCATCGGCGCCGGCGCCTCGGCCGGAAAGGATGATCCCGAGCCTCCTGCCGAGTCTCCGGCAGCGGTCGTGTCGATCCCCTTGCCGCCAGACTCGCAGAAGAAGGAATCGGCACGGAAGGAGCGCGAGAAGAAAGCCCGGAAGGCCCGGGAAGAGGCGCGCAGGGCCGCGGAGGAGGCAGCCGCGAAACAGGCGGCGGCCGAACAAGCAGCCGCCGAACAGGCCGTGGCCGAGCAAGCCGCAGCCGAGCAGGCTCTTGCCCCCGTCGTCGAGGCCCCGCCGGCCCCCGAACCGAGTGCGTATTACGCGAACTGCAGCGAGGCCCGAGCTGCGGGCGCCGCGCCCCTGGACGCCGGCGAGCCGGGGTACGCCCCTCGACTCGACCGCGACAAGGACGGCGTGGCCTGCGAGTAGCCTCCCGCGGGCGACCCCACCCGCGGGAGGCACCGCCGATTCCCCAGGTGCGGGCGCGCGGGCGCACAATGGTGGAGGAGTCCTCATCCCCCCTCCCGCCGGCCCGGCCGGCGCCTCGTCGACACCGCGAAGGAGCCGTCATGCGGGCACTGCGCAAGACCACCTCGGGCCCTGGCCTCGACCTGTGCGAGATCCCCGAGCCGACCCCCGGATTCGGCGAGGTCAAGATCCGCGTCCAGCGGGCGGGACTGTGCGGCACCGACGTCCACCTCTTCAACTGGGACGGGGGCGCCCCCGGATCGCTGACGCCCCCGCAGACCCTCGGGCACGAGTTCTGCGGCGAGATCACTCAGATCGGGCCGGGCGTGGCCGAGGGCTTCGCCCGCGATGAGCTCCACGTCGGCCAGCGCGTCAGCGTCGAAGGGCACATCGTGTGCGGCCGGTGCCGCAACTGCCGGGCGGGCCGGCGCCACATGTGCATCCGCACGATCGGCATCGGCGTCAACCGCGACGGCGGATTCGCCGACTACGTCGTCGTCCCGGCCGGGAACGTGTGGGCCCAGCCCTCGTCCATCGACCCCGAGCTCGGCGCCCTCTTCGACCCGCTGGGCAACGCCGTCCACTCGTGCCAGCAGATCGAGATGACCGGTCAGGACGTCCTCGTCACCGGGGCCGGCCCCATCGGCATCATGTGCGTGGCCCTCGCCAAGCACGCCGGAGCCCGCCACGTCGTCGTCACCGACCTCCAGGCCGACCGCCTGGCCCTGGCCGAGCGGGCCGGCGCCGACGTCGCCCTCAATATCACCGAGCGCACCCTCCCCGAGGTCATGGCCGACCTCGGGATCCGCGAGGGCTTCGACGCCGGGCTTGAGATGTCCGGCGCCCCGGGCGGGTTGTCGACGCTCATCGAGCACTGCACGCACGGGGCGACGATCGCCCTGCTCGGCCTGCCCAAGGGCGCCTTCCCCGTCGACTGGGGGAAGGTCATCACGCGGATGCTGACCATCAAGGGCGTCTACGGGCGCGAGATGTTCGACACCTGGTACCTCGCGACCTACATGATGGAGACCTCCGAGCCCCTGCGGGACTCGGTCCGCTCGATCATCACCCACCGCTTCGCCCCCGAGCAGTGGCAGGAGGCGTTCGCGGCCGCCGCCTCCGGGACCGCCGGGAAGGTGATCCTCGACTGGGAGGCGTGATGCGCCCGGCCACCGCCCGTCCGCCGATGAAACCGGGGAGCCCGATCTCACGAGGCGCAGCACGCAGGGCTCGAAGGCGCACGTCGGCTTCCGAACCGCGGTTTTCGAGGCAGGCCACGGCCGACCCTTGATGGTGGGCCTCGCGCTGCGAACCTCCGCATCGAGGAGCGGCATCGAGAGAGCACCGACCCGAACCTGAAGACTCTGCCCGCTCCCCGGGGAGTGGGCAACGAGGCCCCGAGGCCACTGCCCAACCGCCATCGGCATGACACAGTTGAGGCTGACCACCCGAACCAGACGGTCGAGAAGAGCCCCCTGGGTCTCTTGTCGCCAGCACTGCCATCATCCCAGGAATCTGAGACTCCGCCCCCGGGGCGGAGCGCGAAGGAGCAGCACCATGGACACCCTGACCCCCGCCCTCGAAGCCGCCCTCGACGAGATCCGCGAGGCCGGCCTGTACAAGTCCGAGCGCGAGATCCTCGGCCGCCAGGGCCCCGCCGTCGAGACCGGTGCCGGCACCGCCCTGAACTTCTGCGCGAACAACTACCTCGGTCTGGCGGGCGACCCCCGCCCCGCCGAGGCCGCGAAGGCCGCCCTCGACCGGTGGGGCTTCGGCATGAGCTCCGTGCGCTTCATCTGCGGGACGCAGGACCAGCATCGCGCCCTCGAACGCGAGATCGCCTCCTTCCTCGGCACCGAGGACGCGATCCTCTTCTCCAGCTGCTTCGACGCCAACGGCGGGATCTTCGAAGCCCTGTTCACCGCCGCCGACGCCATCGTCTCCGACGAGCTCAACCACGCGTCGCTCATCGACGGCATCCGCCTGTGCAAGGCCGCCCGCTACCGCTACCGCAACGCCGACCTCGACGACCTGCGCGCCCAACTGACCGCCGCCCGCGACGCCGGGGCCGAGCAGGTCGTCGTCGTCACCGACGGCGTGTTCTCCATGGACGGCTCCTACGCCCCTCTACCGGGCATCTGCGATCTCGCCGAGGAGTTCCGCGCGCTCGTCATGGTCGACGATTCGCACGCCACCGGCTTCGTCGGCGCGGGTGGGCGGGGCACTCCCGAGCTCTTCGGCGTCGCCGATCGGGTCGACATCCTCACCGGCACCCTCGGCAAGGCCCTGGGAGGGGCCTCGGGGGGCTACGTCGCAGCCGGCCGGGCGGTCGTCGACATGCTGCGCCAAAGGGCCCGCCCCTACCTCTTCTCCAACACCCTCGCCCCGGCCGTCGTCGCCGGATCGCGGGAGGCCCTGCGGATCGCGGCGGACGCCGACGACGCGAGGGAGCACCTGGCCGACATGTCGGCGCTGTTCCGCTCGCTCATGTCCGAGGCGGGCTTCGAGCTGCTGCCCGGCTCGCACCCGATCCACGCCGTGATGTTCCCCGGCGAGGACGGCGCGCGCGCGGCGGGCACGATCGCGGCGCGGATGCTCGACCTGGGCGTGTACGTCACGGCGTTCTCCTTCCCCGTCGTCCCGCGCGGCAGGGCCCGGATCCGCGTGCAGCTGTCGGCGGCCCACTCACGCGAGGACGTCCTGGCCTGCGTCGACGCGTTCATCCGGGCGCGCGACGAGGTCGTCGCCCAGGCTTAACGTCGATCCACGCGCATCCTGAGGCTCGGCCCACGCGCACGTTGAGGATGCGCGTGGGCCGAGGGACGAGGCCCGCATCGCCGGATGAATGAGCGCCTCACTACGGCCGCGCGCATAGGCGCCGCGCTCGTGGGCCTGGCATGATGGGAGCGTTCGCGCGCCGCGGGTCTGGACCCGCGGCGCGCGCGTCGGCCAGTGCCTCGACCGCACCTCCGCAATCGCGGCCCGGACCGAGCCCGCCCTCGCAACCCCCGAAGGAAACGCCCATGCCCGGTGGCCTCATCGCCCTCCTCGACGACATCGCGACCCTCGCGAAGATGACCGCCGCGTCCTTCGACGACATCGCCGCCGGCGCCGTCAAGACCTCCTCGAAAGCCGTCGGCATCGTCATCGACGACACGGCCGTGACCCCGCAGTACGTCGCCGGACTGGACCCGAGCCGCGAGCTGCCGATCATCAAGAAGATCGCGCGCGGCTCGCTCATCAACAAGCTCGCGATCATCCTGCCGGCCGCCCTGCTGCTCACGTGGGTGGCGCCGTGGCTCTTACCGATCCTCCTCGTGCTGGGCGGCACCTATCTGTGTTTCGAGGGCGCGGAGAAAGTGCTCGCGAAATTCGGGCTCGTCCCCAGTCACGCGGAAAAGGGCCACGGCAACGAGCAGGGTCGCGTGACGCCCGAGGAGACGGAGAAGAACATGGTCTCCTCGGCGACGCGAACGGACCTCATCCTGTCCGCGGAGATCATGCTCATCTCCTTGGCGAACGTCGACTCGGACTCGAACCTCGTGCGCGTGGGCATCATGGTCACCGTCGCGTTCTTCATGACCTTCTTCGTCTACGGCCTCGTCGCGATCCTCGTGAAGATGGACGATATCGGCGCGCACCTGGCGAAGAAGAAGGGCGCCGTCGCCGCGCTCGGCGCGGGGATCGTTTCGACCATGCCGAAGGTGTTCATCGCGATCGGCGTCGTGGGCACGGTCGCGATGCTGTGGGTCGGCGGGCACATCGTCATCACGGCTCTGGCGAGCCTCGGTTTCGAGCCGCTGCACCACGTGGTCGAACTCGCGGTCGAGGCGGTCGCCGACGCGGGCTCGGCGGTCCAGTGGATCGTCGAGACGGTTCTGTCGGGTGTCTTCGGCCTGCTGCTCGGGTCGGTGGCGGCGTTCGCCTATCTCGGTGCGCGGCGGCTTCTGGCCGCGGCGAAAACCTCGCAGACGCGGGCCGAGCAGGAGGCTCCCGCCCCTCGCGTCTGAGGCGTCCCCGGCGACGTTCTTCAGTGCTCATCACGCTGAAAGCACCTCGCGATAGGCTCGGATCGGTCATACCGGAACCTCGAGGAGGCCGCATTGGCACGACCGACGAACAAGGCCGACCTGCTGAACGCCGCGACCTCGCGCTTCGAGGCCCTCGATCGCCTCCTCGATTCCATGGATTCCGACGAGGCGAGCGCGTCTTTCGCCTTCGATGTCGCCAATAGGGGGAAGCCCACTGGACGCGGGACAGGAATGTTCGCGACGTCGTGGTTCATCTGCACGCATGGCATTCGCTGCTCCTGACGTGGATCGAGGAGAATCTGGCGGGTCGTGAGCGCCCCTTCTCGTCGGCCCGGCGTCCTCGCCCGAGCGGATGGGACCTAGGGCCTGTACCCTGGCAGTGTGCCCGAACGGGCGTTGATACCGCACCCACGACGAGGAGACGCCATGACCGTTTACACGCTTCCCGACCTGCCCTACGACTACGCCGCTCTGGAGCCCCACATCTCGGGGCGCATCATGGAGCTGCATCACGACAAGCACCACGCGGCCTACGTCGCCGGCGCGAACACCGCGCTGGAGAAGCTCGAGGCCGCCCGGGATTCCGGTGATTTCGCGGCGATCAACCTCTACGAGAAGAACCTGGCGTTCAACCTCGGCGGGCACACGAACCACTCGATCTTCTGGACGAACATGGCCCCCGATGCGGGCGGCGAGCCCACCGGCGAGGTCGCCTCCGCGATCGACGAGTTCTTCGGATCCTTCGAGAAGTTCCAGGGGCAGTTCACGGCCGCCGCGACGGGCCTGCAGGGGTCGGGGTGGGCCGTCCTGGCGTGGGACACCCTGTCCGAGCGCCTCGTGACCTTCCAGGTCACCGACCATCAGGGGAACCTCCCCGTGGCGACGGTCCCGCTGCTGCTCATCGACATGTGGGAGCACGCCTTCTACCTCGATTATCAGAACGTCAAGGCCGACTACGTCAAGGCGTGGTGGAACGTCGTCGACTGGGAGAACGTCGCCGAGCGCTTCGAGCGGGCCCGGACCCGGTACTCGGGTCTGGTCGCCTGACCTCGTCGGACTGAACCGGGGCCCGGGATCGCGTCGTCGACGCGGTCCCGGGCCCCGGCGTTTCGTCCCGTGCTGCCCGTCAGGAGCGGCGGCGCTTCGCCAGGCCGATGCCGGACAGGCCGATGCCGGCCAGAGCGACGACCGCGCTCAGTCCGACGACCGTCTGGGCGTGCGCTCCGGTCGAGGCCAGGGTCTTGGCCGGGCGCGCAGCGGGGGCCGGGGAGGCGTCGGTCCGGGCGGGGGCGGCCCCTTGGGCGGCCGGGTCGGCGGGTGCTGTCGGCGCCTTCGGCGCGGCCGGATCAGCGGGCTTCGCGGGCGCCTCGGGCTTAACCGGGCCCTCCGGCTTGACCGGATCGGTCGGCGCCGCGGGAGCCTCGGGGTCCGGGTGAGCGTCCGCGTCACCGGGCGCGTAGCGGATGTCGAGGGAGGCTCCGGCCTCGGGATTGGCGGTCGTCGCCCGCAGGGCGATGACGGACGCCCCGGTCGAATCGGTGAGGACTCGGACGAATCGCAGGGTCGAGTCGTCGGAGTTGTAGTGGAAGCTCACGGGCCGGTAGCCGGGGAACGTCTTGATGATCGGGTCGTCGAGCCGCAGGCGGATCTCCTGGCCCTCGCGGACCGCGATGGCCTCCTCGATGGGGGCGGAGTCGGGGCCGGTGAAGTACTCGTGGATCATCGCGGTGGGGGCGGTCGTCATCGGGCGCTGGTAGCGGACGGTGATGACGAACGCCGCGGCGTCGGCCAGGTCGGTCTCGACGAGGCCCGCGAGGGCGTCGTCGAGACGGCGCACCATGGCGGCGATGGACTCGTCGGTCGCGTACGCGGCATCGTCGAGCAGCTTCCGGGCGTCGTCGATGGCGTCCATGAGGGCGTTGCGGCCGGTGGCCTCGAATCCCTTGCCGGCGGCAGGCACGCGGCGGATGGCGCGGTCGAGGGCGGCCGTGAGGGGGGCGGTACTCGCGGCGGTGTGTTTCTCGTAGGCCTTGGCGTCGAGGGCGGCGCGCAGCGCGGCGAGGGCCGTGTCGAAGTCGCGGTGGGTCGGCAGGGGGTCTCCGTGGGCGGAGACGGCGATGTGAGCGGGGTCTTCGCGCGAGAGCAGGTCGGCGCCGACGCCCAGTGCGGAGACGATCGCGTCGCGGCTGGCCGGGGTCAGCCGCATGCCGTCGGCGCCGTTGGCGTCGAGGAGGGAGTTCGCCTCGGCGACGGCGGCGGCGAGGGGGGCGCGGTCGTAGGGCTCGGGGGCGAGGCCGCCGAAGGCCTCGTTGAGGGCCTTGCGGGCGTTCTCCACGTCCGCCTGGGAGGGGGCGTCGGCTCCGCCGCCGGTCGCACGGGCGAGGAGTGCGCGGGCGGCCGCGTCCTGCGCGAGGTAGGCGTCGACCGTGTCCTTGCAGATCTTCATGCCCGCGCTGATGTTGTGCTCGTAGGTGGCGGCGTGCTCGGTGATGGCCTGGGCGAGGTCATCGGTGTTGAGGGTGGCGGCCTCCGCGGGAATCGTCAGTTCGGTCGTCTTGCCCTCGAGGGTGATGCTCAGGGCCTTCTCGCCGCGGCGCACCGTGATGGGGTCGGCGATCTGGAAGAGGCGCCGCGACCACTTGTCGGTGGCGGGGTCCTCGGTCGACCAGATGAGCGGGGTTGTGATCGCCCCGTTGTGGGTCAGGACGTTGGCGCTGTTCTCGCGGGGCAGGTAGTCGGTCGAATCGATGGTCTCGACTTTGATTTCGGACGAGTCGGTGGGCAGGCGGAACTGCCCGTAGACCATGACGGTGCGCAGGCCCATTGAATCGGTGCTGATCGTCGATACGTAGATGTCGGCGACGTGCCCGTCCTCTCCCTCGGCCTTCTGCGCCTGCGCATGGGCCTTGACGAACGCGAAGTCATGGGCCCCCGCGGCGACGGTCGACGCACCCGGCAGGGTGCCGATCGCAGGGGCGGCGACACCGACCGGGACGAGGAGGGCAAGGGCGAGGGCCGCTGTCGCGAGGCGCGATCGGGCGAGGGGCATCGGTATCAACTCCTGAGCAATCAACTGCTTTAATTAATTGAGGTGAGCCTCACCTCAGTAAATGAATACATTACGGGACGCGCCCACGACGGATCAACGTCCGGGCCGACCTGCGACGATCCGCCGCGCGCCGGCCCCTGTCCGATTCACCCCGAGCCTTTCCGCGGTCGCGCCCCTTGCGCGTTGTCCCCGCGCCGCAGATCGCCCCGCCACCGCGGTCGCGCCTGCGTCGTCACCCCGATCCGGCGGCGAACGGGCCCGTGCCCGGCGGGCACCGGCCGGCACGACTGCCGCGCCGCCACCGCGTCCGGCATCCAGAGTCCGAAGCCCGTGATCCGGCATCCGGGATCCGGGATCCGGGACGCATCGCACCGCCGACGGACGCCACGCGCTCGCCCCCCGCAACGCCGAGGCGACCGGACCCGGGCGGCGCCCGGAACGCATCCCGCCACCAGCGACGCATCCGGACGCATCCCGCAGTGGGAGATCGCGCACATCCGACGACGCACCAATACTTGATATGTCAATATCCATTGGCATGAGAGCATCCTCGAGTCGCGCGATCGGCCTCCTCGACGCCCTCATCCACGCCGAGATCTCCGTATGGAACCGCCTCGAACGCGAATTATGGGACACACCCGATGCCGCCACCCTCGGCCGCTACCTCACCATGCGAGCCATCGCCGACCACCCCGCCGACCCCCGCATCCGCGACATCGCCCGCATCCAGCACATCACCATCGGCGCCGCCTCGCGCCTCGTCGACCGCCTTGAAACCGACGGCCTCGTCGACCGCCACCACGACCCCGCCGACCGCCGCGCCACCCTCCTGACCCTCACCGACGCGGGCCGCCACCGCCTCGCCGTCTCCTCCGCAGTCGTCGCCCGCGCCCTGACCGACCTCCTCGCCCCATTCACCGCCGACGAGATCGACTCCCTCACCCCCCTTCTCGCCCGACTCGCCGACGCCGCGGACTCCTCGATCCCCCCGCCCCTCGCCCCCGCCCCCACGAGCCCGATCCGCGGCCGAGGCCGGGCGATGACCCGATGATGCGCGCCGTCGTCCTCCACGAATTCGAGGGACCGGAGATCCTCCGCACCCGAACCGTCCCCACCGGTGGGCGCCTGACCGCCTACTCGGGCGACGCCTCCGGCCTCAGCGCCGACATCCCCCAGGGACACCCCGACGCCATCGCCGACTGCCGCATCCGCGCCCCCCGCGCCCTCGTGCGGCACAGTCTGTCCGGCGTCGTCGACGCCCACCGGACGATGAACGAGGGCGGGGCCGGCGCCGAGCAGATGATCCGCGTCCTCCACGGCGACGCGGACGAGGACGGGAGCCTCCGATGATCGACTTCGAACGCGTCTCCAAGACCTACCCCGGATCCGACGAGCCGGCGGTCGACGACGTCACCCTCCACGCGCCCGCCGGCCGGACCACCGTGCTCCTCGGGTCGTCCGGCTCCGGCAAGACCACCCTCATGCGGATGGTCAACCGGATGATCGCGCCGACCTCGGGCCGCGTCCTCGTGCGCGGCGTCGACGTCGCCGACCAGGACCCCGTGCGCCTGCGCCGCTCCATCGGCTACGTCCTCCAGGACGGGGGCCTGTTCCCCCACCGCACCGTCGCCGACAACATCGCGACCGTCCCCGTCCTCGACGGGGCGACGCGGCGCCGGGCCAGGGCCCGCGCGATGGAGCTCATGGAGCTCGTCGGCCTCGACGCGTCCATGGCCCGCCGCTTCCCCGCCCAGCTCTCCGGCGGGCAGCGCCAGAGGGTCGGGGTCGCCCGCGCCCTCGCCAACGAGGCCGACCTCCTCCTCATGGACGAGCCCTTCGGAGCCCTCGACCCCCTGGTCCGCGCCGACCTCCAGCGCGAGCTGCTCGGACTCCAGCGCCGCCTGGGCACGACGATCCTGTTCGTCACCCACGACATCGACGAGGCCCTCCTCCTGGGCAGCAGGATCGTCGTCTTGCGCGCCGGCGGGCGGATCGCCCAGGTCGGCTCCCCCGAGGAGATTCTGTCCGCGCCCGCCGACGACTTCGTCGCCAGTTTCGTCGGCGCCGACTCGGCCCGGCGGCGCCTGCGCGTCCACGGCCCGGCAGGGGCCAGGATCGTCGTCGACGGCGACGGCAGGCCCGTCGGCGTCCTCGACGACCTCGACGCAGACCTCGACGACGAGGCGGGGGCCGGGCGATGACGTGGCTCGCCGCCAACCTCGGGCTCATCGGGGGCCTGGCCGGGACCCACCTGGCGATCTCCGTGTCCGCCGTCGTCGCCTCGGTGCTCCTGTCCGTCCCCCTGGGCCGGTGGGCGCACGGCTCCCGCAGGGTCGGCGGCCCCGTCCTGTCCGTCCTGTCGGTCCTCTACGCGATCCCCTCACTGCCGATGCTCGTCGTCGTCCCCCTGATCGTCGGCGTGCCGATCCGCTCGACGGCGAATATGGTCGTCGTCCTGACCCTGTACGGGGTCGCGGTCCTAGTCAGGCAGGCCGCCGAGGCGTTCGCCTCCGTCCCCGCATCGGTCCTCGAATCGGCCGACGCGGCCGGTTACAGCCGTCTGCGGCGCTTCGTCGCCATCGAACTGCCCTTGGCGCTGCCGGTGATCGTCGCGGGAGCGCGAGTCGTCGTCGTGTCGACCGTGTCCCTCGTAACGGTCGGCGCGGTCGTCGGCGTGCGGTCCCTCGGGCTGCTCTTCACCGACGGGTTCCAACGGGGCCTGATGGTCGAGGTCGTCGTCGGCCTCGTCGCGACCGTCCTCCTCGCCCTCGTCCTCGATTCGGCGACCGTCGCCGTCGGCGGGGCGCTGACCCCGTGGGCGCGCGTCGGCGACAGGGGCGGGCCAGGGGCCTCTCGGGCCAGGAGAACCGCTCAGGTCGGAGACGCCGTTCAGGCCGGTGGAACCGCCCGGATCTCACAAGCCGCTCGAACCGAGAGCGCCGCTGGAACCCGAACCGCCGGTCAGGCCGGGGGCGCCGATGGCCCCTCCACGCCCCCGACGGCCTCAACACCCCTGACGCGCCCCGCCCTCGACGCCGCCGAACCGGGGGCGGACTCATGAGCCTGCTCCTCGACGCCCTCGCATGGATCGCCGACCCCGCCCACTGGACGGGCGGGGCGGGGATCGGCCGCCGCCTCGTCGAGCACCTGGGGGTCACGGGCGCGGTCGTCGCCCTCGCCGCCCTCGTCGCCCTGCCTGTCGGCGTCGCCATCGGGCACACCCGACGATTCGGCGGCCTCGTCACCCTGACGACCGGGGCGGCCCGCGCGGTCCCCACCCTCGGAGTCCTCACGCTCGCCGGGCTGTGGCTCGGCATCGGCGTCGTCGCCCCCATCATCGCCCTCCTCGTCCTCGCGATCCCCCCGATGCTCGCCGGCGCCTACTCGGGCGTCGCCTCCGCCGATCCGTCGACGGTCGACGCGGCGCGGGCCATCGGGCTGACCGAGACCCAGATCGTCATCCGGGTCGAGCTGCCCGCCGCCGCGCCGATCATCATGGCGGGGCTGCGCTCGACGGTCCTCCAGGTCGTCGCGACCGCGACCCTCGCGGCCTACACCGCCGACGCGGGGCTCGGCCGCTTCCTCTACGCCGGGCTCAAGACCCGCGACTACCCGCAGATGCTCGCCGGGGCTCTCCTCGTCGTGCTCCTCGCCCTCGTCCTCGACGCCGCTCTGGCCCTCGGCCAGCGTCGTCTCGACCGGCGCCTCCGACCGGAGGCTCCCGCTCCCGAAAGGAACGCCCTATGACCGTCCTCTCCCTCTCCTCCGCACGCCCCCTGAGGCCCGTCGGCGCCGCACTGGCGGCCGCCTGCGCCCTCGTCCTCGGGGCCTGCGGCTCCGCCGCCGACCTCGACGCCTCCGCGTCCTCGGCGTCCCCCGGCTCGCCGGACTCGTCCGGGCCCTCGATCGTCGTCGGCTCCCAGGACTACTACTCGAACGAGATCCTCGCGGAGGTCTACGCCCAGGCCCTGGAGGCCGCCGGCTACACGGTCGATCGCCAACTGCGCATCGGCCAGCGCGAGGTCTACATGCCCGAGCTCCAGCAGGGCGCGATCGACGTCTTCCCCGAGTACACGGGCAATCTTCTCCAGTACCTCGTGCCCGACGCCCCGCAGACCGGGGCCGAGGAGGTCGCCGAGGCCCTGGCCTCGGCGATGCCCGAGGGGCTGCGGGTCCTCGATCAGGCCGAGGCGTCCGACCAGGACTCCTACGTCGTCACCGCGGATTTCGCCCGCGAGCACTCCCTGACGTCGATCGGCGACCTGGCGGGCGTCGAGGGCCTCGTGCTCGGCGGCAATTCGGAGTTGGAGACCCGTCCGTACGGTCCCCGGGGGCTGGCCTCGACCTACGGAGTGTCGGTCGGGTTCACGCCGATCGAGGACTCCGGCGGATCGTTGACGGTCAAGGCCCTGCGCGACGGGGACGTCCAACTCGTCGACATCTACTCCTCCGATCCCGTGCTCGCCGACCCGGACCTCGTCGTCCTGGAGGATCCGCAGGCCCTGTTCTTGTCGTCGCGGGTGATCCCCGTCGTCTCCGACGCGATCGACGACGAGGCGGCGGCGGTCCTCAACCGGGTGTCGGCGGCGTTGGGCGCCGCCGACCTCGTCGAGCTCAACCGGCAGTCGACGGTCGAGGGCGCGAGCGCGTCTCAGATCGCGGCGCGCTGGCTGGAGTCGAAGGGCCTGGTCGGGGCCGGGGCCTGATCCCCCTCGCCGCCGGTGCTGCTCGCCCGGGCCGGGCGCGGGTGAGCAGGGCCCCGTCGGTACGCCCTCTCCACACATCATTCCCCGCGCCGTTTCCCCGCATAACGCAAAAACAGCCCCCGATAGCGCAGGAAACCTTCGTTATCGGGGGAAACACCAGGTGCTACGGCCTCAACCGCTCATGGCCTCCTCGGGGCAATGCCCGCCCGAGGAGGCCATGGGGCTGAGATGCTCCGGTAGGGGCCCGGTCCAGGCGGACGGGGTCTCAGCCACTCCCTCGTCCTGCCGAAAACGCGCGTCGTCCACCGGGTCCGGGCGGAGGGGCGTCGCCCGATCGCCTGCGCGACGCCCCCGCACAGCACCCCACCCACGCACCACCCCGGCACGCCACCCCCGCACAGCACCCCCAACACACCGCCCCCACGACCCCGGCCGTTTCCCCGCATAACGCAAAAACAGCCCCCGATAGCGCAGGAAACCTTCGTTATCGGGGGAAATGCCGGGTGCCATGGCCTCAAACACTCATGGCCTCCTCGGGGCAATGCCCGCCCGAGGAGGCCATGAGAACTGAGCGACCCGCAGGGACCCCTCGCCGCCTCAGAGGTTGAGCTGGATCTGGCGCCCCGGCACGGCGTCGATGAGCTCGCGCGTGTACTCCTGGACGGGATGCGCGAAGAGGTCATCGGTCGTGTTCTGCTCGACGAGGCGCCCCCTCTCCATGACGACCACGTCATCGGCGATCTGACGGACGACCGCCAGATCGTGCGTGATGAACAGGTACGACAGGCCGAGTTGCGCCTGCAGGTCGTTGAGCAGGTAGAGGATCTGGTTCTGCACGAGCACGTCGAGGGCGGAGACCGCCTCGTCGAGGACGATGACCTCCGGGTTGAGCGCGAGCGCACGGGCGACCGCCACGCGCTGACGCTGGCCGCCGGACAACTCGTTCGGGTAGCGGCGCATCGCCGAACGGGGCAGTGCCACCATGTCGAGCAGGTCAGAGACCCGCTTGATGCGCAGGCGGCGCGGATCGAGCTCCTTCTTCTCGGCGGCACTCAGATTCGATGACTCCGAGGACAGGAGCTTCGTGATCCACTCCTCGGGCTCGCGACCCGTGGCCTGGGCGCGAGCCAGCTCCTGCTCGGCGTAGGCGCGGGTCCCGTAGCCGTGGATGCGCAGGGGCTCCTCGATGATCCGGAAGATCGAGTACATCGGGTCGAGGGACCCGTAGGGGTTCTGGAAGACCGCCTGGAGGCGCCGGCGCAGCGCGAACAGCTCCTTGTCGCTCATCTGCGAGGTGTCGCGCCCGTCGAAGAAGACGGTGCCGGAGGTCGGCTCGAGGAGCTGGAGGATCATGTTGGCGGCGGTCGACTTGCCGGACCCGGACTCGCCGACGACGGCGAGGGTGGTTCCCCGGCGCAGCCCGAAGGTCACGTCGTCGACGGCGCGGAAGGTCTTGGCCCCGCCCTTGGCTCCGCGGATGTCGAACTCCTTGGTGAGGTGCTCGACGCGGACGATCTCGTCGGTGGCGGTGGCGCCCTTGCCGGAGCCGGTGAGCTCCTCGTCGGTGACCCGGATGCCGCGGGCGTGCGCGGACTCGATGCGGGCCGAGGCCAGTGACGGCGCGGCGGACACGAGGCGCTTCGTGTAGGGGTGCTGGGGGTGCTGGAGGATCTCCAGGGCGGGGCCTGATTCGACGATGCGGCCCCGGTGCATGACGACGAGCTGCTCGGCGCGCTCGGCGGCGAGCCCGAGGTCGTGGGTGATGAAGAGGACGGCGGTGCCCAGGTCGCGGGTGAGGGACCCGAGGTGGTCGAGGATCCGCCGTTGGACGGTGACGTCGAGGGCGGAGGTCGGCTCGTCCGCGATGAGGAGCTTGGGGCGGGCGGCCAGGCCGATGGCGATGAGGACGCGCTGGCGCATGCCGCCGGAGAACTCGTGGGGGTACTGCTTGGCGCGGCGCTCGGCGTCGGGCAGCCCGGCCTCTTCGAGGAGCTGAGCGACTCGGGCGCCGACCTCGGAGTTGGGGACGACGTTGTTGGCCTTGAGGGCCTCCTTGACCTGGGTGCCGATGCGGAGCACGGGGTTGAGGTTGGACATCGGGTCCTGGGGGACGAGGCCGATGCCGGAGCCGCGCAGGGAGACCCAGTCCTTGGTGGACAGGTGGGTGATGTCCTGGCCGTCGAATTCGATGGTGCCGCCGGCGACGGCGCCGGTGCCGGGCAGCAGGCCGATGACGGCGGCGGCGGTCGTCGACTTGCCGGATCCGGATTCGCCGACGATGGCGACGGTCTGGCCGGGGTAGATCGTCAGGTTGGCGCCGCGCACGGCGGGGACGACGCCGGTGGAGGTCGTGAAGGTCACTTCGAGGTCGGTGATCTTCAGGAGGGGGTTCTGGTCGTCGGGGTGGAGGTCGGCGCTGGCGGCCGGGGCGGGATCGGCGCCGGCGAGGACGGCGCGGGTGACGGCGTCCTCGAGTTCGGCGTCGGTGGGCGCGGCAGGGGTGTCGGCCTGTTCGTCGGGCGCGATCGCGGCGTCGTCGAGTTCGGTGGGGGTCACGGGGTGCTCGGTCGGTTCTCTCACTTGCGCGCCTTCGGGTCGAGGGCGTCGCGCACGGCGTCGCCCATCATGATGAAGCTGAGGACGGTCAGGGCCAGGGCCAGGGCCGGGTAGAAGAGCACCATGGGGTTGGTGCGCAGGGAGGCCTGGGCGGCGGAGATGTCCGCGCCCCATGACACGACCGAGGGGGGCAGGCCGATGCCCATGAACGACAGGGACGCCTCGGAGACGATGAAGGTGCCCAGGGCGACGGTCGCGTAGACGATGATCGGGGCCATCGAGTTCGGGATGATGTGGCTCATGAGGATCCGGGCCTTGGAGGCGCCGGTCGCTCGGGCCGCGGTGACGAACTCCTCGTTCTTGGCGCTCATGACGGCGCCGCGGGTGATGCGGGCGATCTGGGTCCAGCCGAAGGTCGACAGGACGAGGATCACCATCCACACGTTGCGGTTGTCCTTGAACATCTGCATGAAGACGATGGCGGCGAGCAGCAGGGGAATGGCGAAGAAGATGTCGGTGATGCGCGACAGGAGGGAGTCGAACCATCCGCCGAAGTAGCCGGCCAGGGCCCCGATGGTCCCGCCGATGAGGACGACGAGGATGGTCGTGACGACGCCGACGGTGACGGAGGCGCGGGCGCCGTAGACGACGCGCGCGTAGATGTCGCAGCCCTGGCGGTTGAAGCCGAAGGGGTGGCCGTCGCCGGGGGCCGCCATCGAGTTGGACAGCTCGCAGAAGCGCGGGTCCTGGCTGGTGAAGAGCCAGGGGAAGGCGGCCAGGGCGAGGGCCAGGCCGATGATGACGGCGGCGATCCAGAAGATCGGTCGGCGGCGCAGGTTCTTCCACGCCTCGCCCCACATGGAGGAGGGGGCGGAGTCGTCGGCGACCGCGTCGACGGCGCCCAGGCCGGTCTCGTCGATGTCGGAGACGTAGTGGTCCTGGCCGGCGCGCGTGCGGGCGATGGCGGCGGAGGGGATGAACTCACTCATAGCGGATCCTCGGGTCGAGCACGGCGTACAGCAGGTCGACGATCAGGTTGGCGAAGATGTAGACGAGGACGAGGACGGTCGTCACGGAGACGACGGTGGCGGGCTCGCCCTTGATGATCGCCTGCCATAGGGTGCCGCCGACGCCGGAGATGTTGAAGATGCCCTCGGTGATGATGGCGCCGCCCATGAGGGCGCCGAGGTCGCCGCCGAGGAAGGTGGCGACGGGGATCAGGGAGTTGCGCAGGATGTGGCGGGTCATCACCTGTCCGCCGGGCAGGCCCTTGGCGCGGGCGGTGCGGACGTAGTCGGCGGAGACGTTCTCGGAGATGGACTGGCGGGTCAGTCGGATGACGTAGGCGAGGGAGACGCCGCCGAGGACGATGGCGGGCATCGTCAGGGATTCGAGGGAGACGTTGACGCCGACGGTGGTGGGGAAGATCCCCCATTTGACGCCGAGGAGGAATTGGAAGACGAAGCCGAGGACGAAGGTCGGGACGGAGATGAGGATGAGCGACATGACGAGGATCGTCGAGTCGAAGACCTTGCCGCGCCTCATGCCGGCGATGACGCCGAGGATGATGCCGAGGACGGCTTCGATGGTCAGCGCGTAGAGGGCGAGTTTGATGGTGATGGGGAAGGCGTGGGCCATGACCGAGGAGACGGGCTGGCCGGAGAAGGTCTCGCCGAAGTCGAGGGTGACGACGCCCTTGAGGTAGAGGAGGTACTGCATCCAGAAGGGCTTGTCCAGGTTGTATGCGGCCCTGATCTTGGCCTCGGCGGCCTCGGTGAGTCCGCGGTCGCCGCCGAGGGCTTGGACGGGGTCACCTGGCATCAGGTAGACCATTGCGAAGATCAGGAACGTCGCTCCGAAGAAGACCGGGATGGTCTGGAGGAGCCGCCGTCCGATGTAGCGCAGCATGGACAGTCCTTCGATAGTGGCGCGGCTGGGTGCCGCGCAGTGGGGCGCCCGGGCCCTCGGGTCCGGCGGTGCGCGCGAGGCGGGGCCTGCGCGCACTCTGGGCATCATAGGGTAAACGATCGGCAAACGGGGGATGATCCGCTCCGCGGAACGAGGCGAACGCTCACAGCGGCGCGCGGAGCGATGGGGAGCCGGTGATTCCTCGGAACCAGCGCGGGCGCGACAGGCCCCGGACGCGCGGGGACGGCGTCCACGGCCGAACCCGATTCGTCTGGCAGATCACAGGGCCCGGATACGCCGGGGGCGGTGGGGTTGCCCCCACCGCCCCCGGCGGATGAGTCTCGCGGGCGACCCGGCCGCAAGACCGGGTCGCCGGGTCGTCACTTCTTGGTGATGTCGAAGTACAGGGCGACGGAGTTCCAGCCGAAGACGACGTTGTCGACGTTCTCGGACCAGCCCCCGTTGACGTTGGCGTACCACAGCGGGATGGCCGGGAGGTCCTGGAAGAGGATCGTCTGGGCCTCGTCGAGGATCTTCGCGGACTCGGCGTGATCGGTGACGGCGGCGGCCTGGGTCAGGAGCGCGTCGAACTCGGGGTTCGAGTAGTCACCGTCGTTGGAGCCGGCACCGGTGGCGTAGGTCGGGGCGAGGAAGTTGTACTTGCCCGGGTAGTCGGCCTGCCAGCCGGTGCGGAAGGCGCCGGCGATGGTGCGGTTGTGAACGTCGTCGCGCAGCGACTTGAAGTCCGGGTAGGGCGCGCCCTCGGCCTCGATGCCCAGCGTGTTCTTGATGGAGTTGGTCGCGGCGTCGACCCACGCCTGGTGTCCGCCGTCGGAGTTGTAGCCGATGGTGAAGGTACCGGTGAAGGGCGAAATGGCGTCGGCCTGGGCCCACAGCTCCTTGGCCTTGTCGGCGTTGTAGGTCAGGACCTCGGAGCCGGCGACGGAGTCGTTGTAGCCGTCGACGACGGGGGAGGTGAAGTCCTTGGCGGGGGTGCGGGTGCCGCCGAAGATCGTCTCGGTGATCTCTTCGCGGTTGATCGCCATGGAGATGGCCTGGCGGCGGAGCTTGCCCTCCTCCCCGGAGAAGTGCTCGATGCGGGCGGGGAGGGTGAAGGACTGGAAGATCGCGGCGGCCTGGTTGACGGAGCGGCCCGACAGCTCGGTCTCATAGGTGGAGAAGGCCGAGTCCGGGATGGCGTCGAGGACGTCGAGGTTGTTCGCGAGGAGGTCCTGGTAGGCGGCGTCCTGCGAGGAGTAGAAGATGATCGTCACGCCGTCGTTCTTCGGGGTCCTGTCGCCCGCGTACTCGGGGTTGGGGACGAGCTTGATCTGGGCGTTGTGCTCCCAGCCGTCCTCGCCGTCGACCATGTAGGGGCCGTTGCCGACCGGGTGCTGGCCACCATTGTCCATGTCGTCGAGGGTGGAGTCGGGCAGCGGGAAGTACGCGGAGTAGCCGAGGCGGTCGGCGAAGTCGGGGGTCGACTCCTTGAGGGATGCGGTGAAGGTGTAGTCGTCGGAGGCCTCCAGGCCGGTGATCTCGCCGGCGCCCTCGTCGTCGGTTCCCTCGAACATGGCGAAGAAGTTGACGCTGAGCATGGATTCGGCCGAGGCCTTCTTCCAGGCCTCGACGAAGTTCTTGGCCTTGACCTCGGTGCCGTCGGAGAACTTCTTGCCCTTCTTGAGGGTGATCGTCCACTGGGTGTAGTCGTCGTTGGGCTCGATGGACTCGGCCATCTCCATGTGGGTGGCGCCCTTGGCGTCGTAGTAGACGAGTCCGGCGAAGATCAGGTCGAGGATCTTGCCGCCACCGACCTCGTTCGTGTTGGCCGGGATCAGGGGGTTCTGCGGCTCGGAGCCGTTCGTCGTGATGACTGCGCTGCCCGTCGCGGCCGAATCGGAGCCGGAGGCGGCGGAACCGCCGTTGCCGCCGGAGCAGGCGGTCAGGCCGAGGGCGAGGATTGCCGGGACTGCCAGCCAGGTCCTCTTGAGATTCATGGAGAGTCCTCCTGTTGAAGGGGAAGTCCGGCGGTGTTCGACCGGATACGTCGTGACCCTATACACGGCCATCCATCGGGTGTTTGACGGGTCCATCATGTGTGCATTGCGATTCGGTCACAGAACGTCACAAGAAGGTAAAGATATGGCATAGGCCACACCCCCCTTCTCACCATTTCCCCCGAAAACGAACATTTCCCGCGAAAAACAGGCCCTGAATTTCGTTTTCCGGGGAAATCGTCGAGCCGCGGGAGCGAAAAGATCCGACCAGGGGCCTCCCCCTGACATATGTCATGGGATTCCCCCTCCCCTTCGGCACTGCCGAGCGCCCGGAGCACCGGCGACGATCATCCCCATGACAGCACCAGACCCCCACTCCCCCGCGCCGCCCGTCATCGACGTCCGGGGCGCCCACAAGTCCTTCGGGACCGTGACCGCCGTCGCAGGAGTCGATCTGACGATCCCGCGCGGGCAGGTCGCCGCTCTCCTGGGCGTCAACGGCGCCGGCAAGACCACCCTCATCGACCTCGCCCTCGGACTGCAGCACCCGACTCACGGGAGCGCCAGGCTCTTCGGCCTCGCCCCACGCGACGCCATCCGCCGAGGCCTCGTCGGCGTCGTCCACCAGAGCGGCGCCCTCCTCCCCGACTACACGGTCGACCGCACCCTCCGCCTCTTCGCCGCCACCCACACGCGCAGCCTCGACCTCGACGCCCTCCTCGACCTCACCGCCCTCACCGGCCTCGCCCGGCGCCGCGTCGGCAGGCTCTCCGGGGGCGAGCGCCAGCGCCTACGCCTCGCCCTCGCCCTCCTGCCCGACCCCGACCTCCTGATCCTCGACGAACCCACCGCAGGCATGGACGCCGTCGCCCGCCGCGCCTTCTGGGCCCTCATGCGCGACCAGGCCGACGAGGGCCGAACCATCGTCTTCGCCACCCACTATCTCGCCGAGGCCCAGGACTTCGCCGAGCGGACCATCATCATGAGCGACGGACGCGTCCTGCGCGACGGCCCCACCGACGAGATCCGCGCCGAGACGCGGACCCGGCGCCTGAGCATCCACCTCCCCCGAACGTCACGGCCCGACGCCGAAGCGGCCCTCACCCGCCTCGCCGACTCCCCGTCCTGGCGCGTCCGCTGGGACGACGAGGAGACGCCCGGCTCATCCCCCGACGCCCTCGTGTCCGTCGAGGGCCGCGACCTCGACGACGCCGCCCGCGCCCTCCTGGCGATCCCGGGCGCGCACGACCTCCACCTGACCACCGCGACCCTCGAGGACGCCTTCGCCGCCCTCGTCCAGACTCAGGAGTGAACGATGACATCCCCTCTCCCCACGACCGCCGCAGGCCCCGGCCCAGAACCGGCCCCCCGGATCAGGTCAGCCGCCGAGCGGCGCCCCGGATCGGGCTGGGACGGCCTCGGCTCCCTCGCCTGGTCGTCGTTCTTCACCCTCATCACCAACCCGTTCTCCCTCGGGTTCTCCATCGGGCTGCCGATCTTCATGTACCTGATGTTCGGCACCAACGCCTCCTACGCCGACCACGACATCGGGCACGGGAACGTCGCCGCGGCCGTCCTCATCAACATGGCGATCTACGGGGTCATCATGACGGCCTCGTCCATGGGCGCCAACGTCTCCCTCGAACGGGTCTCCGGCGTCTCCCGCCTCTTCGCCATGACCCCGATCTCGTCGGCGGCCATCATCGCCGCCCGCGTCATCGCCTCCGTCATGGTGTCGGGAGTGGTCATCGCCATCCTCTTCGCCGTCGGCGCCTCCACCGGCTCTCGCATGGACGCCGGAGCATGGGCCGCCTCCGCGCTCATCATCGTCGCCTCCACCATTATGCCGACGGCTCTCGGCCTGGCGGCCGGGTTCCTCGTGCGCTCCGACGGCGTGTTCGCCCTGACCTCGATCGTCAGCGTCGTCGGCTCGTTCCTGTCGGGGATGTTCATCCCCCTGGAGCAGATGGGGCGATTCTTCACGGCCCTGGCCCCGTGGTCCCCGTTCTACGGGATGATGAAGCTCGCCCAAACCCCCCTGTTCGGCTGGGAGAACATCGAATGGCAGTGGGCGGCCAATTGGCTGGCCTGGACCGCGCTCCTCGCCGTCGTGGCGATCCGCGCCCAGAGCCGCGACACCGCCCGGTGACCCCTAGAGTCATCCCCATGCCGCCCGACGCCGACCCCCTCTCCCCCGTCGCGAACCGCCCGTCGGGGACGACCCGGCGCGAACGGCTCATCGCCCTGGCCTGGGCGTCGCCGTTCCTCGTCTTCCTCGGGTTCCCCGTCGCCGCCTCCATCGACGCCGGTCTCGACCGGCCCGAGTCGCTGGCCGTCCTCGTCTGCGTCGGCGTCCTCGCCCTGACCTACGTGGCGTCCTGGATCGTCAACCCGACGGCCCCGGCCTCGCGGCGCGTCACCGGGCGGTTCATCACGACGATCGTGCTCCTCGCCCTCGTCCAGACGGCGCTCGCCGTGGTCATCTCGCGCGTCGCCGGGGGCACGGGCGGGCCCTACCTCGCGTCCTACCTCGCGGCCGCGGTGGCCCTGCTCAGCCCGGTCGGCCTCGTCTGGCCCCTGGCGGCGGCGACCATCGCCCTGAGTGCCCTCCAGGTGATCCTCTTGCCCGGAGAGCCGCCGATGGCGATCCTCACCGTCGTCATGAGCCTCGTCGTGTGCCTGATGGCGCGCGAGTCGATCCTGCGCGAGGACCGCAACCGGCTCGCCCACCAGCAGGACCTCCTCCTGTCGTCCGAGCGCGAGCGGACCCGCCTGAGCGCCGATCTGCACGACATCCTCGGGCAGACGCTCACGGGGATCACGGTGACGGCGGATCTGGCGGGGCGCCTCGTCGACGCGGGCAGGATCGACGAGGCCCGGGCGCGGATCGACGAGCTCACCGACTTGTCGCGCGAGGCGCTGGAGGACGTGCGCGCGGTGGTCGCCCGCAATCGGACCCTCGACCCAGATTCGGAGATCGAGTCGGCGCGCGGACTCGTCGAGGCCTCTGGGGCGCGCTTCGTCGTCGTCCGGGAGGGGGAGCCCGACCCGGGGGCGCCCGCGGTGTTCGTCGCCCACGTGATTCGCGAGGGCGTGACGAACGCTTTGCGGCACGCGAGCCCGGACGGGGTGACGGTGACCATACGATCCGACGGGGTGCGGGTCGTCAACGACGGCGCGCCCCGGCCCCGCTCGGGATTCGCGAGGTCCCGGCCGGTCGCACGCTCGGGCTCGGGCTCGAGCTCGGGCATCACGGGGCTGCGCGACAGAGTCGGCGATGCGGGGATCGTCACCGCGGGGCCGGTGCCGGGAGAGGCGCGGATGTGGGAGCTGTCCCTCGTCCTGTCCCCGTAGGGCGCCGCTCCTGACGGCGCGGGAGCGCAGGGGCGGGTCCCGCACTCTGGTGTCCCGTGCCGGGGGTTGTCCGGAGGCCGGGACTCGCGAGCGCCGTTCCCCTCCGGCGTTCGCGACGAGGTCGCCCAGGGCGCCCCGTTCTCGCCCCGGGTGCCGAGTCGTAGGCTGATCGACGTGACTCAGACCAGTTCCGGGACGCCGATCCGCGTCCTCGTCGTCGACGACCAGGCCCTCGTGCGCGGTGCGATCGCCGCCCTGCTCGGCCTTGAATCGGATATCGAGGTCGTCGGGCAGGCCGGGGACGGCGCCGAGGCGCTGGCGGTCCTCGAGGGCGAGCGCGCCGCCGGGCGCCAGATCGGAGTCGTCCTCAGCGATGTCGAGATGCCCGGAGTGGACGGGCTCGCCGCGTGCGCGGCGATCCGGCGACGTTTTCCCACCACGCGCGTCCTCATGCTGACGACCTTCGGCCGTCCCGGGTACGTCCAGCGCTCGCTCGACGCCGGCGCCTCCGGGTTCGTCGTCAAGGACGCCCCCTCCGAGCAGCTCGCGGACGCGGTTCGCCGCGTCGCCTCGGGCCTGCGCGTCATCGACCCGGTGCTCGCGGTCGAGACCCTGGCGCGCGGGGCCTCGCCTCTGACGGATCGGGAGACGGACGTCCTGCGCGCGGTCGCCGACGGCGGCACGATCGCCGACATCGCCGACCATCTGGGGTTGGGCCAGGGAACGGTGCGCAATCATGTCTCCGCCGCGATGCTCAAGACGCAGGCGCGCACGCGCGCCGAGGCGGTGCGCATCGCCATGGAGTCCGGATGGCTGTGACTCCCGAGCGCAGTACTCGCGCCGCGGTCACGGGCACGACAGGAGGACGCGCGCCATCGCCTCCTTCTCCGAGCCGGTGACCGAGAGCCCCCACCGCGCCTTCACCCGGATCTGGCGGGCGACGTACTCGCAGCGGAATGCCCGGTTCGGCGGCAGCCACAGGTCGGCCGACGCCGCCCCTTTGTCCGTGTTGGCCTGGCCGTCGACGGCCAGCAGGTTCACCGGGTCGTTCGCGAAGGCCTGGCGCTGCGCCCCCTCCCACCGCCAGGCCCCGGACCTCCAGGCGTCGGCGAGGGCGACGACGTGGTCGATCTGGACGAGGCCGGAGGTGTCCTGGCCCCGCTGGAACTCGATCGTCTCCCCCACGTACGGCTCGGCCAAGGCGCCGGATACGACGACGCAGTCGTTCGTCCCCGGCTTGAACGCCGGGCGGGCGAGGTCGCGCGCGAGGATGTCGTTGCGGGTGTCGCAGCCGTTGCGGTCCTCGTCCGCCCACGCCTGGCCGAAGCGGTCGCGCTCGTAGTCCGGGGCCGCGGCCTCCTCTTCGAAGCCGCGCACCGGCAGGGTTTTGAGCTCCCGGGCCGTTGACGTGTCCGGCAGGGCGTCGACGGCGGTCCCGCCCGCCCCCATCCACCCCCAGCGCCCGCCCATCCCGAGCAGATCGGGCCCCAGGCCGGGCACCAGCGCCCATGCGAGCAGGACCACGACGACGGCCGCGACGACGAGGTCGCCGATCCGCCGGCGCCCGGCGCGCCCGAGCACCCGATCCATGAGAGAGATCCTCCCCTCTGCTCCGCGCCCGTTCACCGCTGCCCGACGGGGGACGAGGCGCGGTCCTCGTCCCTCTGCGTACCGACGCGCCCATGATGCCGCTCCCCACCCGCGTCTGGGGCCTTCCTCCACAGGGGCGGTCGGGGGATCGCGGCGCCGGCGCCCTGTGGACGAGGCCCGGGCGGGCGGGATGGGGAGGGACAGGGCCGGGGCCGGCCGGGCGGGGGACGGGACGCTGTCGACGACTCCCGGGCGAACGCGGCCGGAACGGGGACTGCCCCGACGGACAGGGTCGAAACGGGGCGGGGAGGGACGAGGTCGGGGCTGCGGGGTCGGGACGGACAAGATCGCGATCAACACGACCCGGGCGGGCGGGGTGGGGAGGAAAGAGACCGTGATGGATGACTCCCGAGCCGACGGAGCCGTAAAGGACACGGCCCCGACGGACCGGAGGAGCCGGGGAGGGGAGGGCCAACCCCCGGGCTGCAGGGTCGGGGCGGCCAGATCGCGGTCGACGAGGCGGGGTCGGCACAGTCCGACCGACGAGGATCAGCGCGCCGAACCCGCCGGCGCCGGGATCGATCGGCCCGGCGCCCGCCTCTCCGCGTCGGCGCTCACGCGCCCCGACGATTCATCGACCACTCCTTGACGTGGAAGAGGCCGACGATGACGAGCGTGAGGACGCTCATCGCGACGAGCTGTTGGCGGGCCACCGGATTCCACGCCATGAGCCCGGCGACGACCACCAGGCCCCCGAGCACCACCCACGGCAGCCATGGCCAGCCCGGCATCCGCAGACCCAGTCGGCCCTCGCTCTCCAACTGATCGTGCAAACGCATCTGCGCGATGAGGATGAACACCCAGATGATCAGCAGGACCATGCCGATCGCATTGATGAAGATCCCGAGCAGCGCCTCGGGCAGCCACCAGTTGAGCGCCACCGAGACCAGCGCGAAGGCGATCGACACGGACACGGCGCGACGCGGTGTCTGACCCCGGGCGAGATCCCCCGCGCCCTCGCTCGACACGACCCCGGCCAGGCCACCGACGCGCTCGCCGGCGCCGACCCGCGACGCCCCCAGGGAGCCCGCGTCGCGCCCGAGGAGCCAGCGGACCCCCATGCCCCGGGCGGACAGGGAGTAGGCCATGCGGCTCGACGAGTAGATGTTCGCCGAAAACGCGGAGATCAGGGCGACGAAGACGACGGCCTCCATGATCCTCGCGACCGCCGGGACCCCCGCCATCTCGAGGACGGCGGCGAAGGGATTCGTCGCCATCTGCTCGGAGTCCCACGGCAGCAGGCAGATCAGGAGGATCACGGAGCCCACGTAGAACACGAGGATCCGCAGGATCACGGAGCGGATCGCCGACCCCATCGCGGCTTTCGCGTCCTCGGCCTCGGCCGCCGCGATCGTCACGATCTCGATGCCGCCGAACGACGTGATGATCGCCAGGAGCCCGACGGCCACGCCCGCCATCCCCTTCGGGAGGAACCCGCCGTGGCCCAGGAGCGTGTCGAGGACCGGGTCGGTGCGCCCCGGGACCACCCCGATCACCAGGCCGACCGCGATCGCGAGGAACGCGATGATGGCGACGACCTTGATGCCGGCCAGCCACGCCTCGACCTCCCCGAAATCGCCCGCGGCCATGAGGTTGATGCCGCCCAGGACGACGACGATGACGAGGGCGACGACCCACTGCGGGACCGACGGGAACCAACCGATGAAGATCCCGGCGGCGCCGGTGATCTCCATGCCGAGGACCATGATGAGCATCGCCCAGTACAGCCAGCCGGACGTGAAGCCCGCCCACCTGCCGATCCCGGCCTCCGCGTAGGTGGAGAACGAGCCGGTCGAGGGCAGGGCGGCGGCGAGCTCGGCGAGGGCGAACATCACCGACACGGCGATGAGGGCCGCGAGCGCGTACGAGATGAGGACGGCGGGGCCCGCCTCGGACACGGCGACCCCGGTGCCGAGGAAGAAGCCCGCGCCGATGGCCGACCCGAGGGCCATCATCGACAGGTGGCGCTTCTTGAAGCGGCGCGCCGCGGGGGCGGGGGCGAGCGGGGTGGTCACGTGGGGGCCTTTCGTTCAGGGCGTGGTGAGACCTCGAAAGGCTAGTGCTCGGGCGGTCGCGGGGGCCACTTCGCCCGTCCCGCCAGGCCGGGCGTGAGATCGGGCCCATCCGCGATTCGGACGCGGTGGCGGTCCCGCTGTTCGGCGCCCTCGGCCCCCGCCCCCACCGACAAGGCCGTCTTGCCCTGGCCCTCCCACGCCCTCGGCTGCCACGGACCTCGCCCCCGTCGAACGTCCGTCTTCGCCCAACTCTCCCGCGCCCTCGGAGCCCGCGCTGCGGACCCGGTCGGCCTCTTCCGAGACCGCATCCCCCTCGCGCCCCGAGTCCCGCGAGTTCGCCACCCGCTCCTCGGCGGCCTCGCTGCGTTCGCCGCGCGCCCCCGGCCCCGTCGCGGATCGCGGCGCCCGAGGTCGGGGCTGCTTCCAGCGGATCGTGGCGCCCGAGGTCAGCGGGGCCCCTCCCAGCGGATCGACCGTTCGGACAGGAGACGGCGCACCTGGGTCGACGTCAAGGTGAGCGTCCAGTCCCCCGTCTGCGGGAGCTGCCAGCGCCTCCAGTGGGCGAGCACCGTGAACGCCGAGCCGACGATCGTAGCGACGAGCATCCCGACGGTCGACAGGCCCCGCTCGCAGAAGATCACCATGATCGACGCCGACACCAGGGCCGGGGTCGCGTAGAGGTTGTTCCCGCCGAACACCTGCGGGACGTTGCCCGCCGAGATGTCGCGGATCATGCCGCCGCCGACCGCCGTGATGATGCCGAGCATGATCGCGGGGATCCAGGAGAACCCCGCGTCGAGGGTCTTGAGCGCCCCGGTCGCCGCCCAGCATCCGAGGACCGTGCCGTCAGCGATAATCAGGGCGATGCGCCACGGGCGCGACTGGAGCTTCCACAGCATCGCGATCCCGGCCCCGACGAGCGCCGTCCCCAGGTAGTAGGGGTCGGTCAGGGCGACGGGGGGCCCGGACTGGAGGAGCACGTCGCGCAGCATCCCGCCGGCAAGGGCCGACATGATCGCCAGGACGGCGAAGCCCACCGCGTCGAAGTTCTTCGTGCGCGCCAGACGCCCGCCGAGGACCCCGTTGAGGAGGACCCCGAGCAGGTCGATGGCGCGGAAGAGATCCGGGAGGGTCTCGTTGAGGGCGTCGAGCACGTCGACCATTGTCGCGTGCCGACGGGCCCAAGGGAAATGCCCTCGTGGGGAGGACCCGCTGCCTGCCCGTTCGTCCCGGGGCTCCCGACCCGGATCCTCCCGCCCTCGTCGACGTCCGATGCGGCCCCGACGGCTCGCGGCGGCCTCGGTGGTCCCGCTGGTTCCGGCGACTGCGGGGCCGGGCGATTCGGCCCCGCCCGCGCCGGCGCCCCGCCCCCGACGGTCGTCCGACGCGCGCACGGCGAGAAGACGGGCAGACGCGAAGGCGAGGCCCGAGGCGCGGGGCCCCGGATCAGCCGACAACCACCCCGAAGAGGTGCCCGAGGAGGGAGGTGACGGCGGCCGCGCCGTAGCCGATGAGGAGCTGGCGGATCGCCCGCGGCATCGGCGCCTGCCCCGACAGGACCCCGACGACGCCGCCGGTCCCCAGCAGCGCGAGGCCCACGAGCCCCGCGGCGACGAGGACCGCCGTCATGCCCGTCAATCCGACGAGGTAGGGCGCGAGCGGCAGGAGCGCGCCGAGCGCGAAGAAGCAGAAGGAGGACGCCGCCGCCCGCATCGGGGTCCCGATCTGCTCGTCGGCCCCGCGCGCGCAGGCCGCGCCCTCCCCCAGGGCGGCCCGCACGGCGATGACCCCGGAGTCGGTGCGCGCCGGCGTCGCGACCTGCTGGAAGACCCGGGCGGCGTGGGCGTCGGCTTCTTCGGGGGTCTCGCCGCGGGCCCGGAAGACGAGGGCGAGCTCGTTCGCGTCGACGTCGAGGGAGGGGACGGCCTGGTGGGCCTCGGGGTCGGGGATCGAGGCGTCGAGGAGCTCCCGCTGGCTCGTCACCGACACCCACTCCCCGGCGGCCATGGACAGGGCGCCGGCGAGGAGCCCGGCGAGGCCGGAGGCGAGGACGTACTGGGCGCCCATGCCGGTGGCGGCGACTCCGAGGATCAGCGCGAGGTTGGAGACGAGCCCGTCGTTGGCGCCGAAGACGGCGGCCCGGAAGGTGCCGGCGAGGGTCTCGCGCGAGCGGGCGGTCAGGCCCCTGACGACTTCGCCGTGGATGTGCTCGTCGGCGGCCATCTGCGCGGTGGCGTCGTCATCGGCGTCGTAGGCGGTGTGCTGCTCGGATCGTTGGGCCATCGCGAGGATGAAGATCGTGCCGAACATTTGGGCGAGCCACGCGCTGAGGCGGGCGGACAGGCGGGGCCGGGGCGCGGGCAGGGCGCGGTCGCCGAGCAGGGCGAGCCAGTACTCCTCGTGGCGGCGCTCGGCCTCGGCGAGGCGCAGGAGCACGTCGCGCTCCTCGCCGGTGCGGCGCTCGGCGAGGGAGCGGTAGGTCCTCGCCTCCATGCGCTCCTCGGCGAGGTGGCGGCGCCAGCGGCGGATCTGGGCCCGGCTCGGCTCGGGGCGCGCGGCCGTCGGCGCGGGGTCGTCGGCCCGCGGCGACGAGGGCGTCGGGGACCCCACGGCCTGCGGCGGGGTCATCGACGGGGCGAGGCCGATGCGGGGGGCTCGTCGCCGACGGGGCGGGCGACGGGGGCGTCCTCGTCGACGGAGACGACGCGGGTCCGGACCTCGGGGTTCGGGGGGGCTCCGAAGAGGCGCTCCTTGACGGCGTCGGCGACCTTGTCGGTGACCTTCTCCCCCTGGATGCGGACGATATCGGAGACCTTCTCCCCGGCGCGGTCGAGGGGTTGGGACACGAGGGGGGCGCGGCGCACGCGGGAGGCGGCCGAGCGGATCCTGTCGTACTGCTCGCGGCCGGCGCGCGTGCCGAGGACGTATCCCGCGGCGAGCCCCAGTGCGATCCCGAACTTCGTGCCCATGTCGGCCCCTCTCGTCGTGCGGGCCGTCGGCCCGTCGTTGGGCCCTCAGCCTACCCGGGGCCGCCGATCCGTCCTAGTGCCCGGCGGGCGCCCGGGGTCCGGCCGGATCGGTCCGACCCGGGGGCGTTCCGTGGTGTCGCAAGGCCAGACGGTCCCGGGTGAATCGGATCGGTCCGACCCGGGGCCTTTCGCGGGCTCGCGCGCGACTCTCGCCTCGTCGGCGCGCACGGCGGGGCCTCGGCCGCTGGGCGATCCGATCGCTGTGCCCGCGCCTCGTCGGCGCCGTCGGGACCTTTCCCCCTCGGCTGTCGCCGCCCGCCCAGCCTCACCGCCGCGGCGTCACGGCCCAGCCCGGTCCGGCCTGACCGCCGGCACGCGGGATTTCACACATGCGCGACCGGCGGACGGGGTCTCGCGCTCGGCCGTCGCGGCGGGTTAGGTTGGCACGGTGAGCGAGATCCTGATCGACACGCCCCGCGGCGTCTGCCTGGCGGGGACGTTCATCGACCCCGTCGACACGGGCGATGCGGCGGTGGTCTTCTCCCACCCGTTCCTGTCGGACCGCCACTCGTCGGGGCATTTCGACCGCCTCGCGCGCGCCTACCGGGCGGCGGGCTACGCGACCCTCGCCTTCGACTACTCCGGGCACGGGGCCTCCGGCGACGAGATCATCACGCTCGACGCGCTGATCGAGGACCTGCGGGCGGCCTCCGGGTGGTTGGCGGATCGGGGCCTGCCGCGCCAGGTCCTCCACGCGCACTCCTTCGGCGCGACGGTCGCCCTCGCGGCCAGGCCGATGCAGGCGCAGGCCCTCGTCTTGTCGTCGCCGGCGATCGGGCCGGTGTCCTACGACTGGACGGAGATCTTCTCCGACATCCAGCTGTCCGATCTCGAGCGGTACGGGGCGACGACGATCCCGGATGATTCGCCGTCGGTGCGCCGCCAGTTCACGATCTCCAAGCAGACCCTCATCGATCTGTCGATGAACGAGGCCGATCGCCTCCTCGACGGGCTGGAGGCGCCGACGCTCATCGTCCACGACGGGGCGGACGCCGAGAGCGGGCTCTTGGAGATGACGCAGGAGGCTTTCGCCCTGCTGCCCAACGGGTCGCGGGTCGAGGTGGTCGCCGACGCGGTTTTCGGGCTCGGCGAGGGCGTGGAGCGGCTCGACGCGCACGCCGTCGCGTGGGCGCTCCAGTGGGTGCCGATCGCCCGGGAGACCCAGTCGATGCGCTGACCGGCGTCGCCGCCGCTCGTCCGGCCTGCGCGCGTGCGCGCGGGCCTCGCGAACGGACGACCCCCTTCCCACCAGGGGCGGTGACCCCGGCGACGATCATGCGCTGGTCGACGGCGGATGAACGCCCACCTCCGGCCGGGGCGGCGGACGGGGACGCCAGCGTTTCAGCGGGCGAGCCCGTCGAGGAACCCCCCGACCAGGTCCGCGAGCGCGGGATCGTCCCTCCACCGGCGCGTCCCGAAGGTCCTGGTCGACGCGGTGGCGACCGCCGACGCGAAGGCGATGACCGGCGTCGGATCTGCCGGGGTCGGCGCCCCGGCCTCGTGCATCCTCCCGAGCGCCCAGGTCAGGGCCCCGTGGAGGACGTCCCCGGCGCCCAGGGTCGATGCCGAATCGACGGCCTCGACCGGGACCTCGCCGTCGGCGCCGTCCCACCACCAGTGGATGGGCAGGGCGCCCCGGGTGCGGATCGTCCGGGTGATGCCGAAGCCCCGGAGGAAGTCGGCGATGTCGGAGCCGATGGGCTCGGCGAGCAGGGGCGGGCAGAAGTCGGCGGAGACGATGGCGACGTCGACGAGGGGCAGGAGCGGGGTGAACCAGTCCTTCCACGAGCCGCCGTCGAGGACGCGCAGGTGGTCCGGTTTGGCGTCGACGAGGGCGAAGGGGTCGGGTTCGGCCAGTCCGGCGGGGTTCTCGCGGGGGGCGACGCCGACGAGGAGGGCCGCTCGGGCCAGCTCGGGGTTGTGCCCGTCGACGAGGACGACGTCGGGGGCGCCGGTGGTGGGGAGGGCCCGGTCGAGGAGGCGGGCCCCGAGGTCGGGGTCGAGGGGGGTGCGGGAGTTGGTCGAGGCGACCATGCGCCCGTCGGGGTGCTCGATGATCGAGGAGATCGCGGGTCCGACGGCGGAGGAGTCGGCGGATGCGGCGTCGAGGATGGTGACGCCCGCGGCGGCGAGGTCGGCGGTGATGAGGTCGGCGGCGGGGCCGGTGCCGATGGCGGTGAGGAGGGTGGCGGACGAGGCGGGGGCCTCGTCGTGATCCGCGTCCTCGGGCCGGGGGGCGGGGGCGGGTCGCGGGCGGAGGGTCCGGGCGAGGCGCTCGAGGGCTTCGACGGTGACGGCGGCGTTGGTCGCGGGGCCGCCGGCGGACAGGGCATGGTCGACGGATGTCGTCTTCGTCTCAGGGTCGGGGCGGTGGTCGAGGGTGTGGAGGACGTCGAGGGTCGTCAGTCCGGCGATGAGGGCGTGCATGCGGCCATTATCCGATGGGCGGGGCTTGACGAGGGCGGTTCCCCTCCGGCCCGATCGCGGCGGCGATGATCTCGGCGCGAAGCGCGTCCTCGGCGTCGCCGCGGTCGGGGTCTCGGGCTCGTCGCGTCCTGCCCCGCGGGCGGAGCGCCGACCATCCCGTTCTCACCCGCGGCGACCCCTGATACCCCACCAGCGGCCACGCCCGAGCCCGTCGTCGGGATCGGCCTTCACGCATTCAACCGACTCGCACCGGGTTGACGATCACCGTGGCAGGGGCGGGGGCGTCTTCCCCCTCTCGCCTCACGCGGCCACCGCTCACGCGAGGAAAGCTGGACTATTGAACGACCTTCACGTAGTGAACTGTGAAGTTCGAGCCCACGAGACGGAAGACCTGGCGACTTCGCGCGAAGTCGAACGGGTTCTCACTGGGCTTCTGCCAGATATCGAGGCCCTTGCCAAGATCGATCCTCCACCCCTTATCTGTCTCGATCCGACGGTCGTGGATCGTGTCGTCGAATCTAACGTGCAAACGCACGCCGACGGCATCGGAAGCCTCCTTGATGTTCTTCAGCATGATGAGCTGCGTCTGTTTGAACTCCGCTTTTTTCTCTTCGGCGGTCACAAGTTCGACGTCGATCTCATCGGCGTCCTCCTTGGTGGACGCGAGCAGGCTCAAAAGATCCGCGAGATTGCGCCCCTGGTGAGGCATGCGGATGTACGGGTCCGTGATCCTGATTCGTTCGGCCCCCTGCAAGTACGGCAGGAGGACATTCTCGTACGAGACGCCCTTCTGACCGGCGAAGAAGTCTCTGGGGCCTTCGAAGAGAGACGGCTGACGAGCAGGCGTCGAGTTTGTCGACGCGACCGGATCCGCCGCCACCCCGGGAAGTGGAGTCCTCACGGGTACCACCCCTTCCGAAGAAGCCCCCATGATCTCTTCTCTCGCGGCCTCTTCGCCCGCGACAAGCGACCAATCGCGAAGGTAAAGATGCGGGTACTGGTTCTCCTCAAGCGAGGTCACGTTGTGCCATGCACCCGCAGCATCCGAGTAGCGGAACCGGACGGGAGCATCGCGCATCGTGGCATCAATCCTGAGGATCGAGTCCTTGACCCGCTTGCGCCCCTCGATCGCGTACTCGATCAGAACGCGCATCTCCTCTTCAGTCGCTTCTCCAGTCGGATGGATGAGCTTCATGAGTCCGGAGAAGGTCTTCCGAATAGCGTCCTGGTCTCGTGTAGAGAGCGAAGAGTCAAGGGTGAAGTACTCCTTGTATTTGTCGGAGAAGTCCTCGGAGCGCTTCGCCCGCAGAATCTCAGCGAGGTAGTCGACGACGAACCCGTATCCCGTTGAGAACATCTCGGACCTGATGGGGGCAACTTCCCAGCCGGGGATGTAGTGGTGGATTCGGTCGAGCCAGGCTGGATCCCGGTAAGCATCGGGGAGTTCATCGAAGAGGTCGGAGTTCTTCAGCATGTACGGAACAGTGTGCGTCGTGTTGCCGATGAAGGCCATGGAGGCTTCTGCCCCGTAGATGCTCGTGCCTCGCGAGAAGGACTTATTCGCGAGGTAGTTCTTCATGACGTTCACGAGGTTCTGGTCGGTTCGCCTGTTGGCAGCGAATTCATCGAATGCCACGCAGTCCCAGTAGCCGACGAGGCCGATCCGGCCGGAGGCGTTGTTCACGAAGAGCTTCGCGACGGTGACTTCTCCTCCGGAGATAAGGATTCCGTTCGGGGAGAATTCGCTGAAGGTGTGCGACTTGCCAGTGCCCTTCGGGCCGAGTTCGACGAGGTTGAAATTGCGCTCGACGAAGGGGACGAGCCGTGTGAGGGCGATGAGCTTGCCGCGTTCGGTGAACTGCTCGGGATTGAGACCGATCGACTGCATGAGCAGGTCGGTCCACTCCTTCGTTGTGAAGGCTCCTCGGGCCTCGTAGTACTGGTCGATGTCGACGCCGGCGACTTGGATCGGCTTGAGCGAAGCCAAAATCCATGGAACGACCTTCTGGTCGTCGGAGTGGAAGTACTCAATGTCGCAGATACACCAGATGCCGCCGACGAGGAGCTTCGGATTCTTCTTCACGGTGGCGTCGTCGATGATGACGCCCTTAATCTGAAGGTTCTCGAACTCGGCCTCGTGGACATCGTTCTTCTCATTGAGGGTAACGGTGACCTTGTCGATGACGCGATGGTGCCCCTTCCGGCGGATCTCGGATTTGGCGAGCATGTGCTCATTGCGATTGACGTAGTGGGTCGCGAGGATCTTGCGAACACTGTCGATTCCCGCCTGAATCGTCGCTTCATCGTCGGAGGTGGCGTACTGCCCAAGGAGGTACTCGAGGACGTAGGAGGGGACGACTGCATTCCCACGCACGGCTTTCACGAGGTCCTTGCGGACGACGGATCCAGCGAAGTGATCGTTGATCTTCCGGTCGAGTTCGGACTTCACGGGTTCGCCGTCCATCGCTCCAGTCTGGACGAACGGATCAATCGTTCCGAGGGCGTCTTCGAGGTTGGTCATGTCTCTCCTAGAAGTCGAAGTCTGTCGTGAAGGAACGTCTCAGCATGTAGTTGGCTTTCGAGAAGGTCTTCCATTGAGTCGTGTTGGGGATCGGCTCTTCGAGGCGCAGTTCGACCGGACGCAGATTGAAGTCATCGGCCTCCTGCGTGAGGTGAAGGACCGTGCTCTGGTACCTGTCGCGCGGCTCTTCAGATGTGCTCTCGAAGGTGAGGATTGGGGTATCGGAGATGAGTACCTCTCCAACGTAGAGTCCCAGACGAACCCGTCGGGCGTGAATCTTGTCTGTGACGGCCTCTCGTTGCGCGAGCTTCACGGCGAGCTGGCCCGTGGTGATCTTGTCAGTCTCGGGCATGAGGTCGACAGCGACGGGGCGGGTATCACTTGTGCGCTTCTTGTTGATGGCGACGACCGGAACAACGATTTCCTGCAGGGAGGCACCGCCGTGGACGTATCGAGAACCCGGGCCGGGCATGCGGAGGCGATGGATCGACTTCGGGATCTGGATCTCGACATCTCCGGAGAGCCCCGCCTGCTCGGAGGTGAAGGTCATGAACGAGGACGAGGGAGCGAGTGCCTCCCCGAGGACGAAGCGACGATTCTTCATCGTGACGTGCTCGCCCTGCGCTTTGTCGGAAAGGTAGTAGGCGTCTTCGAGGGGGACATCCTGGTAGAGAAATCCATGATCGGCTGTGACGAAAATGTTCGTCGCGTTGGCGTTGGTCCATTTCTTCACGAGACGGACGAGCTCACGGATCGCATCGTCCGCCGCTTCAAATACGGTCGATTCGGAGGCAGGCTTATCACCAGCCGCATCGATGCGGTTGTGGTAGACAAAAAAGACCGTGTGGCTCTTATATAGTTCGCGCATTTCCGACCCGTTCATGTTGAGGATGTCGGTTGCCTGGAGCGCGCATCCGTCGACGGTCTTGAGGATCTTGTCGCGATTGGCGGTTCCGTTACTTGGTTTTCCATCGACGAGTACGGGAAGTCCCTCAGGGGTCAGTTCAAGAGTTTCATGAGGAAGAAGGGCTGCCATTCCAAGCTGAGTGTAGCTCGGTAACGCTCCGAATCGCGCGGAGAGAATCGCACTGAAACGGTCCTCTGAGCGGATACGCGACGCGAACTCGTCTGCGATTTCGTAGCGCAGCGCATCTGAAATGATGACGACGGCTTTGTTCCGACCACCCGAAATGAGAGGAGCGACCTTCTCCTTGTAGAAGAGTGATTGCTTGGGAAGAGCTGTTGTCTTCCATTCGCTCATCGTGTCGAGAACCTGCTGCCAAGCCTGTCCAAGGCCGAAGAGGAAACGGTTCGCGTACTGCTTGTCGACCTCGGCCTTGAGCCCCTCGAGAGGATGGGGATTTTCAAGCATGCGATATGCCGTCGTAAAACGCCGGTAGAGCTGATCGATCATGAACCATTCGGACTGGTATTTTTCGAGGCCCTCGGCGATGGAAGCGATCGACTCGGGCATCGCGGAGATCATGGCGAGCACATTCACAGCGTCGAGCAGTGCGAGGTAGAAGCCCTTGTACTGATCGTACCAGAGGCTTTCTTTGCGGCGAACGATGAGCTCGGCAACTTCGTTGCGCGTCATGGTTCGGTCGGCGATCGCGTCTGCGAGGCCGACGATGATTCTCTGATCGATCTCCTTGAAGATCATGCCCTCGATGAGATCGCGGAAGTCGATGTCATCGAGACTCGAGGCGATGTCCAGCTGGTCGGCCGCTCGTGAGGCGAGCTTCCTCATTGTGTCTTGAGCTCGCGTGTCGTATCGCAATGAGTAGAAGTCGGAGCGAATATTTCGGTACTGCTCCGAGTCGTCTGCTGCGAAGTCGTTCACGGCCAGACGGAATACCCAGAGGATGAAGTCGTCGATCGTGGGAGTCGAACTTTCATAACCGTAGATGTTCTTGAGTCCTGCCCAGAAGAAATCGTCAAGACCGAAGACCGCGAGTTCATCGAACTTCAACGTCGAACCATTCGCGTAGTCGATGAGGAGTTCGCGGACGATATCTGTGAGTTTATGCCCGGAGGATTTGATGAGTACTTGGCACATCTTGGCCCTCATGCGCGCAGGATCATCGCCCCTGGCAAGAAGGTCCTCGAGCGCTTTCCTACGCCTCGCGGCGCCGAAGAACTTCTGATGAGCGTCGATAACAGGAAGGAGTGCAGGGTTGTTGATACCCAGCTCTCGTTGAAGCATCGCGGTCTTGTCGGCGGTGAAAACGTCGTAGGCAAGTTCGAGATCGAGAAGCCAGTTCTGCGTGTCGACGGGGGTCGTGCCGGGGCGATAGACGAGGTAGGCACCCTTCGAGTCTGACAGTAGCCTGTGCTTAATCCCGAATTCGTCACCGTCGACGCGGATGATATTGACTCCGTCGAGGTCGAGACCATCAAGCTCGTTCTCGTATTCGCCTTCGGAGTCGTGCCAGAAGACGATCCGATTCTGAGCGAGTCTCTCGCGCAGGTGCTGTGCGACTTCTCCGCTCATTCGCATTCCTCCAGCTTCTTCTCTAGTTCCTTCAACGTCCGTGAGTCTTCCGCATCCGCGGCGAGGGCCTCCTGTCGCTTCCGGGCGGCATCGAATTCCACGTAGCGCTCTTCGGCAATCTGCTTCGCAACCTTTGCCTGGACCCGTCCGGCGTGCGTGAGCAACTCTCGTTCGTTGAAGTTCAAGAAAGCGTCCAAGCGCTCCTCCCAATCCCTCATCGTCATCGCTCGACGCCTTTTAGCTTGATCCTCCGCGAAGTCGAGGTACATGGTGACGATTCGGTCAAGCTCCGTGATCTCCGCTGCATCGAGGTAGTTCTTGGCGACCACGACGTCGTGCTTCCGAACGACTAAACCGCTCCACGATGTGAGGCCCATGTTCGCCGCTGCAGGATCGCTGCGGAGAGAGACGATTTCGGCAGCGGTATGTCCGGTGACTGCCCAGAGCATCTTGTTTTGGACCTTTGCGAAGAATGCTTTGGCCGCGCCCGACTTCGGGTCGTAGTCGATGGCGGTCGCGTAGAGGTCGCGGATCTTCTGATAGAAGCGCTTCTCCGAGGCTCGGATGTCGCGGATGCGCTCCAACCACTCGTCGAAGTAGTCCCAGCCTTCCGCGCCCTTGAGGCGCGCGTCATCCATCGCGAAGCCTTTGATGAGGTACTCGCGCAGGACGCTCGTCGCCCACTGACGGAACTGGACGGCGCGAGGAGTCGTCACGCGGTAGCCGACCGCGAGAATCATGTCGAGGTTGTAGACCTTGAGGCGCCGTCGAACCTCGCGCTCCCCTTCTCGACGAACTATTAACTCTGAGTGAATAGTTGCTTCGTCGACTTCCCCGTCATCGAGGATGCGCCTGAGGATCTGCGCGATATTGGGCACCGAGGTCCCGTACAAGTCCGCCATTTCGGCCTGCGTGAGCCATACTGTACCCTCCGAGGCTCGCAGTTGCATCTGCGAGCCATCGGCAGCGTTGTAGAGGATCAGTTCGCCGTCTTTCATCGTCGCCCTCCTCGTCTCATGCCGCCCTTTCAGTCACCGGAGCCTTTCAGGCCCTTGATGGTGATGAGGGCAGCGCCGAACTTGGGGTAGTTGAGGCGCACGCCGTCGTCGAGGTCGATCTCGATGTTCTCGGTGGCCTTCGGATAGAGGATTTCACGTTCGTAGTCGCTGAGTTCGACGAGGATCGCGCGTATGCGGTCTGCTTCCTTCGCATCGCCGGAGCGTTCGGCCTGCTCCCTGTGCGTTTCGAGCTTCGTGATGTATTCGCGCAGGTAGCGCAGCACGACGGAGACCGTCGAGGGCACATAGCGGTGCATGTAGATGAGGGCGTTGAAGGAGCCCTTGGGGCTGGAGAAGAGCCAGTAGATGGGGCGCTTCTTGTAGCGCTGGACGTGATCGTCGTAGAAGGCCGAGGACATCTTGCGTTTCGTTGTCTTCACGAAGTAGTCGCGCAAGGTCTTCACGCCGAGGGTCTCGATGACATAGCGAAGATTCGCTTCAAAGTTCTCCTCGCCGAAGACGGTTCGGAGGAAGAGCCGGAACCGTTCGACGATGTCGTCGGCGAACCAGTCGCCGTCGAGCATCGGGATGACGTTGTCCTCATCCGGCATGAAGGTCGGGTTCGGAACCTTCGCAAGGTAGTCGGCGAGCGTCGCGCCCTGGTCGGCGAGGATCAGTCCCGGCGAGTCGAGGCTGTAGCGCCCGAACATGCATCCGACGGAGTAGGAGATGAGGTCGACGATCGAGGACTGGTCGAAGGCGGCGTCTCTCTCCTCCGGAGTCTTGTCGGGCCAGCTGAAGGCGGAGTTGTTCGTCAGTGAGACGCGCTCGAGGGGGACGTAGGAGTCGATCTCGTCTTCGAGCCCGTAGAGTTTTGCGACCGCTTCATTGTTCTCGATCTCGAGGCGCTGCTGTTCGAGAGACCGTTGCTTCCATTCCTCGCGGTGCTGCGCCACGATCTGTTCAAGGGTCTTCACCTGGTTACCTCACGAAGGTTCGTCGGGTCTCGGCTCCCCATGCGTCGGCAGGTGAGCCCCACGAGGGTAGCCATCCGGGTAGCCATTGATCGTGATCAAGGTTACCTCTCAGAGTCCGAGTAGCTCCGCACTTGTTGCGAGTGCCGCGCGGGTCCTCGTCCGGTCCGTGTGCAGGTAGGACTGGGTACTGAGCACGGAGGAGTGCCCGAGGATCGCTTTGATGGTGGTCTCGTCGACGCCGCCGGAGAGGAGCATCGTGGCCGCCGTGTGGCGCGCTTCGTAGAGCAGGGGACGACGAGTGGTCCCGTCCGGGAGCGTGACGAGGATGCCGGCCTCGTCGACGAGGGCATACCACTGGCCCCTATCGAACTCGGCAGAGCGCGGGGAGCCGTCTTCTCTCGGCCACACCAGTCCGTGCGGGGAGTCGCATTGTCCTTTCCAGGTCCGGAGCTCGGCGGCGAGGCGGGGCGCGAGCGGTATGACTCGCGTACCCGCGCGAGTCTTCGGTCGAACGAGGTGGAATGCGCCTTCGATGGGGCGGGACTCAAAACCTCGAGGAACACGAAAACCACTCGCGGGGTTTCTGCGTTCCTTGTAGGGGAGGGCTTTGAGCTGCCAAGCGAGGGTCATGGTCTCGTCTTCGAGATCGATCATGTCCCAGGTGAGACCCAGGGCTTCAGCTGGGCGAAGACCTTCGATGAGTGCGGCGATCCAACGGGAGGAGTCCGATCGCGATTCGGCGACCTCGAGGATCGCCTTCGCCTGTTCGACGCTGAGCGCTTGACGAGGCGAGACACCGACTCCGGGTCCAGGCGTCTCTCGCGCTCGGGAATTCACCAGGTAACCGTCGGCTACGGCGTCGACAAGAAGTTTGCGAAGGACGGCGTGAGTCCTCTGCATGGTCGTCAGGGCGAGCCCTTCCGCTTCTTGGTTCCTTGCCACCCTGCGGATGTCCACAGGAGTCAAGGAATCGAGCCGGATGTGACCGATCGTCGGGATAATCCAGCGAGTCACCGCGGAACGATCGGCGACGTAAGTCCCCGGACGAACAATCCGCTGCCGATGGTCGAGCCATGCATCAGCCCAGCATTTGACTGTGATCGTCGAGAAACTGGGAATCGGGCCTTCGGTGGAGATTCGCCGTTGAGCCTCTTCCAGGCGTCGTCGAGCCTCGGCCTCCGTCCGCGCCTTCAAGGTGAGCCGACGTCGAGTTCCCCGACTGGTCCACCCGTCTTCTATCGCGGCAACCCATTGCCCTCGCGAGTTGCAGTAAATCGAACCGGTTCCCTTGCTGCGCTGCTTCGATGCCGACATGCATCATGATTACCGCTTTTCGGGAGTGCAAGGGTAGCCATCGGGGTAGCCATTTCATGAAGCCGACGCATGTAGCTAACCTTTTTGGCCTTCCGCGAGCTTGCCACAAGACGGCCAAGGACTCACGGTTCATGAAAGAGAACTATCCCGACGGCAAGGCCGATCTGTTCGCGGCGTTTCTCGAACGTATCCCTGTCATGCTCCGACCCTACGGCTATATGGCCCAAGTGACGATGCAGAGTTGGATGTTCCTCTCTTCATTCGAGAAGCTTCGAACCAAACTGCAGGACAACGGCGCGATCATTTCCATGGCACACCTGGACAACATGGTGATGCGGATAGCCTTCGGAACATCCGCGACCGTCTGGCAGAAGCAGGGGCCTTCGACATGCACTGGAGCATACACATGGGTCACACTCGCCGACATCCAAGACGGCAAGCCCAATAAATTCCCTCCAGACAACGAACGAAATGCGTTGGCATCTCGTGACAAATTCTTCAGAGTTGGTCAGGACACGATGGCCGTTCTTCCGGGCAGTCCGATCGTCTACTGGCTCAGTGAAAAAATGCGTACATCCTTCGCTCTCAACCCGAGTCTTTCCAGCATCGCAGACCTTCGGCAGGGGCTTGCCACAGCTGACAACAACCGTTTCCTCAGGGAGTGGTGGGAGGTGTCGTTCCGTCGTATCGCCTTCGCTTGCACCTCTCGTGAAGATGCCGCACGAAGCGGAGCTCGATGGTTCCCCTACAACAAGGGTGGCGACTTCCGGAAGTGGTACGGGAACCAGGAGTTCGTCGTCAACTGGGAGAACGACGGAGCCGAAATCCGTGTGTTTGGAACTGAAGACGGGGGTCGGCCCCGATCTCGACCCCAAAATACAGATACCTACTTTTCACCGTCTGTGTCATGGTCGAAGATCAGTAGTGGAGCTCCAGCTTTCCGCTATTACCCGAACGGATTTATCTTCGACGTTGCCGGAACTTCCATGTTCGTCGAGAGTCTGGACGACCACATTTCACTCCTATCATTCAGCAACTCTCGACTCGCATTTGAGCAGCTGTCGGCAATCGCGCCGACCCTCAACTTCGAAGTTGGACAAGTTTCCGGATTGCCGATCGTTCAACAACTATTAGATGAAAACCTAGAGTTTGTGTCCGTGTTGATCGACGAATCAAGAGAAGACTGGGATTCCTTCGAGCTCTCCTGGAGCTTCTCCTCGAATCCCTTGGTTACCGATGCAAAAAAGCAGGTTCTTGAGTGATCGACACAAGAGGATTGGTTTCAAAATTCCATGAGATCTCATAGTCATCCCAGTCTCTCTTTGAAGTCTCAACAAGCTCATCCAGGCATTCGACCGATAGTTTCCTGGCATCCTTAGAAACTGGCACCTGGCCGACATAGCCGATGTGAAAGTGCATAGTCGGCGCTAAGACTTGTAGCATCCGGACTGCAAAGGCGGAATTCATCAGCATGGCGACTCTGTCAAGAGTGCTTGACTCACCAAAACCAGAATGTCCAGTACTGTCGTGAATGAACCCAGCCGAATATCGTCGAAACGCAGCTTCTCCAGAGGAGATATCAGACCATGACACAGACGGTGAAAAGTAGGTATCTGTATTTTGGGGTCGAGATCGGGGCCGACCCCCGTCTTCAGTTCCAAACACACGGATTTCGGCTCCGTCGTTCTCCCAGTTGACGACGAACTCCTGGTTCCCGTACCACTTCCGGAAGTCGCCACCCTTGTTGTAGGGGAACCATCGAGCTCCGCTTCGTGCGGCATCTTCACGAGAGGTGCAAGCGAAGGCGATACGACGGAACGACACCTCCCACCACTCCCTTAAGAATCTATCGTTGTCACCAGTCTGAAGCCCGACTGCGAGTGTGGCATTCTCCCCGAGAGTCTGGTTGACAGAGAATGCCTCCCGCATCCTTTCACTGAGCCAGTAGACGATCGGACTGCCCGGGATCATTGTGAAATCTCGATGTGTTGTGCCGTGGAACCCTTCTTCGGCTGTCCTTGCGTTTTGCGCCCGCCTGAACATCGCGATCTTCTCGGCCTCGGACCTCCCATCGACAAGTCGGATGAAGACTCCGCGTCGGGATGAAACAGCAGGACGTCCCAAAGGCGAGATGTTCTCAATCACGAAGGCCGTCGAGGAGACGACTTCTCCGCCGATCGAATCGAAAGCCCGAGTACCAAGATGAATCATCGAAGAAATCCACTGCTCGCGCAAGAGCGAGCGCCGGAGCTTCTCGGAAGAACTGAGGAACATCCACGACTGCATGGTGATCATCGCGCTCAGTCCGTGCGCCGCGGCTAGGTCGGCGCACCGCTGAATGAAGGCGGCGAAGAGATCCGACTTCCCGTCGGGATAGTTCTCTTTCATGAACCGTGAGAGCAGATCGTTCATCTGCTTGCTGCCCATGTACGGAGGGTTCGCGACGACCACCGAGTAGCCCGGCAGGAGGTACTGCGCCTGCTCGATGACACGATGAGCCTTCGGCAAAGCCTCGAAGGAGAAGAGGGAATCCTCGCCCTCCAACTCCCTCAGGTGCTCCGCCATCCGCTCAGTCATCACCGGATCGGGTTGAATGAGCGAACCGAAGGTATCGGCGTTCTCGAACTGGTTCCAGAACAGCTCTTCAGCAGCCCGATCGTCACCGCCTCGAGTCAAGACACCCAGCTCATCGGGCAGGAAGACGATGGGCTCAAGGACGCAGATCCTCGGAATCGTCGGCTTCTTGAGGAAGAGCTTCCTCTTCGCAGCCGCCTTCATCGTCAGCGCGAAGGCCGCCAGAGAGCCCGCGCGTTGATCGATCTCCGTGCCGCAGAGATTCTTCTCGAGAATGAGGGAGGGGATCTGCGAGGGGGCATAGCCCTCCTCTTCGTAAATTGCATAGAGGAGATCGAAAGCGTAGGTCAGCATGTGCCCTGAGCCGCACGCCGGATCGATGACGGTGATCTCCTCCGGCGTCGCGATCCGCAGGAAATTGGTCTCCTCCTCCACCGGGGCGATGTAGTACTCCATCCGCTCAACGAGCCGCGAATCCGGATGATTGAGCATCCATAGTCGCCCGATCGAGTTCTCGACGAGGTACCGAACGATCCAATGCGGGGTGAAGAGCTGGGTCGCTGCGGGGATCTCGTTCGCCCCGGCCTTCTTATTCTTCTTGAATCCGGCGAAGACTTCGTCCTTTCGCTCCGAGATGTAGAACTGGTAAAGCCACCCGATGACTTCCACGTCCTGGCAGGCCTCCACCGTGAGGACCTCGACAGCCCGATTGAGAACCGATCCTTCGGCGAGCAGATTCGACGGGATCAACAGTTCGGACTCATCACCCTCCCGACCGAACATAAAGGGCATTGTCGAGTTCCAGAAGCGGCAGTACTCCGTGAGGAGCAGAGCGTACGCCTCTGCCTGGGCCTCACCCCCGGGCGCCGCCTGAATACTGCTATTGAGCAGACCGATGACTCGATCAGCAACAGCCGGACGCTTGACGACCTCGCGGTCGATCTGACCGCGCTTCGCCAAGGACAGGACCTCCGGCTGTCCCACGAGATCCGCCGCCGGCGACACGACTCCGACCCCGGTGTACCCGTTCGCATCCATGAACCGCAGGGCGATGATCCTGTTGAACCACATGTAGGCTGCACGATCAACAACCTTCGCCCGCCCCTCCTCGCCGCCCCCGGCGGCCTCGATCGCCTTCTCCAGGGAGGCGACGACCGCGAATCGCTCAACGCGTTCGGGAGATCCGGGCCGAAGCACCGCGGTGAGGCGCGCCTCGACCTCCTGGATCAGTTCGTTCCGCGCCGCGGCGGCGAAAGTCTTCAGAGCAGCAGTGTCCATCAGTAGGTGATTCGCTTTCCCTCGTCGAGGGTCCTGATCAGGGCCCTCCGCAGCTTCTCGAGATACTCCTCGACGTCCGACGCGGATTCGATGATTCCCGACTCGTCGACTCGGACTTTCTTCACCGAGATCGGTGGAGCCTTCACCGGCGGTGTCGGCCCCTCGCCCGGAGCTACGGCGTCGAGCAACCCCACGATCTTGGGGTACTCCTCATCCTCGAAGTCCGAGCCGCGTTGGAGGATCGACGGAATCAAGCTGTCCGCCCGAACGGCGGCGATCACTCTATCGATCCGCCGAATGGCCTCCTCTCGCGCAGCCGGTCTCGCCTCGAAGAACTTCGCGCTCTGCTCGATCTCCGACTTGCGATCTTCAATCGCGGCGCCAACCTCGGCCCTCTTCGCGGCCACGAGGTCCTCCATCTCTCCCTTCAACTGGTCGAGATCGACCTTCACGCGGTTCATCTTCCCGCGAAAGGCATTCGGATCCTCAAGAGCCATGACGATATCTTTGGCACGCCCGGTCGGCATGTAGGACAGGTTCCTCTCCTGCTCGCGCAAGAAGCGCGCCGCCTCGTTGAAGATCTGCGCCTGAGGCCCGTTGGTGAAGGCCTTGATCGGATCGATCCAATCTTCCTTGTGTTCAAGCAGCTCATCCGCGGCATCGAATCCTTCGAGGAACCAGTCCGCTCCTTGAGTGGCCACCCTCTTAAGGTTCTCGATCACGGGAGCGAGACCGTCGAGGAAGGGGTAGCGCCGCCCGTCGCGCGCGACGATGCCTTCGAGTTCACCCGCCAAGCGGCCCAACTCGTCCTTCGCATAACGCGCCAGTTCCACAGGATCACTCGGAGTCTGCCCCTCGTCGAAGAAGTCCGAGCAGAATCCTCGAAGCGAGGAGACCTTCCGCGGATCGAAGGCCTTTTGAGGCACGACGACGACGTGTGCATGGCGAGACGTGTTCCTGATCGCACCAGGCGCGTCCTCTCGCCTGATCGGATTCGCGTCGATCGACAACACGACCTTGCTCTCCCTGACGAGCGAAGCGACAACGACCTCGATTGAGCCGAGATCCCATCCGTAGGGCTTGGAATCGAAATGATCGACGATCTTCTTGATCGTCACCTGCTCGCCCGTTCTCGACAGGCTGAGGACCCAGGCCTCGACCTCTGCGGCGGCGGATTTAAGGGCCGACACCGTCGACTCCTCGATCAGTCCTTCGTCGCCATGCGCCACATCGACGACCCGAGTCTCCGAATAGGTCCTCCCGCCGAGGAGGGCCAGCTGGGAGTAAGTCCTCCCGATGAGTTCCTGGAAGCCGTCGGTCACATGCGAAAGGGCATCTGTGGAAGTCGACGTCACTTCCGATCCGTTGATGATCATTCGAGATGCCCCGACGGCGCGATTCATCCGCGCCATGAGTTCCTTCGCCCGCTCCGCATTGAGGAGCTGCTTCGACTGGAGAATCGCCTGAGTCGACGGCAGTGTTCCCGAGTTTGTCCGATGCTTGATGTACTTCTCCGTCTTCAGGAGTAAACGAAGATCCCTCAGAAGATCGCGGTCTGCGGAAAGAACGACGCGCAATTCGTCCACTCCGAAGCTTCTCGTCAGAACATCTTCGGCCGCGTAACCGGACTCCGGCGTGATGAAGTGGATCGTCAATTCCTGATGCGGGCCGTGAACGACATCGTCGAGCTTGTAGGCGAAGGGGAAATCCTGGCCGTTCTTCGCGTACTTCAGCTTCGAGGCCTTGAGGACGTCTGAAGAAATCATGCGGAACAGCCGACTCGACACCTCGGAAGGGTCGATCTCCGTCGCCTTGATCTCCTTCTCGATCTCCTGCTCTTCATTGGTGAGGTACTCGTAAACGTTCCCGTTCCTTTGAACGTACGACTGACTCTCGAGCAGATCGAGGGCCGACTGTACCTGAGTCCGAAGAGTCTTCAGATCGAACCCGAAACGGTCGTAGACGAGGATCGTGAGATTACGCGGCGTCGCCTTGAAGGTGTCGACGTACTTGACGAGGAACAGGGCCTTCAACAAGCGGTTCGCGAGGACAGTTACCTCGGAATTGGGATCCGGAAGGTGCCTTTCGGCTTGAAGGATCGCGCTCTGCGCCGCCGACTTCAAGGAGGCGCGGATACCCGCGAACATCTGATCGAAAGTCGCCAGGTACCCCACCTGTTCGGAGCCGATAGCCTTCGCGACCTCCTGGACGACTCCGAGCATCGACCTCTCTCCGACCGAGGAATTTCGACCCTCGAACATGTTGTGATCCGAAAGCCCCTCGATCGCCGACTGGAACATCGGGATCTGATAGGTGACGAAAGGATAAGCGCCGATGAAGTGCGCCTCGTCGACGTAGTTCCGGTAGGTCTTCGCCCCTTCGGCGAAACTGAAGAGAGTCGAGAAGTCCTCCGAGTACTCGCTGTAAACCCGCGAAAGAGCAGCCGTGCCCGCCTCGTTCTTCTCGAGGAGGCGCTTCGAGATGACCTCCTCGACGTCCTGGCTCGTGAGCTTCACTTTCACTGCGAAACGCGCCTGGATCTTCGAGAAGTCATTGCCCTGCTGCTTCGTACGGTCGCCGAGGACTTTCTCCATGTCCTCCTGGGAGGTGACAAAGACCCACGCCCTCCCCCGGCATGCCGTGTTGAGAGACTCTGCGATCGTCTGAAGATTGAGCATCAGCTTCACGTCATCTGCGATGAACTGCCCGACCTCGTCGACGAAGAAGTTGAGGCGATACCCGGGTTCCTGAGCATCGAGCCATTCGGCGACCGAAACCGCGAAGTCCTCGATCGACACCCCGTAGGACTTCTGGTACTGGCCGATGATCCCGGGGTTCGCCCGTCCGTTCACCTCTTCGAATGCGGCATCGATATTGTGCCCCTCGAGCGCGGTCTGCTCGCGTCCTCGCGACCACGGGATTCCCGCGCGGCGCCCGAAGGCCTCCTTGAAGGCCTCGTACTGCCCACGACGATCGAGGTCGCTCTCGAACCTCGCGACGGCGCCATCGTTCCCAAAATAGCCTCGGCTCTCGTCGAACACCTTCACGAAGACTTTGAGCAGCGCATCCGTCTGATCCTTCGAGATCAGCGTCGCCTTCTGATCGATGTTGAACAGCAGCGATTTCGCCGGAATCGATGCGGCCTTCTGAAGAGAAGCCCGCAGCATCGCGTCCCCCGTCTTCTCGCTGAAGAGCTCGGACACTCGCTCCCGCGGGAACGCTTGACCCTCAACGTTGCCGAGGAGATGGGCGAGCATCTTCAAGAGGTGGGACTTACCGGATCCGAAGAAGCCCGAGATCCACACGCCGTTCGCGTTCGTGTAGTTCGTGTACTCCTCGAGCAAAGGGGCGACGCCCTTCGCGGCGTCGTTCGTCAGGACGTACTCCTCGACCTCGACCGCCAGGTTCTCCGCGTCGTCGGCCTTGACGACGCCCTCGATCGAGCGGGCGACGTCCTTGAGGAAGATGTCATTGAGCTTCATCGTTCATGCCTCCTGGTCGAGGATCCGCTTCGCGCGGTAGAAGGAATCGTCCTTGAGTCGGCCGAAGAGGACGAGCGCCGATCCCTGCGTTGCGGACACGTCGTACCTCCCCGGGAAGAACATCAGCATCGGCTTGTCCGAAACGACCGTCTGCAGATTATTGAGGACCGTATGAGAACGGATGTAGGGAAAGACCCGCCCCACGCCGGTGAGGAACAAGATCTCGAACTCCTTCTCCGCGGTCCTCTCTTTGATAGCAGGAGCCAGATGCGTTTGCGGATCGAGCATGTTCTGAAGTAGCCGAAGGAACTCGTCCTTCTCCATGGACGGTTCTGCGGCGAGGACTCGGTCCCAAACATTGCGGTCCCGAAGCAAGGCGACGCAGAGCTCGTACAAGTCGATCTCGAGAACGCGAATGCCACGCTCACTCGCGAGCCTGTTCTTCAGGCGCTTCGTCGCCTTCCGAACGTCTACCTCCCACGAAGGGTCGTAGTCGTAGACGAAGTGGGCGACCTCGTTTCCCAGCCCCTCCATCTTGAGGAATCTCTCACTCGAGAGCACCCGGTAGAGGTGCTCCTCCTGGAGCGGCAGAGTCGAGCGGGTCTCGTGGGGCATCAGATCACTCTCATCGGGAAGAAGCGGAAATCATCAGGGGTGAGGAGTGTGGAAACGGTCGGCGAGAGGATCACCGGCTCAATGACTCCCTCCGGGGAAAGCAGAGCGGCATCGGTCATCATCTTGAAGAGCTTCTGCCGGAGTTTCTCGGCCGTCGAAGGTGACAGCGCGTCGAGTTCTTCGTGCCAGATCGCCTTGTTGCGGATAAAGGTGTCATAGGCCTCGCGGTCGACGATCGGGGTCAAGGTAAGGAAGCGCTCGCGCAAGACTTCCTCGGCGAATTCCCCAATCAGGGCGTAGCGTCGGCAGGCGGCCGCCCACATGACATGAGCGCGTTCGGCCGCCGTGAGTTCCGGCAGTGCACGCAGCTGATCTCCCACCAGGACGGACAGCCGCTTGATCGTCTCCCGAACCATTCGGACCGCCGACGACCGAGTCCTCGTTTGGAGAAGATTCTTATCGATTGCAATCCTCCGAACGACGGACCAGTCGCCGTGCTCGAGGTACACGGCGACGATGATCGCGGCCTCACGTTCAAGAAGTCCGCCTACCGAAAACGACAGCTCGTATCTATCGGAAAACGGGGAAGTCGAATCTCGATCTCCACATGCGCGGCGCGAAGATCGGCTCTGAGACCGTGCCTTCGAGCCCCGCATTCTCAGTCCTCCGCTTCCTCGCATCTTCATCGTCTCCTGAGGTCGGAGACGAAATCCGCACAGCACTTCACTCTATCGAGAGGAATGCGCAAGCCGGGCCCGAACCGCGAACGATAGTCGACATGGGGCGATCCCCTCGACCACCGTCCTCGGTAGACTGACCGAGTGCCTGAGAACCTCGAATCCTGCGGCTCCGGCGAGCCGGGTCGCTCGCACGGCGGACGTCGACCACGCCGCCTCAGCGGCGAGGCAGGGAAGCGGCGCAAGCGCGAGAACCCGAGGAATCCGAAGGAATCTCAGAAGAAGAAGCCCCGCCGGACCCACCGCCCCCACCACGAACGCGCCCGCGCGTTCCGCCCCTTCACCGCCGACCAGCTCGCCGCGCGCGCCGCCGCCATCCCCGTCATCGACTACCCGGACCTGCCCGTGTCGGCCCGCCGCGACGAGATCGCCGCCGCCATCCGCGACCATCAGGTCGTCATCGTCTCGGGCGAGACCGGCTCGGGCAAGACGACGCAGCTGCCGAAGATCTGCCTGCAGCTGGGCCGCGGCGTCGCCGGCATGATCGGGCACACCCAGCCGCGGCGGATCGCCGCCCGCTCCGTCGCCGACCGCATCGCCGACGAGCTCGGCCAGGAAGTCGGCAAGGACCCGGGCCAGGTCGTCGGCTATCAGGTCCGCTTCACCGACGAGGTCGGCCCGACGACCCTCGTCAAGCTGATGACCGACGGCATCCTCCTGGCGGAGATCCAATCCGATCCGCTCCTGCGCCGCTACGACACGCTGATCATCGACGAGGCCCACGAGCGCAGCCTCAACATCGACTTCATCCTCGGCTACCTCGCGCGGCTCCTGCCGATGCGCCCCGACCTCAAAGTCGTCATCACGTCGGCGACCATCGACTCGGCGCGCTTCGCCGAGCACTTCGGGGCGTGGGAGGGGGCGCCGGGCAGGGGTCGCCTCATCGCCCCCGCCCCGGTCATCGAGGTGTCCGGGCGGACCTTCCCCGTCGAGATCCGCTACCGCCCCCTCGCCGCCGACCTGCCGACCTCGTACTCGTCCCAGTCCCCCGCCGACACCGCTCCCGCCGCCGATCCCCCCGGATCCGACATCGGCGGGCGCGGCGGGGCGAGCGGGCCCGCCGCGGATCCCGAGTCCGACTCCCCCGGCCGCGAGCACCTCGTCCTCGAGGACCCCGACGACGACCTGCCGACCCTGGGCTACGGCATGGGCGAGGACCTCGACGTCGAGCAGGCCATCTGCCGAGCCGTCGACGAGCTCGCCGCCGAGGGCGACGGCGACATCCTCGTGTTCCTCCCCGGCGAGCGCGACATCCGCGACACCGAGCAGGCTCTCCTCGACCACCTCGGCCCCCGAGGGGTCCGCGCCGGTCACGACCGGGGGGCGCGCGCCTCGGACATCGAGATCGTCCCCCTCTTCGCCCGCCTGACGGCCGCCGAGCAGCACCGGGTCTTCGAGCCCCACCGGCTGCGCCGCGTCGTCCTGGCGACCAACGTCGCCGAGACGTCCCTGACCGTGCCGGGCATCCGCTACGTCATCGACCCGGGGCTGGCGCGCGTCTCGCGCTACTCGAACCGGACGAAGGTCCAGCGCCTGCCGATCGAGCCGGTGTCCCGGGCGTCGGCGGATCAGCGGGCCGGCAGGTGCGGGCGCGTCGCCGACGGCATCGCGATCCGCCTGTACTCCCAGCGCGACTACGAGGCCCGGCCCCGCTTCACCGAGCCGGAGATCCTGCGCACGTCCCTGGCCTCCGTGATCCTCCAGATGGCGTCGCTGGGACTGGGGGAGGTCACGGACTTCCCGTTCCTCGACGCGCCGGACCGTCGGGCGGTGCGCGACGGCGTCCAGCTGCTCGTCGAGATCGGCGCCCTGGAGCCGGATGCGACGGCGGGCGCGGGCGGCCACCGGCTCACCCGGATCGGCCGCGACCTGGCGCGCCTGCCGATCGACCCGAGGCTGGGGCGGATGCTCATCGAGGGGGACGCGAACGGCTGCGCGTCGGAGGTCCTCGTCATCGTCGCGGCCCTGTCGATCCAGGACGTGCGCGAGCGCCCGGCGGAGCATCAGGCGGCGGCCGATGCGTCGCACGCGCGCCTGGCGGACCCCCATTCGGATTTCATCACGTACCTCAACCTGTGGCGCTACCTGCACGTCCAGCAGCGGGACCTGTCCGGGGCGGCGTTCCGCCGGCTGTGCCGGACGGAGTTCCTCCACTACCTGCGCTTCCGCGAGTGGCGCGACGTCGTGTCCCAGTTGCGGCAGATGGCCCGCCCCCTGGATCTGGACGCGCATCCCATCGGGGAGCCGTCCACCGACGACGTCGAGTGGATGGCGTCGCACGGTCCCGCCGACGAGGCGGCGGCGCGGGCGGTGGTGGCCTACACGCAGGGCGCGAACTCGGTGGACGCCGATGAGATCCACCGCTCCCTGCTCGTCGGGCTGCTGTCGAATCTGGGGTCGTGGGACGAGGCGAAGCGCGAGTACCGGGGGGCGCGCGGGACGCGCTTCACGATCTGGCCGGGGTCGGGGCTGGCGCGGTCCCGCCCGGCGTGGGTGATGACGGCGGAGCTGGTGGAGACGTCGCGCCTGTTCGCCCGCACGGTGGCGCGGATCCGCCCGGAGTGGGTGGAGCCGGTGGCGGGGCCGCTGCTCAAGCGCGTGTACTCCGAGCCGTTCTGGTCGACGTCCAAGGGCGCGGCGATGGTCAAGGAGAAGGTCCTCCTGTACGGGTTGACGCTGGTGGCGGACCGGCCTGTGCTGCTGGGGCGGCTGGGGGATCTGGTGCTCGACGAGGGCTCCGTCGGCCGCGGGCCGGTGGCGGTCCCGGGGACGCTGGCGGGGATCGCCCAGGGGCTGCTGGGCTCGTCGGAGGGGTCCGGCGGGTTCGGCTCCGAGCCGATCGGGTCGGTGGGCCGCGATATCCTCGCGATGGCGCTGGCCGGGGAGCTCGCCGGGATCGCCGAGGGCCCGGAGGGGCCCGGAGGAGTCCCCTCCGACGGCGCGCACGACGTCTCCGAGTCGGCGGCGGCCCCCGGTGTCGATGTCGAGCGGCCGACGACCGGGGCAGGCGCCGAGCGCGACTCGCGCGACGGCGCCCACGAGGACGGGCCTGTGGGCGCGCGAGAGGACGAGGAGCCCCTGACGGCCCGCGCCCTGGCCCGCGAGATGCTGATCCGCCATGGCCTCGTCGCCGGCCAGTGGCGCGAACGGCACGCCTTCCAGCGCCGCAACGAGGAGCTCCTCGATCAGGCGCGAGAGGTCGAGCGCCGGTCGCGCACCCACGGCCTCGTCGCCGACGAGGAGGCCCGCGCCCGCTTCTTCGACGACGTCCTGCCCGACGACGTCGTCTCCGCCGGCCACTTCTCCCACTGGTGGAAGCGCGAGCGCGAGAAACGGCCGGATCTGCTGACGTACACGTCGTCCCTGCTCCTGCCCCGAGGCAGGGGCGAGGGCGAGGAGGGGTTCCCGGATCAGTGGTCGTCGGGCGAGGTGGAGCTCCCCCTCGACTACCGGTTCACCCCGGGCGCGATGCGCGACGGCGTGACGATGACGATCCCCATCGAGGTCCTCGATCGGGTGAGCGAGGAGGGCACGGACTGGCTGGTCCCCGGGATGCTCGAGGAGCTCGTCACCGAGACGATCCGGGCGCTGCCCAAGGCGAAGCGGCGCCTCCTCGCCCCGGCTCCCGAGGTCGGCGCGAAGGCGGCGGCGTGGATGCGGCGCGCGCTCGACGGGCGGGTCGACGTCGGGGAGGCGCGGGCCCCGGCCGGCGCCGACCCGTCGGACGGGGACGATCCGATGTCGTTGTCGGCGGCGATGGACCGGCTCGCCCGCTGGGGGGCGTCGACGGGGATGGCGTCGCGGTCGGGGGCGTCGGCGCGGCGCTCGGCGGCCGGGGCGGCGCCGGAACCGGGGCCGAACGGGTCGGCCTCTGCGCCCACGGTCGGCGCCGGGTCCTGCGCCGCGGGAGGCGAGGGGTCCCGCCCGACCCCGGGGGGCGTCCTCGACGGGTCGTCGTCCGAGGGCGTCGACTGGTCGGTGCGGCGCCCGACGTTCGCCACGGCCTTCTCCCACGCGGTCCGCGTCCTGCGCGGCGTCGACCTATCCGACTCGGACCTGGCCCATGCGGCGGCGCGCCTGCCCTCGCACCTGCGGATGACCTTCGTCGTCGTCGACCGGTCGGGCCGCGAGCTCGGCGCCGGCGAGGACCTGGCCCACTTGCAGCGGACGCTCGCCGGGCAGGCGGATCGGGCGATCCGCTCGGCCGTGCGCGGCGCCGTCGCCGAGGCCTTCGCGGATGCCGCGCAGAACCGTTCGGCTCGGGGGCGCAAGGGCCGCCGCGGGGACCCGGGGGCCGCTCAGGAGCGGCCGGGAGGCGCGGCGGAGCCGGGCTCCCCCGTTTTCGCCGCCGCTCCCGGAACGCCCGCCGGCGACCGCCCGAGCGCGCCCGACCGGGGCTCCGACAGCGCCCCGGCCCCGACGCCCCTCGACGCCGACGGCCTCGTCGCCTTCCCCGACCGGCCCCTCCCCCGGTCGGTGGAGTCCCCCGGCGCCCGGGGCCTCACCCTGCGCGGCTTCCCCGCCCTCGTCCCCCAGGGGACGGCCGCCGACCCGTCGGCCGGGGTGCGGATCATGGCGAACGCCGCCGATGCGGACCGCCGCCACCGCGAGGGCCTGGCGCGCCTGCTCCTCATCAGGGTGCGCCTCCCGCAGGCGCGCGTGACGACGCGGTGGACCGGCCGGCAGGCGCTGATGCTCGCCGCCTCCCCCTATCCGGGCACGGCAGACCTCGTCGCCGACGCCCAGGCCGCGTCCTGCCTCAGCCTCGTCGACGAGCTCGCCGGCCCGCAGGGCCCCGGGTCGATCCGCTCGGCCGAGGCGTTCGAGGCGATCGCCTCCCGGGCGCGGGACCTGCACGAGGACCGCGTCTACGAGATCCTCGGGCACGTCGTGCGGGCGATGGAGGCCCAGGCCGAGGCCGAGGAGGCCCTGCGCTCGCACGGGGCCGCGTCGATGAGCCGGGTCACGGCCGATGTCCGGGAGAACACCCGGCGCCTGTCGCACCCGGGCTTCCTCGTCGAGACGCCCTTCTCCGCGCTGCCCCACCTCGCGCGGTATCTGCGCGCGGGCGCGGTGCGCCTGGCCCGGGCCGGGGCGTCTCCGGGGGCGCTGGCGCGCGATGAGGAGGACATGGGCCGGGTCCACGAGGTCGAGGCGCTCCTCGCGCGCGAGGCCGAGCGCACTCGGTCGCTCCCCTACGACGCGGTGCGCGCCGGGGAGGTGGAGCGGGCCTCGTGGATGATCCAGGAGCTGCGGGTGTCGATGTTCGCCCAGCAGTTGGGGACCCCTCAGAAGGTGTCGGTCAAGAGGATCCTCGGGCTGCTCGGCCCGGTCGGCGACGCCGGGTGAACCGGGAACGGGCGGAGCGCCGCGCCGGGTCGTGCGACGGGCGGTGCCGTCGGCGAGGCCGGACCGCGACCCGACTGCCGACGGCGCCGGCGCGCCTCCTCCACCGCGGCCCCTCCCCTGCCGGACCGGTTCCCAAGGCGGGGCCTGACCCGCGGGGACGCGGTATCGGCTGCGGGAGGGACCGGCTGTTCGGGGCGGCGCCGGGGGCGGCCCTGCTTCAGGAGCCTCGCCTCAGGGGGCCTCGACGACCTCGATGAGGACCGCCGAGCCGGGCAGGAGGTGGGGGGGCCGCAGCCCCCAGCGGGACAAGACCGTTCCGGGGACGACGGCGCCCTCCTCGTTCCACCATTCGAGCCGGGTGCGCGCCATCGGGCTCATCGCCTGCTCGTAGAGTCCCGGGCCGCCGAGGGGCCGGATCCGGTAGTGCGCGCCGCGGCGCAGGCCGGGCAGGCGGATCGGCGCGTAGGGGTAGTGCTGCGAGGAGGACAGCGCGGCGAACCGCCAGACCGACCGCCTCCCGTCGGGGTCGATGAACCCGTCGACCCTGACCGACGGGTCGGCGGAGTCGGCGTGGACGACCCGGCGGCCCGGCCCCCGGATCTCCTTGTACAGGTCGGCCCATCGGCCCAGGGCGTCGAGGTCGTCCTCGTCGGCGTCGAGAAGGTTCCACTCGATGCCGAGGTGGGCGGTGAGGGCGACCGCCGCCCTCGTCGACAGGAGGGTCGCCCGGCCCGTCATATGGGAGGGGGACTGGGCGATGTGGGCGCCGATCATCTCCGGGGGGACGAGCAGGGAGGTGCCCCTCTGGATGTCGACGCGTTCGAGCGGGTCGGTGCAGTCGGATGCCCAGACGCGGTCGGTGCGCGCGAGGATGCCGAGGTCGATACGGCCCCCGCCGGAGGCGCAGGACTCGATTTCGATGCCCGGGTGGCGCTCTTTGAGAGAGTCGATGAGCCGGTAGAGGGCGAGGGTCTGGCCGTGGACGGCGGGCCGCCCGGTCGTCGGCGACACGGCTTCGGTGACGAACCTGTTGTGGTCCCATTTGAGGTAGTCGACCCCCTCGTCCTCGACGAGGGCGGACAGGGCGTTGAAGACGTGGCGCCAGGCGGAGGGGTTCGCCAGGTCGAGGACCTGCTGGTGGCGCCCGGGGAGGGGCAGGCGCCCGGGGGCGGGGCGCAGCACCCAGTCGGGGCGGCTCCTGGCCAGGTCCGAGTCCGGGCTGATCATCTCCGGCTCGACCCACAGGCCGAATTCCATGCCGAGGGAGTGGACGAGGTCGGAGAGGGGCCGGAGGCCGCCGGGCCAGGTGCGCGGGTCGACGGTCCAATCGCCCAGGGCGCGGGTGTCGTCTCGCCGTCCGGCGAACCAGCCGTCGTCGAGGACGAAGCGCTCGGCGCCGATCCGCGCGCCGATCCGCGCCAGGCGCTGCATCCGTTCGACGTCGTGGTCGAAGTAGAACGCCTCCCACGTGTTGACGGTGAGGGGGCGGGGCGCGTCGTCCAGGCGCGGGTGGAGGGAGCGCAGGTGGTCGTGGTAGCGGGCAGCGGCGGCGTTGACGCCCTCGCCCCAGGAGGCGACAAGCCCGGGGGTCGTGTAGGACTGGCCGGGGCCGAGGAGGACTTCGCCGGCGTGGAGGAGCTCGCCGGCGCCGACGAGCCCGGGGGTGTAGGGGGTGCGCAGCGCGAAGTGGGTCGAGTTGCCGCTCCAGGCGAGGTGGACAGCGCGCACGGCGCCCTTCTCGAAGCCGAATCCGCTCTCTCCGGCGATGATGAGGGTGGTCGCGTCGAAGTCGGGCCTGCCGACCCATGTCTCCTTCGCGAAGAGGCCGTCGACGAGGGGATGTCTTTGCGCGGAGCGCTCGCGCATGTGGTGCCCGGTGTGGGTCCACAGGTCGACGGCGTCGGCGGGCAGGGGCAGGGAGAGCCAGAGCCGATGCACGTCGATGTCGTCGTCCCCGTTGTTGGTCAGCCGGGCCTCCTCGTGGACGAGGCCGCACTGGTCGATGCTGATCCGTATCCGCAGTCCCAGTCCGACCTCGGGGTCCTCGGCCTCGACGGTGCACGTCGAGGCCGAGGACCTCACGGAGGAGACGGTGAAGGAGGGGTAGACCTCCGTGCCGCCGCGGTGGACGGAGAGCATCGGCGTCCCGGTCCATCCCTCCGCCTGGGTGGGGACGAGGGTCGGGCGCTCCGCCGATTCGAGGCCCCCCGCCATGACCTGCGCGCGTCCGACGACGGCGAGGCCGTCGTCGGGGAGACCGTCCGTCCGCTCATCCGCGTCCGCGAGGCCCTCGCCCCAGTAGACGATCCTCGGGAGGGCGTCGTCCTCGAAGGACAGGACGAGTTCGGTGGGGAGGGGGCCGGCGGGAGGGCGCGGCGAGGGGGCGGGGCTCCTGAGGCGGATATGGGTACGGGACATGGTCTCCTCTTCTTCGCGGATCGTCATCGTCGGGCGCTGCGGCGCAGGGCCGTTCCGGTGGCGATCAGGGCAGCGGCGATGGCGAGGGGGAGGGCGAGGTCCCCGCCCGTCCGCGCCAGATCGGCCCCCGTCCGGGCGGGTGGCCGGGGCGCCTGCGGAGCGGGCGGGTCGGACCGGCGCCCCTCCGGCGGAGTCGGCGCCGGGGGCGCGGGCTGCGCGGGGTCGCTGGGCGGCGGAGTCGGCGCCGGGGGCGCGGGCTGCGCGGGGTCGCTGGGCGCCGGAGGCTCGGGAACGGGTGCGTGCGGGTCGTGAGACGGGGGCGGAGTCGGCTCGGGTTCTGCGCCCCGTCGCTGCACCGCCGTCACCTTCGCGAGTTGGATGTCCGTGGGCGACACGGATCGGGCGGCGGGGAGAGCGGCGGCCCCGATCGCGTCCTGCGCGGGGGGCCTCGGGAAGACGATCTTGATGAAGCGCGTGTCCTCGGGCAGGTCGCGGGCGTCGAAGGTCGTGCGGGCGTAGGCCGGATGCGGCTCGACGAAGTTCTCGACGGTCGTCATGGCAACGGGCTCCCAGAGCTCTCCATCGGTCGAGCGCATGAGCGTGAAGTCGTGGGCCCCGTCGGCTCCCTCCCGGATCGAGTGCCCGTGCGCCAAGGCGTCGCCGCCGGGCCCTCTGAGGGTGTCGTTGCGGCCCTCGAGGGTCTGGTAGTACGTCGTGAGGTGAACGTCCTTGACAGCGGGGACCTCGTAGACGAGGGACTGCTCGCCCGAGGCGCCGTCGGCGACCGCGAGCCTGCTGGTCTCGTACCGGGGCTGCCCGCCGTAGAAGAAGTTGTCCTTGTCCTCGTCCTGGGCCTCCCCGGTGCTCAGCGCCCTCAATCCGCCGGTGCGGGACACGGGGCGCATGGCGTATCCGGTCTCCCCGCCGTTCTCGTCGAGGTCGTCGAAACGGACCGTGGGCTGGTCCTCCTTCTGGTAGACGCGCACCCAGTCGATGAGGAACTCGCTGAACTGCTTGGTCTCCTGCTTGGACGGGTCGACGCTGCCGACCCATCCGCCGTTGACCTGGGTCTCCAGGATCGGGAACATCGGGCGGCTGTGCATGCCGTCGACCTCCTTGCCCTTCTGGGAGGAGAAGACGCGCCGACCGTCGATGAACCAGGTGATCCGCTCGGGGGACCACTCGACTTCGAAGACGTGGAAGTCCTGGCTCCAGGCGATGGGGGAGATATTCTCGTGGCCGTCGGACCCCTTGGTGCTCCCGAGAACGCCGTAGTGGTTCGTCGTCCACGCGCCCCACGGGTTCTGCCCGAGGTACTCGAGGACGTCGATCTCGTCGTGCCCGGTCTCGTCCTGGGCGAGCATCCAGATCGCCGGCCAGATGCCCTGGCTGTCGTTGGGCTTGGCCCGTACGGCCATGCGGCCGTGCTCGAAGGAGAATTTGTTCTTCGTCTCGACGCGCCCGGAGGACCACGTGACGTTGTCGCCGAGTTCCTGGTCCCCGTACCGATCCCAGCCGACGGCGTCGACGAGGGCCCTCGTCGTGTCGTGGTTGCGCGAGGAGATGGAGAGATAGGACTCTCCGCCCCGCTTCGCGATGCCCACGGCCGAGCGGGTGTAGATCGCGCCGTGGTTGGCCATCCCATCGATGATGTTCCACTTGTCCTCGTCCACGGCGTCGGCGTCGAATTCGTCGCTCCACACGAGGCTGGTGTATTCGCTGGCCGGGGGCGAGTACTCGGGGGCCCTCCCGTCGTCGGGGGCTCCCGTGCCCCAGATCTCGATCTCCCGGTATCGCGTGGGAGAGGACGGGTCCCGTTCAACGGTGAAGCGGACCGCGCCCGCCATGATGCCCTTGTCCTCGACGGGGATCTCGATCGGCTCCTCGCCGACCTCCACGTCGCGCCGCGAGTAGATGACGGCCCCGTGGGCGGACGATGCCAGCGGGCGCGCGTCGACGGTGATGCTCCGGTAGGTGCCCGGTTCGAGGGCGAGGACGACTTTCGAGAGCGCGTGGGGATCGCGGTACTCGAATTGGAGCCATCGCCTGCCCAGGCTGTTGTGCACGGCCGGCTCCCCGTCGAGGCGGCCGTCCGAGATCGCCGCGATGTTCGTCGGCTCGAGGCCGTAGACGTAGGGGGTCCTCCCGAGGGCGAGGTTGCGGGGCTCCTCCCGCGGGGCCTCCTCGCCGTCCTTGGGCGTCGCGAGGACCTCGATCTCGCGGAATCCGACCTTGTTGGAGTATCCGGACCAGGCGCGGTTGAAGTTCTCGATGAAGTGGCCCCTCTGCCACACGCGCACGTAGCGGGCCGTGACGGGCCCGGCCGGGGGCTCGATGACCTGCGGCTGGTAGTGGGAGTCCCGGGTCTCTCGGTAGTCGGCGGGACCGCCGATGACGGTCGAGGCGGCGAAGTCGGGGGTGTCCGAGGCCTCGACCGCGACGTTCTTGAAGGTGGAGCTCGCCGCGGGGTAGCCGTTGTGGAACAGGCGGATGCGCGAGATGTCGCGGGGCTCGCCGAGGTCGTATTGGAGGTAGACGTCCTGCCAGGCGTCGTATCCGTTGTTGTCGGAGGGGTTCCCGGTCTCCGCGCCCGCGAGGATCGTGGTGACGGCGGCGTCGGGGGAGTAGCCGGTGTCGCCGTCGGTCGCGGCGGAGGGGTTGAGGATGACGGCTTGCGGGGCGGTCGAGTCGCCGTCGCCGTGCGGGAGGACGGCGTTCGTCGTCGGAGTCCTGCCGAGGAGGACATTGACGAGGCGGGGCTCGTCCGCGAACGCTCGCACGGGGGCGGCGATGAGGGCGAGCGCCGCCGCGCTCGCCAGGAGTGGGCGTATCAGTCGTGGCATGGGGTCTGGCGTCTTTCGTTCAGGCGGACGTCGTTGTCCGGGGTTGTTCGCTCCGAGGCGCACGGCTCCCGACAGCGCGCGGCCGATGCCGATGCGGCAATCACGGTGCAATGGGAACGATACCACTCTCTTGAGCAGAAGAACCTTCTTCTTGGAATTACTGAATGATTTATTGAAACCAAGACTCTCGAAGAGATTGCATGAGATCGATACCATTGGTAAGGTCTTCGCACGGGTCGAGCCGCTGCCCGCCGACCCGCCTCCACCATCGTCAGCCCGCCCGCGACCGACTCACCGGCGAGACCCCGCGGGCCATTCCTTCAAGGGAGAAGGTCTTCATGACACATCACCGACTCGCCCCGGCGCTCGCCGCGGTCCTCCTGTCCGGCACCGCGGTCCTCGGGGCCTGCACCAATCCCACGGCCGGACCCGACCCCTCCTCCGACTCCCCCTCCGGGCGCTGGCCCGCCGCGACCACCCGGATCGAGGGGACGACCCTCACCCTGTGGGCCGCCCAGACGTCGAACAAGATCCCGCTCAAAGTCATCGAGGACTTCGAGAAGGCCACCGGGGCCACGGTCGAGGTCGTCACCGTCCCGGACAACTACGAGTCCAACGTCCAGACGAAGATCGCCACCGGCGACCGGCCCGACCTCCTCTTCTGGCAGCCCGTCCCCTCCACACTGGCCGGCTTCGTCGCCCAGGACCTCCTCCAAGACCTCGACGGGGCCCCCTGGGTCGGCGACTACGCCGACGGCATCGCGGATGCGGGCGGCTCCTACAACGGCACTCGCTACGCCGCCCTCATCTCCTCCCCCGACGTCGAGGGCGTCTACTACAACAAGAAGGTCTTCGAGGCCGCCGGCATCGCGTCGATCCCCGGGAACTGGGACGAGTTCATCGAGGCGGCCGAGACGATCAAGGCCGCGAGCGTCCCCGGGGTGGAGTCCCCCCTCTTCGAGATGGCGGGATCCCAGTGGGGAACCCAGTGGGCCGTCAACGTCCAGCTCGCCGAGGCCGCCAAGGACGGCCTGTGGGACCGGATCAACGCCAACGAGGACGCCTTCACCGGGCCCGACGTCCTCGGCGCGATCGAGGAGTACAAGGCCATGTTCGACCGGGGCCTGTACAACGCGGACGCGGGGTCGGCCAAGGACACCGAGCAGTCGGCCGCCCTGTGGGAGGGGAGGACCGGCATGATCATCCAGACGAACGGCACCTTCAACGCGATCGCCGCCCTCGCCGGCAACGACAAGGCCTCCCTCGACGAGACGATCGGCTTCTTCCCCATCTCGAAGAAGGGCGCCATCGGGACCTCGATCCCGCAGCAGACCGGCGGCGTCGTCGCGTTCAAGTCGGGGGACGCCGGTCGCGAGGCCGCCGCCCGCCAGTTCCTCAGCTTCTGGATGTCCGACGGGTACGAGGCGTTCGTCAAGGACCAGAACATCGTCTCCGTCCTCACGAGCGTCGAGACCCCCGACACGGTCCCCCAGGCCCTCCTCGACTCGGCCGCCTCCCTGAAGAACGCCGTCGGCTCCATGCAGTCGCAGGCGATCGCCAACCCGGACCTGTACCTCAACCTCGCGAACATGGTCAACGGCACCGTCACCCCCGAGGAGGCCGCCAGGGCCACTCAGGACCAGTTCGCCGAGATCGCCAAGGCCCAGGGGGCCGCGGGGTTCTAGGACGGGACCAGACCACATCACCATCGAGAAGGCGTCGTCGGCGCGGAGCCCGCACCGGCCCCGCGCCGACGACGCCCATGGAGACGCAGCAATGACGACAGCAACCGGCGAGAAAACGCGGTCCCGCGCCGGCGGGCCGCGACCGGCCCAGAGCCACCCGCTCGTCTTCCTCGTGCCCGCGGGGCTGATGCTCGCGGCCTTCTTCCTCCTGCCGACCGTGATGAACTTCGCCTACGCGTTCACCGACTGGTCGGCCTTCAAGAAGAGCATCGAGTTCAACGGCCTCGACAACCTCCGCACCCTCCTGTCCTCCGGGGCCCTCGTGGCCGACATCCGCATCACCCTGGTGTACGCCCTCCTCGTCGCCGTGTTCCAGAACCTCTTCGGCCTGGCACTGGCCGTCCTCTTCGAGGAGGACACGCCCCTCAACAGGCTCGGCCGGACCCTCTTCTTCATCCCCGTCCTCATGTCCGCGCTCGCCGCCGGCTACATCTGGCAGGCGATCCTCACGACCCACGGGGCCCTCAACCAGATCGCCTCCTGGTTCAGCGGCCACGAGATCCGCATCGAATGGCTCGGGTCCCCCTCATGGACCCTCGTCATCCTCGCCGTCGTCCACGCCTGGAAGTGGATGGGGTTCTCCATGCTCACCTACCTCGCGGGCCTCAAGACCATCGATCACGAGATCCTCGAGGCCGCCCAGGTCGACGGGGCCCGCCCGACGGCCGTGTTCTGGCGGATCAAGTTCCCGCTCCTGGCCCCCGCCCTGACCTTCAACGTCGCCACCGCGCTGCTCGGCTCGATGAACTCCTTCGACATCGTCCAGTCCCTGACCAACGGCGGGCCCGGCGGGTCGACGGAGATCCTCAACCTCTTCATCTGGCGGACCTTCGGCAAGGGCCTGTACTCGCAGTCGACGACGATGAGCCTCGTCCTCTTCCTCCTCGTCTCCCTCATGGCCGTCCCCCTCATCACCGCGCTCCGCCGAAGGGAGAGCACGATCCTGTGAACACCGCACCGACCCCGTCGCGCGCCCGCCTGACCCCCGGCGCCGTGCTGCACGCCCTGCTCGTCCTGACGGTGACGGCCTCGTTCCTCGGCGTGCCCCTGTGGGTGGCCGTCGTCACCGCCGGGAAGGACCAGGCCGAGGCCGTCGTCCCCGGTCTGGCGCTCCCCTCCTCCTGGCACCTGCTCGACAACATCCAGACCGTCATCGCCCAGGGGCGGATGGGGCCCGCAGCCCTGGGCAGCCTCGTCGTCACCATCCCGTCCGTCTTCCTCGCGCTCCTCTTCGGGTCGATGGCCTCGTGGGTCCTCGCCCGCCGCTCGTCGCGCGCGATGGCGGCCGTGTACGCGGTGTTCATCTCCGGGGTCGTCCTCCCGCCGTCGATCATCACCTTGATGATGCTCCTGAGGATGACGGGACTCGCCGGAACCGCCGTCGGCATGGTGTGCGCCTACGTCGGCGTGTACCTGTCGATCGTCATCTTCTTCATCACCGGGTTCATCCGCACGATCCCGATCTCCCTGGAGGAGTCCGCCCGGATCGACGGGGCGGGGCCCGCGAGGGTGTTCTTCACGATCATCCTGCCGCTCCTGCGCCCCACGCTCGCATCGGCGACGATCCTCATCGTCCTGTACATCTGGAACGACGTCTTCTACGCCCTGTTCATCCTCTCGGGCAAGATGAGCACGCTCCCGCTCAACTTGTACACTGTTGCCAGCGAAGGCCTGTACCTCAACAACTGGCACTTGATCTTCTCCTACATCATCGTGATGACGCTGCCCCTGCTCGTCCTATTCGTCATCGGCCAGCGCAGGATCATCTCGGGCATCACGGGAGGTGCGGTGAAGTGAGAGCCCGCCGTCCCGCACCCGCACCCACGCGCTAAGGAACCAGCCGATGCCCCCGAAGAGAGACCGGCGCCCCCCCGTCATCTCCGACGTCGCCGCGTGCGCGGGAGTCTCGGTGTCGACCGTGTCCCGCTACCTCAATCACTCCTCGCACCTGAGCGAGGACAGCGCGAGGCGGATCGCCCGGGCGATCGACCTGCTCGGATACCGTCCGAGCTCCTTCGCCCGCGGCCTCAAGGGATCGACGATGAGGCTCATCGCGGTCCTCGCGTCGAACACGGCCCTCCTGGGATCGGCCGTCACCATCCAGGGCATCGAGGACGAGGCGCGGGTGCGCCGCCACTCGGTGATGATCTCCAAGCTCGACGACTCGACGCCCTCGTCCCTGGCCGAGACGATGAGCACGGTCCTGGACCTCAACCCGAGCGGGGTCGTCGTCCTGCGCTACGACGCGGTCGCCGAGAAGGCCCTGGCCTTCCTGCCGGATGCTCTGCCGGTCGTCGTCATCGGCGGGCGGCAGGGCGACGGGCACGACCGGGTGTCCCTGTGCGAGAAGGAGGGCGGCCGGGCCCTCACCGACTACCTCCTGTCCCTGGGGCACTCGACCGTTCACCACGTCCAGGTGCCGACCCGCACCGATGGGATGAGCCGTTCGGACGGGTGGGAGTCGTCGCTGCGGGCCCACGGGGCGCCGGTGCCCCACGCCATGCGCTGCGGGTGGGAGGCCGAGTCGGCTCGCGCGCTGGGCCGCGAACTCGCGTCGGCGCGGGAGGTGACCGCAGTCTTCGCGGGCAACGACGAGCTGGCGATGGGGCTGATCCGGGGCCTTGAGGAGGCCGGCCGCCGGGTTCCCGGGGACGTCAGCGTCGTCGGCTTCGACGATCACCCGCTGTCGGGCATATGGAATCCGGGCTTGACGACGTTCCGTCAGGATTTCACGCGCGCCGGGCGAAGCGCGGTCGGGCTGCTCCTGGAGAGGATCGCGGCTAGGGCCGCGGGGGAGGACCCGCCCCCGCGGGTCCTCGACGTTCCCGGGGAGCTCGTCGTGCGGGAGTCGTCGCGGGCGCCCGGCCGAGACGGCGCGCGGGCCGGGTGAACCGGGAGCGGGCGAAGCGCCAGGCGCGGGCGCTCATGGACGCCGCCCGGCTGACCGACTGGGCTTTCCGCTTCGACCGGGCGAAGCGCCGCGCCGGGTCGTGCACCCATGCGACGCGGACGATCACCCTGTCGGGCCCGCTCGTCGACGTGTACGACGAGGAGACGGTGCGCGGGGTGATCCTCCACGAGATCGCCCACGCGCTCGTCGGCCCGGACCACCATCACGACGCCGTGTGGCGCAGGGCGGCGCGCGGACTCGGCGCCCCGGATGCCGCGCGCCTGCCCGCGGACCTGCCGAGGCCGCAGGAGCCGTGGGTCGGCACGTGCCCGGCGTGCGGGGCCCAGCGCCGCCTGTTCCGCGCGCCCCGGCGGGTGAGTGCGTGCGGGGCGTGCTCGCGGGTCTTCGACCCGGGGCGGATCCTCGCGTGGACGTTCGAGGGGTCTCCCGCGGACCCCGGCGGCTCCTACGCGAAAGAGCTGCGGTCGATCCTGCGCGGCCGTCGCCGCGCCTGACGGGGGACGCCCCGCCCCCCGGACTGGCCCTGCCGGCTCCCCTCCCGTCCGACCGGCCTCGCCCCCCGCCCTCGCGACAGCCCGGACAACCGGCTTGCCCGGCCCGCCTCGTCGATCCCGTCCCTGATGAGAGGGGTTCGCGGGGGACGAGGGGGGCGGGCGCGTGTGGGAGACTAGGTGCACCACATCGTGCGGCGGGCCGCCCCCGCCCGGGATACAGGAGCGATATGACGGATCAGACGGCCGGCGCCGGGACGGGCGCCGTGAACACCGAAGCGTCGACGGCGCCCGATCGCGAGGTTCTCACGTGGGACCTGTTCGGCGAGGCGTCCCGCGAGCTCACCAGCCGGATCGTCGACTCCGGGTGGATCCCCGACCTCATCGTCGCGATCGCCCGGGGCGGGCTGATCCCGGCCGGGGCGATCTCGTACGCGATGGACGTCAAGGCCGTCGGCACCATGAACGTCGAGTTCTACACGGGCATCGGCGAGACCCTCGACGAGCCCCACCTGCTGCCCCCGTTGATGGACGTGTCGGCGATGGACGGCAAGCGCGTCCTCGTCGTCGACGACGTCGCGGATTCGGGCAAGACCCTGAAGATGGTCATGGACCTCATCGACGAGCACGGGCTGTCCCTCGACGGCGAGACCCAGGTCAAGGTCGACGCCCGGTGCGCGGTCATCTACCGGAAGCCGGCGTCGATCATCGACCCGGATTACGTGTGGCGCGAAACGGACCAGTGGATCAACTTCCCCTGGTCGACGCTGCCGGTCATCCGGCCCTGACGTCGAGCGGCGATGAGCGCGTCGGGCGTCGATCGCATCCGTCGGGGAGGCCCGCGATGAGCGGGTCCGCGGGCGGTGCCGCCGAAGAGGGCGGCGGGGCGTCCGCGTCCATCAGGGTCGCCCGGCAGGTGACGGACCTGGTCGTCCACCGACTGGCCGCGGGCCGGCCGATCCGCGTGCTCGGGCTGACGGGGCCGCCGGGGACGGGCAAGACGACGGTGGCGGCGCTGGTCGCGCAGATGTGCGGGGCCGCGGACGTCGAGGTCGCCGGGGTCGTGCCGATGGACGGGTTCCACCTGTCGAACGCGGTGCTCGACGAGTGGGGGTTGCACGAGCGCAAGGGCGCCCCCGAGACTTTCGACGCACGGGGGTACGTCGCCCTCCTGTCCAGGCTCCGGGACGCCGACCCGGGGGCGGGCGCGACCTTCGCGCCGGATTATCGGAGGGACCTGCACGAGCCGGTGGCGGCGTCGATCCCGGTGGCGCCGACGGGGATCGTCATCACCGAGGGGAACTACCTCGGGCTGGACCGTCCGGGCTGGAGGGAGGCCCGCGACCTCATCGACCTGCTGATCCATATCGACACCCCGGTCGCGGACGTGTACCGGCGGCTGGTGGCCAGGCACGAGGCCTTCGGCCGGGATCGGGCGGACGCCGCGCACTGGGTGCGCACGGTCGACGCCGCCAACATCGCGTTGGTCGATTCGTGCCGGGACCGCGCGGACGCGGTGATCGGAGCGCGCGGCGCCTCGTGAGGACGCGGGCGACGGCCCGCATTGGTCAGCGGTCGTCAGGCCGGGGCCTCATCGGCCCGCCGTCCGCACCGCCCGGGCGCTCTCGCGCAACGGCGGGCCCGGGCCGAGCGGCGGTCAGGAGATCCGGGTGATCCGGTAGCGCCAGTCGACGGGGCCCGCGTCGAGGGTCTCGACCCGGTAGTGCGCCTCGGACTGCTGGAGCCGGGCGAAGAGCCGGTCGGGCTGGTGGGGGGCGACGATTGTCAGGTTCTCCCCGACGGGGATCGCGTCGACGGCGGCGAAGAGGGCCGCGTGGCGGACGAGCGCGGGGATCGAGTGGATGACGAGCTCATCGGCGCCGGCCGGGGCGGCGCCGGTCGGCGCGCCGTGCCGGTGCCGGCCGTGGCGGTGCCCGTGGCCCCCGCACCCGCATCCCCGGGCGCGACCGTCCTCGGCCTGCTCCGCGGTGGACGGGTCCTCCTCGACGCGGTGGCGCCCGCCGTGCCCGTGGCCGCCGCAACCGCATCCTCCGCCGGAGGCGGCGTCGGCGGTCCCGGTGCGCGCGTCGACGAGTGCGAAGGTCTGCCGCTGGTCCTGGGGGGCGGCTTCGGGCATGGTCTCGGCCATGATGTCCTCACGATCTGGGGGCTGACGGGATACCCCGCCGGGGTACCCGTTCAGTGTAGGACGAGGCCGCCCGGACGTCTCGCCGACACCGGGGCGGCCCCGCGACCGGGTCGGGCGCCGCACCGCTCCCGTTCGCCCGCCCGACGGGGGCGACTCCGAGCGGGGCGCGACCCCGATCAGTCCTCGCGCAGCGAGAACTCGACCTCGACCTCGACGGACACGTCGAGGGGCAGCGCCGCCACGCCGATGGCGGACCGGGCGTGGGCCGACCCGAAGATCTCGCCGAAGAGCTCCGACGCGCCGTTGATCACCGCGGCCTGGCCGGAGAACCCCGGGCGGGAGGAGACGAATCCGACGACCTTGACGACGCCCGCCAGGCGGTCGACCCCGCCGGCGACCTCGGCGGCGGCCGCGAGCGCGTTGAGCGCGCACACGCGGGCGGCCTCGTTGGCGGCCCCCGGATCGGTCCCGTCGGCGCCGACCGCGCCGACGCACACGGGCTCCCCGTTGACGACGGGGATCTGGCCGGAGGTGCGGATGACGCCGCGGTCGAGGACGGCGGGCACGTAGGCGGCGACGGGGGCGGCGACGGGGGGCAGGTCGAGTCCGAGCTCGGCGAGCTTGGCGGAGGGCAGGGTCATGGCGGTTCCTCGGGTCTGGTCGGCGCTGGGCCGGTGTGACGGATCCGGCTCGGTCGAGCCGGTGCCGCCGGTGGGCGGTGACGGCGCCAGCCTATCGGGACCCGGCTCTCAGGCGGCGACGAGCCTCGGCAGGGTGCGGTGCCAGCGGTTGCGGGGCAGCGACGGGTCGAGGGCGGCCAGGGCGGTGGCGTATTTCGAGATCCGCGCGGGGCGGTGCCCGCATCTCCACAGGGCCCGGTCGAGGTCGGAGGGAGAGGACCCGGATTTCGTCTCGATGATGACGAGGCCGGGGGCTTCCAGTCTCCCGGCCGGTCGTCCGGCGCCGGGCCCGTCGGGTCGTTCCCGGAGGCGCAGGTCGACCCAGGAGAGGTCCGAGTCGAGGGTGGCGCGCCCCTGGGAGCCGGCGAGCAGCAGGGTGGTGCGCCGGTAGGAGCCCCGCAGGACGGGGGCGAGGGAGGCGGCGGCGCGGTCCTCGTAGCCGATGCCGGAGAGGACCGCCGAGGCCCATCTCCTCCCCTCGTCGGTGAGGCGGGCGGCGGCCGCGTCGTCGGGCCCGTAGGGGAGGCGCTCCTTGAGGGTGAGGCCCCGGCCGCCGCGGGTCTTGACCTCGAGGAAGGCCAGGGAGGAGTCGAGGTAGGCGCGGGTGCGGATCTTGAAGCGGCGTCGCCGGGGGGAGGCGGTCATGCGGAAGGCGTCGAGGCCGGGGGTGTCGAAGTAGACGGATTCGTAGGAGTGGGCGCGGACCCGGCCGATCTGGAGGACCCGGGTGCCCGGGTGGAGGCGGGCGGCGACCTCGGCGGCCTCGTCGCGGGTGAGGACGTACTTGCGGTCGACGCGGGCGAGCATCGCGGCGGCGGCGTTGAGGTCGTCCAGGCCGATGGGGTCGAGGGCGTCGGGCACGAGCGGGGCCGGGGTCGGCGCGGTGCCGGGTCCGGTGGCGGTGGCGCGGGGGGCGGGGCGTTCGAGGGTCGCGGTGGGCATCGGGTCTCCTGGGGTCGGGCGCGCCGGTCAGCGGGCGCGGAAGCGGACGTCGACGAGGGTGAGGTCGTTGACGAAGTCGACTTTGAGGATTCGGGTGCTGAGGATCCTGGCTCCGAGGCGGTCGGCGAGGGCGTCGCGCAGGTCGGACGGGTCGGTGACGGCGCGGTCGAGTTGGATCTGCTGACTGCGGAAGCGCCCGAAGATCATGTGGGAGTCGGCGACGGCGAGGACGACGAGGATGAGGGCGACGAGGCCGGCGACGAGCGGCGTCAGGGAGGGGGACATGCCGAAGATCAGGCCGAGGGCGAGGGACGCGAAGTAGTAGGCGATCTCGTGCTGGGTGATCTCGTCGGAGCGCAGCCGGATGATCGACAGGACGCCGAAGAGGCCGAGTCCCAGGCCGGCGGAGACGGTGGAGTTAGCCAGGACGGTGGCGACGGCGAGGACTCCGACGTTGATGCCGAGGAAGGCGGCGACGAGGTCGGCGCGGCGGTGGCGGGGGAAGTAGAGGCCGAAGACGAGGACGGCCATGGCGGCGAGGTCGGCGGCGATGACGGGCAGGGCGGTCATGAGGAGCTCTCCTTGGGTGTTGCGATCAATGCCCCCTAGTGAGCGCCTCGAATCTATGCGCGGGCTGTGGGCGCCTCGTGGATGCTCTGAGGCTCGCCGCATGGGGGCGCCCCATATGGGATGCGCCGTTCGGCACCGGCGGATCGGCACCGGCGGAGTCGACTCCTCATCGCGCACGGCAGCACCCCGCATCGCATACGACGCGCCGTCTGGCCTCCTGCGCCCGGGGGCGAGGCGGATCGGCCCTCACCGATGTGATGCCCGACGGGCCCCTTCCCCCGTGCGCAAGACGACGGTCGACCCGATCTCAGGGGAATCCCCGATGAGAAGACCAGGGTTTTTGAGGACATTCCTCTTCATCCTCCCCTGAAATTTCTCAGGGTGACTCGACAATGAGCGGTCAGCGCGGGGAGATCCTCACTACCGTCAATTCATCAGACAACTGATGTCTGATCCATTGATGGGAAGCGACGAGGCTTCCCCCTCGATAGCAGGAGCCCGCATGAGACCACCGATGCTCTCGCGCGCGCGTCGGCTACCCGCCCTGGCGGCCGCCGCGACGCTCGCCCTGACCGGGGTGACGGCACTCACCCCGCCCGCCCTCGCCGCGCCGATCGACGACGCCGGCCTCGACGTCGAGATCGTCCTCGACCCCGACTCGGCCCCGAAGGACGTCTACGACATCGGGGACACGATCGGATTCCTCCTCAAAGTGAGGAACACCGCCGGTTCCACCCGGGCCGTGACGACGACCTCCTCGAACCTCACGGCCTTCGAGCCGTGCCGGTGGAGCGGCATCAAGGCCGACGAGACGAAAACGGACTGCTCGACGAGCCGCGGCTTCATCTCCCACGTCGTCACCGCCGAGGACATCGCCGCCGGCTCGTTCACCCCGACCGTGACCCTCAAAGTCCAAACGTCCTACGACGGGCCCGTCCTGGCCGAGACCGGCCCGATCTCCGGCCCGCCGATCCCGGTCAGGGCCTCCCACTTCTGGAGCGAGGGACTGACCCTCGACGGCGAGAGCGCCGCCTCCTACACGGCGGGGGACACCGTCTCCTACACGCTCGCCCTCGCGGGAGCCTCCCCCGAGCACTCCTACCGGATCCTCGACTCGACCTTCGACTCCGACGCGGCCTGCTCCGCCGCCGACGGCGGCCGCGTCGCCTGCACGGGCCTGACGCACACGATGACCGAGCGGGACGCCGACGCCCAGGTGTGGCTCCCCAGCGTCACCATCGCGTCCTTCTCCGGCCAGGAGAAGATCCACGAGGAGACGATCCGCGGCCAGGCCCTGTCCGTCACCGGCGACTACGAGCAGGCCGGGCCCTCGGCGCACCCGGACGCGAACGCCGACCTGGCCGGGGACATGACCGCCCCCGAGCGGCTCGCCCGCCAGGAGGGGAGCCTCTTCTACCGGATCCCCGCGATCACCGTCGCCCCCAACGGCGACATCCTCGCCTCCTACGACGAGCGCCCCCGGGTCGCCACCTGCTGGAAGGGCTCTGGTGACGACTCCCCGAACCCGAATTCGATCGTCCAGCGCCGCTCGACCGACGGCGGCAAGACCTGGGGGCCCCAGACCGACATCCACCGGGGCCGCCCCTCCCTCGACTGCCAGCAGCAGGAGGGCTACTCCGACCCCTCGTACATCGTCGACCGCCAGACCGGCGCGATCTTCAACTTCCACGTCAAGAGCTTCATCACCGCGATCCACAACAAGCAGATCGCCAATCGCGGCAACGACCCCGAGGACCGGCACGTCATGCAGGTCGAGGTCTCCCAGTCCCTCGACAACGGGCGCACGTGGACCCACGAGGTCATCACCCCGGCCGTCAACCCCGACCAGCGGGACCTGTGGCGCTTCGCCGCCTCCGGCCAGGGCATCCAGACCGTCCACGGACCCCGTCCCGGGCGGCTCGTCCAGCAGTTCACGATCTTCAACGATCAGGGCGTGCAGGCGGTCTCCGTCTACTCCGACGACCACGGCGCCACCTGGCACCGCGGCTCCCCGATCGGCGCGCAGATGGACGAGAACAAAGTCGTCGAGCTCTCCGACGGCACCCTGATGCTCAACTCGCGCGACGGCGGCGGACGCGGGGGGCGCCACGTCGCCACGTCGAGGGACGCCGGCCAGACCTGGGAGGACCTGCGCTACGACCGGGGCCTCGTCGACTCGCGCAACAACGCCCAGATCATCCGCGCCTTCCCCACGGCCGACCCGTCCGACCCGCGCGCCAAGGTCCTCCTCTTCTCGAACGCCCAGGGATCCCGGTGGAACCGGACCGACCGGACCCACGGGACGATCTGGATGTCCTGCGACGACGGCGCCACCTGGCCGTTCGCACGGGTCTTCCGGGAGGGGAACACGAGCTACTCGACGATCGCCGTCCAGGCCGACGGGCTCATCGGCCTGCTCAGCGAGGACAACAACCGCTCCGAGGCCATCTACTACCGCTCCTTCCCCATCGGATGGGTCGGCGGCGTGTGCCAGACGATGACGGCCGACGCGCCCGCGATCGAGCAGGGCACCACGTCGACCACCGTGACCGTCTCGATCGACAACTACGTCGCCCCAGGGGCCGTCGGCGGCTCCCTGACCCTGAGCGGGCTGCCCGACGGGTGGAGCGCCCCCGAGGTCGTCGTCGAGGACGCCGCCGAGGGCCCGGCCTCCGCCTCCGTGACCATCGCCGTCCCCAAGGACGCCAAGGCCGGGGACTACCCCGTCACCGCCACCCTGACCGGGAAGGACGGGGCCCCTCTGGCCAGTGCCGAGGCGACGATCGCCGTCACCCCCGCGGTCGCCCCCCTCCACGTCGAGAGGGCCGCCGGGCAGCAGAACACGACCGTCCTGTGGGGCGACTGGGACGGCGACGGGCACGCGACCTACGCGGTGCGCACCTTCGGGCGCGTCGTCTTCTACGAGGCGAACGCCCGCGACGCCGTTCCCGTCGCCACCGTCCAGATCGGCCGGGCCTCCGACCGCGTCTACGTGGGGGACTGGGACGGCGACGGGGCCGAGAGCCTCGCCCTCGTGCGCGGGACCACCGCGCGACTCCAGACCGGGTTCTCCTCGACGGCGACCACCCGCACGACAGTTCCCGCCGGCGACCTCATGGTCGTCCGACGCGGCGGCTCCGACGTCCTCGTCGCCCGCCGATGACCCCGCGGTGGGCGCCGGCCTCCCGGCCGTCGCCCACCGCCCGCCCCACCCCGTCCTCGTGAAGGAGCACACCATGTCACGCGCCACCCGCGCCGCCCTCGCCCTGACCGCCGCCGCCGTCCTCATCGCCGGATCGGGCGCCACCTTCGCCCGCTGGTACGACGAGGCCTCGCTGACCTCCCAATCCGTCACCACCGGGTCCCTGCGCGTCTCCCCCGTCCCGGACTCCCAGCACTGGCGGATCAACGCGCCCGACACGGACGAGACAGCGGACGCCACCCTCCCCTTCGACCCCGCCGTCGACCGGATCGTCCCCGGCGACGTCGTCACCTACACGACGAAGGTCAGGCTCGGCCTCGTCGGCAAGAACCTCAGGGCCTCCCTCGCGGTCCTGCCCGAAGGGCTGAACGACCCCCGTGCCGGCGTGACGATCACCCCGACCGTGGACTGCGGAGGGGCCAACACCGCCGCCCTGACCGCCGCCGACGACGGCGCCGAGTGCACGGTGACAGCGACGATCGAGTACCCGATCGGCACGGCCGACAACTCCGGATCCGCCCTGCCCGAACTCAACGGCGACGGCTCCCACGGCGACGGCTGGGTCGCGGCGCCCGGCCAGCAGAACGAGCAGGTGGCGATCTCGGGCTTCCGAGTCGTCCTCGAACAGCAGCTGCGCCCCGCGCAGAAGCCCTTCGAGGGCTGACACCCCGCCTTCCCCGCCGCGCCCGCCGGATCGACGCGGCGGGGAAGGCGAGGCGCCGATCCGAGATGCCCCCGAACCCCGCGTCTTCCCGCCCCCCGTCCCGCCGCGGCCGCAGCGCTCGGCGGGCGCGGGTGCTGCGGCGCGCCCTGACCGGTATCGAGGCGATCCTCGTCGCCGTCGGCTGCGCGGCCCTGATCCTCGCGACCGCGATCCCCGCCCTGACCGGGTGGGTCCCGTTGACGGTCGTCACCGGCTCGATGTCCCCCGCGATGCCCGCCGGGAGCCTCGTCGTCGTCGCCCCCGTCGACGGGGCCCGGGCGCGGGCCCTCGACCCGGGAACCGTCGTCGCCTACCTGCCCGAGCCCGACTCCGACGAGATCGTCACCCACCGGATCCTCACGCGCTCGACCGCCAGCGACGGATCGACCCGCTACGTCCTCGCCGGTGATGCGAACGACGAGGCGGATCCCGTCCCCGTCGTCCCGGAGCAGATCCGCGGCGTCCGCCGCTACTGGGTGCCCGGCCTGGGGTATGCGGTGAGCCTGGTCCCCCCGGCGGCCAAGGGGGTCGCGCGGTGGGCGCTGGTCGGCGGCCTCGTCGCCTACGCGCTGTGGCAGATCGCGATGATCGCGCGGGATCGTGATGCCCGCCGGGGCCGGCCCGGGCGGTGACGGGAGGGTCCCGGCGGCGTCGCACCCGACGCGCACCCATGCCCTCCTCCGTCCCATGTCGCCCGGTCGAATAGGCCGCAGGACGGGCCCAGTCGACCGCCCCCAGAGCGGCACCCGCACCGACCCTGAAAACACGAACCGCTACGGAGTCAATCATGAAGGGCCATACTTTGTGGCCCCTATTGATGGCATGCTGTAGACATGTTCAATGAGGACGAGGTGGAGTTCACCCAGTCGGCAGCCAAGCATGGCATCAGCAAGGTTGATGCGTACTGGGCGATGACTCATCCGCTCACAGTCGATGAGATCGATGGGGAGCCGGGCGATAGGACGATCGCCTTCGTTGGACATCCTCACGCCCAGACAGATCGGGTGATCGAGGTGTTCGCCGCCTTGAAGCCTTGGCGGACCGTGGTGATCTTCCATGCGATGGATCGCCCCGACCTGGTGTGGAAAAGGAATGGAAATGACAGCGATCAATGACACGACCGACTACGAGGCTCTCGCCGAGCGAGCCGAGCGCGGCGATCTGAAGACCGTGCGCCGCATCTACGAAGGCGATGGCCGCCCGATCAACCTCGCCGACGTCTTCATGGCGACCGGGAGGCCTCGAATGGAGGAAGCAACAGCGCGGCACACGTGGAAAACCAGAGCAACCGATGAACTGGATGCTGCTTTGACTGAGAGAGCCCGACAGGAGAACCTGCCCAAGTCCGCTCTCATCCGCAAAGCGGTCATCGCCTACCTCGCAACCGCATGAGAAAAGCAGGGAGTCCGCCAACGCGCACGCGCCGGTGGGCTCCCCACTTTGTTCCTATCCCGCACTCAGCGATCCGGTCCCGCAGCGGGGGTGCGCCGACATGAGAGCGCCGGCAGGGTTCCTCGCTTGATTCATGCCCCTAACAGCCGGGGCTGCTTCGAGGCGCGAAGTCACGGATCCTCTCGTCGGACCGGCCGGGGCGGTGACGGGAGGGTCCCGGCGGCGTCGCACCCGACGCGCACCCATGCCCCCGTGTCGCCCGGTCGAATAGGCCGCACGGCGTCATTGTGTACACAATGACGCAATATGCTACTATGTTGACGTGGATACTCTGACAACCGAACTCTCAACGCGCGAACTGCGCAGCCAGCTCTCCGACGTGCTCGGCCGCGCCATGTACGCGGGTGAGCGCATCGGCGTGACCCGCAATGGCAAGCTCGCGGCCGTCGTCGTCAGCGTTGCCGATCTACAAGCCCTCGAAGAATTCGAGATGGCCCAAGATGTCGCCGCCTACCGCCAGGCCAAAGCCGACGACGACGGCACTCGCGTCACACTCGATGAGCTGCGCGCCGATCTCGCCTCATGATCTACCGCGTCGAGTTCACCACCGCTGCGGCTCGTCAGATCAAGAAACTCCCGCGGCCGGCACGCGATCGCGTACTTGACGCGATCGACGACCTACAAGACGACCCCAGACCGCACGGAGCGAAGAAGCTCGTCGGGGAACACGACGCCTGGCGCATCCGTGTCGGCAACTACCGAGTGATCTACGACGTCACCGACAGCGAGCTGGTAGTGACCGTCGTTCGAGCTGGTCACCGCCGCGAAGTCTACGACCGATACTGACCGGGTCAAGGCCGCCGAGATAAGCCCTCACCCCGGGCGGGCCGGAAACAGACCCCTGAGGACCCGCAGCCTCCAGGCGGGCGCACAAGCCGGCACACCGGGGAAAACCCGTGTCACGACTCGAGGAGGGTCAAAAGGCACAGCCCGCTCTCCCTCCCGAGCGGGCGAAGAGCGCACAATGGGCCCCATGACCTCACGCCACCCGGGCGCCCCCTGCGCGCCGACCCGAGACGAGATCGCCCGCCTCGTCGCCGATACGCCGGCCTCGGGGCCCTCGCGCCGCATCGGCCTGCTCGCCGCCATCGCGACCTTCGGCTCCCTGCTCTTCGGCTACGACACCGGCGTCATCGCCGGGGCCCTGCCGTACATGTACATGCCGGCCGAGGCCGGGGGCCTGGCGATCGACGAGTTCGAGGAGGGCCTCGTCGGAGCGATCCTCGCGATCGGCGCCGCTGTCGGGGCGATCGCCGGAGGGCGCCTGTCGGACCGGTACGGGCGGCGGCACAACATCCTCCTGCTCGCCGCGATCTTCGTCATCGGGACCCTGGGCTGCACGTTCTCGCCGAACGTGTGGGCGCTGTACGTCTTCCGCTTCGTCCTCGGGTGGGCGGTCGGCGGGGCCTCGGCGACCGTGCCGATCTACCTGTCGGAGCAGGCGCCGACCCGTGTGCGCGGCCCGCTCGTCGCCCTCGACCAGTTCATGATCGTCTTCGGCCAGTTCCTCGCCTACTCGATGAACGCGGCCCTGTCCTACGGGCACGGCGGCCCCCGGGCGCGGGTCGCGTCGGATCCGACGGGAGCCGTCGACGCGGGGGCCTGGCGCGCGTGGGACGACCTCGCGCGCATCGGCGGGGTCGTCGTCGACGCGGGCAACGGCCAGGCGTGGCGGTGGATGCTCGTCCTGGCGACGATCCCGGCGATCTGCCTGTGGGTGGGGATGCGCCTCATGCCCGAGTCGGGCCGCTGGTACGCGGCCAACGTGCGCTACGCCGAGGCGGTCGCCTCCCTCAAGCGGGTCCGCTCGGACGGCGACGACATCGCCGGGGAGGTCCAGGAGATCATCGACGCGCGCGAGCGGGAGGCCGTCGAGGGTCGCTGGTCCCTGCGGCGGACCCTGTCGACGCGTTGGACGCGCCGGCTGATGCTCGTCGGCGTCGGCCTGGCCTGCTTCGACCAGTTGACGGGGATCAACACGGCGATGTACTACCTGCCGAAGATCCTCCACGCGGCGGGCTTCTCGTCGGCCGATTCGATCTCGATCAACGTCGTCACCGGGGCGGTGGCCTGCGCGGGCGCCGGCTTGGGCCTGTGGCTCGTCGGCCGGCTGGCCCGCCGCCACGTCGGCATCTACCAGGAGACGGCGGTGACGCTGTCGCTGGCGTCCCTGGCCCTCGTCTTCGCCGTGGGCATCGGCCCGCACATGCTGGCCGACGGGACGATCGCCCCGTCCGTTCCCGGTGTCCTCCCGTGGCTCGTCGTCGTCCTCGTCTGCCTGTTCGTGTTCGCCAAGCAGTCGGGGACGGTCAACTGGGTGCTCCTGTCGGAGATCTTCCCGTCGCGCATCCGCGGCGTCGCCCAGGGCCTGGCCGTGGGGTGCGGGTGGCTGATGAACGCGGTGGTGACCTACGTGTTCCCGGTGATGATGGAGCACGTGGGCGCGGCTCGCACGTACGCGGTCTTCGCCGGGATCAACGTCGTGGCCCTGTGCTTCTACCTGTTCGTCGTGCCGGAGACGCGGGGGGTCTCGCTGGAGCGCCTCGAGGAGAGTTTCGCGAGCCGCTACGGGGAGTGACGGGGCGGGCCCGGCGGCCAAGCACCCGGACGCCTCCTTCGAGCGGATGCCGCCCGGCACTGCGCACTGCTCCGCATCGGGCTCGCGAGAAGTTCGAGGCCGTGCGCCGATCGTCGGCTTTCGACGAGGCCGTCCGGGGCGGATGAGAGTCGGCGCTTTTCGAGGCCCCCGCCGCATGTCCTGCGACGGCCGCTTCGGCGTCTGCCCGGACAACGCGATCGCGAAGACCCGCCGGCACGTACCTGTTCACGTACGACTACTGGAAGGGCTGCGACGTGCGCGCCGAAGAACGCCCGTGCGGCGCATCTCGACGGGCCCCGAGCGGGCCCGACCCGGCTGACTCCGTCCGTCTCTAGGCCGTCGGCGCGAAGGCGGCCATGAACCCTCCGATGAACGAGTCTCCGAGTCCGATCGTCGTGGGGCGGGGCGCATCGATGTCGTACGACGGCGCGATGCGGATTCCGCGCCGACGAATGTCCGAATCGCTCGCAAGGCGCGCCCCGATGCTGTCGAGGGGCGCCGACCGGGTCCGTTCGAACTCATCGCGCGTGAAATCGTCTCCGTAGGCGAATCTCGTCGACGCCATCCGGCACCCGGAGTCGGCCGCATGCGCGATCCTCTCCGCGTCTTCGCCGATGACCGCCGCGTAGTGGCTCGTATGGAGGAGGACGGCTCGCGCCCTCAGGCGCTCCCTCAGGTCCTCCATGAGGCGGGCGACTTGTGCGCCCGACCCCGGGTCGAAGCCCCGTCCCAGGTAGGCGGCGGCCTCGTCCTCGTTGAGCGAATGAACGCAGACGAGATCGGGGATCGTCTCGAGGACGACGGCGCGCATCCCCTCGTCGTGGAAGCCCGCGTCCTCGTACACGATCGGCGTTCCCGCGCCGACGCCGCCGAGCAGCCTGCGCAGTTCGGCGAGCCGCTCGCGCAGCAGCGCCGAGGACTTCATCGTGTTGAACCCCGAGATCATCACCGCGCCCGCCCGAGCCACCGCGGGCGCGAGGTCGGGGCTCAGCCTCATGAGCTCGTTCGGGGGGTCGTTGACGAGGATCACCCTGTTGGGGCGCCCGCTGCGCACGACTCCGCCCTCGACCGCCACCTCCTCGTCCGCGGGGAACTGGACGATGACGTGGGGTTCGAACGAATCGTCATCCGCGCTGCAGATCCGGGCGACGCCCGGCGGGAGGAGCCGTCTGACATCGTCGTTGATCGAGACCAGGTGAACGGTCGTCGCGATCCCGATCCTGTCCATGGCGAGTGCGGCCCTCACGCACGTGCCGCCGAGAGTCGTGCGGCTCTCGAATTCGCGGTCCAGGTCCATCAGGGAGCGGATGTCGCGGACATGGCATTCTCCGCCCCTGCCCCGATGCATCATCTGCAAGAGGTAGACGAACGCCGATCTCGCGTCCTCGGCGAAGGGGGTCGGATCGTCCTCGATCTCGTCCATGGTGACGGCCATTCGTTCCGCCAGTTCCTGCACCTTCGACGGGTCCCAGACGACTTCATGGTCAACGGTCCCCCCCAGACCGAGGACGATCCTTCCCTCTTCCACGATTCACCCCTCAGTAGAGACCGGCCTTGCCGGCGGATTCGAAGAGATCAATCTTCTGGGCGGCGCATTCGCGCATGGCCTCTTCGCAGGGGGGCTCGATGACGTTGGGCTCGCGCAGGTGGATGTCCGTGAGGACTTCGCGCATCTTGAGGAAGTAGGCGGCCTTGATGTCCGAGGAGATGTTGATCTTGTTGATGCCGGCGTGGACGGCGCTGGCGATCTCCGTGTCCGAGTTGTTCGATCCGCCGTGGAGGACGAGGGGGATCCTCAGACGGTCCTTGATCTCGGCGAGCAGGTCGATCCTGAGTTCGGGCTTCACCTCGGAGGGATACAGGCCGTGCCGGGTCCCGATCGCGATGGCGAGCGAGTCGACTCCGGTCTCCTCCAGGAATCGCTGGGCGTCATCGGGGTCCGTGTAGAGGATCTCCTCCGAGCCGGTCTCCCCGTATTTGTCCGACACTCCGATCGTTCCGAGTTCTGCTTCGACCGATACGCCGACCGCGTGGGCGGCGCGGACGACGCGCGAGGTCTCCGCGATGTTCTCGTCGAAGGGGGAGAACGACTTGTCGATCATCACCGAGGTGAAACCGGACTGGATCGCGAGGAGCACCTGCTCGTAGGAGGCGCCGTGATCGAGGTGGATCGCGGTTGGTACCGAGGACGTGTACGCGATCTTGATGATCGACGCGAGCATGTCGGTGCCGATGTGCGTCAACTCGTCCGGATGGATCGCGATGATGTGGGGAGACCTCTTCTCCTCGCATGCGTCGACCACTGCCCTCAGCATCGAGTAGCTCGAAATATTGAATGCGGGGACGGCGAAGCCGTGAGTATTCGCGACCGACAGAATCTCATCGCCTGTGCACAACATGTGTGGACCTTTCTTTCATTGAGGGTGTCAAGATCAGTTCTTGACGGATCCAGCGGTCATACCTCCGATGAAGTAGCGCTGGAAGAAGATGAAGAGCAGGAGCACGGGGATCGAGCCGAGGACGGACATCGCCATCATTTCGTTCCACTCGTAGGAGTGCTGCCCCATGAGGAGTTGAATGCCGATGGGAACGGTGCGCATGTCGTTCGTCCTCGTCAGGGTGAGCGCGAAGAGGTATTCGTTCCACGCGATCATGAAGGTGTAGATGCCGACCGACACGATCCCGGGGATCGAGATCGGGACGAGTACCCGCCACAGCGCCCCGAACGAGGTCGTTCCGTCGACTTTCGCCGCCTCGTCGAGCTCTCGGGGGAGGGTGTTGAGGTAGCCGGTGAGCATGATGATCGCGTAGGGCAGTGTGAACACCATGTACGTGAGGATGAGTCCGTAGTACGTGTTGTACAGCTTGAGCGCGACCATGAGCCCGAAGAAGGGGATCAGCAGCGTGATCGGCGGAACGGCCTGCACCGAGACGATGACGACGGTGAGGATCCGCTTGCCCGAGAAGTCGAAGCGACTGAACGCGAAGGCGGCGAGGATGGCGACGATGAGCGTCAGCGCCGAGACCGAGAGCGCGACGACGTAACTGTTGATGAAGAATCGGATCTTCTCCGGGTCGTGGAAGATCGACAGGTAGGCGCTCAGCGAGCTCCCCTTCTCGACAAGACTCGGCGGGGTCGCGAAGATTCGCGGATTCGGCTTGAACGAGGACGAGATCATCCACAGCACCGGGAGAGCGGCGAATGAGGCGCCGGCGAGGAGCCCGATCCATGTCAGGATGCGCGTGAGAACGGTACGTCGCTTCTTGGTCAGCATGTCACTCCCTCGTTCTTTGGCTCTGGACGTAGAGGAATGCGAGGACCATCGACAGGACGAGGACGATCACGGCGCTCGTCGACGCCGATGAGAAGGAGTACTCGGCGAAGGCGAGTTTGTAGGTGTAGGTCGACAGCATGTCCGTCTTGTTGAGGGGCCCTCCGCCCGTCGTCATCCAGACGAGGGCGAATTGCTGAGAGGTCCAGATGACGTCGAGGAGGGCCATCGAGACGATGATCGGTTTGAGCTGGGGAAGCGTGATCGACCAGAATCTGCGGATCGGCCCGGCACCGTCGACTTCGGCCGCCTCGTAGAGATCCGTGGGGATTCCCTGCAGGCCGGCGAGGATCGAGATCATGAAGAACGGGTATCCCGACCAGATGTTGATGAAGATGATCGCGGGGAGCGCGAGGTGGGGGTCGGCGAGCCATTCCTTGTGGGGGTCGACGAGGCCGATGCCGGACAGGAGCGCGTTGGCGACGCCGTTGGGGTTGAGGATGAGCCGCCACAGGATCGCGATGATCGCGACGGTGAGCAGCCATGGGAGGACGAAGAGGGTTCTGAAGATCGTCTTGGTGACCGCCGACAGGCATGAGGCGTTGAGGAGCATGGCGAAGGCGAGGCCGATGATCATGTGCACGATGACGGAGGCCCCGACGAACCACGCGGTGTTCGCGAGGGCGGTGTGGAACTTCGAGTCGGTGAGGATGTCGGCGTAGTTCTCGAGTCCGACGAAATGGGGGTTCTTGTCGGTGATCGCTCCGCTGTGGAACGAGTACCAGACGACCATGACGATCGGCACCGCCATGAGCATCGCGAGGAGGGCGAGCGTCGGAGCGAGGTAGGCGTAGGGGACCGTCATCTGTTTCGCGCGCTCGGCGAGGGGCGGCCGATTCTCGATGGGGCGGTCGGCTCTCGTGGGCAAGTCCGTTCGAGTTGTCATGATGAGTGTCAGCCGTCGGCCGTGGGGCGCCCGAGGGCGCCCCACGGCCGGTCGGTCAGAACTCCTCCATCCACGAGTCCTGGGCGGTTTTCAGCATCGTGTCGACGTCCATCTCCCCGTTGAGGTATTTCTGGAACGGTTCGTCGAATTCGCGCATGAGCGTTTCGGCGACGGGCAGGCCCGTGAACTCGTTCGCGGGTGTTCCGGAGTCCCAGATCTCGAAGGCCTTCTTGAAGAGTTCGTCATCGTTGACGAACGCGGGCACGGCCTCGTTGTTCCCCGGGAAGGCCTTCGCATCGTTGGCGAGGGTCGCGTTCGTCTCCTTCGACATGAGGAATTCGACGAGCTTCCACGCCTCCTCCGGGTGCTCCGAGCTCGCCGAGACCCCGATCCCCCACGAGGCGTAGGGCATTCCGCGTTCCCCTGTGTAGCCGTCCTTCGCGGGAATCGCGGAGATCTCGAACGCGAGGTCCGGATTGCCCTCGCGAATGGTGTTGATGTGGGCGAGGGAGTCGATCATGAAGCCGACGCGACCGTTCGTGAAGTCCTCGACCTTGTCCTGCTCCTTCATCGTGAAGGCGCCGGGTGAGACGACTCCGGCATCCCACAGTCCTTTGATGTATTCGGCGGCGCTCTTGACGTCCTCGTTCGCGACATCCGGTTTGCCGTCTTTCGTCAGCATCGTTCCGCCGGAGGCCCACACCCACGACATGACGTCGTTTTGGATTCCGTTGGGGGTCTCCAGGGAGAGGGGCAGGGCCCACCCGCTGACATCGGAGTCCGTGGCGCGGATCTTCTTCGCGGCGTCCTCGAACTCGCTCCGATTCGTCGGGACCGCAGAGACTCCGGCCTCGTCGAGGAGGGTCGTGTTCGTGAACATCGGGTAGACGAAGTTGACGACGGGGATCATGTAGGTCGCTCCGTCGATCGCGATCTGGCTCGCCAATTGGGAGTCGTCGTAGCCGTTGTCCTTCATGAGCGCCGTCAGGTCCGCGATCGCCCCCTGCTTGGAGAAGTCGGACACCCATGCTCCGTCGAGTCCGACGACGTCGGGCATCGTGCCGGAGGCGGATGCGGCGACGAGTTGCTCCTTCGTCGACGCGTACGGCCCCGACAGGAGCTTCACCTTGATGCCCGGGTTCTCCTTTTCGAACTCGTCCATGAGCGCGCGGAAGGAACCGTCTGGAAGTTCAGGCTCCCACCACTGGGCGAATTCGAGCATTACCTCGTCGCCGTTGCCGCCGGAAGTCGATTCGCCCGCGGAGTCTCCTCCGCCGCCGCAGGCGGCGAGCCCTATTGATGCCACGGCTGCTGCGGATAACGCAGCAAGCCACCGAGTACTGCGCATGATCATCTCCATCGTCGTTGATGCAATGTGCAACATCTTGCATGTTTTCTCTGTTTCAAGATGTTTCAGTGCAAGATTAGAGCGATTTTCTTCGAACTTCTAGACTACTAAAGATAACGATTACGTAACTAGGCGCATTGACACACTGAAAGCGGTACACTTCCCTCATGGAGAGCACCTCGAACCGCCTGCCCGCAGGCCGCAAGGCCGCCATCATTCAGCAGGTCAACTCCCTGGGACAGGTGACGGTGACAACTCTCGCCCAGCACTTCAACGTCTCCTCCGACACGATTCGCCGCGACCTCGACCAACTGGACTCCGACGGCGCACTCATCCGCACCCATGGCGGGGCGATGTCGACCTTCGCCGTCCCCTGGCACGACACGCGCATCGACGACCGCCTCCGCCTTCAGCCCCAGCAGAAGAGGGCGATCGCCTCCCTCGCGGCCGGCCTCGTCTGCGACGGAGCCGTCCTGTTCATCAACGGCGGCAGCACCGTCCTCCCCCTCATCCACGAACTGGGCATCAAACGGGAACTCATCATCGCGACGAACAATCTTCGCCTCGCCTCCGAACTCAACCCGGATTCATGCCGAGACCTCTACGTCTTCGGCGGGCACGTCCGGATCTCCGGGCAGGTGACGATCGGACCGGTCGCCTTCGCCAGCTCGATCTCCGGTATCGAGAACGACATCCGCGCCGATCTCGCCTTCATCGCCGTCGGGGCGTTCGACGAGAACGGCTTCTCGACGAGCAACCTCGACGAGGCCGCAATGCTCGCCCACATGGCCGAGAGGGCGCGCCGCGTCGCAATACTCGCCGACTCCTCGAAAGCCGGACGCCGCCTCTTCGCCTCCATCGGCCCACTGTCCCTGGCGGACTACCTCATCACCGATATGGAGCCCTCGGCCGAACTCCTCGAAAGCCTTCACCGCGCGAACGTCGAGATCCTTACTCCGAAGACGCCGGCGGGAAAAGAGAATTGACATGTCGCACACGCTCTCGAACGAACTCCAGCTCGAGGGGGCAGCCCTCCTCGACTTCGCCAAGGCGGCGCGCGCCGCTCACGGCTTCGGATGGCTCGACGATGAGGGCCGCATCGCCCCCTCAATGGGCACCCGCCTGTGGATCACCGGACGGATGACGCACTGCTTCGCCCTCGGCCGCCTCCTGGGCGACACCGATGCCCCCGCACTCGCCGAACACGGCATCCACGCGCTCCTCGACGGGCCGCTGCGAGCGGCCGACGGATCCGGCTGGCACTCCGGGGTCGACGCCGACGGCGCACCGATGCCCGGCGCACGCGTCTCCTACGACCACAGCTTCGTCATCCTGGCGGCCGCGACCGGCCTCGTCGCCGAAGTCCCCGGCGCCGAGACACTCCTCTCGGCGGCGCTCGACTCCTTCGAGGACCTGTGGTGGGACGAGGACTCCGGAATGGTCGTGGACGCGCGCGATCCGCACGACCTCTCCCTCGACCCCTACCGGGGCGCGAACGCGAATATGCACATGGTCGAGGCCCTCCTCGCCGCGTGGAGCGCCACGGACGACCGGATCCTCCTCGAACGCGCGGAGCGGATCTGCGCGAGGATCGTCAACGTCTTCATCGCGCACAGATTCCGCCTGCCCGAACACTTCGACCGGCACTGGAGTCCTCTCCTCGACTACAACCGGGATCGGCCGGCGGACCCCTTCCGGCCCTTCGGCTCGACGATCGGGCATTGGCTGGAATGGTCGAGGCTGATGATCGAGGTCGCCTTCGCCTGCGATGCGGCCGGCCTGCCCCACCACGACCTGCTCCACGTCGCCCCCGCTCACATGTATCGCCGAGCCCTCATGGAGGGGTGGGGAGTCGACGGCGAATCCGGATTCGTCTACACGGTCGACTTCGATGGGCGCCCCGTCGTGCACGAACGGATGTACTGGGTCCTGTGCGAAGCGATCGGAGCGGCGGCGACGCTCCGGGCGGCCTCGGGCGACTCCTCCTACGGCGCCGACATCGAGGTCTTCTGGAACTGGGCGCGCGAGCACCTCATCGAACGCCCCGGGGCGTGGCGCGAGGAGCTCGATGCGACGAACGCCCCCGCGTCGGGGACCTGGTCAGGCAAACCCGATATCTACCACGCGCTTCAGGCGACGCTCATCCCTTCTCTTCCGATTGCGCCGTCATTCGCGGTTGCGCTGTTGTCCCGGCGGGAGGACGCCTGAAGAACCGCTCGGCGCTGCAATGGCCGGGCGCCTGATCCGTCAGCGGCCGAATCGAGGCAGGGCCTTGACCCCCCGTCGCGAATGGTCGCCGCGTTCGTCCGACCCCCCGCAGTCGGCTCCCCTCGCAGCGGCCGCCGTCTGCGCCCGGACGCCTGCGGGCCGGCCCCGCTCGGGCAGCGCCGCCCGGGGCTAACGCGCGGTCAGAGGTCGGCCAGAGCCTGGGCGACGGCGCGGCGCAGGTTCTTCTGGCCGTTGCGCAGGGCCTCCTCGAGGGGCTCATCGGGGTCGCCGACCTTGACGATGCGGGTGACGCCGATGCCGAGGAGATTCTCCGACCCGTCCTTGATGCGCCCGCCGAAGACCATGACGGGGACGCCGTGGGCCCGCGCGACAGCGGTCACGCCCGCAGGGGTCTTGCCGTCGATCGTCTGGGAGTCGACGGATCCCTCGCCGGTGAACACCCAGTCGGCCCCGCGCACCTTCTCGTCGAGGCCGACGGCGGCGGCGACGAGGTCGACCCCGGGGACCAGTTCGGCGCCGCAGAAGGCGCGCAGGGCGAAGCCGAGGCCGCCGGCGGCGCCGGATCCGGGCAGGAGGGCGTCGTCCTCGTGCCCGGAGACGACGGCGAAACGGTGATGAGCGGCGTCGAAAACGGGGATCTGCTCGTCGGTGGCGCCCTTCTGGGGGCCGAAGACGGCCGAGGCGCCCGTGGAGCCGTTGAGCGGGTTGGTGACGTCGCAGGCGACACGGATGTCGACGCCGTCGAGGAGGACGTCGAGGTCGGCGGTGTCGACGCGGGCGATACGGGCGAGGTCGGCGAGGAGGGGCCGCAGTTCGGCGCCCTCGGCGTCGTAGAAGCGGGCGCCGAGCCGGTGGAGCATGCCGATGCCGGCGTCGTTGGTGGCCGATCCGCCGATGCCGATGAGGAGTCGGCGCGCGCCCCGGTCGAGGGCGTCGCGGATGATCACGCCCAGGCCGTCGGTGTTCGACGAGGCGACATCGCGGTCGGCGGGGGCGACGAGTTCGATGCCGGCGCAGGAGGCGACGTCGAGGACGGCGCTGTCGCCGGAGCAGGCGTAGGCGGCCCGGATGGGACGGCCGAGGGCGTCGACCGAGTCGGTCTCGACGAGAGCGACTCCCCAGGCGGCGGCGACCGCCTGGATGAAGCCCTCCCCGCCGTCGGACATCGGGACGAGGACGCAGTCGGCGTCGGGGTGGACGTCGCGCACGCCGACGGCCATCGCGTCGGCGGCCTCCTGGGCCGTCATGTTCTCCTTGAAGGAGTCGGGGGCGAGGACGAACTTCATGGGGGCTCCGATCATGGGCGTCTCGTGGGGACGATTGTCTCAGGAGAACCGGGCCGGGACCGCTGTCGCGCAGGAGGTGGCGAGCGGTCCCGACCCGGTGGCGGTCAGCCGACGACCATGAACAGCGCGGCCGTCACGAGGAATCCGACGACGGACACGGCGGTGGTCAGGACGGTCCATGTGCGCAGGCCCTGCGAGACGGAGAGCCCGAGGTACTTGGTGACGATCCAGAATCCCGAGTCGTTGATGTGGCTGCAGAACAGGCCGCCGAATCCCATGGCGATGGTGATGAGCGCGACCTGAGTCGGCGAGTACCCGCCGGCGACGACCGCCGGGTAGATCAGGCCGGCGGCGGTGAGGATCGACACGGAGGACGATCCCTGAGCGACGCGCAGGGCGGCGGCGATGACGAAGCCGGCGAGGATCGTCGGCATGCCGATGGAGGTCAGCAGGTCGGAGAAGGCGGTGCCGATCCCGGTCTTGACGAGGACGTTGGCGAAGACGCCGCCGGCCCCGGTCACGAAGATGACGATGGCGACCGCGTCGAGCGCGGAGTCGGCGACCTTGGCGATCTGCCCCTTCTTCCACTTCGTGATGCGCATGATGAGGACGTAGGCGACGAGGACGCCGACGAGCAGGGAGGTGGCGGGCTTGCCGACGAAGTCGGCGATCGGCCGGATCGCCGAGGTCTCGGGCAGGTTCATCACCATGATGGAGCCGGCCATGATCATAAGGATCGGCAGGACGATGACGAACACGGTCGTCCCGGCGCCGGGGACCCTGCCGCCCTCGGCGGGGCCGTACTGGACGGACGTCGAGCCCTGGGCGCTCTCGGCGGGGGACGGGGCGAGTGCGATCTTCTTGAAGTTGATCGGCTTGATGACGAAGTACCCGATGACGGTGACGATGAGGGCGATGAGGAGCGCCCACATCGTCACGAGCCCGGCGTCGGCCTCGAGGGCGGCGGCGGCCGCGACGGGACCGGGATGGGGCGGGATGATCGTGTGGAGGGTCGTCATGGCGACGCACACGGGGAAGGCGATGGCCAGGGGCGAGAGCTTCGCATTGCGGGCGAAGGCGAAGATCAGCGGGGCGAGGATGATGAAGCCGACGTCGAAGAAGACGGGGATGCCGAGGATGAAGGAGGCCGCGGTGACGGCCATGACGACGCGCGCGGCGCCGAGCTTCTCGGTGAAGGCCCGGGCCATGTGGTCGGCGGCGCCGGAGACCTCGACGAGCCGTCCGAGCATGGCGCCCAGGCCGACGACGATGGCGACGGACCCGAGGGTCTTGCCCATCCCCTCGATCATCGTCGGGACGACATCGGCGATGGGGATGCCGGCGACGAGGGCCGTGCCCATCGCGACGAGGAGGAGGGAGACGTAGGCGGGCACGTCGAGGACGATGACGAGGAGCAGGAGGACCGCGATGGCGATCAGGGCGATGATCAACAGGCTCAGTGCGCTCATCGGGGCCCGCCGTCCTGGTGGGTGCTGGTGGTCTTAGCGGTGAGACCGGTTCGGTGAAGACTCATGCGAGTACTCCTAGGTACTGGGTCTTGTGGATGGGTGCTGCTCGATCGCCTCGGGCGATTCAGCGGTTGACGCGGCGCCGAACGGGGTTCTGGCGGTCCCGGCGTCGTATGCGCTCCGTTTGCGTCGTTGCCTACGGATGTCGGTGAACGGCGGGGATCCTCGCGCAGACCCGCGAGCCCTCGCCATTTGTCCGCTCGGGGCGGTGTCCCCGAGCACGCTCCGCACTGTAGCAGATGCATTGCATATGATGCATCAAGATGTTACCTTGGACGCATCGAGGACAATGCGGTCCCTCGACGACTCCCTCGGCTGCGCATCGCGACGACTCCCTCGACCCGACGCGCGAACGGCGCCAGGCGCCGCCCGGAGCACTGCTATCGACCCGGAAGGAGAGCCACGGGATCCCCCTGGCAGACGACATGAAAGAGAACAACGAATTCCTGCGCTGGATGACCTCGACCACCGACTCCGTCTACTGGCACGACAGCGCCATCATCGACGAGCTCGAGATCGCCCTGGGCAACGGGGCCAAGGGCGTGACCACCAACCCCTTCCTCGTCGCCTCCACCCTCGCCGCCCGCCCCGACTACTGGGCCCCCCTCATCGCCGACGTGCCCGCCGACCTCGAGGGCACCGAGAAGGTCGAAGAGCTCGTCAAGCGCGTCACCCTCCACGTCAAGGAGGCCCTCGACCCCGTGCACGACGAGGCCGACGTGCGCACCGGCCGCTGTTGCGCCCAGACCAATCCCAACAAGACCGGCGACTACGAGGCGGTCCTCGCCCAGGCCGAGCGCTACGCCCAGTGGGACCCGCGCGTGTGTCTCAAGGTCCCGGCCACCAAGTCCGGCATCCGCGCCGCCGAGGAGCTGTCGGCGAAGGGCTACAACGTCGTCGTCACCGTCTCGTTCACCGTCCCCCAGGTCCTCGCCACCGGCGCCGCCCTCCAGCGCGGCATCGAGCGGGCCCGGGCGGCGGGTATTGAGCCCGGCCTCAACGTCGCCGTCCTCATGGTCGGCCGCCTCGACGACTACCTGCGCGACGTCGCCCAGGACTCCAGCGACGTCGTCACCGAGTCCGACATCATCCAGGCGGGCACCGCCTGCATCAAGAGGGCCTACTCGATCTTCGCCGAGCGCGGCTACGAGGCCTACCTCATGCCCGCCGGCTGCCGCGGCGCCTACCACATCACCGAACTGGCCGGCGCGACAATGATCATGTCCATCGCCCCGAAGATCGCCGACGCCCTCGGCGAGCTCGAGGGCCCGTTCGAGGAGAGGATCGACGTCCCCGTCGACGAGGACGTCATCGACCGGCTGATGACGATGCCCGAGTTCCGCAAGGCCTACGAGGTCGACGGCATGACCCCCGAGGAGTTCATCACCTTCGGGTCGACGAACCGCACCACCGACCAGTTCATCAACGACGGGTGGGCCCCCCTGCTCGCCGCCACGATCGGCTGAGGAGCTCCCATGAGATTCACCGACAAGGTCTGCATCGTCACCGGAGCGGCCCAGGGGCTCGGCAAGGCCATGGCCGAGCGCCTCGCCTCTGAGGGCGGCCGGATGATCCTCGCCGACATCAACGCCGAGGCCCTCGACCGGACCGTCGAGGAGTTCCGCGCCGCCGGGTACGAGGCCGAGCCCTACGTCATCGACCTGACGAAGGTCGACGAGATCGACCGGATGATCGACTCCACCGTCGACACACACGGGCGCCTCGACGTCCTCGTCAACAACGCGGGCGTGCAGATCCGCAAGTGGGCGACGGACTTCCCCGAGGAGGAGTACGACTTCCTCATGGACCTCAACCTCAAGGCCTACTACTTCGCGACACGGGCGGCCGCCCGCCACTTCAAGAAGCAGGGCGGCGGGGTCGTCGTCTGCACCTCGTCGGGCAACTCCGCCCGACCGACCTCCAAGCGCACCCCGTACGCGATCTCCAAGGCCGGGGTCAACGCGCTCGTCGCCGCGCTGGGCAACGAGATGGGGCGCTTCGGCATCCGCGTCAACGCCGTCGCCCCCGGGTACGTCATGACCGACATGGTCAAGAAGGGGATCGAGGAGGGGATCATCGACGTCGACGCGATCATGTCGATCCTGCCGAACAAGCGATTCCTCGAAGCCTCCGAGATCGCCGCCGGCGTGGCCTTCCTCGCCTCCGACGACGCCTCCGGAATCACCGGCCAGACCCTGTTCATCGACGGCGGATGGACCGCCAACGGCCTGCCCGAGGCCAAGGACCTCGACTGATCCGCAGTCCCGGACCGCGCTCACACCACACGGAATGGAGTAACACGCAATGAAGGTTGGATTCATCGGCCTGGGCATCATGGGCCGCCCGATGGCCAAGAACGTCATGAAGGCCGGGCACGAGGTCGTCTGCTTCGACTTCAACGAGGCCGCCGTCGCCGACGTCGTCGAAGCCGGAGCGGTCTCGGCCGGCTGCGGGCGCGCGGTCGCCGAGGCGTCCGACGTCGTCATCACGATGCTGCCCAACGGCCCCGACGTCCTCGCCGCCCTGACGGGCGAGGACGGCATCGCCGCCGGCCTGTCGGCCGGGAAGGTCTTCATCGACATGTCCTCGATCGCGCCCGCCGTGTCCCGTCAGGCCGGGCAGATCGTCGAGGCCGCCGGCGCCGCGATGATCGACGCCCCCGTGTCGGGCGGCGAGCCCGGCGCCATCGCCGGGACCATCGCGATCATGGTCGGCGGCGACGAGCAGGTCTTCGAATCCGTCAAGGACCTCCTGCTGACGATGGGCAAGTCCGCGACCTACGTCGGCCCCCTCGGCGCCGGCAACATCGCCAAGCTCGCCAACCAGTCGATCGTCGCCGTCAACATCGCGGTCCTCGCCGAGGCCCTCGTCCTCACGCAGAAGTCCGGGGTCGACCCGGCCTCCGTCGTCCAGGCGATCCGCGGCGGCCTGGCCGGCTCGGCCGTCATGGAGCAGAAGGCGGAGAAGATGCTCAACCAGGAGTTCTCCCCCGGCTTCCGCATCAACCTGCACATCAAGGACCTCAACAACGCGCTGGCCACCGGGGCGGAGACGGACTCCTACATGCCCCTGACCGCCATCGCCCGGCAGATGATGTCCTCGCTCAAGAGCCACGGATTCGACGGGGAGGACCATTCGAGCCTCCTGCGGATCTACCAGCAGCTGTCCAACACGATCCTCGGCCAGGAGTGACGGCCGACCGGGCGGGGCGCGTTGCGCGCCCCGCCCGGCGCCGGATCCGCCGGGACTACAGGAGGGACGAACAATGACGTTCAAGTACGGGGTCCAGGTCGCCCTCGACGACCTCCCGAGCCGCATGCCCGTCGTCCTGCGCGGCGACTTCGACGAGGTCACCGCCACCGCGGCCGAACTCGGCTACGACGGCATCGAGCTGTACATGCACAGCCCCCAGGACCACGACGCCGCCGCCTACCGGGCCGTGGCCGGCGATCGGGGCCTCGGATTCGCCAGCATCTGCACCGGCCAGGAGCTCCTCGTCAACGGCCTGGGGCTGACGGTCGACGATGCCGCGACCCGCAGCGCGGCCGTCGATCGCCTCAAGCGCCACCTCGACTTCGCCGCCGAGCTCGACTGCTCGGTCGTCGTCGGCACGATGCGCGGCAACATCCCCGACCTCGCCTCCACGGGCGTCACGCGCGCGCCTCGTCGACGCCCTCGGCGCCCTCGCCGACCACGCCGACTCGACCGGGGGGCACATCGTCGTCGAGAACATCCTCCAGTACATCTCCAACTGGCTCAACACCCTCGACGAGCTCGGGTCCTTCCTCCTCGAGATCGACAGGCCCAACGTCACCATGCACATCGACACCCACTCGATGCACATGGAGGAGCGCGACCCCTTCGCCGCCGTGCGCCGATGGGGCGAGTGGATCGGCTACGTCCACTTCTCCGACTCGAACCGCGCCTACCCGGGCGGCGGGTGCATCGACTTCAAGAGCCACTACCACGCGCTCTTCGACATCGGGTACGACGACTGGATCACCATCGAGTCCCAGGCCTTCCCCACCGGGCGCGAGTGCGCCGACCGGGGGCTGCGCTACCTCAAGCACATCGAGGAGGCCGCCCGCATCGAGCGGCTGGCGGTCCTCGACCGTTCGTCCATCCGCTTCTGACCCGATTCCCGAGAGGAACCCCCATGTTCGATCTCAATGGAAAATCCGCCGTCGTCACCGGAGCGGCCCAGGGCATCGGCGAGGCCATCGTCCGCGCCCTCGCCGACCTGGGCGCCAGGGTCGCCGTCGCCGACCTCCAGGAGGATCGGGCGCGAGCCGTCGCCGACTCGATCGTCGAGGCCGGCGGACGCGCGCTGGGAGTCCGCGTCGACGTCAACGGCGGCGCGGGCCTGCGCGCCGCCATGGCCTCCATCGCCGATGCGCACGACGGTATCGACATCATCGTCAACTCCGCGGGCGTCCTCGGCACGACGAGCATCGAGGAGATGGAGCGGACGGGCGAGTGGAACCGCGTCCTCGACATCAACCTGTCGGGCACGTTCTTCGCCTCCCAGGCGGCCCTGCCCTACCTCAAGGAGTCCGGCGCCGGGAGGATCATCAACATCTCCTCGCTGACGGGGCGCAACGGCGGGTTCGAGGGGGCGATGAGCTACGCGGCCGCCAAGGGCGGGGTCAATTCGATCACCCGGGGGATGGCCCGCCACCTGGCCCAGCACCGCATCACCGTCAACGCGGTGTGCCCGGCGACGACCCGCACGGCGATCCTCGACGGGTATTCCCCCGAGCGCATCGAGAACCAGGCGCGCCACATCCTCCTGGGCCGGCTCGGCGAGCCCTCGGAGATCGCCGCCGCCGTGTGCTACCTGGCGTCCGACGAGGCGGCATTCACCACCGGGGTCCTCCTCGACGTCAACGGCGGCGCGTACTTCGGCTGAGAGACCGCCCGCGGGGCCGTCCACGCGCGTGGACGGCCCCGTTCGGGCACTATGCTGAGACCCGCCGCATTGACGCATCTTCGCTCCTGGGGGACACACGTGACGCAACCGCCGCCGGCTCTACTGCGGGGCACTCTCGCCGATCAGATCGAGTCGATCCTCATCGATCGGATCCTCGCCGGGCAGTACAACGCGGGGGACTTCCTGCGCACGAGGACCCTCGCCGAAGAGTTCGGGGTCTCGACGACCCCGGTCCGGGAGGCCCTGACGATGCTCGAGTCCGCCGGCCTCGTCGGGCGCCGCGCCCACATCGGCTTCGAGGTGTCGAACCCCCCGACTCCCTTCGAGATGGACCAGATCATGGCGGCCCGGCGGATCTTCGAGCCGGCCGCCACGGAACTGGCCTGCTCGCACGGCGCCCCCGTCGTGCGCCGTGTCCGCGAGGCGTACGAGGAGCAGGAGCGCACCGGGCGCACCGAGACCATGGAGGACTACCTGGCCTTCATGCACGCCGACGACGCGTTCCACCGCGCCATCTGGGAGGGGACCGGGAACAGGTACATCGCGGATATGCTCGGGATGCTCGGGGGCGTTATCCACCGCTGGAGGCGGTTCACCCCCGGACTGATCATCGACCGGGACATCGCGGTGACCGAGCACGAGCGGATCCTCCTCGCCCTCGAGTCGGGGGACCCGGCGGCGGCGTCGCAGGCGATGCTCGACCACATCGATAACCAGCGCGAGCGCATCAGGCAGCAGGTCGGACAGGATCGAGCCGACCGGGCATGACGGTGCGGGTCCTCGCGGATCGGAGGATCACCCATGGCAGTCTCGTTCGTCCCCGCGTCCGACCACGACCCGCACGTCGAGGCGCGCCGCGCCCAGCGGCCCCTCGTCCTGGCCATCGACATCGGGTCGACCTCCGTCAGGACCTGCGTCTTCGACGCCCGGGGCCGCGCCCTTCACGGATGCGCGGCCGAGCGGCGCCACGACTTCGCCACCGACTCCCACGGGGCCAGCGTCATCGATGCGGATCTCGTCGTCGACGGGTGCGCCGCGGCGATCGGGGAGACGCTCCTGGCCCTCGGCCGGACGGCGGTCGACGCGGTGGCCGCCGATTCCTTCGCCTCGTCGTTCATCTGCGTCGACGCCGCCGGCGACGCGCTGACCCCCTGCCTGACCTACGCCGACTCCCGTTCCTGGGCGCAGCTCGACGAGTTGCGGGCCCGAGTCGACGAGGACGAGATCCACCAGCTCACGGGCGCGCGCCTGCACACCTCGTACCACGCGCCGAAGTTCGCGTGGCTGCGCGAGGAGTCCCCGGGGCTCCTCGACAAGACGGCGGCCGTCGAGTCCATCGGCACATACGTCGTCCGCAGGCTGACGGGCCGGCGGATCGAATCGATCTCGTCGGCGGCGTGGTCGGGGCTGCTCGACCGTCGGGGCGCCGGCTACTGCGATGCGGTGCTCGGACTCGTCGACGCGCGGCCGGACTGGTTCGCGCCGCTCGCGGATCCGACGCAGCGGGTCGCCGCCGCCCCCGGCAGCGCCGCCTCGCGCTGGCCGCAGGCGGCCTCGGCGCAGTGGTTCGCCCCCGTCCCCGACGGATTGGCATCGAATTGGGGAGTGGGCGCGATCGGGCCGTCGGCGCTCGCCCTGTCGGCGGCGACCTCGGGGGCGATGCGGGTCCTCGTGCCCTCTTCCGACGGCCCGATCCCGCGGGGGCTGTGGTCGTACCGGGTGTCGCACGGGGACGCGCTGGTCGGCGGCGCCCTCAACGACGTCGGCCGCGTCCTCACGTGGTGGGGGGCTCTCGCCGTCCCGTTGGACACCGAGGACAGGCGCCGGGTCTGGTCGGCCCCGCCGGTCGACGGCGCCCCGGTGTTCCTCCCGTTCCTCACGGGCGAGCGATCGACGGGGTGGGCCGGTCGGGCTCGCGCTGGGCTGTCGTCGGTGACGGCCGCCACCGGGCCGCGGGAGGCGTGGCGGGCGGTCGGCGAGGGGCTGGCGCTGAGCTATCTGCGGATCCATCGTCAGCTCGTCGAGGCCGGGGCGCGCCCGGACATCGTCCTGGCGTCGGGGGGCGTCGTGCGCCACTACCCGGAGATCCTGCCGCTCGTCGCCGATTGCCTGGGGGTCGACCTGGCCCCGGTAGTGGGCGAGAGGATCACGATGCGAGGGGCGGCCCTCATGGCCGTTCGCGCCCTGCTGGGCGGGGAGGCCGACTACCGCGTGCCGGTCGGCGAGGCGGTTCGGACGCGCGGGGAGCTGCGCGGCGCCTACGATTCGAGGCTCGAGGCGTTCGAGGAGGCCTACCGGGCGGCGATCGGCGCTCTTCCCGGGTCGTGACGACGGTCCGGGTGGGGCGGTCGCGGCCGCCCCACCCGGACTCGTGGGTCGTGTCGCGCCCGCCGGACCGGTGCGATTCGGCGGGCGCGATGCCGTCAGGAGATCGGCACGATGTAGGAGCCGAGGATGACGAGGATGATCGTGAACACGGAGGCGATGAACTGCGGCAGGGTGTAGACCTTGAGTCCGCCGGTGATGGAGAATCCGGGGATCTTGGCGGTGACCCAGAAGCCGGAGTCGTTGATGTGCCCGATCGACAGGGCGCCGGCCAGGCAGGCGGCGGCGACCCATACCGGGTGGATGCCGATCGTGGGGGCCAGGGAGGCGAAGATCGTCATGGTGGTGATGGAGGCGACGGTCCCCGATCCGACGGCGACGCGGAAGGACATGCCGACGAAGTAGCAGGCGAGGAGGCCGACGAGGTGCCCGCCGCCCAGGCCGGCGACGGCCTCGGCGATGAGGTCGGAGACTCCGCCGGCCTTGATGACGGCGCCGAAGGAGCCGCCGGCCCCGGTGATGAGCAGGACGATGCCGGCCGACTGGATCGCGTTGTTGGCGGATTCTTCCATCTCCGACCGGCTCAGGTTGCGCGAGGCGACGAGATAGGCGACGAGCGTGCCGATGAGGAGGGCGACGGTCTTGTCGGAGGCGAAGTGGAGGAGGACCGGCATCTCCGCGTCGGTGACGGCCCCCCACACGGTGCCGATGAGGATGAGGATCAGGGGGGTGAGGATCGGCAGGAGGGACAGCCAGAAGCCGGGTTCCTTGTCCTCCCCGGGGACGGCCCGCAGGGAGGGCTCTTCGGCGACGTCGTGCTCGGGCTTCCACACCTTGTCGATGATCATCGAGTAGACGGTGACGCCGCCGATGACGGCGATCAGGCCGATGATCCCGCCGACGCCGACCATGTAGCCGACGGAGAATCCCATGATGTCGCCGGCGGCGAGGGGGTTGGGGGTCGGGGGGACGAGGGTGTGGGCGGCGCCGGCGCCCATGGCGACCGAGCCGATGGCCAGCGGCAGGGGCTTGCGGGCCTCTCGGGCGATGGCGATGGCCAGGGGGACGAGGATGACGAAGGTGACGTCGAAGAACACGGGGATCGCCAGGACGAAGGCGGCGAAGGCCAGGCCGTACATGGCGAAGCGGTCGGAGGTCAGTCCGACGAGGGTGCGGGCGATGACTTTGGCGCCGCCGGAGTCGGAGAGGAGCTGGCCGAGGATGATGCCGAAGCCGACGGAGAGCCCGAGGCTGGTCATCAGGGAGCCGAATCCCTGGGTGGTGGTCGTGGCGATGTCCAGCAATGGCATGCCCAGGAGGGCGCCGAGCAGGAGGGTGCCGATGACGAGGGAGACGGCGGGGTGGAGCTTAACCCATAGGATCAGGGCGACGATGACGACGATGGACAGTGCGAGCCAAAGGAGGGCGATCATCGGGTCCTCCTGTGGCGGGGTGCGGTACGGGCGGACATGGGGTTCCTTTCGTTCACGGCGCTGTGAGCGACGGGGGTCGGGAAGGCGGTCGACCGTGCGTCCGGGAGGTCGGGGCGGGTCGGCCGGGGTCTCGAGGGCGCGGCCGAGCGGGGCGTCGACGGTCCTGGTGGTGACGACGTCCGGCTTGCCGGCGGGTGCGGCGAGAGCGGGGCGCTCGCCGCTGCGATGGGGCTACAGGGTGCGCAACTGGTCCCATGCGGCGGAGAAGCCGCTGAGGGTGAACTTCGTGGCGCCGAAGTCGTCGAACTCGTGCGGAGCGAGCCCGTCGAGTTCGTAGGCGCGGGCGAAGTCGGGGATGGCGTCGAGGACCCGATCGATCCGGGTCTGGTCGAGGGGCGCGGAGATACCCGATTCGCGGGGGATCCCGGATTCGGCGTCCCACTGGATGAGGGCGTCCTGGATCTTCGGGTGGATGGTCGCCTCGAAGGGGGCCCCTGCCAGGAGGGTGACTTGACGGGGGTGGCGGAATGCGGCGGGCATGAGGACGGGGGCCCCGGGGCGGTCGGCGAGGGCGTCGAGGAGTCGGCGGGCGACGGCGACGACCGCTTCTTCGAGGTCCTCGGTGGCCAGGCCCTTGTTCTCCTTCTCGTTGACGATGGCGAGGTAGTCCTGGAGACGCCCCATGACGAAGGCGGAGGTCGAGCGGGCGGGGGCGATGCCGGCTTGGCGGGCGCGCTCGGCGCCGCGCTCGTAGGCCTCGGCGACGGCGAGGATCTGGGAGGCGGAGACGCATACGGTCGCGGTCGTGGGGATGCCGCGCGCGGCGAGTTCCTCGAGGACGCGGACCCCGGATTCGGTCCCGGGGATCTTGACCATGACGTTGGGGCCGAATTCGGCGATGGCCAGCCCTTGGGCGAGCTGCGCGTCGTAGTCGTGGGAGGCGCTGGGCTGGACCTGGGATCGGGCGTATCCGTAGAGCCCGTCGGAGGCCTCGTAGAGGGGCATGAGCCTCCTGGCGATGGGGCGGACGACGCGGCCGAGGAGCTCGACGACCCGTTCGTCGCCGGTCGCGGAGGCGTCGACGCTGGACTCGGGGTCGAGGTCCTGGGGCTCCGAGGTCGTCAGGGCCTCGTAGGACAGGGGGGCGTTGGTGGTGACGCCGACGGCCCCGTTGTCGAGGGCTCTGGTGATGGTGCTGGTCAGGGCCGAGTCGTTGCAGTAGCGGCTGGGAGTGTTCTCGGCCATCCATGCGAGGTAGCTGGTGGACATCGTTCCTCCTGTGATGGGATCGGTGGGGTTTTCAGGCGAAGTGCATGCCGCCGTTGACGTCGAGGACGGCGCCGGTGGTGAAGCCGGCGTGGGGGCCGGCGAAGTAGGAGACGGCGGCGGCGATCTCGTCGACGCGACCGAGGCGGCCGACGGGGATCGAGTCGTTGATGGCGGCCATCTGCTCGGGGGTGAATCGGGAGGCCATGGCGGTGGCGGTGGTTCCCGGGGCGACGGCGTTGACGGTGATCCCGTCGCGGGCGACTTTGCCGGCGTAGTGGCGGGTCAGTCCGATGACGCCGGCCTTGGAGGCGGCGTACGCGGGTCCGACGCTGACGCCGCCGTTGCGCCCGGCGAGGGAGACGATGTTGATGACGCGCCCGCATCCGGCGTCGCGCATGACGGGGAGGACGGCGTGAGTCATGAGCATGGTCCCGGTGAGGTTGATCGCCAGGACCGTGTTCCACTCGTCGAGGCCGGTGTCCTCCCACGGGGTATTGGAGACGATTCCGGCGTTGTTGACGAGGACGCGGATGGGGCCGAAGCGGTCGGTGGTCTCGGCGACGGCCCGGGCGACGGATTCGGGCGAGGCGACGTCGAGGCCGATGCCGTGGGCGGTGCGTCCCGAGGCGGTCATGCGCTCGGCGGTCTGGCGGGCGGTGTCGTCGTCGATGTCGGCGATGATCAGGCGCATCCCATCGTCGGCGAGCCGTTCGGCGATCGCCTGCCCGATTCCTCGCCCCGAGCCGGTGACGACGGCCAGTGGTGTGTCGTGCATGTGTTCCTGCTTTCGACGGGCACGCCTCTTTGCGTGCTGTGGATCACCGTATCCGATCAAACATCAGATTGTCTACATAAAAGATCATATATTCTGTATGAGAAGAAAGAAGAGGTCCTCTCCCCCAGCCCTCGGAAACGGCTCCTCAGTCCTCGGTCTCCGCGCGCAAACGCTCCGCCAGACGATCGATGTGACGGGTCATCGCGTCAGCCGCCGCCTGAGGATCCCCCGACCGGAAAGCCTCGACGATCCGCTCGTGCTCGGCCAGCGAATGATCCGCATCGGTGACGATCCGGTCCTTGAAATGCCTCCACCGCTGAACGTTCCCGCCCAGCTCGTCCGCCGACGACGCCAAGAACCGGTTGCCCGACGCCGCATGGATCGCCCGGTGGAACTCCTGATCTGCGCGCATGAACGCCCGCGTCTCCTCCACCCCGTCGAGCGACAGCGACCGCCGCTGCTCGGCGACGATCCCCGCCAGGCGCTCGACGAACGCCTCATCGCACCGGGCGCACGCCAGCCGCGCGGCTTCCGGCTCGAGCAGGCGCCGCACGCTCATCAGATCGGCGAGCTCGGCCCCCGACAACCGCGGAGCCGTCCGATACCCCTTGTAACTCGACCGGATGACCAGTCCCAGCCCCTCCAGGCGCGCCAGCGCCTCGCGGACCGGCGTGGCCGACACCCCCAGCGCCTCCGCCAGCGAATCGATCCGGATCGGCGCGTCATCGGCGATGAGCCCCTCGAGCATCATCTCGATGAGAGCTTCCTGGACCTGCTCGGTCAGCCCCTGCCGCCTCGCGACGTACACCGGTCGTCCCGTCGCTTCTCGCGTGGGCATGGGCCTCATCCTTCGTCTCTCGCTCTCGCCTCGTCGTCCGGCCCTCACGAACGCGGCGGGGGCCGAGGACCAGTCTAAGACGCGGACCCGACGACCGGCCTCCTCCCCCGCGCCCACCGACTCGGCGGGCGGATTCGATCAGACCCCCAGCTCCTCGGCGAGGTACCGCCTCGCGAGGAGGGCGTATTCAAGGGGATCGGCGACATCGGGGTCCTGCTCGGCCTCCACCATGAACCAGCCGTCGTACCCGGATTTCACGAGCGGCTCCACGAGGGAGGAGAAATCGGTCGGCCCGTCGCCCGGGACGGTGAAGACTCCGGCGAGGATCGCGTCGAGGAAACTCATCCCCCCGGCGCGCGCCCGCTCGACGACCTCGGGCCGGATGTCCTTGAGATGGACATGTCCGATGCGGTCGCGGTGGCGGTCGACGACCGCCTGCGCCGACTCGCCCGCGAACAGGAGGTGGCCGTTGTCGACGAGCAGGCCGAGAGATGCCGGATCCGTCATCGCCATCAGGCGGTCGATCTCCTCACCGGTCTGCACCCCGGTACCCATGTGGTGGTGGTAGACCAGGCGGATCCCCCGTCGCGAGGCGAGAGCGCCGAATCGATTGAGGCCCTCGGCAAGTCTGTCCCACTCCTCATCGTCGAACACCGGCTTGTCGTCGAACACCGATCGATCCCGCATCGCCTGGATCGATCGCCCCTGCTCGCAGATGTTGATGCAGTCCGCGCCGAGGGCGGTCATCCGGTCGACGAATCCGAGGAACAGGGACTCCTCCTCGGCGTAGTTCCCGGTTGTCAGCAGACAGCCGTGCCACGCGGCCGCGATCCTCAATCCGCGCAGGGAGAGCTCACGGGTGAGAACACCGACATCCGTCGGGTACTTGTTGCCGACCTCGGTCCCCTCGTATCCGGCCAGTGCGATCTCGCTGAGGATCTGCTGGTAGGGGGTGGCCCCTCCGAGAACCGGCATATCGTCGTTGACCCAGGCGATCGGGGCGCACCCCAGTTTGATCCGACTCATGGCACTCCCTCTCGACACATCAGTAAGCCAAAATGTCCTGTCAATTATTCGATTAGATGCCGAAGAAACCCATTTTCCTACCGGGATAAACGTCTCGAATACCTTAACTATAGGTGAAATATCAGCTAGCATCTACTTGTTCGGACATTAAATAGGAAAATCGAACATGATGCTGACCCAGCAGTACTACCGGTGACACCACGCCCCCCTTCCACCCAAGGAGAACCCCATGCTACGAATCGGCCTCATCGGGGCCGGGCGCATCGGCCGCGTCCATGCCCGTTCCGTTTGCGCCCATCCGGACGCGGAACTCGTCATCGTCGCGGACGCCGTTGAAAACGCCGCCCGGGACCTCGCCCACCAGTGCCGCGCCCGCTGGACGGTGGACGCTGACGAGGTCTTCGCCGACACCGCCGTCGACGCCGTCATCATCTGCTCCCCGACTCCCCTGCACGCCCCGCAGGTCCTCGCCGCTGCCGCCGCCGGCATCCCCGTCTTGTGCGAGAAGCCCCTCGCCCCCGACGCCACGGCCGCAGCCGACCTCGTCGCGCGCCTAGACGGCCTCGACCCGCTCGTCATGCTCGGGTTCAACCGCAGATTCGACCCCTCCTTCGCCGCCATCCACGACGCCGTGACCGACGGGCGCATCGGCGACCTCGAACAGTTGACGATCGTCTCCCGCGATCCCACCGCCCCCTCGAAGGACTACATCGCCAACTCCGGCGGAATCTTCGCCGATATGACGATCCACGATTTCGATCTCGCCCGTTTCTTCCTCGGCGACATCGTCTCCGTCTACGCCCTCGGGCAGCACCTCGATCCGGACCTCGCCGACACCGGGGATTTCGACGGGGCCGTCATCACCCTGGCGAACGACCGAGGCGCCACGGCGACGATCATCAACTCCCGCCACTGCGCATCGGGCTACGACCAGCGGATCGAAGCCTTCGGACAGCGGGGCTCCCTGACGGCGGACAACATCCGGGCCACCACCGTGCGCTACTGCGGATCCGAGATGACCGATGCCCAAGGGCGCTACCTCGATTTCTTCCTCGATCGCTACCACGCCGCCTACGCGCGCGAACTCGATGCGTTCCTCACGGCCGTCTCCACGGGACGCCGCCCGGCGCCGGGTATCGAGGACGGGATCGCGGCCCTGCGCTTGGCCGAGGCGGCGGATGAGTCCGCTCGCACCGGGCGGGCCGTCGTCCCGTGACGCCGAGTCGCGGCCGCTCCTGCGAACCGCGCGTCCGCATCACCGCAGTCGAACGGCGCTGACGGTCCTCAGACGCTTCACTCCTCGCGTTGGAAGGACATCGTCGCCGCGTACGTTCGCTCCGACGGCCACCTCGTCGTCACCGCCTTGGCCCGCGTGTAGAAACGCACCCCCTCGGGACCGTGGATATGCGTGTCCCCCAGGAGGGAGTCCTTCCATCCGCCGAAGGAGTAATAGGCGACCGGCGTCGGGATCGGGACGTTGACCCCGACCATCCCCGCCTCCACGTCCAATGCGAAACGCCGGCCCGTGCCTCCATCGTTGGTGAAGATCGCCGCCCCGTTACCGAACGGGGAAGAATTGACGATCCCGATCGCCTCGTCGTAGGTGTCGGCGTGGACGATCGCCAGGACCGGGCCAAACACTTCCTCCGAATAGATCGGCGCATCCAGCGCCACACCGTCGACGATCGTCGGGCCGAGGAAGAACCCCTCCTCGTGCCCCTCGACGACCAGGCCTCTCCCGTCGAGCACGATATCGGCGCCACGCGCCTCGGCGTCGTCGATCAGTCCGATGATGCGCTTCTTCGACGCCGCGTCGATGACGGGCCCCATGTCGACCCCCTCGTCCATGCCGTAACCGACCCGGATCGTCTGCGCATGGGCCCTGATCCGGCGTGCCAGATCAGGGCCGATGCCGCCGACCGCGACGACGACGGGCAGCGCCATGCACCGCTCCCCGGCAGCGCCGAATGCGGCGGCCGAGATATGTTGAGCCGCGAAGCCCAGATCGGCGTCGGGCATGACGATCGCGTGGTTGTTCGCCCCTCCGAGCGCCTGAACGCGCTTGCCGTGAGAGGTCCCCACCTCCTGGACGATCCGCGCGACCGGCGTCGACCCGACGAATGAGATCGCGTCGATGCCCGGGTGCTCGAGGATCCCACCGACGAGTTCCCGGTCACCCGAGACGACATTGAACACGCCGTCGGGCAGACCGGCCTCCTTGTAGAGGCGAGCGGTCAGCAGGGCGGCCGAAGGGGTCGCGGAGGCGGGCTTGACGATGACCGCGTTGCCGGTGGCGATCGCCAGGGGGTGCATCCACATGGGGACCATCGCCGGGAAGTTGAACGGGCAGATCCCGGCGACGACGCCCACCGGCTGACGCAGAGAGAAGATGTCGACGCCGGTCGAGATGTCGACCGAGTGCTCGCCCTTGAGGGCGACGTTAATCGCGGTGGCGAAGTCGAGGGTCTCGCGGCCGCGCTGGATCTCGCCGATCGCGTCGGAGTAGTTCTTCCCGTGCTCCTGAACGATCATTCGCGCCATCTCGTCCTGGTGGGCGAGGACGAGCTCGCGCATCGTGAACATGATCGAGGTTCGTACGGACAGTGGGGTTCTCGCCCACGCACCCTGAGCGCGGCGCGCGGCGGCGACAGCGCGGTCGAGGTCGGCGGGGGACGCCAGGAGGAGGTTCGCGACCTCCCGTCCGGTTCCCGGGTCGACGACGGGGGACTCGCCGGAGGGGTCGCCGATGTATTCCGCTCCGTCGATCCAGTGGGGGATCGTTCTCATGGTGCTCCTCGGTGGGGTATCGGGTCATCGGCCCGTGTCGGGCGTCGGACGGGGAGTGCAGGGGAGATCAGCCGAGATAGTGGCGCTGGCGCGCGCGTTCGCGCCGGTAGTCCTCGTAGGCGGCCCGGGTGGAGTCGATCCTGGACACTTGGGACACGGGAACGTCCCACCACGAAGACGAGGGCGGATTCGGGCCGTACAGATCGGTCTCGATGTGGATCATCACGGGGCGCGGGCTGTCGCAGGCGCGGGCGTAGGCCCGCCTGAACTCGTCGATCGAGTGCGCGTCGATGACGTCGATCCCCCACGACCTGGCGTTCGCGGCGATGTCGACGTCGAGGACGGGGCCGTCGGCCGTATGGTCGGCCCCCACCCCGCCCTCCCGGTACCTCGTGCCGAAGCGCTGGGATCCGAGTGACTCCGACAACGCCCCGATGGAGGCGAATCCGTGGTTCTGAAGGAGGACGTAGATAACCTTGATGCCCTCTTGGGCGACCGTCGCCAGCTCCATGGGGAGCATCTGGTAGGAGCCGTCGCCGACGATCGAGACGACCTGGGAATCGGGCAGGGCCATCTTGACCCCCATGGCGGCGGGGATCTCGTACCCCATGCAGGAGAAGGCGTACTCGACGTGGTATTGGATGGGGGTGCGGGCGCGCCACAGCGCCTGGAGGTCCCCGGGCATGGATCCGGCGGCGTTGATGATGACGTCGTCGTCGCCCATCATCTCGTTGAGCGCGCCGAAGACCTCGGTCTGGGCCGGCAGAGGTCCGTGGCCCAGATGGGTGCACTCGTCGACGACCCGGTCCCACGCCTCCTTTTCCCGGGCGATCTCGTCGGCGTAGGCCGGATCGACCCGGTGGCCGGCGAGCTCCCCGCTCAGGGCGTCGAGGGCCTCGCGCGCATCGGCGACGATCATTTCGGCGCCGTTCTTCGCGGCGTCGAAGGCTTTGACGTTGATATTGCAGAAACGGACGCCGGGATTCTGGAACTGAGTCTTCGAGGCGGTGGTGAAGTCGGAGTACCTGGTGCCCACGCCGATGATGAGGTCGGCGGTGGCGGCCAGCCGGTTCGCTGCCACGGCTCCGGTCGCGCCCACTCCGCCGACCGACTGGGGGTGGTCGAAGTTGATCGCGCCCTTACCGGCCTGCGTGTCGGCGACGGGGATGCCGGTCCGATCGGCGAAGCCCCGCAAGGACTGGCAGGCCCGGGAGTAGACGACTCCCCCGCCCGCGATGAGCAGGGGGCGCCGGGCCCGGCGGATCATGTCGGCGGCGCGTTCGAGCGAGGCCCTGTCGGCGGGTGGGCGCCTGACGCGCCACGCGCGCCGGTGGAACATCTCCTCGGGGAAGTCGTGGGCCTCGGCCTGGACGTCCTGAGGCAGTGCGATGACGACGGCGCCGGTCTCGGCGGGGTCTGTGAGTACTCGCATCGCCTGCATGAGGGAGGGCAGGAGCTGCTCGGGACGGGCGATCCGGTCGAAGAAGGCGCTGACGGGACGGAAGGCGTCGTTGCACGTGGAGTCTAGGGTCTGGGGGTTCTCGATCTGCTGGAGGACGGGGTCGGGCGCGCGCGTGGCGAACTGGTCGGAGGGGAGGAGCAGTACCGGCAGTCGGTTGGTGGTGGCCAGGGCGGCTCCGACGATCATGTTGAGGGAGCCGGGCCCGATCGACGCGGTGCACATCTTCGTTTGAAGACGGTTGGAGGCCTTGGCGTAGGCCGCGGCCGCGTGGACCATGCCCTGTTCGTTGCGCGGCATGATGTAGGGCATGGACCCGCCGTCTGGGCCGGGGTCGATCTCGTTCTGCAGGAGGGCTTGCCCGATCCCGGCGACATTGCCGTGCCCGAAGATGCCGAAGGCCCCTGAGACGAGGCGCTGCTGGACTCCGTCGAGCTCGGAGTACTGGTTGACGAGGAATCGGATCGTCGCCTGGGCGACGGTCAGTCGAATGGTGGACATGGCGTCTCCTCGGGCCGATAACGGTCAGTTCATGGGGGTCATGGGCAGGCGCGGGTCGATGTCCCGGTCGGACCAGGTCGAGCGCACCCAGGCGTGGCGCGGATCGTCGGTCATCAGCCAGATCGCCTCCTCGGCCGGTCCGGCCATGACGTTGAGGTAGTAGAGGTCGTAACCGGGAGCGGCGACAGTGGGGCCGTGATACCCGTGGGGCATGACGATGACGTCGCCGTCGTGGACCTCGGTGCACACGTCGATGTCGTGGCCGGGCGAGGGGGAGATCCGCTGAAGCGCGAATCCGGGATGGGAATCGCGGCCGGGGCGGATCTCGTAGTAGTAGATCTCTTCGAGGATCCGCTCGTCGTCGGTGTGCTCGTCGTGCTTGTGCGGGGGATAGGAGGACCAATTGCCGCCGGGGGTCAGGACCTCGCAGGCGAGCAGGTGAGAGGTCTTCAGGGCGTTGCCCAGCGCGTAGTTGTTGACCTGCCGCGAGGCCGGTCCCGATCCGCGCAGTCCCGTGACGACCTCGTTGCGGGGGCAGTAGCGCACCGGCAGATCGGTCGTGGCGACGGAGCCGGGCAGGGCGAATCTGCCGCCATGGTCGGATCGCAGCGTGGCGGGGGTGCGGCGCGGGACGTACAGGGAGTCGGTGATGTCCGTGAAGACGGACTCGCGTCCGGCCAGGGAGTAGTCCGCGCCGTTGACGAGGACCGTGCAGGAGCCGGTCAGCGGCAGGACGAGGTATTCAGTGTCGTCGGCGTCGAGGGCGAGGGATTGCCCGGGGGCGAGCTGGACGACGCGCAGGCAGGCCCAGTCCCATCCGCACCCGCGGGGGTCCAGGTCGACTCTGTACGGGCCGTGCGCGGCGGCACCGGATCGGATCGCGTGCTTCTCGTCGTTCACAGCAGCGCCACCGCCCGGTCGACGGCCGAGACGACGTCGTCGTCGGCGGGGTAGAGGAGGGAGCGCCCGACGACGAGGCCGCAGACATTGGGCAGGGCGAGGGCGGACTCCCATCGGGACAGGGCTCGGTCGGGGTCGGCGGGGACCTCTCCGCCGAGGATCAGGCTGGGCAGGGTCGTCGTTTGCATGACTCGCTCCATGTCGGGGACGCAGGGGAGTTTGAGCCAGGTCCGGGCCGTCGTCGATCCGAGGCCCTGGGCGATGGCGATGGAGGTGATGACGGCATCGGGGTCGAGGTCGTTGACGACCGTCGTCCCTCGCCTGGTGGAGAGGAAGGGCTCGATCATCGCGCTCAGGCCGCGCTCGGCGAGACCGTCGAGGGCGGCGGAGGCCGATTCGAGGAGGCGGGGGGTCGCCGGGTCGGCGTAGTCGATGCGTAGGAGCATCTTCCCGCCGTCGAGCCCGGCTCGCTCGATGCCTCCGGGAGTGTAGGCGGTGAAGCGGTCGTCGATCTCGAAGGAGGAGCCGTAGAGGCCCCCGCGGTTCATCGAGCCCCAGACGTTCTTCCCGTCGAGGGCTCCGAGGAGGGCGAGGTCCTCGATGAGGTCGGCGGTTCCGAGGAACCCGGTGACCCCGGGGCGGGCGAGAGCCGTGGACGCCCTGGCGAGGAGGTCTTCGCGGTCGGCCATGGCCATGGGCCTCCCGCCCGCGCCGAGGGCCGCGCGAGCGGGGTGATCGCAGGCGATGATCAGGTGCCGGGCCGGGCAGGCCGGGGCGGGGCGGCGACGCTGGGCCAGTGCCGTGCGGATGAGGTCGGGGTCATCTCGCCGGATCGCGGTCAGCCGTTCGATGAGCGTCATCGTCGGCGTCTTTCGATGACCGGTGCGGACTGGGCGGTGGCGGTGATGAGAGCGAGGACCTCGTCCTGCGTCGGCATGGCGGTCGAGCATTCGAGGCGGGTGGCGACGATGGCGCCGGCGGTCGAGGCGAACTGGAGGGTCCGACCGAGATCCCATTCTTCGAGGAGTCCGTGGCAGAAGGCGCCGCCGAAAGCGTCTCCCGCTCCTAGCCCGTTGCACACATCGACGGGGGTGACGGGAACGACGATCCGTTCGTCCCGGGTCTTGGCGAGGGTCCCGAGGGGCCCCTGCTTGACGACGGCGACCTCGACGCCCCGGTCGAGGAGGGCGTCGGCGGCCCGGTCGGGGTCGGTCTCGCCGACGGCGATCCGGCATTCCTCCGCGTTCCCGATGGCGATGGTCGCCGTACCGAGGACGCGCGCGACCTCGGTACGGGCCTCGTCCTCGTCGGCCCAGAACATCGGTCGGTAGTCGAGGTCGAGGATCGTCGTGCCGGCGCCCCCTCTGGCGTCGAGGGCCGCGTGGTGAGCGGATCGGGAGGGTTCGGCGGACAAGCCGGTGACGGACAGCCAGAGGATCGCGCAGCCGGCGACGGCGTCGACGGGAACGTCCTCAGGGGTGATCTGCAAGTCGGGGGCCGAGGGCTGCCGGTAGAAGTAGAGGGGGAAGTCGTCGGGCGGGAATATCTCGCAGAAAGTGACAGGGGTATTGAGCCGGGGGTCGACGACGACGTGGCGATCGTCGACCCCCAGGCGTCGCATCTCCGCGCGGACGTATCGCCCGAACGGGTCGTCGCCGACTCCGGTGAGGATCGCGCACTCGTGGCCCAGACGGGCGGCGGCGACGGCAACGTTCATGGGCGATCCACCGAGGAACTTGCCGAAGGAGGTGACCTCCTCGAGACCGACCCCTATATCGAGCGGATATATGTCAACCCCGCTCCTGCCAATCGTCAGGAGATCTGGATTCTTGGTCTTTCCCATGATCCATCCGCTTTCCCTCGTCATTGATGGGGTGTGGGCATTAGTAGTATTGTCACTGAGAACACCTACTGTCAATATTTGTTAGAACATTTAGTCCTCCGGGTTCACCCACCCGAGCCGAAGGAGAAGGCCGTGAGCAGCCCCCGGGGTCTCGACGCCCCCTATATCGCCGAAGTGACGATCGACCGGAGCAGCGCGATCCCGCTCTACAGCCAGATCGCTGCCCCCCTCGAGCATCTCATCACCTCCGGAGAGCTCCCCCCCGGGCAGCTCATCGAGGACGAGGTCTCCATGGCCCACCGGCTCGCGGTATCCCGTCCGACCGCGCGCCGCGCCCTCCAGGACCTCGTCTCCCGGGGCCTCTTAACCCGCAGGCGCGGAGCCGGCACTCATGTCACGCCGACCCACGTCCGACGCCCGCTATCCCTGACCTCGCTCAACGACGACCTCGTCAAGGCCGGGTTCACCCCGCGCACCGAAGTCCTCTCCTACTCGATCAGCCTGGCCGACGCGGCCGACGCTCAACGCCTCGGATGCCCCGAATCCCAGGAAATCGTCCGGATCGTCAGACGACGCCTCGTCGACGACCAGCCACTCGCCCTCATGACGAACATCCTCGGGGCCGACATCGCCCCCACGCTCACCCGGCTCAGCGAGAAGGGCCTGTACTCCTGCCTCGCGGATCTCGGCATCAAACCCGTGTCCGCCCAGCAATCCATCGGCGCGCGCGCACTCGCCGACGACGAGGCCCCCCTGCTCGGCATGAGCGCCGGCGACCCGGCCCTGACCATGGAGCGCACCGCCTTCGACGCCAACGGCAGGACCGTCGAATACGGATCCCACGTCTACAACGCCGACCTGTACTCGTTCCGATTCACCCTCAACGACTCCGGCACCGCCTGAGCACTCCACGGGCGACCAGCGGCGCCGCCCGGCGGTCCGAACCCGAGGCTCCCCTACCGTCCACGCCCCGCCGTCCGCAGTCCGGATCACCCCATCGGGGCCGTGACGACGGCCGGAACCCCCTCGCCGACCTCGACCGCGAGCGCCCCGTCCACGTAGGAGGCGCGACCGCGCGACGCCACCGCGCGCGACCAGTCGAACCCGGCGGGCAGGGCTCCGACCCGCGACGCCGACGCGTCGACGAAGACCGCCGCATGATCCTCGTGGGCCAGCGCCCGCGCCCACCCGTCGCACTCCACTCCCCCGGGGACGACCGACCCGCCGACGAGCTCCACCTTGTGCGGGCCCATGAACTCCGCGAGCCCCTCGAGCGCGGCGACCTGCTCGTCGGGCAACGACCCGTCGGCGCGCGGCCCCACGTCGAGGAGCAGTCTGCCTCCCTTGGCGACGACGTCGATCAGGTGGCGCACGGCGCCCGGCCCGTCGAGGTACTGCTCGGGCCCCTCGTTGCGGTTGTACCCGAAGGACAGGCCGACCCCCCGGCAGTTCTCCCACACGGCCGCCTCCTCCGACGCTCCGAAGTGCTGATACTCCGACGTCAGGAAATCCGAGTGCACTCCCCCGTACCGGTCGTTCGTCACCCCCTCGGGGCACACCGCGTAGAAGTGCTCCATCAGGCGCCCCAGGCCGTGCTCGGAGAAGTTCTTGCCCGCGTCGGGCCAGTTGATGTCGTTCCAGTACACGTCCGGGCGGTAGCGGTCGATGAGGTCCTTCGAGTGGACGAAGGCGTAGCGCGCGTACTCGGCGTCCTTGGGGCGGAACAGGTCGTTGCACTCCTCGTCGGCCATGATCGGGGGGAACGGCCGGTAGTGCCAGTCGAGGCCCCCGGAGTAGTACAGGCCGACGCGCATCCCGGCGGCGCGCGTCGAGTCGCAGAACTCCTCGACGATGTTCCGCCGGGGTCCGCGGCGCACGGTGTTGCGACTGCCGGTCTCGGGGGCGTCCCACAGGGTGATGCCGTCGTGGTGCTTGGTCGTCAGGACCGCGTAGTCGGCGCCGGCTCGGACGAAGAGTCTCGTCCAATCGTCGGGGTCCCAGGCCGAGGCATCCCACATGTCGAGGAACGAGTCGTAGTCGAGGGAGCCGTACAGGTCGCGGTGGCGGACCTGGGCGGGCGAGCCGTCGATGCGGATCGTGTTGTAGTACCACTCGGCGTAGGAGTTGTGGGTGAACCAGGCGGCCCAGTCCGATTCGGTGCCGAGTTCGCCGTGGTCCTCAGCCCATGCGGGCACCGAGTAGGCGCCCCAGTGGACGAAGAACCCGAGGGGGGTGTCCGCGTACCACTGCGGGGTCGGGCGCGCGAGATCCTCCCACGAGGTCGCGGTGTAGGTAACGGGAACGGACGGGAATCTCATGATCAGCGGCCTCCGAATGCGCCGAGAGCGACGCCTTTCTCCAGTTGCCTTTGAAGAAAGACGACGATGAGGAACGAGGGGATGGTCGTCATGGTCACGGCGGCCATCATCGGCCCCCAGTCGGTCCCCCGCTCACCGGAGAACATCTGGAGGCCCAGCGGGATCGTCGCCATGGTCTGATCGTTGACGACGATCAGGGGCCACAGGAACGTCGACCAGTAGTCGATGAAAGCGAAGACGCCGACGACGAGGATCGGGGCCTTGAGGAGGGGCAGGAGGATCCTCGTCATCATCGTCAGGTCGTTGCACCCGTCGATCCTCGCGGCCTCCTCGAATTCGAGGGGGAGCTGCATGAGGAACTGGCGGATGAGGAACGCCCCGAACGCCCCGAAGGCGAAGGGGACGATGAGCGCGAAGTAGGAGTTCACCAGCCCCAGGCGCTGCATCCCGATGAACAGGGGGATGACGAGGACCTCCTGGGGCAGGACGAGGGTGGCGACGAATAGGGCGAAGAGGTGGCGGCGGAACCTGAAGCGCAGTCGGGCGAACGCGTAGGCCGACAGCACCGAGACGAGCATCGCCAGCAGGGAGCCGAGGACGGACACGAGGATCGAGTTGAGGATCACCCGCGCGAAGGGGATCGACGTCAGGGCGGACGGATAGTTCGACCATTCGATGCGCGAGGCCGTCAGCGAGGCGCCCGAGGAGAACACCTCGGCCGTGGGCTTGAGGGAGGTGGCGAGCATCCAGACGAAGGGGAAGAGGAAGAAGGCCGCGATGAGTGTCAGGCCGATGGCCGATACCGCGGCGAAGACCGTGCGCGAGGCCGACGAGGAGTTACGCATCGTAGGTCACCCACTTCTTCTGCTGGCTGAACTGGAGGGCGGTCAGGACCATGACGACGACGAAGAGCACCCAGGCCAGGGCCGAGGCGTAGCCGAGCCGGTCGAATGCGAAGCCGTTGCGGTACAAGTGCAGGACCATCGTGTTCGTCGACTCGCCGGGGCCGCCCATCGTCAGGAAGTACGGCTGGGCGAAGACCTTGAACGCCCCGATGACGGTCATGATCGTGCAGAAGAAGACGGTCGGGGAGATCATCGGGAAGACGACGGAGAAGAACCTCTGCCACCCGTTGACGCCGTCGATCTGCGCGGCTTCGAGGACCGATGTGTTGAGGCCGTTGAGACCCGCGGTCAGGACGACGATGTTGTACCCCAGGCCCTGCCACAGGGACATCATCAGCAGGGACGCCATCGCCAGCGACGGTTCGTTGAGCCAGGAGACCGGGCCGATGCCGAGCGCGGACAGCCAGGCGTTGACGACTCCCTGATCGGACAGGAGCAGGCGCCAGATCAAGGCGTTGCCGGCCATGGGGGTGACGACGGGGATGAAGAAGACGACGCTCAGGACCCGCGACCAGAACTCGGGGATGTGCTGGAGCCAGTACGACAGGCCGAGCGAGATCACGAGGTTGAGGAGCGTGTAGAGGAGGGCGAAGACCGCCGTGTTGCGCATGACGGTCCAGAACGCGGGGTCCGCGCCGGACAGCATCCTGCGGTAGTTGCCCAGCCCGACGAACTCGGCGCCGCCGAACAGCGACCAGTCGAAGAGGCTGACGATGAGCGAGGCGATGAGGGGGACGATGATGAAGCTGAGGAATCCGAGCATCCCCGGCGCGAGGTAGATCGCCGCCCGCAGTCCGTCGCCCAGCCCCCGGCGGGTCGCGGGCCCGGCGTGGGAGCCGGTCCCGCGACCCGCATCGGATGGGGCCGGGAGCGCGACGATGTTTGTGGTACTCACTCAACCACCTGCTCCCTGTCGGCGCCCGCGGGTCACCCGGCGGCCTGGGAGATCGACGTGAGGATGTCCTGCGCCGTCCTCGTGCCGCGGAACCCCTCGGGGCTGTACTGGATGAAGGACGTCGTCATCTGGTTCCACGCGGGGGTGGTCACCAGGGGGGTGCCGTTGTCCAGGAGGGCCTCGATGGCGGCGACGGAGTCCTCCGGCTTGCCTTCGGCCCACTGGTCCATCTGGGAGGCGACCGATGGGACGGTGCCCCGGACGGAGGCGACGGCGCCGATGACCTCGGGGGCGACGAGCTGCTTGAGGACCTTGAACGCCGCCTCCTTGTCGGGGCAGTTCTTGGCGATGCCGAATCCGGAGCCCTGGACGACGCCGAGGGGGGTGCCGGTGGGGCTGGGGACGACGGCGACCCCGAGGTCGTCTCCGAGCTGGGCCTCGAAGGTCCCGTACATCCACGGGCCGTCGAAGAGCATGGCGGCGGTGCCGGAGGTGAAGGCCCCCTGCGAGGGCCCGTCGCCGTCGGCGGCGTTGGGGGCCTGGGCGACGCCCTCGACGGCGACGAGGTCGAAGGCGAATTGGACGCCGTCGACGTAGTCGGGCTCGGCGAGGGTGACGGCGCCGCCGTCGCTGACGGCGCCGCCGAAGGCGTGGGCGAGGGCGCCGGGGGCGTTGTCCATCATCGCGGGCTTAACGGCCAGCCCCCATCGTCCATCCCCGGTCAGGGCCTTGGCGTCGGAGAGGAACTGCTCGGTCGTGTAATCGAGTCCGGGCTCGGCCAAGCCGGCCTCGGCGAAGAGGGCGCGGTTGTAGTAGAGGACGTCCGGTTCGGCGTCGTAGGGCAGGGCGACGACGGATCCGTTGACCGTCATCCCCTCCATCATCGCCGCGTTGTACATCGAGGCGTCGACGCCCTCCGCCTTCATCAGGTCGTCCAAGGGGGAGAGGATGCCGTCGAGCTCCTGGGCTCGGGCGGCCTGGGTGGTGAGGATGCAGGGGGCGTCATCCCCCAGCATCCGGGTCTTGACCTTGGTGAAATAGTCGTTGAAAGAGGGCCCGTCGAAAGTCAGGCGGAAGTCCGGGTTGGCTTTCGTCGCCGCGTCGACAAAGGCCTGCCATTGCTCGCGGTCGGATTCATGGGAGACCCAGGCGTACATCTGCGTCGCCCGGTCGGAGGAGCCCGCGGCGCCGGATTGCCCCGCCGATCCGCCACATGCGCTCAGGACCAGGGCCGGGACGGCGAGGAGGGCAACGAGAGTTCCCCGGCGCGCCATATGTTGATTGTTCATGTCAGCCTCTTCTTCCTTGAGGGAACGAGTGGGGACTCGCACCTGGCGGCGAATCCTCCCACCGTCGGACGATTCTGAAACACCTGACATTTAAGGTCATGGTTCATCTTTGAATATGACATACCCAACGTTAGCAGTCCTTATTGATAAGGACAATGATCCTTCTGCTTCGATTCCAGATCGTGATGCTGCGCAACCGCCTCGCCCATGACGCCGCCCACCTAGTATGGCGGACGCCCGTGAAACTTCACGAGAACCCGACGACGACGAGGAGGCCCTGATGGAACTCACCATCGGAACCACGAGCACCCGAGCGACCATTCAACTGCTCGGCGCGATGACGACGGCCGTCTTCGAGGCGGGGACGGCACGCGAGTTCTCCCCGCTGTACACGGCCGGCTGGTCCGGATTCCCCCAGGTCCCCCTGCTCGACAGGCTGCGCGGCGACTTCCTGTGCGTCCCCTTCGGCGCGGCCCCCGACACCGCCGAGGCCCTGCCCGAGCCGTGGCGGACCGGATACGCGGGCCCGGGACGATGGGTGCACGGGCTGTCGTCGAACGCCCCGTGGGAGGTCGTCGCCCACGACGGGGACCGAGCGGTCCTCCGACTCGACTACGACGACGACTCGCCCGTCGCCCGCGTCGAGCGGACGGTCTCGTGCGCCGAGGGCGCCGTCGAGTTCGTCGACGCCATCGTCATGCGCGCCGACGCCCGCCTGCCCCTCGGCCTCCACCCGATCCTCCGACTGCCCGACTCCCCGGGAGCGGCGCGCCTGGAGCTACCCGGATGCCGAGAGGTCTGGCCGCTGCCCTCGGACTCGGGCACGTCCGTCCTCGACAACTCCGCCCCCTTCCCCGACCCGACCCAGGCCCCGCGCGCCGATGGGGGGACCATCGACCTGACGCGCCTGCCGCTGACGGAGAGGGTCGACGAGATCCTCCTCGTCGCCGATCCGGACGAGCCGACCATCGGCCTCGTCAACGAGGAGGAGGGCTACCGGGTCGGAGTCGAATGGGACCCGGAGCACCTGTCGAGCGCGCTCCTGTGGATCTCGAACCGCGGGCGCCAAGGGGAGCCGTGGGCGGGGCGCAACGTGTGCCTGGGGGTCGAGCCGATCACCTCGGCCTTCGACTTCGGCGAGGGCGTGTCCGCGGCCGACAACCCCCTGGCCGCCGCGGGTGTGCGGACCACGGTCGACCTGCGCGCCGGCGAACGCTATGAGATCCGCCACCGGATCACCGGCCGGTCGCTGCGCTGACCGCGTCGGGCCGCAACGAGGGCGCGGCGCGGATGGGACGAACCCGATCCGCGCCGCGCCTCGATCGTTCAGAGCGCTCCTTGAGGTCCTCGTTCTCCCGAAGCCGCATCTCTCCATGCCTCGAGAGCGCGGAGGAATGCCGTTGCCCCGGGGTCCTGCAAGCCGATACTGCGATCCTGCAACCACGAGGCCCGTCCCTTGCGCGATTGCAGGGTGCGCGTCTCGACGACGGCCCGCGCCGACGCGGCGATCGCGTGACCCAACGGATCCGGATCATCGCCATGAGCCTCCAGGGCGTCGACGGCCGGGACCATCGCGTCCAGGATCGTCTTGTCCCCCACCTGGCTCTTGCCCCGGTACGAGATCGACGCGGCTGCGGCGCGAATGAACTCGACGGCATCGGCGAGGTCCACCTCGTCCTTGCCCGCCCACACCTTCGTCCCGGCAAGCAGGCCCCCGGCGACGAGCGCGGCCATCGTCGACGGATTCGCATTGGCGAACGCCCTGGCGCACGCTTTCGTGATGTCACTGGGGGACGAAGCAGGGCTCACGTCGCCCATCGCTGCCGCGACGGCATTCGCACCGGCGGAAATGGTGATCCCCAGGTCGCCATCCCCCAGGACCTGATCGAGATCGCGCAGCTCATCGGCCGATTCGGTCAGCAGGCGCATCGTCTGAGTGATCTGTTCGATGAGTTCCGCAGAGCGCATCAGCGGCCGACCTCCTCGAAGAACGGAGAGCGCGCCGGCGCGTCCAGGAGCTCGACGAGCTCGTCGTCGAGCTTGAGCAGGGAGATCGACGCCCCCGCCATCTCCAGGCTCGTGGCGTACTCGCCGACATATTTCCTTTCGATACGGATCCCGGATCCGCTCAGGCGCTGGTGAACACGCCGGTACAGCACGTACAGCTCCTCCAGCGGAGTAGCGCCGAGGCCGTTGACGAGGACCGCGACCCGATCGCCCTCGTCGAGGTCGAGATCGGCGATGATCGCATCGAGGATCGTATCGGCGATCTCATCAGCGGTCCTCAGCTTGCCGCGATGAATCCCCGGCTCCCCATGGATGCCGATGCCGATCTCCATCTCGCCATCGGGAAGGTCGAAGCTCGCCGCGCCCGTCGTCGGCAGGATCGTCGGGGACAGCCCCACTCCCATCGTCGCCGTCCGGTCGACGACCTTCTCGGCGACAGCGGCGACCTCGTCGAGGCCGTCTCCGCGCTCGGCCGCAGCCCCGGCGGCCTTGTAGGCGAAGAAAATCCCCGCGACACCGCGTCGGTCGAGCGCCCGCTCCTTGGGCTGCGAAGCGACATCATCACGCCCCAGAACGGTTCGAGTCTCGATGTCCTCCAGTTCGAGCATGTCGCAGGCGAGATCGAAGTTGAAGACGTCGCCGCCATAGTTGCCGTAGAGGAAGAGGACTCCGCGGCCGCCATCGACTGCTTTGGCCGCCTCGGAAATCTGCTGAACGGAGGGTGAGCTGAAGACATTGCCGATAGCCACCCCCGAGCACAGTCCGCGGCCGACGTAGCCCTTGAAGAGCGGCAGATGCCCGGATCCGCCCCCGGTGACGATGCCGACCTTGCCCTCGACTGGGGCGTCGGCGCGCACGAGGACGCGCGGATCATCGCCCGGGGTCATGACCTCATCGGGATGGGCCAGGAGGATTCCCTCGATCATTTCATCGACGAAGCGATCGGGAGTGTTGATGATCTTCTTCATGTTCAGTCCTTCCGAAACTGAGTGGTCGTCAGCTCGTGCGAGAGCTGAGTCGTGGGATGAGAGAGGCCCAATCGATCCGATCGATGACGAGGACCGCGATGAGGATGACACCTTGGGCGATGGAGTACTGGAACGTGGACAACCGCAATGCGGTGAAACCCGACTGGACGATCTGCAAAGTCATCGCAGCGAGGAAGACTCCCGTGACGGTGGCGAACCCTCCATTCGGATTAGTCCCGCCGAGGACCGCGATGACGATGACGAGGAGCACGTAGGAGGCCCCATAGTCCGCTGAAGCCGTCGGGTTGCGCGAGATGAACATGACTCCCGTGATCGCGCCGAGCATGCCCGTCAACACATAGGAGCGCATGAGCAGGCGCGTCGATTTGATGCCCGAGAATCGGGCGGCGACGGGATTCGAGCCCTGGAGGCTCAGACCCAGGCCGAGAGGCGTCTTGTTGATGAGGAACCCGACCACGAGGGCGACCGCCAGGAAGACGAGGAAGAGCACCGGGATTCCGGCGATCGCCGTCTTGCCGAAAGCGGTGAGGGATTCGGGCGACCCGTAGAGCGTCTTGCCACCGGTCCACACAACCGCCAGGCCGTTGAAGATCTGCATCGTTCCGAGCGTTGCGAGGATGGGTGTGACTCCCACGTACGCGATGAGGACGCCGTTGAACGCGCCCGCCGCGGTACCGACGAGGACGCCCAGGACGATGATCAACGGCGCCATCGCCTCGGCCCTGCCGGGGTCTGTCAGGGCGATCGCGCTGTAGGTCGTCGAGATCGTGATCGCGCACAGATTGGCGATGGACACGAGCGACAGGTCGATGCCACCGGTGAGCATCGCGATCATCATCGCGATGGCCAGGATCCCGATCTCCGGGACCGCCAGGAGCATGTTCTGGAGATTGAGACCGGTGAGAAAGACCCTGGGCGACATGATCGTGAAGAACCCGAAAGCGATGAGGACGATGATCGCCATCCGCGTCACACCATTTGCACGGCGGAGCCTGGCGAGCATCCGCTCGGTGAAGCCATCGACCCGCCCATTGGCTCGACGCATCTGCTCAGTGATTTCAGCGCTCATGACACCGCTCCTTCACCCTCAGCCCGGCGCCCCTGTCGGCGCGCGGACAGCGCCTGAATTCCAACGCCGACGATGAGAAGGAAGCCAACAGCGGTACGCTGCCAGGCACTCGGAACGCCGACGAGGATCAAGCTGTTATTAATCAGTTGGACGAGGAGGACGCCCAGGACGGTGCCGCGTACAGTTCCACGGCCCCCGAAAACCGATGCTCCGCCCAGGACGACGGCGGCGATGATGTCGAGCTCATTGCCGACGAGTTCCTGCGGATTCGCCGAACGCCCCATGATCATGTAGATCATCCCGGCGGTGGCGGCCATGACGCCGACGATGACGTAGACCCAAATCTGGGTCCGCTTGACACGGATGCCGGCTCGGCTGGCTGACTCGATGTCGCCTCCGATGGCGTAGATCGAGCGGCCGAACATCGTTCGGGCGAGCATCCAGGCAACGACTAGCGCGAGGATCAGGGCCGGAACAATGAGGACGTGAAGCATCGCCATACCCGTATCGGTCTTGACCGACATCACGTTGGTCGTCGAGATCGAGGCCATGCCGTCGGGTAATTGGGCGATGTATTTCGAGCCGACGTAAGCCAAGAGGAATCCTTGGAAGATCCCCTGCGTACCGAGGGTGACGATCAGGGTGGGGAGCTTAAATTTCGAGATGACGAATCCGTTGATGAGCCCCAGAAGCGCGCCGATGGCGAGGGCCATCGCGAAAGAGCCGATGAGTCCGAGGTCGAACCCCATGGTCAGCTGGAAGACGATCGTCGAATACGAGGCAAAGGCAGCGATAGCTGCGAACGATACGTCGATTCCGCCCGAAATGATGACCAAGAGGACTCCGAGCGCATAGATCAACGGAACGATGGAGGAGCGCAGGAGCGCGAACATCGTGGCGAGCGTGAAGAATGACGGGCTCACGGCCGACATGACGGCGACGAGGACGAGGAGGACCAGGAGGATCACGCCCTCGTTATTAGGCCCCTTGACCGTGCGCAGAACGCGCGAGACGCCCATGTTGTGGGTTTTCGTGCTCATGCGACAACCAGCTTTCGAATCGCGTCGACCTCGACCTCATCCCCTGTTAATTCCGCTGCAATGCGCCCGGATTGGGTAACGAGCACACGGTGGCAGCAGGAGACAAGCTCAGGAGCGTCGTCGGAAATGACGAGAACGGCCATTCCTTGATCGGCCTGCTCGCGCAGGATGTCGAGGATTTCAGCCTTCGATCCGACATCGACTCCGACCGTGGGACCGTTGAGGATCAGGACTTTTGGTCGACGAGCAAGCCATTTGGCCAGGACGACCCGTTGGGCATTCCCGCCCGACAGAGAGCGGACAGGCTCATCGACATCGGGGGCCTTGATCCGCAAGGAATGGAAGTAGTGGCTGATAGTCTCCCGGATCTTCGCAGCGGTCAGGGTGTGCATGCGAGAGGTGTGATGGTCCAGTGAGGCCGCGATGACGTTGTCGGCGATCGATTTGTCGAGGAAGAGTCCTTCCGTCAGCCGATCTTCGGGGACGTATCCGATGCCTGCGGTGATGGCGTCGTCGATGGATCGGATGGGGACGGGTTTTCCGTCGACCGAGATCGTCCCACTGTCAATCGGGACGAGTCCGAAGAGTGCTTCGGCGATTTCGGACCGCCCGGAGCCGAGCAGGCCCGTGAGCCCGACGATCTCTCCACTGCGGATCTGGAAGGAGACGTCGTCGAGCATCCCGATGGAAGTGAGGTGCGAAACCTCCAGGGCGACGGGGGCGTCGGGCGCCACATCGCTGACGCGCCGGGTTTGATCGAGAGAGCGCCCCGTCATGTACTGGGTGATCTGCTCGCGATCAAGCTGGGCGACAGGACTGTCGATGACGTTGAGCCCCGAGCGCATGATCGTTACCCGCTGGGAGATGCGCATAACCTCGTCAAGCTTGTGGGAGACGAAAACGAGGGCGACGCCTTCGACGCGAAGTTTCTCGACGACGGTAAAGAGACGTTCAACTTCATGCTGGGTGAGGGCCGTTGTCGGCTCGTCCATCACGAGAAGCCGAACATCGTTGGCCAATGCACGGCAGATCGCCGTGAGTTGTTTATCGGCGACAGACAGCTTCTCGACATCGCTGGTCAACGGGAGGGCGATGCCGAGTCTGTCGATGACGGCTTGAGCACGATCAACGCTGTCTTTGGGCGAATAGGAGCGGTGGCGCTGGGATACCGCACTAGTCATCGTGATGTTCTCGGCGACGGAAAGATTAGGAAAGAGGGAGAAGTCTTGGTAGATGACTTGAATCCCGGCCTTCATCGCCGCCAGGGGGGAGAGTCCGTCGTGGACCTCTCCCCTGATAGTGATGGTCCCCGCGTCGGGTTTGTGCACTCCTGAGATCACTTTGATCAAAGTGGATTTGCCGCACCCGTTCTCTCCGGCCAGGCACAAAACCTCACCGGGGAACACGGAAAGGGAGACGCCGCCCAGGGCCTTGACTCCTCCGAAGGTCTTGACGATTCCGTCAACCTCAAGGAATGGGGTCGTAGATTCTGGCACGTCGAGTGTTGGTTCCTCGTAGCTCATGGGTTTCCTCCGTTCGGGGCGATCGCAGGCTCACGCCCGCGACCGCCCCAAACGCCGTTGTCAGAAGTCGTACTTCTTGGCCTGCTCGGCGTCAGCGGCGATGGCGGCATCGCCGACCCAGACGTTGTCGTAGCCGTCGAGCTTCGTGAGCGAGGTGTACCCCTCAATACCAAGATCGGTGCCGTCGGTGATCTCGCCGCCCTCGGAGAGGATCTTGGCGATCTGGAGCTGCGCCTTGCCCGCCAGCGCCGGGTCCCAGAAGAAGATCTTGTCGATGGAGCCGGTCGCGAGGTACTTCGCAGAAGCAGATGGGATGGAGGTCCCCATAACGCACACGTCGTTCTCCAGCCCAGCCTCTTCGATGGCGCGGGCGATTCCCGGGACATCATTGCCAGCGGAGCCCTGGAACGCTTTGATATCGGGGTACTTCCCGAGGACTTCCTTCGCCTTTTCGTAAGCGGCCGTCTCGTTGTCGGTCGACTCGATGGGGGTCTCGACCCGTTCCATGTTCGGGAAGTTCTTCTGCTGGTAGTCATAGGCGGCCTCGACCCACTCCATGTGTGTCTTGGCGGTCAGTCCCCCGACGAACTGGACGTACTTGCCCTCACCACCGGTGCATTCGCCGATGTTCTTCATGATGTCCTCGCCGTAGGAGGCGTTATCGAAGGCCTCGATGTCGACGTCGACGTTCTGGATGCCCGTGGCCTCATGGGAGACGACCTTGATCCCTTGGGCCCTGGCCTGCTCGAGAACCGCTGACAGGGCCTCTGGCGAGTTTGGGACGACGGTGATCGCAGCGGGCTTTTGCGCGATGAGATCCTGGATGATCTAGATCTGCTTCTCGGGGCTAACGTCGTCGCCGCCCTCGGTTCGGGTGTCGAAGCCGTTGTCCCGGCCCCATTCGACGACGCCGACGTCCATGCGGTCGAACCAGGCGATCCCCTTGACCTTGACGACGGTCACCATCGTCTTGTCCTCGATCTGGCCGCCGGTGCTGGTAGAGGATTGCGAGGTCGTCGTCCCGCCGACTGAGCTGCATGCCGTCATCGCGAGCATCGACGAGGCCGCCAGGGCCGCGACCGCGGTCTTCGTGATCTTCATTCCGTCACTCCTTCGTGAATCAGGACAGGACGTGCATTGATCCGACCACCTCCTGCGGTGAGCCGTGCAACATGCGCCAATCCACGTCGTGCTCAGAAAGAGTAGCCCGACAGCGCTTGTTTTTGCGCGGGTATTTTGCGCGATATCGCGCAATTTGCATGTTTAAGGCTTATTTCCAAGTTGATACGCTCTCAAACAAGCAAAACAGTGCCGCAGGAACATATCTGGCGACGGGGATGCCCAAGATCGGGCATCTACGTGAAAACACTGACCCGCCACTGAGCCCCAGCGATGATAGGTGACGGGCACACTGAAAGCGCAGGGGGTCGCCCTGCCGCCCACATGCAAGATCGGAGTGCCGTCTTTGAAACGCCGTGACGAGATCGTCGCAATGGTGCACGAGTCGGGGTTTGAAACCGTCGCCTCGCTGGCCAAGAAACTCGATGTCAATGTTTCGACGATCCGTCGAGATCTCGGACGACTCGCCGATCACGGACTGCTCCGACGAACGCATGGTGGTGCGATCCCGCCAGAGCCCCAGGCTCCCCGATTAGCCGATATCGCGCATCTACGAGAGAAGCAGGCCATCGGGCCGGCCATGGCCGAACGGATCCTCGAAGAGCAGACGGTGTTCCTGGATTCGGGAACGACATGCGTCGAAGTCGCCAGGAGCCTCACCCAGCGCAGGGTCACCGTCGTCACTCACGACCTGGTGGTCGCCGCAGAGATCATCAAGAAGCCCTCGCTCAACCTCATCATGATCGGCGGGGAGCTCCTGCCCAACAGGACTCACGTCTGGGGCCCCACTGCCATCGATCAGCTCAACCAGATCCGCGTCAATGTCGCGATCTTCGGAACCTCATCCGTCATGGCCGACGGGATCTACGGGAACAGCGGGTACTCCCTGGAGCTTCAGCGAAAAGTCCGCTCGATCGCGACGAATGCCTTCTTCGTCGCCGACTCAACAAAATTCGGACGCGAGGCGATGTACAAGATCCTCGGCATCGAGGACTTCACGGCCGGGATCACGGATTCCCTCCTGAGCCCGATCACCGCCGCCTCCTACCCCATCCCCCTGATCCGGGCTGAAGTTATGCAGCATGATCGTTAAAAAGAATTTGAGCCCATCGGAGAAGGCGGATGTTGGAGATCATCAGCAAAATCCAACATCCGCCCCTCCTCTTGCATGGGTAATACATTCTCTCTTGATTTTTGCTAGCACAAATCGACCGATGCTCCAGCTAGCATTACAGAGAAAGGAGACCCTTCAGCTCGTCAATCAAACGAGCATCTGTCAATCCATACATCTCCAAGAGATCATCAGCGCTACCAGAATGACCAAACTGGTCGTTGACACCCACTCGCCTAAACCTGCAGGCGATATCTGATTCCGCAAGAACTTCTGCAACAGCCCCGCCGAGTCCGCCAATAATATTGTGCTCTTCTGCAGTAAGAATTACTCCAGTCTCACGAGCCGCCATCAGGATCGATTCTCGATCAATCGGTTTAATCGTATGCATATCGAGAACTCGAACACTGATCCCACTTCCAGCAAGATGATTAGCTGCAGCTAGTGAAGGCTGAACCATGAGGCCACAAGCAATAATTGTTGCATCACAGCCCTCACGCAGGAGACTAGCTTTACCGAGCTCAAATCGATAATCCGCCACGTCGTCAACTGCTGGAGCAACAGCAGAGCGTCCAAGCCGGAGATAGGCCGGGCCCTCCAATTCTGCGAGCGCCCTGGTCGCAAGTCGCGTTTCCGTCGCATCACAGGGAACAACTACAGTCATTCCCGGAATAGTCCTCATGAGAGAAATATCCTCAATGCATTGATGCGTAGCACCATCTTCGCCGACCGATAGACCTGCATGAGTGCCAACTACTTTGACATTGAGCCTAGGGTATGCTACAGAATTTCGAATCTGCTCATAAGCGCGACCAGCAGAAAACATCGCAAATGAATTCACAAAAGGGATAAGTCCACAGGCTGCCATTCCCGCACCGATACCAACCATATTCGCTTCAGCGATTCCAACGTTAAAAAATCGCTCTGGGAATTTTTCTGCAAAATACATCGTCATCGTGCAGATTGAGAGATCCGCATCGAGCACAGTGATCAAGGGATTTTCCGCACCGAGCGCTTCAAGCTCGCGACCGTAGGCAACACGCGTTGCGATAACTTCGCTCATTGCATTTTCTCCATCTCTTCGATGCGATTGCTGATCTCAGTCTTTGCTCTCATAAACTGTTCATCCGAAGGAGTGGAACCATGCCATTTGACATCATTCTCCATAAATGAAACACCTTTGCCCTTGACAGTATTTGCAATAATGCAAGTTGGAGCAGAGCGATAGCTGAATGCGTCGACAAAAGCCTTCCTTATGGAAGGAATATCATGCCCATCGATATTAATGACATTCCATCCAAAGGAACGGAATTTTGAATCTATTTCGCCAATTCCCGAAACTTCTTCGACTGTTCCATCGATCTGAAGATGATTGAAATCGACTATCGCGATAAGACTATCTAAGCCGAAGTGGGCGGCAGTCCTTGCTGCTTCCCAAATCTGCCCCTCGCCGAGCTCACCATCACCCAAGATGCAGAACGTGTGAAAATCATCATCCTTCAAACGACCAGCGATCGCCATACCCACTGCGGCAGACAGGCCCTGGCCCAGTGAGCCAGTAGACATGTCAACACCAGCGACTTCTCTCATTTCTGCATGACCAGACAGGTGCCCCTCTGCCTTACGATATCCCGCCAAGTCATCAGCGTTAAGAAAACCCTTAATTGCAAGAGCAGAGTAAAGGGCTGGAGTACAGTGTCCTTTCGAAAGAACTAGACGATCTCTTTTTTCCCACTGCGGTTCATCTACTCTAACACGCATTGTTTCAGCATAAAGAACCGCGAGCACGTCAGAGATGGATAATGAGCCACCGAGATGGCCTGATTTAGCCGAATCAACGAGTTCAACCAAAGCCAATCGAAGGCGCTCAGCCCATAGCTTCAATTCAATACTCTCCACGAAAACTATTCCCTTCAGATCAGAATCCCGAGCGAACCGCTCCACCGTTTTTTCGCATGTCAAAATATACTGCAGCAATAATGATGATACCTTTAATGACGTATTGCCAGAATGAATTAACATGCATCAAATTAAGCCCATTAGAAATCATTCCGATAATCAAAACGCCAATGAAGACTCCGCCAGGCCTTCCAACGCCACCGTACATCGAGGTCCCCCCGATAACAGCAGCTGCAATTGCGTCAGTTTCATATCCAATTCCAGCAGTCGGCTGTCCAGATGACATACGTGCAGCAAGGACAACACCAGCAAAAGCGGCAAGAGTTCCTGATACTCCCCAGACAAAAACTTTCACCCGATTGATATTGATTCCACAGAAACGCGCCGCTAGCGGATTTCCTCCGATCGCGTAGATATCTCGCCCCAGCTGCGTTCGCTTAAGGAGTAGGTACAGCAGGAGGAAGAGAATGATCATGTAAATCGCTGGTAGTGGGATCGGACCCAGCATTCCGTTGCCAATCATGGAGAAGGAGTCATTAGAGACTGTTACCGGTTTTCCATCAGCTAGAAGATAAGCAGAACCACGGCAGATCGACTGCATTGCGAGAGTGACCACAAACGGATGGATTCCAGTTCCTGCAACAATTAAACCATTCAACACCCCAACGACAATACCGATAATTGTGCCTATTGCCACGGCAATAGCTATCGGCATGTTGTAATTCGCCATTGCGAGAACTGTGACGACACCTGAAACTGCAACGAGGGCTCCACAGGTTAGATCAATGCCTGCCAGCATAATCGAAAGCATGACGCCGATTGCCAGAATTCCATTTGTGGATACGGCTCGCAGAAGATTCAATCCGTTCGTGACCGTAAGAAAATTATCGGCAACGAGCGAAAGAGTCAAAAACAGTACTGAAAAACCAATCAAGAGACCAGTATTTTCTTTAAAGAATCTCTTTGCTCCACCTATCAACAGAGGAGAAAAGTCTCTTTTATTTTCCGAGATCGCCATCAACCAATCGCCGCCTTAAGAATCTCATCCGAATCAAATTCGGATTCCTCAAACATCTTCGTAATTCCGCCATCGCGCATAACGATTAGCCGATCAGACATTCCCATAACTTCATTCAACTCCGAAGAGATCAAAATGATTGCAAGCCCTTCTGAAGCAAGCCTATCGATAGCGCTGTAGATCTCAGACTTCGCACCAACGTCGATTCCACGCGTGGGTTCATCAAGAATCAATATCTCTGGAGATGTTGCAAGCCATCGGCCAAGGAGAACCTTCTGCTGGTTCCCTCCTGAAAGCGTGCTGATGATGACATCCAAATTTGCCGTTTTAACCGAAAGTTGATCAACACACTCTTGAGCGATTCTTTCTTCAGCATCTCTGTCATACTTGAAGTATTTTAGAAATGTATTCACCAAAGGAAGAGTCGCATTGAATCTAACATCATTCGAAAGAAAAAGACCCTCAGTCTTTCTATTCTCAGGAACGTACGCAACATTCTGTTTCTGCATATTGGTGAGGGAAGGATGCGAAATCACCGTCTTGTCGACTGTAACGATTCCACTGATACCGGGAGTGAGTCCAAGAATCGACTGGAAAAGTTCTGAACGACCGGCACCAATGAGTCCGTAGAACCCAAGTATTTCTCCGGCATGGACATCGAAACTAACGGATGGAGTCTCAGGGCTTCGGATATAGTCTTTAATCTTAAGCTTCACAGGCCCAGGGGTTCGAAGAGAGTGAGTGTAATAGTTTTCTACTTCTCTCCCAACCATCAGTCGAACAAGCTCAGCTTCGGTCGTTTCCGCTGAGGGAACAGTCCCAACTGTCTTTCCATCACGCATGACAACTACGCGATCTGTAAGAGAAAATATCTCGTCCATTTTATGCGAGATATATACAATTCCCATGCCTCGGGCTTTCAAGTCATTTATGACTTTGAAAAGTTTCTTGACTTCAGATTCAGAAAGAGAGGAAGTCGGCTCATCGAATACAAATACTTTTGCATTCAACGAGAGGGACTTCGTAATCTCAATCATCTGCTGCTGCCCGTTGGACAAAGTCGATAGGAGCCTCTCCGGATCAACATCTATTCCAACGCGATCCAGATAATCTCTTGCCTCTTCATTCATTCTACTTTGACTTATGAGCCCAAAACTATTTCGAAGCTGCCGACCCAAGAATATGTTTTCTCCAACGGTCAGATATGGCTCAAGGGCGAGTTCCTGATGAACGAAAGCGATTCCCAGCTCTGTCGCATCCGTAACACTCTGAATAGTTACTTCCTGATCATCGATTTTGATAACTCCTTCATCTGGGGAAATAATACCTCCCAAGACGTTCATCAAAGTCGATTTTCCCGCTCCGTTTTCACCGAGTAGTCCAACAATCTCACCAGGACTAACAAACAGATCCACGCCATCAAGCGCCCGAACACCGGGAAAACTCTTCGTTACCCCCACCATCTCGACGAGATAGCCGGCCATGCGGAAATCTCCTTTCCGTTTTGCTGATAATGTGATGCCCGGCGGTTCGCTTTACTGCACGTACCGCCGGGCCCCAACAGATCACTGCCAGCCGTCAGTTCCGTACTGATTGACGTTGTCGCCTGTGATAAGCATCGTGTCGACCACGATATTCTTTTCAGGAGACTCGCCCTTCACTAACTGAAGAGCAGCCTTCGCAGCTTCTTTGCCAATCGTGGCCGGGGATTGAGCTCCAGTCCCAGTCATCTTACCGGACTTAATCGCTGACTTACCATCGGGACTTCCGTCAACACCATAAACAAGAATCCCTTCAAGTTCAGGATGCGCTGCAAGACCCTGGATCGCGCCGAGTCCCATCGGGTCATTGACACCAAAGAATGCCTTGACGTCGGGGTCAGACTGCAAAATGTCTTCTGTGAGGGTTAGAGCCGTTGCAACTTCGCCCTTACCATCAAGCTCCTGAACAATATCAAAGTAGTCTCCGACTGCTGCTTTGAATCCCTCAAGACGATCGATACATGCTTGACCTGCGGGACAATGTAGTACAGCGACTTTTGACCCTTGCGGCAAGCGATCCTTCATATCTTCGCCAACAAGTCGTCCCGCTTTGACATTGTCAGAGGCGACAATCGTATTAACCAAATCTTGATCAACGACTGGCGTATCAATATTAACAACGGGGATTCCTGCAGTTTTCGCCGCCTCAAGAGCAGGCTTGACTCCAGTCGTGTCATATGGCGCCAAAATGATGACATCAACACCGGCTGAGATAAGATCTCCCACCATATCGTTCATCTTTGACTGATCCGCCTGCGGATCGACAGTTTGGATACTTGCCGCGTCGCCGATCTCCTCATTGACTCCATCAAGAATTGCTTGCCAGAATGGATTGTTCATGGTGGTCGGAACATAACCAATCTTGATGGCCGAATCTGAGTTTCCAGCAGATGTCGTTGTTTCTCCTGAGGAGGCGGTATCGCTCGGACCTGACGAGCAGCCGACGAGGCCACTCATGGATATCATTCCAACGGCAACAATTGCCGCCAGTTTAGTTGCGATCGATCGCATTTCGGCTCCTTTGCCATCGTAGACGCACAACGTGTCCGTCTAGTCTGCCTGAGTTATTTCTCAGAGTTTTTGTTTTCTGGGTTGTCAAGAATTAGTACCCGTGCGGCCTGCTTGGCCGCGCCGAGGGCCACGTACTCTCCGGCCTCGGGCAGTTCGACGGCGGCGTCGAGGCGCTGAGCCGCGAGGGCCTGGACGGCGGCGGATTTCGCTCCTCCCCCGACGAGGAGGACCCTGTCGAGGGGGACTCCGAGGGCGCGCATCGCGTCGAGGGCGTAGCGCATGAGGTCGAGGAGACCCTCGACGGTGGCGCGGGCGACGTGGGCGCGGTCGGAGTTGGCCAGGGTCATTCCGCGCAGTTCGGCGGTGGCGCCGGGCAGGTTGGGTGTGCGCTCGCCCTCGAAGTAGGGGACGAGGGTCAGGCCGCCGGCGTCGTCGACGGACAGGGCGTGCTCGTCGAACTGCCGGTAGTCCAAGCCGGTGACCCGCATCATCGCGTCGATGATCCGCGAGGCGTTGAGCGTGCAGGCCAGCGGCAGCCAGTTCCCGGTGGCGTCGGCGAACCCGGTGACGAGGCCGGTGGGGTCGGCGACCGGTGCGGAGGAGACGGCTGCGACGACGCCGGAAGTTCCCAGGGAGAGCAGAGCGGATCCGGGTTCGAGGCCGACGCCGAGGGCGGCGGCCGCGTTGTCCCCGGCGCCGGGGCCGATGAGGATGTCGCCCCACCCGCGGGCGGGGTCGCCGCGGCCGACGGTCTCCCAGGGGCCGGCGATGCGCGGCAGGACGATCCTGTCGGCGTCGGCCTCGTCGATGCGCAGGGCGGCGGCGAGGATGTCGCGACGGTAGGAGGGGGTGTCGCGCGCCATGTAGCCGGTGCCGGAGGCGTCGGAGCGGTCGGTGGCCAGCGCCTCGAGGCCGGGGGCGCCCATGATCCGCCACGTCAGGTAGTCGTGGGGCAGGCAGATGGCGGCGATGCGGGCGGCGTTGTCGGGCTCGTTGTCGGCGACCCAGCGCAGCTTGGTGACGGTGAGGGAGGCGACGGGCACGGACCCGGTGGCCTCGGCCCACCAGGCGGCCCCTTCGGAGCCCGCGGTGTCGAGCCCGTCCGCCCCTCGTTCTGCGATGAGGTCGCGCGCGGCGCTGGCCGAGCGGGTGTCGTTCCACAGGAGGGCGGGGCGGATGACTCGCCCCTCCTCGTCGAGGAGGACCATGCCGTGCTGCTGGCCGCCGACCGACAGGGCGGCGACGTCATCGAGGCCGCCGGCCTGGTCGAGGGCCTGCTCGAAGGCGCCCCACCAGGCCTGAGGGTCGACTTCGGTGCCGTCGGGATGGGGGGCCTTGCCCTGGCGGACGACGGTCCCGGTCGCGGGGTCGTAGATGACGACCTTGCAGGACTGGGTGGAGGTGTCGACGCCGGCGACGTAGGGACGTGTGTTCATGGGGATCCAAACTTCTTCGTTCGGTTACCGAGTGGGGTCGTCGTGGAATCTGCACTGGCCTCCACGACGACCCGTCAGTCAGGCGCGGCCGAGGGTGTCGACGATGTAGTTGTTGATCGTCGCCTTGACGCACTCGAGGTGATCGGACGTCGTCGCCGCGACGAGGTCCGCCTGCGGGATGTCGAGCGAGTGCTCCTCCAACGAGGCCAGGGTCGCGGTGCCGTCCTCGATCGACGCGCCGATCCCGGAGCCGAAGGACGAGTAGCGGTCGGCCAGGAGGTCCTCGATGTAGCCGTCCTCGTGCATCCGGGCCGCGACGAGCAGGCCCGCCGCGTAGGAGTCCATGCCGACGATGTGGGCGCGGAACAAGTCCTCGGCGGTGAAAGAGGTGCGTCGGGGCTTGGCGTCGAAGTTCAGGCCGCCGTGCGGGCCGATCGAGCCCTCCGCGAGGACCTCCCACATGACCGCGGTCGTCTCGTACAGGTCCGAGGGGAACTCGTCGAGGTCCCACCCCAGGAGCTTGTCGCCCTGGTTGGCATCGAGCGAGCCGAGCATGCCGGCCGCGCGGGCGACGCGGATCTCGTGCTGGTAGGTGTGACCGGCGAGGTTCGCGTGGTTGCCCTCGAGATTGAGCTTGAACTTGTCCGCCAGGTCGTAGGACTGGAGGAACGCGATCGAGGTCGCCGCGTCGTAGTCGTACTGGTGGCTCGTCGGCTCCTTGGGCTTGGGCTCGAGCATGAACTGAGCGTCCAGCCCGATCTCCTGGGCGTAGTCGACGCACATGTGGAAGAAGCGGGCGATGTGGTCCTGCTCGCGCTTGAGATCCGTGTTCCACAAGTTCTCGTACCCCTCGCGGCCTCCCCAGAACACGTAGTTCTCGGCGCCGAGCCTCTTGGCGATCTCGAGGGAGTGCTTGACCTGCCCGGCTGCGTAGGAGTAGATCTCGGCGAAGGGAGAGGTCGCCGCTCCGGAGACGAAGCGGCGGTTGGTGAACAGGCTCGACGTGTTCCACAGGAGCTTGACGCCGGTGGCCTTCTGCGCCTCCTCGATCCGGTCGACGACCTTGTCGAGCATCGCGTTGGTCTCGCGCAGGGTGTCGCCCTCCGGGGCGATGTCGCGGTCGTGGAAGCAGAAGTAGTCGACGCCGAGCGTGGTGTAGAAGTCGAAGGAGTAGTCGATCTTCGCCAGGGCGCGGTCCATCGGATCGGAGTAGGAGTCGAAGGGGCGCGAGGCCGTCCCCTCGCCGAAGGGGTCGACGAGGCGCTGCTCGAAGGTGTGCCAGTAGGCGACGCCGAAGCGCAGCCACTCCCTCATCGTCTTGCCGGCGACGACCCGGTCGGCGTCGTAGTAGCGGAATCCGAGTCCCTGTCGGAGCGACTCTGTTCCGACGTAGGGGATCTTCTCGATGTTCCAGAGATTCTCAGCCATGGGTACCTCTCGAAAGATCAACATTAATCTCTTGTTTCGAAACAAAACATAGTATAAGAAGTGCACTACAGTCAAGGGCATGCGTGCACTAGTTCGCCGACACGACTCCGTCTCCCAGCGCTCCCCGATCCGACCCGCCGAGCGCACGCTCGCCGGCGTCAAGGCGCAGAGCCTGCGCGCAATGAACCTCTCCCTCGCCCTGCGCCACATCCTCGCCCACCCCGGCGAGATCTCCAGGTCCGGGATCTCCCAGGCCACCGGCATCACCCGCGCCACCGTCTCGCGCCTCGTCGACGAACTCATCGGCGCCGACCTCGTCATCGAAACCGACCCGCCCGCCGGCGCGCGAGGGCGCCCCGCCAACCGCCTCGTCCCCGCCCCCGGCAGCGCCGTCGCCCTCGGACTCGAAATCAACATCTCCCAGATCAGCGCCCTCCTCGTCGACCTCACCGGCGCCGAGATCGCCTCGGCCCGCATCGACGACGACTTCGCCGGCTCCGCCCCCGACGAGGTCGTCACCCGGCTAGCAGCCCTCGCCCACGACCTCGTCGCCGACGCACTGCCCCCCGGAGCCCTCTTCCTCGGCTCCGCCCTCGCCCTGCCCGGCCTCGTCGCGCCCAACGCCCTGACCCTCGCCCCCAACCTCGGCTGGCGCGACATCCCCTTCGACTCCCTCCTCGCTCCCCTCGCCGAGCTCTCCCCCGCGATCGTCGCCAACGAAGCCGACTTCGCCGCCTTCGCCGTCGCCAATCCCCTGCCGGGCGTCCCCTCGGGCCCCGCCTCCTTCATCTACGTCTCCGGCGAGGTCGGCATCGGCGCCGGCATCATGGTCGACCACCGCCCCCTGAGCGGAGCGCGCGGATGGTCCGGCGAGATCGGGCACATCTGCGCCGACCCCGCCGGCCCCGTCTGCTCATGCGGCGCCACCGGCTGCCTCGAGGCCTACCTCGGCCTGCGCGCCCTCGCGCGCAGATCCGGACTCGACCGGGCCGCCTCCCTCGACGACATCCGCGCGGCCGCCGAACGCGGGGACGAGCCGGTCCTCGCCGCGCTCACCGAGGGCGGGGCCGCCCTGGGCAGGGCGCTGGCCGCCGTCATCAACTCCGTCGACATCCCCCTCGTCCTCCTCGGCGGGATCGTCGGCGAACTCGGCGAATGGCTCATCGAACCGGCCCGCGAGGAGATCTCCCAGCGCGTCCTCCAGTCCGCCTGGTCGAGCCCCCGCATCGAGTTCCTCCCAGACTCGCGCAATCTCACCGCCCGCGGCGCCGCCCACCGCATCCTCCAGCGCCTCGTCGACGACCCCGCCGCATGGACCGGGCAGCACCGCTAACACCCCGAAGACACCGCGATGACACCGCCGGCCAGTGCCCGGGACTCAGGGCCCGGACGGGCGATTCTCGATAGAATCCGGCCATGAGCAGCGACGAGAGGACCCGGCCGCGACTGGTCGACGTCGCCCGCGAGGCCGGCGTGTCCGTCTCCACCGCCTCACGCGCCCTGGGGCGCGGCTCCGACCTGATCCGCGTCGACACCCGCGACCACGTCCGCGAGGTCGCCCGCCGCCTCGGCTACCGCGTCAACCCCGTCGCCCGTTCCCTCCGCCTGGCTCAGACCGGCCAGATCGGCATGGTCGTCCCCTCGATCTCCAACCCGTTCTTCATGGAGCTCGTCGTCCAGGTCGAGCACGCGCTGGCCGAGCGCGGCATGTCCCTGCTCCTGTGCGACTCCCGCATGTCCGTGTCGAACGAGGACTACGTCCTGCGCGGATTCGAATCCGGGGCCGTCGACGGCCTCATCATCGTCCCCTGCCACGAGATCTATTCGACGCCCGCCGTCGAGCGCACCAGCGGCCTCGTCCCCACCGTCCAGCTCGACCGCGCCGCCCGCCTGCCGGGACTGCCGATGGTCGGCGTCGACGACCGGCACGGGATCCGCCTCGTCCTCGACCACCTGCGCGCACGCGGCGCCCGGCGCCTCGCAATGCTGTCGAACACCGGGTCGGACGTGTCCTCGGTGACGCGCGTCGAGGAGGCGAGGACCGCGGCCGCCGACTTCGGGATGCGGCTGGACGACGCGGACGTCATCGAGTGCAGCTTCTCGGTGGACTCGGCGAGGTCGGCGATCGCCTCCCTGATGTCGCGCGGGGATCACTGGGACGCCGTCGTCTGCCTCAACGACCTCATCGCCATCGGCGCGATCACGGAGCTGCGCAGCCGCGGACTGCGCATCCCCGAGGACGTCATGGTCACCGGCTTCGACGACATCCAGTTCGCCCAGCTCATGCGCCCGTCGATCACGACGCTGCGCCAACCGGTCGCCCGGATCGCCCGGCGCGGCGTCGACCTCCTCCTGGCCGCCCAGGACCCGGCCGGGCGCTCCCACCGACCGGGCCCCGCTGTCGAGGGCCAAGGGACGAGGATCGTCGTCCCCGGCGAGCTCGTCGTCCGCGAATCGACCGGCCCCTGAGGCCGCGCGGCCGCCCGAGCAGAGCCGCCGCGATTGACCGGACGGGACCCCGATCGACCGCGGCGGCCGGCCCCTCGGCCCGGGAGGCCCTCGGGGCGAGGTCGGGCCTCAGTACGCCAGCCCCTTCGGCTGCTCGGCGAGCACCGCGAACTGGGGGTCGACGACCTCGAACCCGTTGGCCCTGTAGGCCGCGTAATCGAAGGCCTCGCACTCGTCGTAGCCGATGCGGTGGTAGGCGTAGAAGCCGTCCCAGTCCTCGTAGCCCGAGCCCAGCTCCGATTCGAGGAAGGCGTCGGCCATCGCCATCGCCGTCCGGGGGGCCACGTAGAAGGCCCCCATCGCCAGGAGATTCGCGTTATTGGCGGCGGATGCGCGCCGCGCCGACGCGACGGTCTCGCAGACGGCCGCGTGGACGTGGGGCACCTTCGACGCCGCGATGTGGATCCCCATGCCCGTGCCGCAGAATGCCAGGGCCCGTTCGAACTCCCCCTCGGCGATCCTCGCGCCCAGGGCGAAGCCCACCCGGTGGTACATCGGGCACTCGTCGATGTCGGGCGTCAGGTCGTGAACGGTCCACCCGCGCTCCTCCAGGTGGGCCTTGACGGCCTCCTTGAGCGGGAACCCGGCGAAGTCGGCGCCGACGACGACGTGCTTGGATCGAACGGTCTTCATCAGTTGTCCTTCCTTCCGGCGCGAAGCCCCGCGAAGGGGTTCTTGCCCTTGAGTTCGTTGGCGCAGATCACGGTCAGGAGCACCGCTCCCCAGATCAGCGGCCGGTAGAAGTTGGAGATGTCGGGGAACATGTTGAGCCCGGAGGACAGGACCTGGAGCATGAGGATCGCCAGGATCACGCCGGACAGGCGCCCCCGTCCGCCGTTGGGGTTGACGCCGCCGAGGACGACGATGAGGACGGTCAGCAGCGTGTAGCTCGCCCCGTAGTCGGCCTTCGCCGAGTTGTAGTTCGCGAGCATGACGAGGCCGGCGATGGCGGCCATGACGCCCGAGAGCATGTAGGTGCGCATGAGGAGGCTGGTGATGCCCATACCGGAGAAGCGGGCTGCGGTCTCGTTCGTCCCGAGCATGAGGATCTTCGTGCCGAACCCGGTCACCGAGAGGATCAGCCCGGCGACGAGGGCGCACACGGCGAAGACGAGGAGCGGCATCGGGACGAGGCCGCCGATCTTGGCGGCGAAGACGGCCCCGTAGGCGTCGGGGACGCCGGACACGGGCTTTCCGCCCGTCAGGACGATGGCGACGCCGCCGAAGAGCTCGAGGGTGCCCAGGGTCGCCAGGATCGGGGGGATCCTCAGCTTGGCGATGAGGAACCCGTTGACGGCACCGCACACGGCGCCGACCGCGAGCGCGATGGCCAGGGCCAGTCCGGCGGCGGTCAGCATTGAGCCGGCCGTGGTCTCGCCGGTCAGGAGGGCGCGCAGGGCCAGGGCCGTGCAGATCGACGACACGTTGGCGATGGCGACGACCGACAGGTCGATGCCGGCGGCGAACATCGTGAACATGACGCCCAGGGACATCAGGCCGAATTCGGGGAACTGGACGGCCATCGACTGCCAGGTCCTCAGGGAGAAGAACGGGCCGGTCCGGACGATGGCGAAGAAGACGAGCAGGAGGACGAGCATGACGACGAGGCGCGTGAGGTAGGGGTCCTTGGCGCCGATGCTCGTCAGGCCGATCCTGCGTCGGGGGGCGGGTGCTGTGGTCATGGTGGGTTCTCCTCTCATGCCGCTCATGCCGCCGTCGCCCGGCGCCCTCGCGAGCGCGCGACCTGGACGGCTGAGACTCCGGTGCCGACGATGATCAGCAGGCCGAGGGCGAACCCCTGCCAGAAGGTGGGGATGCCGGTGAGGATCATCGAGTTCTGGACGATGACGATCAGGAGGGTCCCGAGCATGACGCCGGTGAGGGACCCGGTTCCCCCGGTGATCGCGGTGCCGCCGAGGACGACCGCGGCGATGACCATCATCTCCATGCCGAGCAGGTTCGTCGGGTGCATCTGCCCCATCGAGCAGGTGCGGACCATGCCGGCCATGGCGGCGATGACGCCGACGACGACGTAGAGCCAGAACTTCGTCTGGCGGACCTTGAAGCCGGCGCGCGAGGCGGCGGCCTCGTCCCCGCCCAGGGCGAAGACGCCGCGCCCGAACATCGTGCGCTGCTCGACGAGGTAGACGACGGCGACGACGGCGACGAGCAGGAGGAAGGACACGGGCATCATCGACTGGAGCCCCGACGCGGGGTTGGTGACGACGAAGAGGCTCGACGAGCCGAAGGCGGACATGGAGTCGGGCAGGTCGGTGATCTGCACGGATTTGAGGGCCCCCTGCATGACGCCGCTGAACACGTTGGCGGTGCCGAGGGTGATGATGAGCGTGGGCACGGTGACCCAGCAGGTGAACATCCCGTTGAACGCGCCGAGGAGCGCGCCGATCCCCATGGCGATGGCGAAGGGGATGAGGACCGTGCCCTCCCATCCGGCGTCGACGAGCATCCGGGTGGTCGCGTAGACGGCGAGGGAGGCCAGTGCCGGGAAGGACACGTCGATGCCTCCGGAGACGAGGACGAGGTGGGCGGCGACGGCGAACAGCCCGGGGACGACCATGGCGTTGGCGAGGTCGACGAGGTTGTTGGCGGTGAAGAACTGGCCGGATCGGGCCTGGATGATGAGGGCCAGTGCGAGGATGACGAGAAACACCCAGAACTCGTTGGCCTTGAGCAGCCTCTGCTTGATCGCCTCCATGTCAGGCGGCTCCTTCCGTGACGGCGTCCTTGGCGACGAGGGCGGCCAGTTCGGCCTCGGACGTGGTGGCGGGGTCGATCGATTCGCGCAGGCGGCCGCCGCGCATGATGAGGACGGACGAGCAGTTCGTCAGGACCTCGGCGATGTCGTCGGAGATGATGACGATCCCCATGCCGCGGGCCGCCAGCGACCGCAGGATCTGGTGGATCGTGCTCTTCGAGCCGATGTCGACGCCGACGGTGGGCCCGTTGAGGATGAGGACGTCGGGCTCGGTGGCGAGCCATTTGGCGAGGACGACCTTCTGCTGGTTGCCGCCCGACAGGGTGGACACGGCGTTGTCGGGGTCGGGGGTGGCGACGTGCAGGTCCTCGACCCAGCGCTTCTCCTCGGCGGCGATGGCGGTCTTGTCGAGGACCCCGCAGGCCCGGGCGAAGTCGGCCATCTCGGCGATGACGATGTTCTCGCCGATGGAGCGCGAGAGGAAGAGTCCCTCGGTGAGCCGGTCCTCGGGGACGTAGGCGATGCCGGCGTCGATGGCGCTGCGGATCGAGTCGAGTCTGACGTCGCGCCCCTTGACGCGGATGGTGCCGGAGTCGGTCCTCATGGCGCCGAAGAGGGCGAGGGCGAGTTCGGTGCGCCCGGACCCGAGGAGCCCGGTGATCCCGAGGATCTCGCCGCCGCGCAGGGAGAATCCGACGTCCTCGAAGGCCCCGTCCATGGTCAGTCCCTCGACGTCGAGGACGGGCTCGTCGGTGAGGTCGCCGGGTTCGAAGCGGGTCTCGTCGATCTCCTTGCCGGTCATGTAGGCGGCGAAGCTGCGTCGGTCGAGGTCGTCGCGGTCGCAGGTGATGATGTGCTCGCCCGAGCGCAGGATGGTGAAGCGCTCGCAGATCTCGAAGACCTCTTCGAGCTTGTGGGAGACGAAGAGGATGGAGATCCCGCGGGCCTTGAGGTCGAGGATGATCGTGAAGAGGGCGTTGACCTCCCGCTTGGTCAGGGCGGTGGTCGGCTCGTCCATGATGATGAGCTTGGCGTCGGACATCAGGGCCCGGCTGATGGCGACGAGCTGCTTGTCGGCGACGGACAGGTCGGCGACTTTGGCGTCGAGGTCGACGTCGAATCCGATCTTGGCGACGGCCTCGGCGGCGATGGCCCGGAGGCGCTTGCGGTTGACGAGGCGGCGGCCGGCGGCGACTTCGCTGGTCAGTGCCAGGTTCTCGGCGACGGAGAGGTTGGGGAAGACGGAGAAGTCCTGGTAGATCACCTGGATCCCGGCGTCGATCGCCTCGAGGGGGGTCATGCGCTCCCAGGTGCGCTCGCCGATGGTGATCGTCCCGCTGTCGGGGGCGTGGACGCCGGAGATCACCTTGATGAGGGTGGATTTGCCGCATCCGTTCTCGCCCGCGAGGCAGTGGATCTCGCCCGGGGCGATGTCGAGGCTGATGTTGGTCAGGGCGTGGACGCCCTCGAAGGATTTGCTGATCTGTTTGACGGAGATCAAGGGGGTTTCCATCGGAGGTTCCTTTCGGGCCGACGGGGCGCCGACGGGCGACGCGCAGGTGAGGGGGCAGGGCGAGGGGGCGGCGGCGGGAGGGCCGATGACCTCCCGCCGCCGAGGATTAGAAGCCGAAGTCGGCGACGTTGTCCTTGGTGATCTGGATCCAGCCGTTGCCCTCGAGGACCTTGTCCGATCCTTCGGAGAAGTGCATGTCCTCGTATCCGGCGACGCCCAGGTTGACGCCGTCGGCGATCTTCTCGCCGTTGAGGATCTTCGTGGCCAGGGAGGCCATGGCGTATCCGGCGTCGGCGGGGTCCCACAGGGTCAGCGCGGCGACGAGGTCTTTTTCGAGGATCTCCTTGTTCGCCTCGGGCATGCCGGTGCCGGCGGTGAAGACCTTGCCTTTGAGGCCGAGTTCGTCGATGGCGCGGGCGACGCCGGGGGCGTCGAAGGAGGAGGTGCCGAGGATGCCCTTGATCTCCGGGTATTTCTTGAGGACCTCCTTGGCGACCTGGTAGGAGGTCTCGCCGTTGTCCTGGGATTCGACGCGCGGCTCGGCCTCGAGCAGCGTCATGTTCGGGTACTTCTCCTTCTGGCGGGCGACGGCGCCGTCGGCCCATTCGTTGTGGGAGGCGTTGGTGACGTGGCCGACCATGGTCGTGTAGACGCCTTCCTCGCCCATGGCGGTGGCGAGGTTGTCCATGATGAAGGCGCCGTAGGCGGCGTTGTTGAACGCCTCGATGTCGTACATCGTGTTCTCCTGCGAGGCGCCCTCGTGGGTGACGACGACGATGCCGGCGTCCATGGCCTCCTTGAGGACGGGCTCGATGGCGCCCGGGTCGACGGGGACGACGCAGATGGCGTCGACGTTCTGGGCGATGAGGTCTTGGATGACCTGGGCCTGCATCGTCGCGTCGGTTTCGGCCGGGCCCTTCTGGAAGACGTTGAGCCCGGTCTCCTCGGCGTACTTCTTGACGCCGGTCTCCATGCGGACGAACCAGGGGTTGGTGGCGTCCTTGGGGACAACGGCGATGGTGTAGTCGGAGTCGGTGCTCGTGCCGGAGGCGGGGTCGGCGGTGCCGGCACCGGTGCCGCCGGAGCATGCGGCGAGTGCGAAGGCCGACGTGAGAACGATTGCACTAGTGATTGCACTGCGTGACTTCATGGTGTCTCCTTGTCTGATTCCATCGGCTCTGATGGGGATCGATCGCCCTCGGTCGTCGAGAGCCGTTCGTCAGCGCTCCCGTCCCGGAACCGCAGCCGGGGCGCGCAGAACCCCGGCTGAGCGACGCCGGTGCGAGCGGACGAACATGGACACTGTACGAGGGGTGAACGTCAACCCACTGCGATCTCCCAAAGATCGTTGTGCAATCGTTATCACTCTGGTGATTCCAGGCTTCGCGCGCTCTTCGACGATGACTGCGCTCATCGGGTCCGTGCCCGGCACACCACGAGCATCGCCCCTCCCTCCCCCTGCCCCAAGGGACGCTGCGCACGTCCCCCTTACCCAACACGGCCCCTTGAGAGCCCCCCGCATCCGGATCGCGGCCCCTCAACCGGCCTGCCCGGCCACTACCGCTAGTTTTTCTTCCCCGTTTTGGGTCGCATCTCCGCCTTTCGGGTGAGCGCAGGACTATTCCGCGTTCATGCCCAGTCCGGATTCTCCAGGTCGACGCCGTTCGCTTCGGCGACATGCGCAATCGCATCGGCCAACCATTGGGCCAGGCCTTCTTGCTGGTTGTCGTAGTAGCTCTTGAACCGCTCGTCGCCGATGTAGCAGCGTGAAATCAAGTAGTGCTTCGCATGGGTAACCGGGAAGAACTGACTGAGCGCTTCGCGATGCGCATGTACGAGTGCAGCAGCCTCTTCGCTTTCGATTTGCACACCGTTGCGCAGGGCCTCGACCAGGCGCTCGTCTATTGCTTCGAACCGCCGCTTGCTGGCCGCCCAGTCATGCGATTCCCAACTCGATGTGCGTCGTCGGCTGATCTCCCAATCGTCCGTATCGCCGTAAAGGCCTTCGGCTTCTGCCCGATGCTCGGCGAACATGGCATCACCGATGATCTCGCCGATCTGGTCGAGGTCGAGTTTCTCGTCACTCATTTCTTTCTCCAATAACGTGTCAATGGCCCGCACCATCTCAGAAATATGGGACTGTTGGTCGATGAGGATCTCGCGTTGCCGACGCAGATGGTCAATACTTGACGAGCCATCGGCGAGCAGCTGTTTGATTTCCGCCAACCTCATTCCAGTGGCACGGTAAATCAGTATTTGCTGGATCCTCTCGACGTCTTCTGGCGTATAGAGCCGGTAGTTCGACCAGCTCCGATCGGTGGGGGTCACGAGGCCCTGACTCTCCCAGTGATGCAAGGCGCGCACCGTGACATTCAAGGTCTCCGCCACCTCCCCAACCGTGTAGAGGGTTTCTTCCGTATTCATGGATTCCATCGTTCCGCCTGACGTTACGTCAGAGTCAAGCAAGCCCCTCAAGCCCCGCACCGGCCCGGGCCGCGCCGGAATCGGCACAGGGCAGGGCCCTTTTCTCCGGCGGTTTCACCCGATTCCGATATCTCCCACGAGCTGATAGACGACCGCCCCTTATCACTCGTCGCCACGAGGAGAACTCATGGGCCCTGACAGGCAAGGACCGCTCCGCCATCAGGATGCGTTGGGTGGGGTGATTGCAGTCATGATTAGCGAGGGCGGGGGCTGATCGTGGTCCGATAGGCGCGGGAGGCGGTGTCGGCGCGCATCGCGGCGCCTCGCCGAGACTGGAACGGGGTGACGCAGCGGTCGACGCGGTCCCATCAGCCGCGACAAGAAGACGGCAGGTCGACATTCTCCGGTCGGGAGCATCGAGAATGACGCGTCCCGCTCGTCTTCCGCATGACCCTGCGCGAAGAACCATCGCCCCTCTGGGATTCTCGATACGAGGCCGTTGATCTCGTCCCCGGATGCGATCATCAGTCGGACGAACGCCCGGACCCCATCATGTCAACCTCTCCGGCCAGAAGAGAAGCGAGCCCCTCCTCCGCAGCGCCGATGAGGCAGGCATGCTCGCCCAGCGCCGAAGAGACAATCGTGAACCCTTCAAGGAGGGGGAACGAGCACTGACGCCGGACGAGGGTCTGCATATGGCCAGGATCGGCCTCATACACCGAAGCGACGAATCCGTTGAGCACCATCACCTCGGGATTGAGCATGCTGATCGTGTTCGCGATGACCATGCTCAGCACCTCCGCCTGCCGTTCGGCGACATCCCTGATCTCCGGGGTCGGCCCCTCGTAGATCGACATACGGATCGCGTCATCCGTTGCCGAGGGGACCCCCATCGCTTTGAGGAGACTGCGGCGATTGACCTCATCATTGACCGTCCGCGCAGTGATCCGACCACGGACGCCGTGGGGCGGGCCGATGACGGAGTCGCCGATTTGAGAAGCGTATCCTCGAGCGCCTCGAATCGGCTGCCCGTCCTGAAGAATCGCGGACACGATCCCATCGTCCACGCCCTCGATGTAGACCACGCTCCGCCTGCCCCTGGCGATGCCGAACCGGCTCTCGGCGAGCGCCGCGGCCCCTGCGCGATTGACGACATGGGGACGCCTCCCGAAGCACTCCGACAGCTCTTCGCGGACATCCACGTCCTCCCACCCGAGTTTCGCCGCGTATCGGATCGATTGATCGTCCGTGGAGATCAAGCCATCCAGACAGAGGACGTACTCGACAATCCGGACATCCTCGCGATCGAGAGAGAAGACCGAAACACTCGAGAGGACATAGGACTTGACCTGCTGAATCGTCGGGGGAGCCTTGAGGATGACCTTTCTCTCTCGCAGCACTCTCCCACCGAGCCCGACTATGGCGAAGACGATAGATCGGACATCCACGCTGACGACGCCGACCGCCACCGCGGAATTCGGCTGAAGGACCGCGCCCGGACGCCCTCGGCCCCTCCTGGCGGTTTTCTCAGGGATCGAACTGACGATGAGGTCGCGGTTAACAAGCTCGCTCACCAGCGCGCTGATCGTGGATCGGTTCAAGCCAGTCAGAGGAGACAGCGCCGCACGGGATATCGACCCCGCGTAGTGGACATGGCGCAGCACGGCTGAAAGGTTGTTCCGACGAACAGCCTCGAAGCTCATCCCGCTCGGCGCCGGCGTCTGGAGCCCATTGACATGGTCCATCACAACCCTTGTCTACCAGATCCCCGTCTGGATCCGCTCATCTCAGCTCTTTCTCCGTCGATCCGGATCCTCCTTCACCCCGCTGATCCGATCAGCTCGGTCGAAACACAACCGCAACATGGCGACGATACGCCCCTCTCTTGACGAATCTCCCCCAATGTCACATATTTGTGTTGGTCGCAACAAAATGCGATTCATCAGTCTTTCAAAGGAGAACGACATGAGATCTTCGCGCGTCACGTCTTACATTGGAGCGACCGCAGCAATATCGGCGATGCTCCTCACCGCATGCGGCTCCACCACCACGCCGATGTCCTCGTCGGAGTCCACTGCCGATGGCGGCTACACGATCGTCACCGTCTCGAAGGTCGAGGGCATTCCGTGGTTCGAACGGATGAATGAAGGAGTCGAGCAGTTCGACGACGACAACGGATCGGCAGAAGCGCGACAGACCGGCCCGTCAACCGGGGACTCGGCGCAGCAGATCCAGATCGTCCAAGACCTTATCGCGCAAGACATCGATGCCCTAGTCGTCGTCCCCAACGACCCCCAGAGCATCGCCCCTATCCTCAAGCAGGCGCGCGATAAGGGAATCGTGGTCATCACCCACGAGGCCCCGACCCTCGCCGGAACCGACAGCGTCGACTACGACCTCGAAGCATTCGACAATACCGAGTTCGGCGAGCAAATGTATGAAGCCCTCGCGAAGTCCATGGGCGGCAAGGGCACGTACGCGACGATGGTCGCCTCGCTGACGAACGAGACCCACATGGCGTGGTACGAAGCCGGCACGAAGTACCTCCAGGAGAACTATCCGCAGATGCTCGCCGTCACCGACTCCCCGTACGAGGACAACAACGACGATGCCACTGCCCAATCCAAGGCCCTGGAAATCATCAAGGCCTATCCAGACCTTGGCGGCTTCGCCGGCATGTCCGTTTCGGCGGGGTCGAACTTCGCCGCCGCGATCAAGGACAAGAATCTCACGAGCATCACCGTCTCGACGCTGTCCGTCCCCTCCATCTCGGACTCCTACCTCGCGGACGGATGGATGGACAACGCCCAGGGCTGGGACCCGATGGCCGCCGGCTATGCCGCGAACTCCCTCGCCCTCAAGGTCCTTCAGGGCGAGAAGATCGAAAGCGGAATCGATCTCGGTGCCGACGGGTTCGCTGACTCGACCGTCAGCGACAAGCTCGTCACCGGAAGCGGGATCGTGACCTTCAGCGCGGATTCGAATTCTTCCGGGAAATACCCGTACTGAGTCCGAGGGTGCGGGTCGGCACCCCCCACTGCCGACCCGCACCATATTGAATCGAGCACGACATGGAAAACACCCCACCCCTGCTTCGAGCCGAGGGGATCACCAAGCTCTTCTCCACCACGAAGGCCCTGAAGAACGTCGACTTCGAGATCGAAGCCGGAAGAATCGTCTGCCTCGCCGGGGAGAATGGCTGTGGCAAGTCAACCCTCGTCAAAGTAATCAGCGGAGTCCACTCTCCCGATGAGGGGAGGATCTCCATAGCGGGAACTCCCCTCCCACATGGTCGTCCCATCTGCGCCATCGACGCGGGTATTCACGTCATTTTCCAGGACCTTGCGCTCTTCGATCACCTGTCGGTGGAGGAGAACATCGCATTCAGCAGAATCCTCTCATCGAAAAGCCGATTGATCCGTCGTCACGAAATCCGCGAGATCGCTCAGGAGCAACTCGACCGCATCGGCGTGGTCCTCGATCCGACGGCCAGAGTCTCGTCCCTCTCGGTTGCGAACAAGCAGGTCGTCGCCATTTGCAGGGCTCTCAGCATGGACGCAAAAGTGCTCTTCATGGACGAGCCCACCGCCGCGCTCACATCGACTGAAGTCGATCGGCTCCTGTCGATCGTCCTCGACCTCAAACGCGAAGGGCTCTCGATCGTCTTCATCAGTCATAAACTCGACGAGGTCTTCAAGATCGCCGACACCATCACCATTCTGCGCGACGGCGTCAAAATCGGCGATTTCCCGGCCGAGCAGCTCGACGCCGATACCCTTGTCCATCACATGACGGGACGGCACGTCGCCCACGGATGCTACACACGCAGCCTCCCCGACGCATCCCCCCTCCTGAAAACCGAGCGCCTCACGCGGAACGGGCACTACGCCGATATCAACATCGAGATTCAGCCCGGCGACATCCTGGGAGTCACAGGGCTGCTCGGGTCGGGAAGAACCGAACTCGCGCTGTCCCTCTTCGGGCTGAATCCACCCAGTTCCGGCACGATCCTCATTGATGGGCGTCCCGTGGACATCAAGAATCCTTGGACCGCCCTTGAGCTCGGAATCGCCCTGCTCCCCGAAGACAGGAAGAGCGAAGGCCTTTTTCTAAGGAAATCCATCGAAACGAATCTCACGTCCTCCGCCCTCGATTCAGTTCTCACACGCTGCCGGAACATCTCCCACTACCTCGAGCGCTCCTTGTCGGAGTCCCTCGTCAACGCGGTCAACGTCAATAACCGCGACGTTGAGACTCCAGTCGGTGCCCTATCGGGAGGAAACCAGCAGAAGGTCGTCATCGGGAAGTGGATGGCCTCGCGACCCAAGGTCCTGATACTCGACAGCCCGACCGTGGGCATCGACATCGGGGCGAAGGAAGAGATCTACGAATCCATCAAGTCTCTCGCCAACGACGGCATGGGGGTGCTCGTCATCTCCGATGAGGCTGAAGAGATCTCCACGGTGTGCAACAAAGTGCTCGTCATGCATGAGGGATCGGTCGTCGAGACATTCAACGAGGACGACATGAGTGCAGCCACTTTCACAGACCGCCTCATTCGGGTCGTCGCGAATCCTCCGAGCAGGGAAGCCAAGAGTACCGAAGACCCTGAACAGCAGGACAGATAGGGGAGAGGATGTTTCGGACGATCTTCAAACGAAAAGCCACTTCGATGGAGAAATACCTATTCGTCGTGGTCCTCGCATACATCGCAGTCGTGGGCATCAAGAATCCCCTGTTCCTGAGCCTCGAAACCCTCTTCGACACCATCCGGTCCGGCTCAACGATGCTGCTGTTCGGCTTCGGGCTCCTCGTCGTCCTCGTCTCAGGAGGACTGGACGTGTCCTTCACGGCGATCGCAGCCGCGAGCGGATACCTCGCGGTACGAGTCCTCCTCGTCGCGGGAATCGACAGCCTCCTCCTCGCCGTGCTCGTCTCAGCCGCGGCGGGCCTCGCGATGGGGATCGTCAACGCGCTCCTCATCCATGCGTTCGGCCTTCACCCGTTGATCGTCACACTCGGAACCCAATCCGTCTTCTACGGCGGAATGGCCCTCACCCTGGGGACGAAATCGTTCTCCTCGAGCCAGATGCCCGATTCCATCGCGCAATTCGGGGCCGCGAGCATCTGGGATGTCGGGAGCGGATCGGGATCGACCTACGGCTTGACGGTCTTCTTCCCGATAGCGGTCCTCATCGGCACCCTCACGTGGTTCCTCCTGTACAGGACCCGTCTGGGAAGAGAGGTCTTCGCCATCGGGAGCGACGCCGACGCAGCGAGTCGTATCGGCGTCAATGTGGCCTTCGTCAGGGGCTTCGTCTACGCGTACTCCGGGATCCTCGCCGGCATCACGGGGGTCATCTACTTCGCGAATCTTCGCTTCGTCAACCCCACGAGCATCGTCGGCTCAGAACTCTTCGTCCTTGCGGCGGTAATCATCGGAGGAGCGACGCTCACCGGGGGCGAGGGCACGATCCTGGGCACGGTCCTGGGGATCGCCGTCGTCCAATTGTTCCAGAACACGCTCGTGTTCCTCGGCCTGTCGTCGAGCTTCAACAACTTCTTCTTCGGCATCGTGCTGCTCATCACCCTGGCCACGATGTACGCGCAGAAGCGCAAGTCGAACCGACGCGAACTGGTTTTCCGGGAGGGCTGACGCGATGCGATTCGGATTCAACGCGAAAAAGGCCACCGAGAAACTGCTTCGCGGCGACCGCGATACCGCGATGCTCGTCACGACCGGACTCATCCTGTATTTCGGGCTCGGTGCCCTCCTTGGGGCGCGCTTCTACTCGATCGCGAACTTCCAGTCGATGGCGATTCAGATGTCGAGTCTTGGACTGCTCTCACTGGCCATGTCTCTGGCAATGCTCTCCGGTGGGATCGACCTCTCGATCGTGTCGATCGCGGCCGTCTCCTCGATCGCGGGAGCCTACGTGATGTCCGGCGACCTCGTCTCGATCACCGCCTCCAACGATCTTCCACTGACATTGGCCGGGATCGTGACGATCCTCATCGTCGCGACCCTGTGCGGGGCGACGAACGGCCTTCTCATCTCGCGCTTCTCGGTCCCGCCGATCCTCGCGACCCTCGGAACAATGATCTTCTTCAGCGGGATCGCCCTCGCCGCCACCAACGGGAACAGCATCGGCGTCGCCACATCGTCGCTCTCCTCTGTCTCGACGCTGACGATCGCCGCGATCCCGATCAGCTTCCTCGTGATCGTGCTGGCCTTCGGGGCGATGTGGTACCTGTTGTCACGCCGGCGCGTGGGCAGGAGGATCTACCTCATCGGGGAATCGATCACCGCCGCGCGCTTCTCCGGGATCCGCACGGACTCGATCAAGTTCCGGGTCTACACGATCTCAGGATTCCTCTCCGGGATCGCCGCAGTGCTGATGCTCGCGTCTCAGAACTCGGCGCGTGAGGGGTTCGGCGAGTCGTACCAGCTTCAAGCGATCCTGGTGGCGGTCCTCGCCGGATTCGACCCCGACGGCGGTCGAGGGCGCGTCCCGAACGTCCTGCTCGCCGTCATCGTCTTGCAGTCCTTGCAGAGCGCGTTCTCCATTCTCGGATACTCCCCGTTCGCGAAAACCTTCGTTTGGGGAGTGCTCCTCCTAGGGGTCATGGTGCTCAATTTCTATCTTCGACGTCGTTCACACCGCCGCTCGGCAACCTTCGGATAATTTCGATACAGGAGGTCTTCTCCCATGCTATTCCCCGAATACTCACGATCCGTTCTCACTGAACTGGCCGCCGTCATGTCCCGGGTCTCCTCGCGTGAGATCGTCGATCTGGCAAACGCGATCTGCTCGGCTCGCCGGATTGTCGTCATCGGAGTCGGTCGCGAGGGCCTCGCCGCTCGAGGACTCACCATGCGATTGGCCCACATAGGCCTCGACTCCCATTGGATCTGGGACGACACGACTCCCGCGCTGGGTGCGGACGACCTGCTCATCGCCGTCTCGGGCTCCGGTGAGATCGGCCATATCGACTACGTGATCGCACGGGCCCAGGAGATCGGCGCGAGCATCGCCGTGGTGACCTCGAATCCCGAGGGCCGGTCGGCCAAACGGGCGACCCATGTGCTGACTATTCCTGCCGCGGCGTTCCTCAGCACCGGGGACATGGTCGAGAGCATCCAACCCATGGGATCGCTATTCGAGCAGTCGGTATGGATCGCCTTCGACTGCCTGATCCTGGACCTCGAACAGCGGAAAGATCTCGATCACGAGGATCTCGTCGGCAGGCATAGGAATCTCGAATGACCTCGATCCGCGAGGCAGGGGCATCCGCCCTCCAATGACGCGAGGCAGGCAGGCATGCTCGCCCAGCGCCGCGGTCCCGGTCCCAGCCTGAGCCTCGCGGTTCTCGACGAGGATCCCCCTCGCGTGGGACACGACTGGCGCACCGCACGCTCCCATGGGCATCCCGATCCCACCGCGAGACCGAGCCCCAGGAAGGAGCACTGAGAACCGGCGGCCCCTCCACCCACCCACGCTTGACCGGGCGGAGGTCGGCGCCCTCAGGCCCGGCCGAGCCTGCGCGCGAGCGCCCCGTGCCGGGGGGCGAAGGCCCACGCCAACGCGAACCCGACCGTCAGCACGAGGACGATCGTCGCCCCCGTCGGCACGTCCACCGACCACGACAGGTAGAGCCCGAGGACCCCCGCCAACGCTCCCAGCGTCGGCGCCAGCCACATCATCGTCCCCAGGCGATCCGTCAGCAGGCGCGCCGTCGCCGCCGGCGTCACGAGGAGCGCGAGGACGAGGATGTTGCCGATCGTCTGCACCGAGATGACGACCGCCAGGGACACCGCCACGTACAGGAGCACGTCGAGGGCCAGGACGTTCAGGCCCGCGGCCCGGGCCGTCTCGCGATCGAGGGACACGGCGACGATCGGCCTGTGGAAGACCGCGAGGAGCCCGACGACGAGGGCCCCTCCCGCGAGCGCCACCGGCACGTCCGAGGCCGGCACCCCCGTGATCGACCCGAAGAGGAAGTCCTGGAGGCTCCCCGCGTACCCGGGAGTCCTCGCGATGACGACGACGCCGAGGGCGAACGCCCCGACGAAGAGGACGCCGATCACCGAATCCTCCTTGAGCCTGCGGTTCTGCGACAGCAGGGCGACGAGGACGGCCGTCGCGACGCCCGCGACGGCGCCGCCCAGGACCAGCGATCCCGAGACGAGGAAGGCGACCGCCAGGCCGGGGAACACCGAGTGGGCGACCGCGTCCCCGATGAACGCCATTCCCCGCAGGACGACGTGGACGCCGACGACGCCGCAGACGACGGCGCACAGGACCGCCATGAGCAGGGCCCGCGGTAGGAAGGCGAGGACCGGGTTGAACAGGTCGTTGATGAAATCGATCGGCGTGAGCATCACGAGACTCCAAGCGCCGCGAGCAGCGGGTTGTCGGGACGGACCGCGAAAGTGCGGATCCACGTGTCGGCGTCGGACAGCTCGGCGGGCGTCCCCGAGGCGACGACCGTCCGGTTGACGAGGTAGAGGCGGTCGCACTGGGCGCGCGCGCCGATGAGGTCGTGGGTCGTCATGAGGACCGCGCACCCCTCCCCCGCCAGGTCGCGGAACAGGTCCATGAGGAGCTCCTGGGTCGGCATGTCGAGGCCGGTGAAGGGCTCGTCGAGGAGGAGCACCGACGGCTCGAGGGCGAGGGCCCGGGCGACGAGGACCCGTTGGCGCTGGCCGCCCGACAGCTCGCCGACGGGCCGGTCGCCCAGGTCCGACATGCCGGTGCGCGCCAGGGCCCGTTCGACGGCGCGGTGGTGCGCGATCCGGGGTCGGGCGAGCAGCCCGAGGCGCACGGTGATCGCCCCGAGGACGGCGTCGCGCACGCTCATGGGGAAGTCCCAGGCGAACTCGTGGCGCTGGGGGACGTACCCGATGGACGTGCCGACGCCCGCCCGACCGGGGCGCCGGGCGCGCGGACCGCCCGCATCGGGGGAGTCCGGGGCCCCGGCGTGCTCGACGGCGCCCGCGACGGCGGGGATCAGGCCGAGGACGGCCCGCAGGAGGGTGGTCTTGCCCGCCCCGTTGGGGCCGATGAGCCCGACGAGCTCCCCGGCGTCGATCTCCAGGTCGACGTCGCGCAGGACGGCCCGACCCCCCAGGTCGACGCCGAGTCCGCGGACGCTCAGCGCCCTCACTCGCCGTCCCCCGCCGCTTCCGCGCCCGGATCGGCGGATCCGGCGGCGCGGGCCTCGGCGATCGCGGCGGCGCGATCGCGGACGCTGGCCCGGCGGCGGACCCACACGAGGAGCCCCCCGACGATCCCGGCGACGACGACGGCCCCGGCGATCCATATCGTCGCCCGCGACGAGGCCGGCTCCCGCCCGGCGTCGACGGGCTGCGCCTCGTCCTCGCGCTCGTCGGCGCCGTCCCGGGCGTCGGAGCCCTGAGCCCGGGGCTCGTCGTCCGTCCCGGCCGACTGGGCGGACGCCGCGTCGCCCGGCTCGGGGGCCGCGGCCGCGAGCGCCTCGTCGACGGAGGTCTGCGAGCCGACGGCGAAGCGCAGGACGGTCGACGCCGAGACCTTCGACCCGTCGAGGGCGTCGGCGGAGAAGGTCAGGGCCGCGGTGTAGACGCCCGGCTCGGTGAACACCCAGTTCGCGTGGACGTGCGTGTTGACGTCGACCCACACGTCCTGCGCCTCGTCCTTCTGCCCGTCGACGAGGAGAAGGGGCTCTCCGAAGGTCCCGTTCTGCAGGAACATCCACGACCGCCCCGGGCCGCGGACGGGGCCGATGCTCATCGTCGCGCCCCGGTCGACGAGGCCGACGACGCCGGGGTCCTGGGTGCTCCACCCGAGCCAGACGACATCGGCGAGCTGGGTCTGGGGGATGACGTACCACTGCTCGCCGGCGGTGGCGCCCATGAACGAGTACTCGGGCCCGGTGGGGGCGTCGAGGAGGCCGGCGTCGGAGACGACGAGGACGGTCTGGTCGGGGTCGCGCCACACCGGCTCGGTCCCGGAGTCGTCGCGCATGGCGACGGTCCACTGCCCGTCGACGAGGCGCGGGCCGAGGTCGACGTGCCCGCGGACGATCGACACCGGCCCCTCGCCGGAGGCCTCGTCGGCTCCGACGCTCTGATCGAGGGCGGGGTCGTCCGCGCCGTCGCCGGGGGCCGCGTGGACGCCCGGTCCTCCCAGGAGCGCGGCGCACGCGAGGGCGGCGCCGAGGGCGAGGGCGCGAAATCGGTGGGTTCTCACAGGGTCATTCCTCTTCGGGGTCGTGCCCGCCGAGGCAGCGGGCGAGGGACTGGGCGTTGAATCGCATCATGTCGACGTAGGTGGGGGCGGTGGCGTCGAGCGTATCCCCGTACAGGGGGCACACCCGGACGCCGGCCTCCTGGGCCGTCGTGCGCAGGGTCGAGCGGGTCCGGGCGAGGTTCGGTTCGAGGAACACCGCGGGGATGTCGAGGTCGTCGAGGGTGGCGGCCAGGCGGATCCGGTCGGCGACGCTCGGCTCGACGCCGGGGTTGGGGGCGACAAAGCCGGCGACGTCGAGGCCGTAGGCGTTGGCGAGGTACCCGTAGGCGTCGTTGGTCGTCACGAGGCGGCGCCGCTCGGGGGGGATCGTCGCGATCGTCGCGGCGACCTCGGCGTCGACCTCGTCGAGGAGCGCGGCGTAGGCGGCGGCGTTGCGCCGGTAGTCGTCGGCCCCGTCGGGGTCGGCGGCGATGAGGGCGTCGCGGATGACGCGCACGTAGGCGGCCGCGTTGTGGGCGTCGTGCCACAGGTGGGGGTCGATCTCTCCGTGGACGTGCTTGCCGAGGACGGCCTGGGGCAGGACGTAGGCGTCGGATCCGGGCGCTCCGAGGAAGCGGAATCCGGGGGCCCCGGGGATCTGCGTGAGGGTGCGGGTCGGCACGTCGATGACGACGTCGTCGAGGTCGACGACCTCCATGCCGGGAGCGAGGGGCGCGTCCCGCTTCGACGAGCGCTCCTCGTCGTCCGGGCCGCCTCCCGGCGCCGGTGCGAGGGCGCCCTCGTCCACGGCGAGGGCGACGCCCCCGCGCTCGAGGTCGACGGTGATATCCGCGTGGCCCGCCGACAGGATCCTGCGCCCCTCGGCGGCGGCCACCTCGTCGGGGGCGACGCCGACGGCGAAGACCGCGGTGGCGCCGTCGAGGACGACGGGCCGATCGCCCTCGCGGGCGCGCAGCCGCGCCTCGAAGGGGATCCGGTAGACGCCGGGGGCGGTGAAGGCCCAGCTCATGTGCTGGTGGGCGTCGGCCGGCAGGACGGAGGTGTCGTCCGCGTACCCGGAGGCGGGATCGAATCCGTCGGAGGAGGCGAAGCCGATGTCGGGGGCCCCGAAGGAGGTCGTCAGGTAGGAGGCGGCGTCGCCGGGCCCGTCGACGCCGGTGGCGATGAGGTCGATGGTCGAGGCCCGGTCGGCCCCGTACTGGGAGCCGGTGCCCAGGACCCTCATGCCGAGCCACACGGTGTCGAGGGAGCGGTCCTCGATGAGGGGGAGGATCGTCGCCCCCTCCTTGGCGGCCTCCTCGGCGACCGAGACGGAGGTCGCGGTGGGGGGCAGGTTGGCGTCGAGGGCCCGGATGATGGCGTGCTCCTCGAGGAGGAGGTAGTTCGAGAAGGCGACGTCGGCGTAGGCGACGTCGCGGATGGTCCGCAGGCTCGGCTCCCACGAGTGGGGGTCGGCGCCGTCGGGAACCATCTGGGTGACGGTCGCCCGGTCTCCGGCGACGTTGCGCACGAGGTCGGCGAGGATGCCCGTCGTCGTCGCGACGCGCAGCTCGCCGTCGTCGGCCGGGTCGGAGGACAGGGCGGGGGCGGAGCAGGAGGACGCGGCCAGGACGGCGGTCAGCGCGAGAACTGCGCCGACCGCCGCCCGGGCGATCCGATGGGGGTTGGAGGTCACCCCGGCATCACCACCGCATCGCCGACGGGCGCCGGCGCGACGCCGCGAGGACCGCGAGGCCGCCGAGGGCGACGAGGCCGGATAGGACGAGCACCGAGGAGGCGTCGGAGCCGGTGCGGGCCAGGTCGGCCGCGGTGAGCTCGCAGGGCTGGCCGCTGGGGGTGCGCCCGACGACCTCCTTGACGATGGGCAGGCCGTTGGGGCCCTTCTCGCCGGTGGGCGTCAGCTTCCCCGCGGCCCCGGTGCCCGCGACCGACCCTTTGAGGGAGCCGGACTTGGGCGTGACCTTCATGGAGATCGTCAGGCGGTAGTCGCCGGGCTCGGTGAACAACCAGTTCTGGTGGGCGTGGGTATTCGCCGGGAGGGTGTAGGACGACCCCGCGCCGTCGAAGATGTGGGATCCCACTCCTGAGCCGAGGCTGCCGGCGTTGAAGACCGCGACCTTGCCGGGGCCCTGGACGTCGACGAGGGTGAATACGACCTCGCCGGAGGTCTGGTTGACGATCTCCTCGCGCTGGGAGTTCATCCCCAGCCAGGGGACGCCGGCGATCTGCGTCGACGGGATCATCCAGATGTCCGATCCGGGGGAGGCGACGAAAGAGACGTCGGCGGGGGCCTTCATCTTGGCCGCATCGCCCAGGGCGAAGGTCAGCGACCCGGGGTCGACCCACGAGGCCGGCTGGCTGCGATCGTCCTTGATGCGGGCGACGACCGTCCCGTCCTCGATGGCGGGTCCGAGGTCGAAGTGGCCCTCGGTGACGTTGCCCGCGCCTCCGACCGAGAAGTTCAGGGTCGCAGTGGCGGTGTTGGCCTCGCCCGCCGCGGAGCCCAAGGACAGGTTCTTCGCCTCGTCCTCGGTGGCCTCGCGAGTGATGGTCGTCGGGAGGCACTGCTCCTTGGCGATGCCCGCGCGCGCGTTCGACCCGCCGGTCGTCCCCGTCGATCCGCCGGCGCCGTCGGCTCCGCCTGTTCCACTGCCCCCGTCGGACCGGGGGTCTGTGGGCTGGGGGCCGTTGCCGCTGGCGTCCGGGACGGCGGTTGCTGCGGTGACGGCGAACGCGGCGGAAAGGCCGTCGCGGCCCCGGATCGTCACCTCGTGCGTGCCGGGCTCGAAGTCGGCGGGAACGGTCCACGTGGCGCGAGCCGTTCCCGCGGCGTCCGACGTGACGGCGGGGAGCTCAACGGTCTGGGAGTGGACCTCGAAGACGACCGGGGAATCGGGCTCCACGCCGGTGGCGGTGAAGACGATCGTCCCGCCCTGGGCCACCTCGGTCCGGTCGACGGCGATCGTCGGGGCGTTGGCGCATGCGCTCTGATCGCCCACGTCGATCGTGTACGTGCGGGCCGGGGCCTGGGCGACGGTCCCGTCGGCCTTGGCGGCGCTGGCCTTGACCGTCAGCACGTAGCGGCCGGCCGTGGAGAACACCCAGTTGACGTGCTTGTGGGCCGGGTAGTCCTGGGTGATCGTCGCCCCCTCGGGCGCGAGCTCGAAGCCGCCGTCCTTGAGGACCGACTCCGCTCCGCGGAACGGGTCGACGGTGAACGCGTGGATCGATCCCCCGTAGGGGCCGACGTAGGAGACGTCGAAGGCGGCGCTCTCGTATCCGCCGGCGCGGATCGCGAGCGTGTCCCATCCGGGCCACAGGACGGTCGCCTGGTCGTTGCCGCTCTGATCGAGGACGTACCCGGATGCCGGGAGGGTCTCGATGCTCGCGCGGATCGTCTCGGGGATGTCCTGCCGCGTCGACTGCTTGACCTTGAGGAGGACCTTCTCCGGCTCGCGCATCGTCCCCAGGGCCGTGACGTCCTCCTTGATCTTGAGGGTCAGCGCGCCGGCCTCGTCGGACGCGAGATCGAAGATGTCGGCGTGGCCGTGATCGAGCGCGATATCGGCCCCCTTGGGCAGCGACGCCATCGCCTCGCAGGTGGTGAACTCCCCTGTCGGGGCGGGCCGGGGCTGCGGCTTCGCGTCGGGCGTGGCGTCCGGCTCCGGCTTGGTATCGGGCTGGTGCGTGGCGTCCGGCTCCGGCTTCGCGTCGGGTTGGGGCTTCGGCGACTCGTCCGGCGCGGGATCCGGGGAGGGGGCGGAACCGCATGCCGCGGCCACGGCCTCGTCGCCGACGGCGTAGTACACGTCGAAGAACGCGTACATGCGCTCGGGCCATCCGGAGTCCTTGGCGTACTCGGCCTTCCACAGGTTGCTCATCCGGTAGATGCCGGGCTTGTTGACCGAGGTCGCCAGGTGACGGTGGGAGGCCTCCCTGAAGATGATCTTCTCCGACTCGTTGAGTCGCGATCCGAGGCCCGCGGCCGAGCCCGTGCCGGGGCGCAGCGTCATCCGCGCATTGGCCCCGAGCATCGGGTCGTAGTCCCACAGGACCATCGTGCCGGGGCCCTCGTACTCCTCGGTGTAGAAGCCGACGCCGTCGGCGGTGACCTTCGAGTAGTCGATGCCCTCGGTGTTGAACCCGAGCCAGACGAGGCCCTCCTTCTGGACCTCGGGCAGGGTCCAGATCGTCGCCCCGGCGCTCCCGAGGACGCTGAGGGCGGCCTTGGGGCCGATCGGGGCGAGCACGGACGAGGCCGAATCCGGCACCGGCACGACGACCGTGTGGGATTCGCGCTTCTTCGCCGGGGAGACGGTGTCGTCCTTGAGGAACGAGGTCATCTGGCCCTTGTCGTCGGTGACGACCGACAGGTCGTGGTGCCCGGGGGCCAGGCACTCGTAGGTGCCCTTGGCGGGCAGGGCGACGGTGTCGATGTCGGCGTCTTCCTCGGACGGCGCCCCCGGGGTCGTCGGGCCCGCGGGGGTTCCGCCGGCGAACGCCTCGGCGGGCGTCGTGATCTTCGCCCCGGCGGTCGTGCAGTCGGGCAGGTCGACGTCCTTGTCCTCGCCGACGAGCCACAGGGTGTCGTAGTCCTTCGAGGTGATCGTCTCGCCGGACTTGCTCTTGGCGGTCGCGCGCCAGGTCACGGTGTATCGACCGGGCTCGGTGAAGGACCAGTTGAGGTGCCCGTGGCCGCCCGGGACGATCCGCGAGACCCGCTTATCGGGATTCGCGGAGTTGAAGTCCTCCTGGACGAAGTCGGCGCCCGAGCGCCACACGGACATGACGCCGGGGCCCGTGACGGAGACCAGTTCGAGCTTGACGGTGTCGGGGTCGATCGTCGAGGGGACCTGTCCGGCGCCGTAGCCGGCCCAGATCGGCCGGTGGCCGTCGTAGTACTGGCCGGGTCCGTTCCACAGGATGTCGCCGGGCTTGCCGAGGAAGGACAGGGAGTTGTCGGCCGGCAGCTTGATGCGGGAGACCTCGCGGCCCGAGGCATCGGCGTCGGGGCCCAGTCGCATCGCGACCTCGGAGGCGGGGCGCACGTTCTCGGCCGGACCGTCGACGACATCGACGGTGAAGTTGCCGAGCTCGTCGTTCCAGGAGATGTGGGCGGCGTCGACGTGCTTGCGGTAGAGCATGTCGCGACCGGTCTTCGGGTCCTTCTGGTTGCCGCCGGCGGGCTTGTCGGCCAGGCACGCCGAGGCGACGCCGGGGGTCGCGGAGGGCGCGGCCGGGTTCTCAGCCGGGTCGCCCGCGTCGGGGTCCTCCGCCGGCGCGGGCTGGGGCGTCGGCGCGGGCTGGGAGCCGTCCGGGTTGAGCACGGTGAAGGAGACGGAGACGCTGCGCGTGCCGGAGCGGGCGATGAGCGTGTGACGGCCGGGGGTCATGTCCTCGGGGATCGCGTATTCGAGGACGGCGTCCTCGTCCGTGACGGTCGCCGAGCCGATATTCGTGCCGTCGATGAGGAACTCGACCTGGGCGCCTTCGGAGAATCCGGAGGCCCAGGGGTCGAGGCTCTCGCCGGGCTTAAGGGATGAGGGGATGTCGACGGAGGGCGCGCCGTCTGAAGCAGAGTCGCCGTTCGAGGCCGGGTCGTCGGCGCCGTCGGGGATCGCGTCATCGGATCCGGGGGCGACGGGCCCGCTCGGGCCGGGAGCCTCGGGCGATTCGGACGGATCGTCCGCCTGGCCGGCGATGGCGGCGTCGCCGACCTTGAAGGTGATGCTCAGCGGCTCCGTGCGCTGGGAGTACATCGACCCCGCGCCGGAGGCGTTCGCCGTGGCCGTCAGGGTGTAGGTGCCGGGCTTGGTGAAGATCCAGGTCGCCGATCCCCTGGCGGTCTCGGTGACGACGATCTTGTCGTTGTTCTTGGCCCCGGAGTCCCCCTCCGCGGAGCCTCGTTCCATGTCGAACCTGCCGCTGTCGAGGATCGCGACGGGGGAGGAGGACGTCGTCGAGTGGACGAGGATCTTGCCCCCCTCCGGGCCCGTGTAGTTGAAGCGGTAGGTCATCTTGGTGTAGCCGGCGGCGCTCAGGGCCGTCGTGTCCCACCACAGGCCCAGGCCCGAGGGGGACGAGGCGGTCGGTCCGACGACATAGCCGGAGCCCCCGCCCAGGGCCGGGTCGAGCTTCGCGACGAGGGCGGAGTCCCGCACGCCGATGGCGGTCTTCGCCGTGTCGATGGGGGCGTCGCCGCTGCGGGCGTCGAGTGCGAGGCCGCCGAGGTCGTTGGGGGCGGTCAAACGCCACAGGGTGACGTCTCCGGAGGTGATGGGCTGAGCGGTGTCCGCCGCGTGAGCGGGCGAGCCTGCGGAGGGAACGATGACGCCGAGCACCGCGAGCGCGATGACGCTCAGTACGGCGACGAGTCGTGCCCCTGCCGACACCCGGTGCGACGTGTGGAGACGGGAGGACATGATGACCCTTCTAGCTATCAATTGGGAATCATTCTCATTCTACACATGAGATCGCTGCGCTCCGGATCAGGCCCTCGGACGGGGACCACCGGCGGATCCATCGGCGCGCGAGCGCGAGCCCCTACCACCGCCGATCAGCACCGGGCCTCCCTCACTGCCGCCTCTGGCACGACTCCCCCCGCCACCGACGATGAACATGGCCCAGAACACGCCCGATGCGGTCAACCGACAGCCCGGCGACCAGCTCTTAGCCGCGCCGATCCGCGCGCAGGCGCGCCGCCGAGGCGCACGGGACGACCGGAGAGCGCCCTCGCCTCCCGGCCCATCGGCACCGAACGGTCCACCGTCAGTCCAGAACCGCCCGCTCCACACGGTCGACCGCATTGACGCCCTCGAGATCCGCGAGGGCCCGGACGAGCGCATCCTGCGGATGGGGCCCCTCGAATCTCATGACGACCCGCATCCCCTCGCCGTCCTCGGTGCGGATCGACTCCGTCGAGTTCACCGTCGCCGTGTACCCGTGGTGCGTGGCCGTCAGGAGGATCGACCGCATCACCCCGCGCCCGGCCTCGTACTCGACGACGACCCGGTCGTCGCGGTGGCTCGACGGCAGCTTGGCGACGAGCGGGCCGATGAGGAAGACGAGGAGGAAGTGCAGGACGAGCGCGGCCGCCGCCAAGAGCGCCAGGCCGGCGCCGCACGCCACCCCGATCGCCGCCGACACCCACACGGTCGCCGCCGTCGTCAACCCCTTGACCGTGTCGTTGTTGACGAAGATGACGCCCGCGCCCAGGAATCCGATGCCCGAGACGATCTGGGCGGCCAGGCGCGACGGGTCCGGCACGGCGCCTCCCCCGGCATCGGCGAACCCGTGCATCGACACGAGGGTGAACAAGCACGACCCCATGCCGACGAGGACGTGCGTCTTCACCCCCGCATCCTTCAGGTGGTAGTGGCGCTCCAGGCCGAGGGGGAAGCACAGGGCGAGCGTCATCCCCAGGGCCGCCAGGCCCGGGAGGAAGTGGGCGACGGTGAAGGGGTACATGCGTTCTCCTGTCTCTCGATCCTGCCCGGAGCCTCCCCGAGGTCTCCGCGGCCGTGGCCCGGGTGGACAGGCCAGTCGAGGAGCTGAGCTTCCGGAAAAGCTTCGTTCATCATGCCAGTACGCCGTTTGGCCGACTCCCGGGTTATCGGCGGATTGAGTCTGACGAGGGCTGCGACGACCTCGTCGAGGATCCGATCGGACCATCTTCGCGACGTCGAAGATCCCATCAACATCACACCAGCTTCCCGCATTGGCGAGTTCAGTGGGATGCCCCGTGGGAAGCTGTCTCCGCGCCCCGTCCCAGTCTCGGTCGCGAACCTCGGAGCGAAGCCCTACTCCCCCGCCTCGATCCTCTCGGCGAGGTCGTCGTCGGGGAACCACACGAAGGTCTTGCCCCTCTTCACGAAGTCGATGAAGCCGCGCCCCTCAAGATCCTTGAGGTCGTTGCGCGCGGTCTGAAGGGAGACTCCATGGGTGCGCCGATGCTCCTGCACGGTCGTCGTGGCCCCCGGATCCCTGGCGAATGCCTCAAGAAACGCGATCTGCCGGACCAGCGGAGGGACGTAGGGGCCGTCCGCATCCGCGCCGGTCGCGTTCGCGAACGCGCAGAGAGCCTCCATCCTTCCGGGCAGTTCTTCGGCCGAGGGCGGCACGTGAAGGATCGGATCCTCCCCCGAATCACCACCTACTGCTAGTCTTACAATGTGACTATCAATGATAGTTTGATTCTGACGGAGGAAACGCTTCCTCGCATCGTTCAGGCGCTTCGCAGGCGCGGAGGCGACTCGACCACGATCGAAGTCAAGTCCGCACAGGACGGATGCCCGAAGCTTGGCCCCACGCTCAGCGCATTCGGCAATATGCCCGGCGGGGGAACGATCATCCTCGGCCTCGATGAGCATCGCGGATTCAAACCGGTTGAACTCACCGATATCGCAGTACTCGAACAGGGGGTGGCCGGGCAGGCGCGCGACGCCGTGGAACCTCCAGTCACATGCTCTTTCAGCACAGTCAAGTTCGAAGGTCACGAGATTCTCATCGTCGGTGTCGAAGGAGTCCCACTCTCCCATCGACCAGTCTTCTACCAGAGTCGCGCGTATCTACGACAGAGTGATGGCGACTATCCGATGAGCGATCTTGAAATCGCTCAGATCAACCTCCTCAAGACGCAGCAGACACGACCGACGCGACCCGACCTCGAACCTGTCCGTGGAACGTCGTACTCCTCACTCGCGAGCGACCTCGTCGAGACATACGTCGAGAACGTCCGCAAGCGCTCTCGTCGCCTCGTCGCACTCCCTGAGGACGATCTGCTGAAAGCCACCGGCGTCCTCAGCGTCACCGGCGAGGCGACGCTCGCTGGACTCTACGCACTCGGCGCGCATCCGCAAGGACAACGACCCGCATTGGGAGTCACAGCCGCCGTGCAGATGCCGACGGGATCCCCGACCAGAAACAGGGACCTCGCTCATTTCAATGGCCCCATGCCCGACCTTCTCGACGAGGCCATGCTATGGATCGCCAGGAATACCCCCTCCGACATGGGTTACGACGAGCGAGGTCGCGGGCGAGACTTCAGTGCACTGCCGATGCGCGCCGTGCGAGAACTCGTCGCCAACGCACTCGTTCACCGCAATCTCGATGCCATCACCGACAACAAGCGGATCGAGATTCGAATCAAGGATGACAAGCTCATCATCTCCAGTCCGGGAGGGCTCCGCGGCCTCTCCCTCGAACAGCTCGGCAAGCCCAATGGCAAGAACGCCGTCAACCCCGCTCTCTATGAGATCTGCAAAGATATCCGCGGCGCCGATGGGGTGCGCCTCATCGAGGGCGAAGGCGGAGGCATCCAAGAAGTTCGCGCTGCCGCGGAGGAGTATGGACTACCGGAACCGATCTTCCGCGACTACGGCGTCTCATTCGTCGCGATCCTCTATTGGCGCATCTCTCCCGACATCCTCCTTGAACAGCCCGCCCCATCGCCTCGACGAATCCCGGCTCCGACAAGGTCCAAGGATTCGTCCGTTCCCATCGATATCGTCGACGTTTCCAAGAACGCACCTCGCGTGTGGGCCGCGCTGAGCGAGCCGCAGAGTTTCTCTTCACTCGTCGTTCGAAGCGGCCTCAGCTCGAACGCGACTCGCTGGGCCCTCAATCGCCTGATCGCCACAGGAAATGTCGAGATGCTGGGGACTCAGGGGGATAGGGGCACGACCTATCGACGGATCTGCGCAGACGCTCTGTCAGAATCTGAGTCTCAATGACACTCGGCATGAGGGTTTCATTGTCAGTCAGACTTCAATTCTAAGTCCAACTCTTCACATGAGACTCAAACTCTGAGAGTGGTCGCCCCACCCACCCGACCCCTCCCTCCCTCTCGCCGAACCCGATACCGCCTCCGGGCCCGTGAAGCGGCACACGTCCTCCTCAGTGCCGCCCGTCTCACCGGGCGCACCGCGCGGCTCCCGGCCGACGCGGGCACGGCCCTCCCGATTCGCGAGGACGGAGCCCCACCCCGCGGGAGCGTCGCCGGATCGACCGAGCCCCGGCCGGCGCCTCGTCCCATGCCGCCCCGAAGTGGCAGACTGGACCCACCTGTAGCCCACGGCACACCCGCGGGCACGGCGACCCTCGGGGCCGCGCCCGCGGACCCGCACACCCGACACACGTAGAGGAAGGTCCAGTGAGCACTTCAGCGCATCCGGACGGCATTCAGCAGGGCAACCGACTCGACCCCTGGTTCGACGCCTACGCCGAGCGAGCTCACAACCTGCGGGCCTCCGAGATCCGCGCCCTCTTCTCCGTCGTCTCCCGGCCCGAGGTCGTCTCCCTGGCCGGCGGCATGCCCAACCTCAAGGACCTGCCCCTCGACAGACTCGCCGAATCCGCCAAGCGCCTCATCACCGCCCACGGCGCCCAAGCCATGCAATACGGATCCGGCCAGGGCTGGGAAGTCCTGCGCGACCGCATCACCGAGGTCATGAGCTACGACGGCATCATCGGCGCGGACCCCGACGACGTCGTCGTCACCACCGGCTCCCAGCAGGCCCTCGACCTCATGACGGAGATCTTCGTCGACCCGGGCGACGTGATCCTCGCCGAAGCCCCCTCCTACGTCGGCGCCCTCGGCGTCTTCCGCGCGCGCCAGGCCGACGTCGTCCACGTCCCGATGGACGCCGACGGCATCATCCCCGAGGCCCTCGAGCAGACGATCCACGACGTGCGCGCCTCGGGACGGACCATCAAGCTGATCTACATCATCCCGAACTACCACAACCCCGCCGGCGTCACCCTCTCCCTCGAACGGCGCCCGATCATCGCCGAGATCTGCATGCGCGAGCACGTCCTCATCATGGAGGACAACCCCTACGGGCTCCTCGGATTCCACAACGACCCGCTGCCGGCGCTCAAGTCCTTCTCCCCCGAGGGCGTCGTCTACCTCGGGTCCTTCTCGAAGATGTTCGCCCCGGGTTTCCGCATCGGCTGGGCCTACGCCCCCCACGCGATCCGCGACAAGCTCGTCCTCGCCTCCGAGTCGGCGATCCTGTCCCCCTCGATGGTCGGGCAGATGGCCATCGCCGACTACCTCTCGGACTACGACTGGTACGGGCAGGTCAAGGCGTTCCGCTCGATGTACGCCGAGCGCGCCCACGCGATGCTCACGGCCCTCGGCGAGTTCATGCCGGACTGCCGGTGGACGGTCCCCGAGGGCGGCTTCTACACGTGGGTGACCCTGCCCGAGGGGCTCGACGCCAAGTCGATGCTGCCGCGCGCCGTCAAGGCGCGGGTCGCCTACGTGTCGGGCACCGCGTTCTACTACGACGGTCAGGGCGCCGATCACCTGCGCCTGTCGTTCTGCTACCCGACGCCCGAGGACATCCGCGAAGGCGTGCGGCGCCTGTCGACGGTGGTCAACGCCGAGAAGGAGCTCGTCGACATGTTCGGCACGAGCGGGCGGTCCGCCGACGACGGTCCGGGCGTCGGCCCGCGGCGGCCGATCGGCCCCGCGGGGGCCCCGGCCCCCGATACCCTGTGAGCTGGTCAGGAGGAGTATTCATATGACCCACACGACTCTTAAGGTGCTGATTGTTGCGGGCGGGTTGACTCATGAGCGCGATGTGTCGTTGCGTTCGGGGCGGCGGGTGGCCAATGTCTTGGCGCAGGCGGGGTACGAGGTGCGGGTGTGCGATGCCGATGAGCGCCTTCTGTCGACGATCGACGAGTCCGCTCCCGACGTCATCTGGCCGCTGGTACACGGATCGATCGGCGAGGACGGGTCCTTGCAGGCGGTCCTCGAGCAGGTGGGGGTCCCCTTCGTCGGGTCGGCGGCGGTCCAGTCGATGCTCGCGTCGAACAAGCCGACGGCGAAGTCCTTGCTGGCCGCGGCGGGGATGGCGACGCCCGGGTGGGTGACGCTGCCGCAGGCGCTCTTCCGCCAGTTGGGGGCCGGTCGGGTGCTCGACGCCGTCGAGACGGGGATCGAGTTCCCCGTCGTCATCAAGCCGACGGACGGCGGATCGGCGTTGGGGATCTCGACGGCGTCGGACGGGGCGCAGTTGCGCGCGGCGATGGTCGACGCCTTCGCCTACGGGGAGCGGGTCATGGTCGAGCAGCTCATCGGCGGGCGCGATGTCGCCGTGTCGGTCGTCGATCTGGAGGACGGGCCGGTGGCGCTGCCGCCCGTGGAGATCTCGACGGATGGGGGCCGCTACGACTACGAGGCCCGGTACACGACGGATTCGACGGAGTACTTCGTCCCGGCGCGCCTGGGCGAGGAGGCGCTGGAGGATCTGCGGGCGGCCGCGGTCGAGGCGCATACGGTCCTGGGTCTGCGGGACGTGTCGCGGATCGATTTCGTCATCGACGAGGCGGGGGCGTGCTGGTTCATCGACGCGAATGTCGTCCCGGGCATGACGGATACGTCGCTGCTGCCGCAGGCCGCGGACGCCGACGGGTCCTTCGCCGCGTTGTGCTCGAGGATCGTCGAGTTCGTGGCGGCGGGCCGTCCGGTGAGGGACGGGGCCGGGGCCGACGAATCGGGGGAGTAGGTTCCGCGGTAGCGGTGATGGGGCGGAGCGGTCGGTCGCATCGTCGTCAGGCGCTCGGCGTCGCGCGTCGAGCGCGGAGTCCGCTTGTGGGCGCGCAGGATGCCGGCCAGGCGGGAGTCAGCGGTCCAGCAGCCCCATGTCGGTCATGGCCCGGCGGGCCTGGACGGGGTTCTCCCATTGGAGCGACGCGAGTCCCATGAGCTCGCCGGCGCGGACGTTCGGCTTGCGGTCGTCGACGAACAGGAGGTTCGCGACGTTCTCGTCGCTGCGGGCGACGGCTTCCCGGTAGATCCCCCGAGAGGGTTTGCACGAGCCGGTGTCGCAGGAGAAGACGAAGAAGTCGAAGCGGTCGGACCATTGGGCGGCGCGGATCGCGTCGGCGACGGCGCGGGGGGCGTTCGACAGGATGCCGAGGCGCAGGCCGGCGGTCCGCAGGTCGTCGACGAGGGCGAGGGCGTCGGGGTCGGCATCGGTCATCCGCTGGGCGTCGTGGGCCACGAGGCGGTCGATGTCGGCGTCGGAGAGTTCGGGCTTGCCGCAGTCGCCGGCCACTCGGTCCCAGAATTCGCGGTCGCTGCATCCGGCGTCGTAGGAGTCGCGGTGGGTCCACATCGCCTGGTCGACGAGTTTGACGAGGGCGTCGTCGCCGTCGCCGATGACATTCGCGACGAATCGGGGGTCGGGGTGGGAGCTGATGAAGACGCCACCGACGTCGAAAAGCACGGCATGGATATCGTCTTGATCGGCCATACCTAGGCTCCTTCGGTGACGGGAACTCGTCTCCATATTGTCCGCCCCGAGGGGCGGCGCAACCACTTTAGTGATGAGTCGCACGGACTCGACCGGGCCCGCGTCGGGCATCCGATACGGCGGGGATATCGGCGGCGTGACAACGACGGTTCGTCATCGCTGGCTATCGGTCGCCGCGCAGGGATGGGGCGGAGGATGGCGGCGGTCATCCTCGGCGTCCCGATCGCGCTCTCCCGGGGTCCGAAGGCGCGGATGGGCCTTGGACGCTACCCGGACCGGGTCGCCGGTCGGGTATCCGCAGGAAACGGCTCGCTCTGGGGATCGGATGGTCGCGTCGGCCTCACGGGCCGCGGGTGAGGGAATGAGACGAAGGAGTCGGGCCGGGTTCAGCCGGTCACGACGGGATCATCCGATTGTCGAGTCGACCACGAGGCCGAGCCGGACGGTGGGCTCGCCTGATCGGGAGGGGTCGAGTCGTCCCTGATCCCTCGATTCACTATCGTCGATGGCGCCCAAAGGCCGAAGAAGGGACGAGGCGCGTTGATGATCCTATGCGCTCGTGGTGCTTGCTCCCGCTTTCCTGCGGGCGCAAGCACCACGAATGTTCGAGACCTCGATCATCATGGGGCCTGGGGTTTCACCGTTCACCTCTTGCGGTGAGGACGTCGGCGATGCGCTGGAGGTCCTCCGCTCCGGCGTACTCGATGACGATGCGCCCCTTGCGGCGGCCCTCGGTGATGGTCACTCGGGTGTCGAAGGCGTCCTGGAACGCGTCAACCACGCTTTCTCCGAGTGCTGAAATAATCGGTGACCTGCGTGTTCGTGCGCTGGTCGGGGCTTTAACCCGGCCGAGTCGAACGAGTTCCTCGGTTGTTCGGACCGACAGTCCCTCGGCGATGATCCTCTCCGCGAGTCGCTCCATGTCCTCGGCGGAGCTCAGGGAGAGAAGGGCGCGGGCGTGCCCGGCCGAGATCACCTGGGCGGCGACTTTCTTCTGGACCGCGGGGGGAAGTTTGAGGAGGCGAAGAGTATTGGCGATCTGCGGTCGCGAACGGGCGATCCTCTGGGAGAGCTCCTCTTGCGTTGCTCCGAAATCGGCCATGAGCTGCTGGTACGCGGACGCTTCCTCAAGGGGGTTGAGTTGGGCGCGATGAAGGTTCTCCAGCAGGGCATCCCGGAGGAGGTCCTCATCCTCCGTATCCCGGATGATCGCGGGAATAGTCGTCTCTCCGGCGAGTTCGCTCGCCCGTGTGCGCCTCTCCCCCATGATCAGTTCGTATGTCGCCTCCGGGTTGTTCTTCAGCGCCTCTTCGAGGGCGGAACCGGGTTCGATCGACGAGGGGATCTCTCGGACGACGATCGGCTGGAGGACGCCGACCTCGCGGATCGAGGCCGCCAGTTCGGCGAGATCGTCCTCGTCGAAGATCTCTCGGGGCTGACGCGTATTCGGAATGATCGAGTCGATGTCGATGACGGCGAACACGGCGCCCGGGACGGAAACGAGTGTGGATGTTTCACGTGAAACATCTGCTTCACTCTCGCTGACGACACGCGTCGGATCAGTGTCGCGCACCGCTGTCGTCTTCGGAGCGTCCGTCCCGGTGGAGTCGAATTCTCTCGACGAGGAACGCGAGGTTCTCTTCGTCGTCGACCCCTCCGCCTTCGTGCCGCGTCGGCTCGCCCGAGTGCGGGCCGCGCTGGACGAGGGGGAAGACTTTCGGGCGCGCGTGGAGGTCTTCTCCTCGGGTTCCCCGGCCGAGGAGGTGTCGCGCTTGTGGGGGATCAACAGTTCTTTCGCCGAGCCGCCCCTCGTCCGACGGCCCGCTGTGCCAGAACGATCCGGGAAGAAGACATCCAGGGGATCAACAGCGGAACGCCCTTCATCCGAGGCGACGGCGTCGCTCTGGGCGGGAATGAGAGCGCCCAATCCGCGTCCGAGTCCGGCGTGCCGCCCAGCCTTGCGTCCGGCTGTCGCTTTCGATTTCTCAGCAGTCATGTCGCGCTCCTTCTCCTGCTCTCATTGTTTCACGTGAAACATCCCGATCTCCACTCCGATGAAAAGCTGAGGATGATCTGCTCGAAGCAGCTTCGATTGGATACAGCACCAGTCCGCAACCTGCGAGAACAACGGACCATCGACCCTTTCGACCATCATGACTGCCCGGTGATGTTTCACGTGAAACATCACCGGGCATAGTGCTGGGTTAACAATGTGCGCCCGCATGAGAGCGGACCGGGTTTCTAGTACGCGGTCAGAGAGAAGTACTCTCCCCACGATCGGGAATCTCCTGTTCTGCGCCATTCATATCTGTCCTAGAAATCGCTAGCCATGAGCATCGCTAACAGATCACCCGATCTTCATCATCCTCGTCAGATTTCACGTGAACACGACGAGATTCATCGTGTATGCCCGCGAAAGGGGTCTTGGTGCCTCATCTGGAACTTCCCAGCGAGAGTCGCGGATCGTGATGGGCATGGGAAGCGGGTTATCGATGCGGCCCAGGGCTGAGATCACTAGGAAGTAGGCAGAGGCCTATGCCAAGGCGTCGAAGAAGGACAAGAGGGATGGATGCGGTGCGCGCGGTCACCGGCAGGGGCGTCAGGAGGGCGCTAGGCGACACCTGAGGGCGGTGACCACGTGTTTTGGCGGTGCGGACAAGCCCGAGCCGCGGGCCAAGGCGCAAGTATTCCTACGACGCCTTGAACGTCCTCCAGCGCGTGTAGGCGGCCAGTGACGGGCACTCCTAGTTGAGGCACCAATGAACTAATCGCGGGCACCTTGACATGAGGCACCTCGAACACCGCGAACGAGACTGAAAGAAGACCACGGGTCCCATATCAGAGGAGGGACTGGCAAGGCTTTCCCCATGATCGCAGTGATCCGCGCGTATCCCGCTCGTGCACATCGAGCCCTGTAATGATCGACCATCGACGAGCGCACCATTATGGGGATCGGCATCGCCTGACTTCATCCTTCCCCGTTCATGTTTCACGTGGAACATTCACGTGATCGGGGATGGTTCATCAGCGCGGCTCAACGAGCGACACACTCCGTACCTCATGAGCGGTTTCTCGCCATTGCCCTGTCGATGCAGGTCGCACAGAATATGCGCGATCGTCGGATGCTGGACGACGCACGATTCGGCCGTCCCGCGCGCCCCCAGGTCATCGCCGTGGCGAACCAGAAGGGCGGCGTCGACAAGACGATGTTCTGCGTCTCCCACCCCTCTCACACGTTCGTGTATAGGCGACAATCTCATTGAGCACTCACTCACCATCAACCGTATGGAGTCCATTCACCCATGCGTGTTTCACGTGAAACACCCACTGTAAGGACTCGTGGAGCGCACCTCCAGGAGGAACCGACGAGTGACGTGCTCCCACCATGAAAGGCTCTCTGCACTGATGTCCCTCGACGCTCCAGCGCTCATCGAGTGAATGGCGGGGAATCAAACAGATCCCTTATCGAACCTAGAGCGTCGTCGGCACTGACTATGTCGTTCCGCCCCGAATGTTTCACGTGGAACATCGCGCCGGCATGATCCGTCCGTTCAGTCGTCGTCCCGGATCCGAACCCCGGATCCCTCCGGAGGAGCCTCCAGAGGAGCCTCCAAGCGCAAGGACAATTCCAAAGCGGCCTTGCGATAGGCCAGGGCACCGGTCGATCGGGGATCGTAGGTGACCACGGTCTGCCCGTAGGACGGCGCCTCCGATACCCGTACCGACCGGGGGATCACCGTCTCCAGGGCGAGCCCGGGGAAATGACGGCGGACCTCCTCCTCGACCTCCTCGCTCAGGCGCGTCCGACGATCGGCCATCGTCAGGAGCATCGTCGAGATGTGAAGACGAGGATTGAGGTCTCGGCGGATCCTCTCGATCGTCGACCACAGCTGGCTCAATCCCTCAAGGGCGTAGTACTCCGTCTGGATCGGGATGAGCACCTGGTCGGCGGCCACCATGACATTGAGCGTCACCAGCCCCAACGAGGGCGGGCAGTCGATGAGGACCACGTCGACCTCGCGATGGAGGGAGAGGAACTCCCGTACGGCATCCGCCAGAAGATGCTCGCGCTTAGGCAGGTCGACCAGTTCGATCTCGGCGCCGGACAGGTCGATCGTCGCCGGGCAGACGCGAACCCCATCGATATCCGGGCACGGTTGAAGGGCCCGGGCCAGCGGCATCCCGCCGATGATGACGTCGTACGTCGAGGGCGTGCCCGCCGAATGCTCGATCCCCAGAGCGCTGGAGGCGTTCCCCTGGGCATCCGAGTCGATGACGACGACGTTCAATCCGCCCATCGCCAGGCCGGCCGCGATATTGACGCAGGACGTCGTCTTGCCGACGCCGCCCTTCTGGTTCGCCACGGCGATGACCTGGGGGCGCGCGGGGCGGCCGAATCGTGCGTCGTCCAGCATTCGACGATCCCGCATATTCTGCGCGATCTGCATCGACAGGGGAGTGGCGCTGGTCTTCTGTCCGCTCACGTCATCACCTTCCTCAGGGCCTCCAGTCTACGATCGGGCCCCGCCGGAGCCGAGGCGCACCCGCCCGCGCGGCCATCGATCGGCGCCCGCCGTACGCCGTTCAGATCCTCGTGCAGACGACGACGTACGTCGATTCCTCATCCATGACCGACGCCACCTCGTGGATGCGCGCGGTGAGGTGATGCCTCTTGAGCTCCGGGGCCGCGTCCTCGACCTCGATGGCCGCCCGGCGCCCCTTGAGGGCGACGAGAGCCCCTCCCGGGGCGATGAGTTTGGAGGTCATGCGCACGAGCTTCGACATGTTCGCCACGGCCCGGGCGGTGACGACATCCGCCTTCCCCTTGCCGCGCAGCTCCTCGGCGCGCGCCTGGTGGAGGGTGACGTTGTCGAGGCCGAGCGCGTCGATGACGTCGCTCAACCACTCGCAGCGCCTGAGCATTGGTTCTGCCAAATGAACATCAAGATCCGGTCGACAAATCGCAATGATAATGCCGGGAAGGCCCGACCCGGATCCGATGTCGAGCACCTGCCCATGACGCGGGAGGAACTCGAGGACGGCCGCGGAGTTGACGATGTGCCGCGACCACAGGCGCTCCATCTCGCGCGGCCCGACGAGGCCCCGTAGCTCCCCCTCCTCCTCGAGCATCCGGGTGAACTCCCGGATATCGGCGAAAGCCGGACCGAAGAAGCGCCGGACCCGCTCGGTCGGCTGCTCGGGGACGAAGGGGTCGCCGACCCGCCGGCCCCCATCCCGCTTCTGCCCGCCGCCGTCCTGAGGATCCGCGGCCACGATCCCCTCGCCGGTCCCAAGGCCCGTCCCCGCCTCGCGCTTATGAGCGCCGCCCCCCGTCGGGGCCTCGTCCCAGATCTCGTTCATCCCTGCTCCACTCGACTCATCGTCTCGACTCGTCATCGATCGTCGCCGTCCCGACAGCGCGCGTCGTCCTCGCCCTCGACGACGAATCGCAGCCGAGCCCGAAGGCGATCGGCTGCGATTCCCCGTGATCGGTCAGTCCTCGACCCCGTCCTCGGAAGCCTCCGCGGCCTCGGCGGCGGCGTCGGCCACGGCCTCACCGGACCCCTCGCTGACGAGGATGACGACCCGACGATGGGGCTCGGCCCCCTTGGACTCGGAGAACAGGCCCTCGGCGGCCACGACGTCATGGCACACCTTGCGCTCGAAGGGGTTCATCGGCTCGAGCTTCTGCTCCTCGCCGGTCGCCCGCAGCCGCGCGATCGCCTCGAGAGTGAGCTCCTGGAGCTCCTCCTTGCGCTCGGCGCGGAAGCCCGCGATGTCGAGCATCAAGCGCGAGCGCTCGCCGGTCTCGGTCTGAACGGCCAGTCGCGTGAGCTCCTGGAGGGCGTCGAGGACCTCGCCGTCGTCCCCGACGAGGCGGTCGAGGCCGCCCTCGTCCTCGGAGACGATCTCGACGCTCGCGCGCCCGTTCTCGACGTCGATCTCGATGTCGCCGCCGAGGTCGGCGATGTCGAGGAGCTCCTCGAGGTAGTCGGCGGCGAACTCGCCCTCCTCCTCGAGGCGCGTGAGCTTGGCCTTCGTGTCTTCACTCATGGTGGAATCCTCCCACGGGGGTGCTGGGTCTGGTGTCTGCGACCGTCGGGGCGTCGGCGCTGGAGCCGCGAGCCCGCGCGGATCAGCGGTGCTTCTTCTTCGACTGCTCGCGGCGGGCCTTGCGACGCTCCTGGCGACGGCGCTCGATCTCCTCGGCGCTGACGTCGCCCGCGCCCTGCGCGGACGAACGGCGGGCCTGCCGGCGCTCCTCCTCCTCGCGCTGCCTCTGGGCCTCTCGCAGGCGCTGCTCGCGCGGCATCTTCTTCGTGCGCTCGCGCTGAGCGGTCGCGGCGCGCCGCTCCGCGTTCTTCGAGACCGCCTCGCGCACGCCGTGCATCCACATCTCGTCGGGCAGGGAGGTCCACTCCTGGTTGGCGAGATTGCGGTAGACGGTGACCTTCTCGCCGGCGGTCATCGTCTCGGGGAAGTCGGAGGCGATGCGCTGGGCCTTGGCCTTGGCCTGGACCTCGGCGAGAGTGCGCTCGTTGAGGGCGATGACGGACTGGTCGTCGGCGGCCGAGGGCAGGCCGGCGCGCTCGGCGTCGTAGCGGGCGAAATAGTCCTTGGCCCAGTCCTGGTACTTGGACTGGCGGCGCTCGACGAGCTCGAGGTAGGCGGGCGAGCCGGGCGTCGGCATGACCTTGATCGTCCAGTACGACTGGGCGAGGGCCCACACGGACGCGGTCGCCATGTAGACGAGGACGCCCATCTGGAAGAACGAGCCCGAGAAGACGTACATCAACGGCATGACGTAGAGCATCGACTTCTGCGACTGGACGAGCGGGTTGTTCGGGTCGGAGCTGGGCGGCATGTTCCGGGTCATCGACATGCGCATGGAGATGAACTGGAGGACGACCATGACGATGATGAGGATGACGAAGACCGCGATCCCGAAGGGGCCGTCCCCGGAGGTGATCGTGTGGGACAGGGGGATCCCCAGGACGGTGGACCCGTCGATCTCGGCCGCCACGGACTGGGTGATCGGGCCGAGGCGGTCGGCCTCGACGTCGGCGTAGTGGTAGGTGCCGGCGGCGAGGTCCTTGACCGCGTAGATCGCGCGGTACATCGCGAAGAGCACGGGCATCTGGACGAGGACCGGCAGGCAGGAGGCGAAGGGCGAGACCTTGTACTTCTTGTACAGGGCCTGGGTCTCCTCGCCCATCTTGCGCTGGGACACGGGGTCCTTCTTGCCCTTGTACTTCTCCCGGATCCGCTGGATCTCGGGTTGGACGGCCTGCATCGAGCGGCTCGACTTAATCTGGCGCAGGAAGAGCGGGAGGATGAGGATGCGGACGATGATCGTCAGCAGGATGATCGAGAGGATCCAGGCGACGCCCGACCCGGAGCCGAATCCGATGGCGACGAGGAGGTCGTGGATCTTCACCCATACCCACGCGACGGCGACGGCGAAGGGGTGAAGGATCTTGTCGAACATGCGCGCTCCTTCAGCGATGGCGGGCGCCGGGTGCGCCCGCGGGGGTTGCGGCCGAGGCCGGCTCATTCGGGGGGACGAGGGCGGGGCCGCCCTCGTCGGTGGCGGGGAGGACGGAGGCCAGTCCCATGGGGACGGGACGGACGATGTCGGTGGCGTTGCCGGCCCAGTCGTCGGGCGGGATCCACGGATCGGGGGTCCAGCGCCCGCGCTCGGGGACGCGGTCGACCCCTCCCAGGCTCCAGGGGTTGCACCGCAGGAGCCTCCATGAGGCCAGGAGCATCCCCTTGACGACGCCGTGCGCGCCGATGGCCTCGATCGCGTAGGTCGAGCAGGTCGGGGCGTAGCGGCAGCGGGGGCCGATCATCGGGGAGATGAGCTTCTGGTAGAGGCGGATCGGAGCGACGGCGAGACCCCGGATGAGGGCCGATAGGGGGCTCATCGGGCCTCCCATTTCTTCCACGCGCGCCTCATCGTCCGATCGAGGTGGGCGGCGAGCTCCTCCGAGCTCGCTCCCAGGGCCCGTGCGCCGACGCGGATGACGACGCGCCCGCCCTCGGGGATCGTGTCGATGCGCTGGCGCATGAGGTGGCGGAATTGCCTCTTGACCCGGTTGCGCCCGACGGCCCGTTTGATCTCGCGCTTGGGGACGACGAAACCGACGAGGCGCGTGTCGCGTTCCTCGTCGGTTCGACAGTGCACGACGACCATCGGGTCCCCGGCGCGCGATCCCTCGCGGATCGCCCGTCGGAAGTCGGCCGGGTCGACCATGCGGTGCTCGCGGGCCAGCACCTCGCCGGTCTCAGGCGGAGAGCTTGGCGCGGCCCTTGCGACGGCGGCTCGCCAGGATGGCGCGACCGGCGCGCGTGCTCATGCGCAGGCGGAAGCCGTGCGTCTTGGCGCGACGACGGTTGTTGGGCTGGAAGGTCCGCTTGGTGGTCACTGCAGTCTCCTCGGCGGGAACGGGGAGGGTCCCCGCTCGTGATCGGTTCGATGAGGCCCACCGCAGGAGATCCGCGCAGGGCCCGGAGCGCCCACACCAGTGGGCACAGACGAAGAACCAGATTAGGAGACCTCCGCGGGCCAGTCAACGTCTGCGGACACGATGTGGCGAGGATCCTCAATCCACAACTGTGGATGAGCCTGTGGACCGACTCATCCACATTCGTCGAATGCGCACATTTGTCCACAGGCGTGCGCCTGATGCGCTTTCCGCGGAGTCCTCGGGACCCGCGTTTGTAACTACATCAGTGTCATTCCTCGCAGGTTGTCCACAACTCCATCCCCAACCTGTGAATGAGCTTGTGTATGAGTAGACTCCTGACGCACGAGAAGACGCACCGACGACACGATCCGGTGATCGACGTCACGAATCCCATTGACATCCTGGAGGCCCCGGTGGAGAACGACTCCCTCGAACGCGCCTGGACGCGCGCCCTCGACTCCCTCGACACCGAGAAGCTCGGCCCCGCCACGACGAACTACCTGCGCGTCGCCCGCCCCCTGGGCGACATCGAGGGGACGATCCTGCTGGCCGTCCCCGACGCCTTCACCAAGTCGTGGATCGAATCGCACGCCGCCGACCAGATCACGACCTCGCTCAGCCTGACCATGGGCCGGACGATCCGCATCGCCATCACCGTCGACCCGGCCCTCGCCCCCGCGTCGGACGACGAGCCGACCAGCGAAGGCGAGCAGGAGCCGCAGGCCCCGGCACCGTCCCCCGAGGCCCCCGCGCCGACGCCCCCCGCCCCGGCCTCGTCGACCGGGACCCCCCCGACCCATCTCAACGCGAAGTACACCTTCGACACCTTCGTCATCGGCCCGTCGAACCGCTTCGCCCACGCCGCCGCCTTCGCCGTCTCCGAGACCCCCGGAACCGCCTTCAACCCGCTGTTCATCTACGGGGACTCCGGACTGGGCAAGACCCACCTCCTCCACGCGATCGGCCACTACGCCCTGTCCCTGTACCCGCACCTGAAAGTCCGCTACGTCTCGTCGGAGGAGTTCACCAACGAGTTCATCAACGCGATCCGCCTGAACAAGACCGACAACTCCCAGGTCGAGGCCTTCCACCGGCGCTACCGCGAACTCGACGTCCTGCTCATCGACGACATCCAGTTCATCGGCGACAAGGAGCAGACCGTCGAGGGCTTCTTCCACACCTTCAACGCCCTCTACGAGGCCGACAAGCAGATCGTCCTCACCTCCGACGTCGCCCCCAACAAGCTCAGCGGGTTCGAGGATCGGATGCGCTCGCGATTCGCCTCCGGACTCCTCGTCGACGTCCAGCCCCCGGACCTGGAGACCCGCATCGCGATCCTCCAGAAGAAGGCCGCCGGGGACTCCCTGGAGATCGGCCCCGACGTCCTCGAATACATCGCCTCGCGGATCTCCTCGAACATCCGCGAGCTCGAGGGCGCCCTCTTGCGGGTCATCGCCTTCGCCAACCTGTCGAAGGAGCGGATCGACCTGCCGCTGGCCGAGATGATGCTCAAAGACTTCGTCTCCGATCCCAGCGATAACGAGATCACCGTCCCGCTCATCATGGGCCAGTGCGCGCACTACTTCGGAGTGACCATCGACCAGCTGTGCTCGACCGACCGCTCCCACGACGTCGTCGAGGCCCGACAGGTCGCGATGTACCTGTGCCGCGAGCTCACCGACTTGTCGCTGCCGAAGATCGGGTCGGCGTTCGACCGCGACCACACGACCGTCATGTACGCCAACAAGAAGATCGTCTCGCTGATGAAGGAGAAGCGCGAGACCTTCAACCAGGTGACGGAGCTGACGAACCGGATCAAGCAGAAGGCCCGCGAGTCCTGAGTCGAACCGCGCCGGGCGCCCGATCCGCTACCCCGGCCCGGATCACCGCACGCCGCCGCTCGGGCCGCTCGCCCTCCCAAGCCACACGGCCCCGACCCCGTAGCGAACGGGCGCGTGGCCCCGACCGCCCACCGGGTCCGCGGAGCCGGTCGGGCCTGTTCGCTACGGCGTCCTCGACGAGTGTCCACACCCCCTGTGGATCCCCTCGGCATAACCGCCCCGGATCTGTGCACGCCGCGATCCGATCTGTGAACGGGCCGGACTCCGCCTCCAGAAGTCCTCACAGGGGAAGGCTCCCATCCCCGGATCGGTCCCCATCCCCTCCACCGGCGAGAAGCCCGCGACGGCGCGGCGAATGACAGGTTTCCACAGAATCCACACCCCTGATGGTGATGATGAGTTCTTGTCATTCGGATGAATGATCCCCGATCGCACATCACCCGTGTGCCGACCCGACGCGACCCGCGGGCGCGGAGTCGACGGCGTCTGCCCGGGGGTGCCCACGCGTCACCGGGAGTGGGTAGAGTGGGGCGGTACTCGTCTGTCATGAACCGGAGGCTGGCATGAAGTTCACCGTCGCCCGCGACGTCCTCGCCGAGGCCGTGTCCTGGACCGCCAGGGCCCTGCCGCCCCGACCCGCCAGCCCCATCCTCGGCGGCGTGCGCATCCACGCGGCCGACGAGGAACTCACCCTGTCGTCCTTCGACTACGAGGTCTCCGCCAACTCCCGCATCCCCGCCGAGGTCGTCGAGGCCGGCGATGTCCTCGTCTCCGGCCGCCTCCTCGCCGACATCTCCAAGTCCCTGCCGAACAAGCCCGTGTCCGTCGAGCTCGACGGGCAGAAGGTCTCCATCGTCTGCGGATCCTCGCGCTTCGCCCTGCCCGTCATGCCCCTCGACGAATACCCGCTGCTGCCCGCCCAGCCCGAGGCCGCCGGCGCCGTCGACTCCCAGACCCTCTCCCAGGCGATCGCCCAGGTCTCCATCGCAGCCTCGCGCGACGACACCCTGCCGCTGCTGACCGGCGTGCGCATCGAGATCGAGGGCGAGCACATGACGCTGCTGGCCACCGACCGCTACCGCCTGGCCATGCGCGAACTCGACTGGCAGCCCGTCGACACCTCCTTCTCCCAGGTCGCCCTCGTCAAGGCGCGGATCCTCCAGGAGGTCGCCAAGTCGATGACCTCGGGCGCCAAGGTCGACCTCGGCATGTCCGACGAGACCCAGCCCAGCGCCTCCTCGCTCATCGGATTCGCCTCCCAGGGCAGGCGGACCACCTCCACCCTGATGAACGGCGACTACCCGGCGGTGCGCCGGCTCTTCCCCGAGTCCACGCCGATCCACGCGATCTGCGACCGGCAGGCGCTCCTCGAGGCCGTCAAGCGCGTCTCCCTCGTCGCCGAGCGCAAGACCTCCGTGCGCCTGGCGTTCACCGAGGGCCAGCTGATCCTCGAGGCCGGGCAGGGCGACAACGCCCAGGCCTCCGAGGCCCTGGAGGCGACACTCATCGGCGAGGACATCGCCACCGCCTTCAACCCCCAGTTCCTCCTCGAGGGCCTGCAGGTCATGGACACGGATTTCGTCCGCTTCGGCTTCACCCATCCGACGAAGCCCGCCGTCATGACCGGCCAGACGAAGGCCGACGAGGGCGAGGTCACCGAGTTCCGCTACCTCCTGATGCCGATCCGCTTCGGCGTCTGAGTCGTGCGAGTCTCGCACGTCGCGCTCGACGACTTCCGCTCCTGGCGGCGCGGAGTCGTCGAACTGCCCCCCGGGCCGACGGTTCTCCTGGGCCCCAACGGGCAGGGCAAGACGAACCTCGTCGAGGCCATCGCCTACCTGTCGACCTTCTCCAGCCATCGGGTCTTCGCCGAGGGCGCCCTCGTGCGAATCCCCGTCGACGAGGAGGAGGAGCCGCCCGGCGGCGCCGTCGTCCGCGTCCGCCTGGTCTCGCACTCCGGGCGCGAGCAGGTCCTCGAATTGGAGATCGTCCGCGGCAAGGCGAATCGAGCGCGCATCAACCGCACGCAGGTCAGGCCCCGCGACATCCTCGGCCTCGTGCGCACCGTCGTCTTCGCGCCCGAGGACCTCCACCTCATCCGCGGCGAGCCGGGGGCCCGCCGCTCGTTCCTCGACGACCTGGCCGTCCAGCTCCACCCCCTGTCGGCCGCCGTGCGCGCCGACTTCGAGAGGGTCGCCCGTCAGCGGGCCGCCCTGATGAAGCAGGCGCAGGCGCGGGTGCGCCGCGGCCTCGAGCCGGAGCTGTCGACCCTCGACGTGTGGGACGAGCGCTTCGCCGACCTGTCGGCGCGGGTGACGGCCGCCCGGGCCGAGGCGGTCCGCCTCCTGTCCGAGCCCGCGGCCCTGGCGCACGATCGCGTCGCCCAGACGGAGCGGGGCCTGGAGATGTCCTTCGAGGCCGGCGTCGATCGGGTCATCGGCGTCGACCCCGACCTGCCGGGCACCGCCGACCTGGAGGACGCGGGCGCCCAGGCGCAGCGGATGCTCGCGGCCCTCGCCCTCGTGCGCGACCGGGAGGTCGAGCGGGGGGTCAATCTCGTCGGCGCCCACCGCGACGACCTCGACCTGCGCCTGGGGCGCATGCCCGTCAAGGGGTACGCGAGTCACGGGGAGTCGTGGTCGGTGGCGCTGGCCCTCAGGCTCGGCGCTTTCGACATCCTCACCCGGGACGAGGAGACGCCGATCCTCATCCTCGACGACGTGTTCGCCGAGCTCGACTCGCGTCGGCGCCGGGGCCTGGCCGAGCTGGCGTCGGCCGCCGACCAGGTGATCGTCACCGCCGCGGTCGCCGAGGACGTCCCCGAGTCCCTGTCGGCCCACGTCGTCCCCATCCGATGGGATCGCGATCGCGGGACGGTGGCCGGCGATGACTAGCGGGGCGATGGGCGTCCCGCCGGAGGAGAGGGTCGCCGAGGAGTACCTGGCGCGCGCCCTCGAACGCGCCCAGGCGGTGGCCCGGGCGCAGGGGTTCATGCGCACGAGCCTGCCGGCGTGGGGCCTGGGGGACGAGCCGAGGAGGCCCCGGGGGGCGGACGGGTCGAGCGAGTCGTCGCCGATCGACGCGACGTCGGCCGACTCCCTCGACGACGCGGGCTCCGGGGAGGAGGGTCCCGGGGCGGGGGAGGATCGGGCCTCCGCGCCGTCCGCGGCCCCGGGGGCGTCGGATCGTCCCGGGGGGGACGACGACGTCGATCCCGAGGGGGATCTGACGGCCCTTCGCGCCCTCCTGGCGGTGCCGGGAGCCCGGTGGTCGAGGATCCCGGGGATGGCCCCGATGCGCCGCCAGTACCGGTCGATGCGCCCCCTCGGGTCGTCGATCGACCGGATCATCCGCGTCAACCAGTGGGGGACGGCGACCCGCATGGGGTCGATCATGGCGAAGTGGCCGGTGATCGTCGGCGAGACGGTCGCCGAGCACGCGGCGGTCGAGACCTTCGAGGAGCATCGGCTGATCGTGCGCTGCTCGTCGACGGCGTGGGCCAACCAGCTGCGCCTCCTCCTGCCGATGATCGAGCGGAGGATCGCCGAGGAGGTCGGGACCGGCGTCGTCGAGCAGGTGGTGATCCTCGGCCCGATCGCCCCGTCGTGGAAGAAGGGGCCGCTGTCGGTGCGCGGCAGGGGTCCGCGCGACACCTACGGGTGAGATTGCGGGGTCGGACGGGGTGCCGGCCGAAAGGCGGGGGTGCGACTCGTCACATCGTCGTCGACGCAGGTCGCGCAGCGTATGGGTGATCCGCGGCGATATCGGGAGCCTCGGGTGAGGGGGCCGTTTTTGGTAGAATATCCGAGGTCAATTGTCGGGTTTTCACCTCCCGACTGATGCGAGGGGAGCCACGTGGCTGACAACGAGACAACCGCCGACGGCGCGCAGGGATACGGCGCGTCCGACATCACCGTCCTCGAGGGGCTCGAGGCCGTGCGCAAGCGGCCGGGCATGTACATCGGGTCGACGGGCGAGCGCGGTCTGCACCACCTGGTCTACGAGGTCGTCGACAACTCCGTCGACGAGGCCCTCGCCGGCTACGCCGACCACATCGAGGTGACGATCCTCGCCGACGGCGGTCTGAGGGTCGTCGACAACGGCCGCGGCATCCCCGTCGACGAGCACCCCACCGAGCACAAGCCCACCGTCGAGGTCGTCATGACGATCCTCCACGCAGGCGGCAAGTTCGGCGGCGGCGGCTACGCCGTGTCCGGCGGCCTGCACGGCGTCGGCATCTCCGTCGTCAACGCCCTGTCGACCCGCGTCGACACCGTCGTGCGCCGCCAGGGCCACGCGTGGCGGATGTCCTTCGCCAACGGCGGCACCCCGGTCACCGCCCTCGTGCGCGGGGAGGAGACCGAGGAGACCGGCACGACCCAGACCTTCTACCCCGATCCGGCGATCTTCGACACCGTCGACTTCGACTTCGAGACCCTGCGGACCCGCTTCCAGCAGATGGCCTTCCTCAACAAGGGCCTGCGGATCACCCTGACCGACGAGCGCCCCACCGCCATCGACGACGGCGACGAGATCACCGGCGACGAGATGGGCACCGCCGACGACCCGGTCCCCGGGTTCCGCACCGTCTCGTACTTGTACGCCAATGGTCTCAGGGACTACGTCGAGTACCTCGACTCGGCCAAGAAGATCGAGACGATCAACGACGAGATCATCTCCTTCGAGTCCGAGAACGACGAGGGCACGATGAGCGTGGAGATCGCCATGCAGTGGACGAGCGCCTACTCCGCGTCCGTCCACACCTTCGCCAACACGATCAACACCACCGAGGGCGGCATGCACGAGGAGGGCTTCCGCACGGCCCTGACCTCGATCGTCAACCGCTACGGGCGCGACAAGGGGATCATCAAGGACAAGGACGACAACCTCACCGGCGACGACGTGCGCGAGGGCCTGACCGCCGTCATCTCCATCAAGCTGACCGAGCCCCAGTTCGAGGGGCAGACGAAGACCAAGCTCGGCAACACCGAGGCGCGGACCTTCGTCGCCCAGCAGGTGTACTCGCGCCTGACCGACTGGTTCGACGCGCATCCGGCCGACGCCAAGGCGATCATCGCGAAGGGCCAGCAGGCCCAGATGGCCCGCGTCGCCGCCCGCAAGGCCCGCGAGGCCACCCGCCGCAAGGGGGTCCTCGAATCCGCGTCCATGCCCGGCAAGCTGCGCGACTGCTCGAGCCGCACCGCCTCCGAATGCGAGATCTTCATCGTCGAGGGCGACTCCGCCGGCGGCAGCGCCGTCGGCGGGCGCGACCCCGAGCACCAGGCGATCATGCCGATCCGCGGCAAGATCCTCAACGTCGAGAAGGCCCGCCTCGACCGGGCCCTGTCGTCGGACACGATCCGCTCCCTCATCACCGCCTTCGGCACCGGCATCGGCGAGGACTTCGACCTCGCCAAGCTGCGCTACGGCAAGATCGTCATCATGGCCGACGCCGACGTCGACGGCCAGCACATCGCCACCCTGCTCCTGACCCTCCTCTTCCGCTACATGCGCCCCCTCATCGAGCACGGTCACACCTACATCGCCATGCCGCCGCTGTACCGGATCAAGTGGACGAACGCCGACCACCAGTTCGCCTACTCCGACAAGGAGCGCGACGACCTGCTCGCCGCCGGCGCCGCCGCGAACCACCGCCTGCCCAAGGAGGGCGGCATCCAGCGCTACAAGGGCCTGGGCGAGATGAACGACCACGAGCTGTGGGAGACGACGATGGACCCGAGCCGGCGCATCCTCAAGCAGGTCACCCTCGACGAGGCCGCCGACGCCGACGAGACCTTCACGATCCTCATGGGCGACGACGTCGAGAGGCGCCGCACCTTCATTCAGCGCAACGCCGCCGACGTGCGCTTCCTCGACATCTGACATCGGCGGGGGCGGCGCCCGGCGCTAGCCCCGCCACCCGAAACGACCCGAAGGACACACGTGAGCGACGAGCTGAACACCGGCACCGACGAGGCGGTCGACTACGACCGCATCCGACAGGTCGACCTCCAGAAGGAGATGCAGCGCTCCTACCTCGACTACGCGATGAGCGTCATCGTCGGGCGCGCCCTGCCCGACGTGCGCGACGGCCTCAAGCCCGTCCACCGGCGCGTCCTGTACGCCATGTACGACGGCGGCTACCGGCCGACCTCGTCCTTCTCCAAGTCGTCGCGCGTCGTCGGCGAGGTCATGGGCAACTACCACCCCCACGGCGACGCCGCGATCTACGACGCCCTCGCCCGCCTCGTCCAATGGTGGTCCCTGCGCTACCCGCTGGTGGCCGGGCAGGGCAACTTCGGCACCCCCGGCAACCTCGGGCCCGCCGCCCCCCGGTACACCGAGTGCAAGATGGCGCCCCTGGCCATGGAGATGGTCCGCGACATCGACGAGGAGTCCGTCGACTTCCAGGACAACTACGACGGGCGCAACCAGGAGCCGACGATCCTGCCCGCCCGCTTCCCCAACCTTCTCGTCAACGGGTCCGAGGGCATCGCCGTCGGCATGGCCACCCGCATCCCCCCGCACAACCTGCGCGAGGTCGCCCGCGGCGCCCGGTGGTACCTCGACCACCCCGACGCCACCCGCGAGGAGCTCCTCGACGCGCTGCTCGCCCTGATCCCCGGCCCCGACTTCCCCACGGGCGCGACGATCCTCGGGCGCAAGGGCATCGAGGACGCCTACCGGACCGGGCGCGGGTCGATCACCCAGCGCGCCGTCGTCTCCGTCGAGGAGATCCAGGGGCGCCAGTGCCTCGTCGTCACCGAACTGCCCTACCAGGTCAACCCCGACAACCTCGCCGACAAGATCGCCCAGCTCGTGCGCGACGGACAGATCCAGGGGATCGCCGACATCCGCGACGAGACCTCCGGGCGCACCGGCCAGCGCCTCGTCATCGTCCTCAAGCGCGACGCCACCGCCAAGGTCGTCCTCAACAACCTGTACAAGAGGACCAGCCTCCAGGAGAACTTCTCGGCGAACATGCTCGCCCTCGTCGACGGCGTGCCCCGGACCCTGTCGATCGACGGATTCATCCGCCACTGGGTCAACCACCAGATCGAGGTCATCGTCCGGCGCACCCGCTTCCGCCTGCGCAAGGCCCAGGAGCGCCTCCACATCCTCGAGGGCTACCTCAAGGCCCTCGACATGCTCGACGAGGTCATCGCCCTGATCCGCCGCTCGCCCACCGTCGACGAGGCCCGCCGCGGGCTCATCGAGCTCCTGGGAGTCGACGAGGTCCAGGCCGACGCGATCCTCGCCCTCCAGCTGCGGCGCCTGGCCGCCCTCGAACGCCAGAAGATCCTCGACGAGCACGCCGAGCTGCTCGCCCGCGTCACCGACCTGCGCGACGTCCTCGACCAGCCCCGGCGCCAGCGCGAGATCGTCTCCGCCGAGCTCGGCGAGATCGTCGACAAGTACGGCGACGAGCGGCGCACGACGATCGTCCCCTTCGACGGGGAGATGAGCATGGAGGACCTCATCCCCGAGGAGGACGTCGTCGTGACGATCACGCGCGACGGCTTCGCCAAGCGGACCCGCACCGACAACTACCGGTCGCAAAAACGCGGCGGCAAGGGCGTGCGCGGCACCCAGTTGCGCGGCGGGGACGTCGTCGACCACTTCTTCGTCACGACCACCCACCACTGGCTGCTGTTCTTCACCAACCTCGGGCGCGTCTACCGGGCCAAGGCCTACGAGATCCCCGAGGGCGGGCGCGACGCCAAGGGCCAGCACGTCGCCAACCTCCTGGCGTTCCAGCCCGACGAGCGCATCGCCCAGGTCCTGGCGATCCGCACCTACGACGACGCCGAGCACCTCGTGCTCGCCACGAAGTCGGGCCTGGTCAAGAAGAGCCCGCTGAGCCTGTACAACTCGACGCGCACCGGCGGCATCATCGCGATCAACCTGCGCGAGGACGAGGCGGGGCGCCCCGACGAGCTCGTGTCCGCCCAGGTCATCGACTCCGACGACGACCTGATCCTCGTGTCCCGCGACGGCCAGGCCGTGCGCTTCACCGCCACCGACGAGCAGCTGCGCCCGATGGGCCGGTCGACGGCGGGCGTGCGCGGCATGAAGTTCCGCGGCGACGACGAGCTGCTGAGCATGGAGGTGCCGCACGAGGGCGCCGACCTGCTGATCGTCACCGAGTCCGGGTACGCCAAGCGCACGCCGGTCGACGAGTACCCGACGAAGTCGCGCGGCACGATGGGCGTGCGCGTCGGCAAGCTCGTCGACGAGCGCGGGGGGCTGGTCGGCGCCCTCGTCGTCGCGCCCGACGAGGACGTCATGGTCCTCACCCAGTCCGGCAAGCTCGTCCGGGTCAACGCCTCGGACGTGCGCCCGACCTCGCGCAACACGATGGGCGTGATCTTCGCCCGGCCCGACGAGGACGACCGGATCATCGCGATCACCCGCAACCCCGAGCGCGACGACGACGAGGACGCCGGGGACGCGGGGGACGCGGGCGAGTCCGCCGTCGCGTCCGAAGGATCGGACGCCGTCGGCGGGGAGGGTGACGGGGCGCCCGATGAGGCGGTAGCGTCTACAGCAATCGAGTCCGAGGACGGTGACGATCAATGAGCTCTCCGATGGGCGATCCCCACTACGACGACGCCCCGCGCCGGGTCGACCTGGCGGTCGCCCGACTCGACGCGTGGAGCGTGATGAAGGTCAGCTTCCTGCTGTCGGTGGCCCTGGGGGTCGCGATGGTCATCGGGACGGCGATCCTGTGGTTCATGGTCGACGGGATGCACGTCTTCTCGACGATCGAGGACTTCCTCGTCCAGATCGGCGCGGAGAGGTACGCGTCCTTCCTCGATTACGCGCGCCTGCCGAAGGTCCTGTCGTACGCGACGATCGCGGCGGTCGCCAACGTCGTCCTCATGACGGCGATGCTGACGCTGGGGTCGCTGTTGTACAACGTCATCACCTCGCTGGTCGGCGGGGTGAAGATCTCCTTGATGGACGAGTAGCCGGCGTCGTGTCGGGCGTCACCGGGGGCTGTTTTGCCCCGTCCGGGGTCGCGCGTATACAATCATCCGGTGCCCCTCGGGGAGCAGTTGGGCCTATAGCTCAGTAGGTTAGAGCGCAGTCCTGATAAGACTGAGGTCGGTGGTTCGAGCCCACCTAGGCCCACCATCCGTATCAGCCGGAGAGCGGAGGGACAGACCATGAAGAAGTGGATCGCCGCCGTCGTGGCCGTTGGATCCGCCATCGGGATCGGCCTGATCGTCCGTCAGATCGTCGAGGACCTGTCCGACAACGCCGAGTTGTGGACGTCGGTGACGGACTCCGTCGAGGTCTGAAAACCCCTGGGGGCCATGGCGCAATTGGTAGCGCACCTGCTTTGCAAGCAGGGGGTTACGGGTTCGAGTCCCGTTGGCTCCACCACCAGTACTGGCCCGTAGTTTTGCTGTCGTCGAGCATTTTGTTTAATGCGGAGCTTGGTGTTTCGTGACAAGGGTGGTGCATCCTCCCCCTGCTTTTGACATGGCGGTGTTGGCGAGTTCGAGGTATCGCGCATCGCCGACGTGCAGCATGTTTTCGTAACGCCACATACTGCCGAGGCTGGCATCAACGAGCAGAGGTTCAGATGTTTGTTCCTCGGGGTGCGTTAGAGCGGGCGGTCTATGGGTGCATCGTTTTCCGCGATTCTTGGTGAGCGAGGACGATCTGCTCGTCCTGACGGTGTTGTGAACGAGGATTCTTGAACCGGCTTTGTCGTATGGGATCGAGTATCCGTCACCTGTGTCCGAACAGAAAACGATGATCCGTGAGCGGATTGATCACCCGAGGCTCGAAGAGGCGTTTCCGATTCTCTCAGAGGGTGAACTCGAAGCGGCTTCTGTTGCCGCGGTGATACGCAGTGAAATACTCGATCGGATTTCCGGCTGGATCGAAGTTAACCGACATCAGAACCATCACCACGGGAAAACCTCCCAGTTCCAGTAATCGTTGTTGCTCCTCTGTAGCGGGTGCTACCTCTATCGATCGACGGGCGCCTAGGACCATTACGCCGTTCTCATTCAGGACCTTGTGCATCGATTCCGTTCGCATGTCGCGGCCGGCGAAATACTCCCCGAACTCCTTCGGAAGATACGAGTGAATCCAAGACCACGGCTCTCCGTCTACTCGGCGGACGCGTTCGAGATAGAAAACGATGTCGCCCGGTGCACAATTCAATTGGAAAGCAACATTGGAATCAGCTTTGACATACTTTTGTGAGAGGACATCGGAAGTGATCACCGCTTCAGAACCGGTAGCATCTGCATAAAGCCCACGCAGAGTGTACGGACTCTTTTCGGCCGACTCCCTTTCAGCGACGAACGAGCCTTTTCCGTGGACCCTATAGATGATCCCCATACTCTCGAGCTCTTCGAGAGCCTGTCGAACAACTGCCCGGGAAACATCGTACATCGAGCAAAGCCCGCTTTCGCTTGGCAGAGCATCGCCCGGTGTCAGGCACAGTCTGCCGATCTCCTTGATCAGGCTGTTGCGCAATTGCTCGTGCTTGGTGTCTCCGGGCACGTCATGCAAAGAAAACTCTTTGCCTGAGGCGACCCATTCTTTCGTGGCTCGACGTGAGTTGGTCATCGATGATCCTTTTGACGTGCCCTGAAGGCATGACCACTGTATCAACTTACACAGGGAAAGATATCAAAATGAGATCAAATTGTTATAATAAGTTTGCATGAAAGTATCTTGTTGAACTCAAACTTGTCATATCATGTTAGGTGCGGATGTCATCCGTGCCGCTGCGCGCTTGATCTTGTCGAGGAGGACTGGAAATGCGTTCAAAAGCCATTTTTGCAACTGTTGGATTCGTTGCGGTTGCGCTATTAGCCGCAGGATGCGGTCAGTCTGGCAGTGTCGGGAACAGTGCGGAATCGTTCCCGAATTCCGGTGAATCGCCTGCTCCTGGCGGCAAAGTTACCGCGTACTGCTCGATGTCTGAGGTGGACTGCCAGCAGATCGTCGAAGATTTCACCACCGACACGGGTATCACAGTCGATTACGTCCGCATGTCCGTGGGCGAAAACTATGCTCGGATTCAAGCGGAGGCGGATAATCCGCAGGCGTCGCTGTGGATCGGAGGGTCCGCTGAGACCTATGTCGAGGCTGCGGTGAATAACTTGCTCGAGCCTTATGAGCCGAACGGTCTAGATAAGATTGATGAAATCTACCGTGATCCGGATAATTTCTGGATACCAACATCCAGCGCGCCGGTGGCATTCGCCTCCAATACTGCCCTTATTGAGGAATTGGGAATCGATCCACCGGACAGCTGGGAGGATTTGGCAGACCCGAAGCTCGCGAACTCGGTGGTTCTCGCTCATCCCGCATCATCTGGGACCGGCGCAGCCGTCATGTCCACTCTGGTTCAGCTGTACGGCGAGGAGAAGGGATTCGATGTGATGAAGAGAATCGATGCCAATGTTGCTCAATACACCAGATCCGGCGGTGCCCCGACCCGTATGGTCGGGCTTGGCGAGGCCGCTGTCTCCGCAAGCTACGTCATGGATGTCGAGCTCGGGATGGCTGAGGGATTCGACATCACCCCGTCGTTCCCCCAAGAGGGAACGGGGTTCGGCATCAATGCCGCCGCGCTCATCAAGGGTGGGCGGGAGAATGAAGCGGCGGGTGCAAGAGCATTTCTTGACTGGGTTCTGACCGAGAATGGTCAGAAATCAATGATGAAAACGTTCTGGCGTCCCATAGTCCCTGGCATCATGAACTCAACTTCGCGGGTTGATACCTCTGGCATCAAGCTCATCGATTACAACACCTTTTGGGCTGGCGAAAACAGGACACGCCTCATCGAACTGTTCGAAGACCGGATTCGCCACGGCTCGGATGCTCAATAAAAATGAGCGCGTCACCTCTCATGGGTAGAGTAACCCATCCCACTGCACTCGGTGATCGCGCGCGACGTGAGGATCAGCATAGTCGATGGCACTCAGTGAGGGCAGATCCCTGGCTTTGGGCAATCTTTATTCTGCTGACCGCCATCGCCGTTATCTTCATTGTCCTTCCGATCGCCTCGGTGCTGAAGTCAGCAGTTATCGGCAAAGAAGGATTCGATCTCGCGCGCGTATGGTCGAGCATTAGTGCTTCCCACGTATGGAAGGCCTTTCGTCACTCGCTCATCTTGGCCCTGGCGTCGGCTTCACTAGCAACGGTTGTCGGATTCGTCATGGCCTTTGCTGTCACTAAGACAGCTGTGCGGTTCAAGAAGTTCTTCCACATGGTTTCACTTCTGCCGATCATCTCTCCTCCATTTGTTCTTTCACTTGCGATCATCTTGCTGTTCGGACGACATGGGGTGATCTCTTCAGATCTCCTAGGAATTCGAAACTCGAATGTCTACGGACTTCCATCACTGATAGTCATACAGACGATGGCATTTAGTCCTCTTGCTTACCTTAATATCCGGGGAATGCTCCAATCGATGGACTCGTCTCTGGAGAACGCATCCGCTTCAATGGGAGCGAGCCATTGGGTGACCTTCAAAAGGATCCTATTGCCCTTGGTTACTCCGTCACTTCTTTCGTCATTTTTGCTAGTCTTCGTAAAATCGTTGGAGGATTTTGGAAATCCGATGCTGATTGGAGGGGATTACTCCACACTCGCAGTCGAGGCGTATACACAGATCACCGCTGTTTATGACATGCAAGCAGGGGCGATCCTTGCAGTTCTCCTGCTCACTCCCTCTCTTCTTGCTTTCATTCTCCAACGATATTGGATTGGACGGCGATCATATGTGACAGTTACAGGTAAGCCAGTGAGGGATGGGAATCTCTTTGATTCTCGAAAATTGACGATACCGCTTACTATCGTATGTGTACTGATATCTGGTGGAATAATCTTATTCTATGGGACTGTGATATCTGTTTCTTTCATGAAGCAGGTGGGAATTGATTCTTCATTCACTCTTGAACATTATCAGTATATAATCGAGCGAGGTTTTAAAACTCTGGGAAATTCTTTAATTCTTGCGGGAATTGCAACCCCTATTGTTGCAATCATGGGTCTTCTCATCTCATTCCTTCTCGCAAGGCGAAGATTTCCGGGATCGAATATTCTTCGATTCAGCACTCTCCTTTCGTTTGCGGCGCCCGGAACAATTATAGGTATAGGTTACATTCAAACTTTCAATTCTTGGCCTCTAATGCTGACCGGAACCGCGGTGATCATCGTAGCGGCGATGGTCGTAAAAAATCTCCAGGTTGCGATCGAAGGAGGAAATAACCAACTCAAACAGATCGATCCTGCTATCGAAGAAGCTTCAACCATTATGGGTGCATCGAACACCAGGACTTTTTTGAAAATCGTGTTGCCACTCCTCAGGCCAGCGATCTTCACTGCATTGGCATACGCATTCACACGTTCTCTTACGACGCTAAGCGCTGTCATCTTCCTGATCTCTGCCAGTTGGAATTTGGTGACGGTAACGATTCTCGGACAGGTTGAATCATCGCGTCTTTCAGTAGCAGCTGCATACTGTGTGATTCTCATATTTATCGTTCTCGGAGTAATGACTGCGATGCAGGCCTCTCTTAATCTCATAGTCCGAAGAAAGGATTGAGAACATGGCGACGGTTGTATTTGAGAATGTTTCAAAGGTCTTTCCCTCCTCTAAAAAAGGGGAGGGTGTCATGGCAGTTCGCGATCTGAATTTGATTGTCGAAGAAGGAGAACTGCTGACTTTGCTCGGTCCTTCCGGATGCGGGAAGACGACCATTCTGAGAATGCTTGCTGGTTTTGAACCTGTTACCGATGGGAAAATATTTCTGGATGGAGTTGATATTACTTCTAAACCCGTGAATACAAGAGGAATAGGTATGGTTTTCCAATCGTATGCCTTGTTTCCTCACATGTCCGTATATGACAATGTTGCATACGGTTTAATGATTGAGAAACTGTCTAAGAAAGAAATAGAAAAACGGGTCTCAGATGTCATGGATCTCATGGCTATTTCACAGTTTGCCGATCGTGCGCCGAATCAACTGTCTGGCGGTCAACAACAGCGTGTCGCTCTAGCGCGGGCTGTCGTCACTGAACCTAGTGTCCTTCTGCTTGATGAGCCTCTTTCTAATCTTGATGCTCAACTTCGTGAGCAGATGCGAGATGAGCTTCGGAGAATTCAGCAAAGGCTGGGAATCACTAGTCTTTATGTCACGCATGATCAAAGCGAAGCGTTGGCAATATCTGACGAAGTTATCCTTCTTAGGGATGGGATCATTCAACAAAGGGGAAGCGCTGAATATATTTATCAGTATCCCGACAGTGAATTTGTTGCTCAATTCCTGGGGAAAGCAAGTATTCTCTCTGGCAAACTCATAGGACAATATTCGAATGGTGGAGAAGTGCTGATCGATGGAATGGTGGGCAAAATCTTCCAGCCGATCGATGAGTCAAGGATGGGTATGCCTGTTAAGTGCGTCGTGAGGCCTGAGAATGTTGCATTCAATGCGTCCCCTGAAGGAAAGTATGTTATTGAGCAAGCGGTGTTCCAAGGGCTGTATGTGGAATATCGGATGACTATAGGGGGTGAGCGCTTTGCCATTGTCGATCATGATTACCTGAAAAATGGAGCATTGAGCGCTGGGGATCGGATCGATATCGAGCTGGAACGGACTCCTTTGTGGATCCTTCCGGAAGCAAAGGACAAGGTCAATGCCTTTTGAAGCTGATGAATCCATCGACCTGACTCTTCAAAGGGTAGCCTATGAGGCTGCTATTATCGGTGGTCGGATTTCCCTAGATATGTTCGCAAATCGTAAAGATCTCGCTGATGATATCCATATGAAGGATGGACACTTTGATATTGTGACCGCTGCTGATCCGATGGTTGAGGAAGCTGTAACGCAGCATCTCTTCGCGAACGTTTCAGATTCACGAATCTTAGGAGAAGAAGGGGGATGGCGAGGTTCTGGAGCGATCACCTGGATGGTCGATCCTATCGATGGCACCTCGAACTATGCCTCAGGCCTACCAATTTTTGCAACCTCAGTAGCGGCTATCAACGGTAGTCGTCCGGTTGCAGCGGCGGTGTATCAGCCGGTGATTAAAACAGTTTTTCACAAGAGAAATGGTGAGTTGTTCGTTAACGATGCGCCGTTTCACTGGGATCCTAAACACCGATCAGCCAAAGATGTGGAGTTGCTGACTAATGCGCCGTACGAAAGATACGGACTTCCTGACGGTATGGTGGAAGACTATCGGAGGATACTTGGATCTTTCCGAGCAGTGCGCAGATTGGGAGCCTGCACGCTCCATGTTGCTTATGTGGCTGCAGGTTTAGCGGCTGCTTGTTACGAGTATGATTTTCATCCGTGGGATATTGCTGCGGGACTACAGCTGGCGGAAGCCTCTGGCTGCTGTATTCAATCCTGGGACGAAAAATGCTCACGTGTCTCTAATCCTGCCGCGAATCCTGAAAGAATTAGAATTCTACTTGTGACGGCTCCGGGCCTAGAGATCGAGAATATCGAGTGGACGACTCCTCACAGAGTATTGGTTGCAAAACAGTAGTAGGTGAATTCCTTCCTTAGCGATGCAGCCGTCCACGCACGCATGAGCAGGTCCAGGCCGACAGCTTTGTCATAGGCATCCAGGGCGGCCTGCTCCAGGCGATCGAAAGAGCCCGCCTTGATCCACTCGTCGCGGCGTGTGCGCATCGTGGTCGAGGCTCTACCGTCCGAACCTTCCACCGTTGGTGCGTCGCATGGTCGAACCGCCGGTCATGCGGAGGCGCTGTAGCGTTGGCGGGCGGCTTCGCCGCTGGTGCCGATCGCCTCGCCCACCTTGCGCCACGACAGGCCTTGTTCGCGCGCGGCGCGCACAGCTTCGGCAAGCTCTTTCTCGGCCGTGTCGCGTCGCCAGGCGGCGAGCTTGACCGCCATCGTCGGCGACAGGGGCGCGTCCTGATCCCCGGGCTTCGGATCGTAGTTCTCGAAGGCATCGGCGAACTCGTCTGCCCGGGCCTTGATGTCTTCAATGGAGCGTCGAGTCATGATGGTTCACCTCAGATACTTGGTTCGGGCTGGGCGCATGGCGTGAGCGATGGCGATGACACCGTGCCACTCGATCACGCCGACTTCCACGAGGGTGCCGATTTCATCGGGGCCGATGAACATGGTCATCGAATCGTCTCGCACGAAATGGCGGACAGGAAAGCGCAGCGCATGGAGCACCGCCGAATTCGGGACACCGTGCCGAGAGGCGCTGCCGAGGATGATCGGTTCGGGCTCCATTCCACAAGTTTACTTGTCACAAGGGGGCTTGCCAAGCATCAGCGCGTCTTCCCCCACACCATGCCCCGGTGAACTCTGAACCAGCTCGCGAGCGGCCGTGGACTACGCGTGTGAGAATCGCTCCCATGAGCACGATCGCAGACGATCTCCCCTCCATCGCCGTCACCGGCGTCACCGGGCGCGTCGGCGGCCTCGTCGCCCGTGCGCTCGCGGAAAGGGGAGTGCCGCAACGGCTCTTGGCCCGCTCCCCGCAGCGCGCCCCGGAACTGCCCGGCGCGCGCGTTATCGGCTGCGTCTACGAGGACTCGGCGCCCGCACGACAGGCCCTGGACGACGTCGATGTCCTCTTCATGGTCTCCGCCGGCGAGTCGGAGCGGCGGCGCGACGAACATCTCGGTTTCATCTCGGCCGCGCGGGCGAGCGGCGTTCGCCATGTCGTCTACCTCTCCTTCCTGGGGGCCGATGAAGACTCGACTTTCACCCTGGCCCGCGACCACTGGGCGACAGAGGAGGCGATCAGAGCGTCGGGTATGACGTGGACGTTCTTGCGCGACAGCTTCTACCTTGATTTCTTCGCCGATCTTCCGGGCGAGGATGGGGTGATTCGGGGTCCTGCGGGTCGGGGCAGGTGCGCCGCCGTGGCTCGTTCGGATGCGGCGGCCGTGGCGGCACGAGTGATGATGGAGCCGTGGGCGTGGGAGCGTCGAACGCTGACGTTGACGGGGCCTCAGGCCCTGACGATGGACGAGGTCGCCGAGACGATCCACCGGGTCACCGGTCGTCCGTGCTCCTTCCATGACGAGACGGTCGATGAGGCGTACGAGTCTCGACGGGCGTGGTCCGCCCCTCAGTGGCAGTACGACGCTTGGGTATCGACCTACACGGCGATCCGTTCCGGTGAACTCGATGTCGTGACGGGCGACGTGGAGGAGGTACTCGGCAGGTCTCCCCTGTCGTTCGAGGATGTTCTGCGCCTGCGCGAACAATGATCGGATAGGGGCGGCTGTGGCCGGGCACGGCGGTGAGAAGCCGCTCCTGAGATGTTTCTGCATCGGGCGGGGATGATCGACTCATTAAAACTATTGACTTTCGATAGGTATCGATCGATCATCGATATATGCGTTCGTGTGAGTATGAGCCCCGTCCCCCGCTGCCCCTGACGGCGGCGACCCACCTCTGCCTCGGCGCCCTGGCGGTCCTCGGCCTCGCGGCGATCGCCCTCCTGCCCACGGTCTCCGCCCACATGGCCATCGCTCTGCCCGAGTACGCCGACCTGCGCGCACCCCTCCTGGCCCTGGCGATCGGCGCGATCGTCCTGGCCCTCGTCGTCCTCGCCGTCATCGGCCTGCTCGTCCAGAGGATCCACCGGGGGGCCATTCTCGTCAGATCATCCCTGACATGGGTCGACGCGATGATCGCATCGTTCCTCGGCGGCGCCGCGATCGTCGTCGCCTCCGGCGCCGTCATCGACCGCGGTCAGGCCGGCAGCCCCTTCCTCCTCCTCGCCGAGGCCGCCGCCTTCGTCGTGATGATCGCCCTCGCCTGCCTGACCGGGGTCCTCCGATCGCTGCTGCGCCGATCGATCCTCATGCGCGACAAATTGGACGAGGTGATCTGATGGGCATTCGGATCACCCTCGATCGCCTCCTCGTCGAGAGGGGCATGGGCGTCGGCGAGTTCGCCCAGAGGGTCGGCATCACCCCCGCCAATGTCGCGGTCCTCAAGAACGGGCGCGCGAAGGCCGTCAGGTTCTCCACCCTCGACGCCATGTGCCGGGTCCTCGAATGCCAGCCCGGGGATCTCATCCGCTACGAGGAGGATCGGGACGGGAGTCGAACAGAGCCGATGTGGACAAATGATGAATAACTCCTGCACAAGGATGAAGAGTGTGGAACACTGGAATCGTTGATCCCACTAGTCAGGAGCACATCATGGGAATCCTTGCATACCTCATCCTCGGCCTCATCGCCGGTGCCATCGCCAAGCTCATCATGCCCGGCGAGCAGGGCGGCGGCTGGTTCGTCACGATGATCCTCGGCGTCGTCGGCGCCATCCTCGGCGGCTGGCTCGGCAACATGATCTTCAACGTCGGCCTGGAGAACTTCTGGTCCATCCAGACCTGGGTCGTCGCCATCATCGGCTCGCTTATCGTCCTCCTGATCTACGGATTCGTCACCAAGAGGAAGTGATCCGGCCGGCTCCCGCACCGCACCCCGGTGCGGGAGCCCTGAACGACTCGCTTACGGCGCCCCCGTCCCGATCCCATCGGCGACGGGGGCTCGTCGTTCCCGGGTTCTGGCCCCTCGCGCACGGGCCGCTCGCACGCCGCCAGACGGGTGCGGTGATGCGGTAGGCGCTCGCCCCTCGCTGATGCCGCGGACCATCACCGCCACCCCACCCCACCCCGGGGCCGTCCGTCGAGCACCACCTCATCCCGCTGACCGCCCACGAACGCCCGGCACGCGCCCCACCGGCCTCCCGATGCCATCGCGGAACCGCCGACCGACGACCACGGACTCTGGTCGCGCTGAGGGGCTCTCACCGCCCGACGGACGCCGGACCCGGGCCGATCAATCGGCCCTGGCCTCGTCGGCGAAGACCACTCCCGCCACGAGCAGCGTCGTCCCCGTCCCGATCATCGCCCCGGCGACCACATCGGAGAACCAATGGGCCCCCACGTACATGCGCGACACCGCGATCAGCGCCGTCAAACCCACGCCCACCGCCCACGCCGCCCCCACGAGGCGCCGAGGCCCCCCGAGGCGACGCGCCGACCGCATGCGCGCCAGGATGACCAGGCACACCGCCAGCGTCGCCGCCGCCGTCGTGTGCCCCGACGGGAACGAATGCGAATGCTCGACGACGAGACGATCGACCTCGGGAGGCCGCAGCCGCTCGACGCCGAGCTTGATGACCGCCGTCACCACGGCCGACAGGGCCATCGACGCCGGGATCAGCACGCCCTGACGGCGCGACCCGGTCCCCCGTGAGACCAGCGCCCCCACCGCCAGCGCCCACACGACGCACACACTCGGGGCGAACACTGCCGTCACCGTCCGCATGAGGACCGTCAGCGCCTCGGACCGCACCGACAGGAAAGCGCGGAAGACCCGCAGATCCCAGGCGACCACCGCATCCGCGAGCGTCACCGGGCTCAGCACGAGCACGAGGACGAGCAGACCGGCGCCGACCCCGATCCTGCGCGCGCCCAACGACCCGGCCACCCCCAGGAGGGCTCCCGGACTCGACTCCGGACCGCCGGCGCTCCGGCCACGCACCTCCCGCCCGGCCTCGGCCCCAGTCCCGGCGCCCGCCCCGCTCAGGCACGGCCCCTGGCGGGGCCCGGAGTCGACGAGCTCCAGCCCCGCACCGGCCCGGGTGCCCTCATCGGCGCGCGGGGCGCGCCGCGGATCGTGGACAGAACTCATCGGGCTCCTCGGGTCGCGTGTCGTGCGACCACCGTATCCGACCCGGCTGCGTCCCGCCGCAGGAGACCAGCCCCACTCCGGGCCGCCGCCGCTTCTACGCCGCCGATCATCCTCACCCCTCACCGGGTGAGGAGCACCCCGGCGTATCCGGTGACGGCCACGACGAGGGTCGTCGCCCCCGCGACGACGAAGGGCCGGGGTCCCACGGCGACGAAGTCCCGGATCCTCACCCCCGTCCCCAGGGCGAACATCGCCGCCGCGAGCAGGCCCGTCTGGATCGGCTTGAGCGCCCCCAGGACGCCGACGGGCACCAGCCCCGTCCACCGCAGGGCGACCATCGCGATGAACCCGAGGACGAACAGCGGCATGATCGGCGGGAGCCTGCCGCCCTCGGTCCCCATGCCGTCGACCGCGCGCCCGCGGGACACCGCCGACCGGCGCCACAGGCCGATGGCCGCCATGACCGGGGCGAGCATGAGGACCCGGGCGAGCTTGACGACGACCGCGCCCGACAGCGCCTCCTGCGAGATCGATCCGCCGATGGCGACGACCTGCGCGACCTCGTGGACGGAGGACCCGGCCCACAGCCCCGTCATCATCGGGTCGAGGCCCGCGAGGGCCCCGACGGCGGGCACGACCGGGATCATCAGCGTCCCGAAGATCACGACGAGGGCGACCGCGGTGACGACCTCCTCCCGGTCCTCCGTCTCGATGACCCCGTCGACGGCGGCGACCGCGGCCGCCCCGCAGATCGAGAAGCCCCCGGCGATGAGCAGCGACTGGGTGAGGGACATGCGCAACCACCGGCCGATGAGCAGGGCCGCGCAGAACCCGACGAGGACGACGGCGACGACGACGAGGACCATCCCCGCGCCCAGGGCGACGATGTCGGCGACGACCAGTTGGAGCCCGAGGAGGACCACTCCGGCGCGCAGGAGCCGCTTCGAGGCGAACGCCAGGCCCGGGTCGAGGCGCGTCGGCAGGCGCAGCGCGTTGCGCGCGACGACGCCGAGGACGATCGCCACGAGGAGCGCGGAGACGGTCGGCGCGAGGGCGTTGACCGTCAGGGAGGCGGCGACGGCCGCGGCGCACACCGCCAGGCCCGGCAGGAGCCGGGATGCGGACGGGGCCGGGGTCGGGGTGGGAGCGGAGGTGGGTTCCGGTGTCAGGGCCGGTCGGGAGGCGGGGGAGGCGGGGGCGTCGGGCATGGGGTCACCGTATGCCCGGACGGCTCTGCGGCGTGGGACCATCGCCCCGAGGGCCCGAGGTCGCGCTCATGCGGGGAGGGGCCGCGGAGGTCATCGGGCCACGGCTACCGGGTCGAGTGCTTCATGCCATGCGGGGACGCGCCCGGCCCTCGCCGAGGCGCGCACCGATGCCCGTGCCGCCGTGCCCGGGGGAATCGGCCGCTCGTCGTGGGCGGCGGAGCGGATCCGCACGGCGCCCGCCTGCGACCAGCGGATGAGGCGCCCGGTGAAGGGTGGGGACGCGGAAGCGGCGGGACGCCCGCCGGGCCGGCGCCGGAACCGCCGCCGCGGGGCCCGCCGCGCTGGGACGAGAACAGTCCCCATGCGGGCCCCGCGGCGGTCGTCCGTCAGTCGTCGAGGGCTGCCAGGTAGCGCTCGGCGTCCAGAGCCGCGCGGCAGCCCGAGCCGGCCGCCGTGATCGCCTGGCGGTACGTGTGGTCGACGGCGTCGCCGCAGGCGAACACCCCCGGGGCGCTCGTGCGCGTCGACGGCTCCTCCACCCTGATGTACCCGGCGTCGTCGAGATCCACCTGGTCGCGCAGGAAACCGGTGCGCGGCAGGTGCCCGATGGCGACGAACACGCCGTCGACGTCGAGGACCGACTGCGAGCCGTCGACCGTGCTCGTCAACAGCAGCCCCGACACCGACTCGTCGCCCTGGACCTCGGCGACCGTCGAATTCCACGCGAAATCGATCTTCGGGTTGTTCAGGGCCCGATCCGCCATGACCTTCGAGGCGCGCAGCTCGTCGCGGCGGTGGACCACCGTCACCCGGGACGCGAAATTCGTCAGGAACGTCGCCTCCTCCATCGCCGAGTCCCCGCCGCCGACGACCGCCAGGCGCTTATCGCGGAAGAAGAACCCGTCGCAGGTCGCGCAGTAGGAGACCCCGCGGCCCGACAGCTCCTCCTCGCCGGGCACGCCCATGTGCCGGTACTCCGAGCCGGTCGCCAGGATCACCGCGCGGGCGTAGAGCACCTCGTCGTCGACGGCCACCGCCTTGACGGGGCCGTCCAGGTTGACGGCCGTCACGTCCTCGAAACGGATGTCCGCCCCGAACCGCTCGGCCTGGGCGCGCATCCGCTCCATGAGGTCGGGCCCCTGGACGCCCTCGGGGAACCCCGGGAAGTTCTCGACCTCCGTCGTGTTCATCAGGGCGCCGCCGGCGCTCACCGCGCCCGCGAGGACCACGGGCGCCAGGCCCGCGCGCGCCGTGTAGATCGCCGCGGTGTAGCCCGCCGGTCCCGAGCCGACGACGACGACCTCGTGGATCGTCGCCCCCTCGGGAGGCTGGGCGCTCGGACGGGCGACGGTCGCCGCGGCCGCCGCCTCGGCGGGCGCCGCCTGATCGGAGGGGCCGGGGACGGACAGGAGGGAGTTGAGCACGGGAATGGTCATGGCGATCCAATCTGGGGTCGGCCCCGCGGCTCCGGCCGTCGCAGCAGGACGGCCGCGCGGGGTGCGGCGGTTATTGAACGGTCAGCTCGTAGATCCACGCCCACGCGTTCCCGTCGACGGACACCGGCAGCGACCTGAAGGACAGGGCGATGGCATCCGCCGTCACGGGCTCGGGCAGGGCGATCTGCGTCGACTCGCTCAACGCCGACGTCGTCAGTTCTGTTCCACCTCGCGGGTTCGACGTGTCCGACACCGCTTTGACGACGATCTCGCCGCCCTGGGTCGTCGGATCCATCTGGAGGGACACCGACGAGACGGTCGCGGTCTCCTGGAGCTTGACGAGGATCGTCACGCTCGTCTCATCGCGGAACTGGTTGAGGTCGTACCAGCGCGACCGCCACGACGTCTGAGGATTCGCGTCGATCATGTTGACGGCCAGGTCCTCGTGATCCCCGCCGTCGTCGTTCCACGACAGGACCGACACCGAGGAGATCACCGGCGCCGCATAAGCGGGCTGCTCCTCGACGACCGCGTCCGACTGAGAGCCCGACTGGGCGGCGGCCGACTGCGCGGCGGCGATCGACTGGGCCAGGTCGATGTCGGTGACCGGCGACAGCGCCGTCGCTGTGGCCCAGACTCCGGCGACGACGACGAGGCCGGCGGCGAACACGAGGGTCGGCGTCGTCGGGTCGATGAGGCGGCGCCCCTGGGAGTCGCGCGGAGCCTCCGCGTCCCCGTCGGCGGCCGGGGCATCGGCGGCCGGGGCATTGGCGCCCGGGCGGATGACGCGGGGGATCGCGACGGTGGGGGCCGTATCCGCCCCGATGGCCCGCGCTCCCCCGGCGACCGGCCGATCCGCCCGGCTGTCGTCGAGGTCGTCGGGCGGTGGGGGCGGCATCGTCAGAGCATCGGCCCCCCCGCCGCCGGAGGCCCCCCGGCCCAGGCGGGCCGCCCAAGCGGACAGGACCGCTCCCGCGCCGCCGACCCACGCCGAGGCCCGCCCGCTCAGGGGCGCCGGCGCGCCGGCCCCGTCCTGCGCGGGGGCCGCCCCGTCGTCGAAGATCTCATCGAAGCCCGGGACCCGCTCGGAGTCGTGGGAATCCTTGTCTGGCGCCGCCGAGTCGTCGACGCCCAGCTCATCATCGCGATCCATGCGACTCCTCTCCGTGGACGATCCCCGGCCATTATCCCGGTCCTGGTCCCGAATCGGCGCAGCCGGCTCGGCGAGGAGCCCCACCAGCGGCCCGGGAAGGCGCAGGCGCACGAGCAGCGGGCGGATCGTGCGCGCCGACTCGACGGGGGACACGACCCGCATCGCCGCCATGTAGACGACCGACGCGACGACGCCGACGAGCACCATCTTGCCCGTCGCCGCCGCGAACCTCGCGAGATTCGACTCGATCCCCGTCTCGATGCCGACGACCCACAGGGCCCCCAGGGCGACGACGCCGGCGATCGCCGCGCACACCAGGTACGCCGAGTACGAGCGCAGAACCGCCTCGCGGTCGACGAAGCGGTTGCGCCTCGCGACCCAGACGACGGCGACGACCCCCTGGACGAGCCGGCAGGCCGTCTCCCCCAGGGCCGCCCCGATGACCCACCACTGGGCGCCCGTCAGCGCGTACATCGACCAGCCGACGACGACCTGGAGGAGGGTCGGCCCGATCCCCATGAGGAACACCGGGCGCACGTCCTCGTAGGCGAAGAAGACCCGCTGGCTCATGAGGACCATGCCCGTCGACGCCACGCCCGGCATGAGCGCCGCCAGGACCCACGCGTAGGCGGCGACGATCCCCTGGTCGGACTGGGAGAACAGGACCATCTGCATCATCGGCATCGCGCCGGCCATGAGGATCGCCGCGGCCAGGAGCGTCAGCGACGTGATCGTCCGCACGCCCAGGTGGTAGGAGGACGCCACCCCCCGGTCGTCGTCGTCGGCGACCGCCGCCGCCATGCGCGTGAAGATCGCGGTCGTCAACGACACGGTGATGACCGACTGGGGGACCATGAAGATCATGAAGGCCGTCGCGTAGGCGTTGACGCCGGCGATCAGCGGGTCGTGGGCCTTCGCGTAGGCGTCGGCCAGGGCCGCGATGTTGTTCGTCGACAGAACGCCGATCTGACTGACCCCCAGCGTGGCGAACGTCCACCCGGCGACCGTCGACACCGACCCGAACGACGTCCCCCGGAATCGGAAGTCCGGGCGGAAGGACACGCCCGAGTGGCGCATGGGGATCAGGAGGAACAGGGCCTGGCAGACGACACCCAGGGTCGCCGACCCGGCGAGGACCCAGAACTGGGGGCCCGACAGATCGGTGACGTCGATGCGCACGTCCTGCGAGCCCCACACGCCGATGAAGACCGCCAGCCCGGCGATGCCGACGATGTTGTTGACGACCGGGGCCCACATGTACGGGCCGAACACGCCCCGGGCGTTGAGGAGCTCGCCGAGGAGGTTGTACAGGCCGTAGAAGAAGATCTGCGGCAGGCACAGGAACGCGAAGGCGATCGCCAGGGACCGGATCTGCGCGTCGTAGCCGGCGGCCGTGATGATGACGAGGAGGGGGGCGGCGACGGTCGCGACGACGGTGACGGCGAAGAGGATCGTCCCGGCCAGCGTCAAGAGCTTGTTGACGTACGCGTCCCCGTCGTGCCGGCGCTTGAGGGCGCTGACGATCTGGGGGACGAGGACCGCGTCGAAGACCCCCGACGCGAGCAGGTTGAACACCGTGTTGGGCAGCGTGTTCGCCGTCTGGAACGCTGCCGAGACCCCGCCGCCGGCGGCGCCCAGGGCGGCCAGGAGCATCGCCGAGCGGATGAAGCCCAGGAGCCGGGAGACCATCGTCCCCGACGCCATGAGCGCCGAGGCCCGCAGGAGCGAGGCGCGCGGGCGGCCCGGGGAGGCGGGGGAGGGGGTCGCCCGGGGGGCGGTCCCGTCTGCGGGGCGTTTACTCATCGGTCTCCTCGGCCCGGGCCCTGGCCCGGGATCGCTTGCGGACCGTCCGCACGAGGCCCCAGATGAACAGGAGCCCCACGCCGACGGTCATCGTGATCGTCAGAGCGTCCTCCCAGCCCGCGCGCATGCGGACGAGGACGGAGCGCGAATCGTCGAGGACCGTCCCATCGGGGGTCGACACCTCGTAGGTCACTTCGATGTCCCCCGACCCGATCGCCGTCACCGGCACGTCGACGGTCGCCACCGAGCGGGCCGGGATCGTCTGGCCGCGGACCGTCTCGGCGCGCAGGCGCGGATCCGAGGGCCTGAGGGTGACGGACACCGCGACGTCCCAGTCGAGGGAATTGCGGATCCGCACGGGGAAGGCGACCGCCTTGTTGATGACGTTGACGGAGTCGGCGGGCTCGACGGCGACCCGCGTGCGCAGGTCGGACACGCGCGCGGAGAACTGGGAGGCCCGGGTCACCTGCATGTCCGGGGCGACGCCGGCGGAGATCGCCGGGAGGATCCCCTCCTCGATCTCGTCGAGGACGGCGTCGGGATCGTCCGTGGCCTCGGCCAGGGGGACGGCGGCGTCGAGGGCGCCGCTGAGCGTGCCGATGGCGGTCGCGGTGTCGTCGGCCAGCGACGCCTCCTCGACGGGGGCCCGTTCGACGTCGGTGACCTCGGAGGAGGCGAGGTCCGAGAAGGACGTCGGCTCCACCCACGGGGCGCTCATCAGCGTCTCGACGCGGTCGACGAGCCCCTCGTCGACCGGGGTCCCCCGGGGGGCGACCGCCAGGACGGTGCGCGAGGACGCCGGGCGCTCGCGGGTGATGATCGCGGTCACGGCCCGCAGCGCCTGCTCGGCGTCGAGCTCGTCGGCCGGCGAGGAGGGGCGCCACCCGAGGAGGTCGGCGAGATCGGACTGCTGGGCGAGAACGGTCGTCGTCGGCGGGCCGGAGGACGATCCCTCGCCGGAGGTCGAGATCCGACCGGTCGCCGGATCGACCTCGACGCGCGCCAGGGAGGTGAAGCCGATGTCGTCGGCGGGCAGGACCCGGCCGGGCGGGGCGATGAGCGCCCGGTCGGGGAAGGCCGCGAGGGCACCGAGCCCGAACGAGGAGTCCGGCGCCCACAGGACGTCGCGGATCACGGTCGCCCGGGAGACGGCGTCCTCCGACGGGGCCCACCCGGCGTCCTCGGGGGTCGTCGGGAAGCGGTCGAGGGAGGCGAGGGCCCGGTCGACGAGGTGGGACTGGCCGGCCAGGGAGGCGGCGGCGAGGTCCGCGTCGCCCTCGGGCAGGGCGAGGATCTCGTCGGCGCCCTCCCACAGGTCGGCGACGAACCTGCGATCCGCCGAGGCCCGGGCGATCTCCCGGGGGGTTTTCGGCTCGTCGTCCTCGTCGTCGCCGGCAGGCGTCTCCTCCGCCTGCTGGCCGGCGCGGCCCGACTGGGGAGGCTCCCCGGACTGGGCCTGACCAGCGCCGGACGCGCCCGACTGGCCGGACGGGGAGGGGCGGTCCTTGGCCGATCCGGGCCCCCGGGGGATCATCGACCCGTCGACGGCCAGCGCCGTGCCGGGGATGCGGGCGGCCTCCAGGAGCTCGGCGCGATCGGCCCCGTCGGGGTCGGCGGTGTCCGCCGTCCACCCGACGACGGCGGACACCCGGGTGGGAGAGGCCCCCATCCCCGAGTCCCAGACGAGGATCGACCGGTCCTGGCCGGTCAGCCCCCCCGATGAGGCGCGGACGGTGACGACGCGCGGACCCCACTCCCAGTCGTCGTCGAGGGGGAGGTCCTCCCGGGGGATGCGGACCTCGAAACGCGAGGAGCCCCCGGCGGCCACGTCCTCGCCGAGGTTCGCGATCGACACGGGCATCGACCGGGGCGCGTCGTCGGACATCGCGGCCTCGAGGGCGGCGACGGAGACCGGGGTGCGCGTCGACACCGACACCGTCAGGACCGGGTTCTCGAGGAATTCGTCGCTCGTGTTGACCAGGGCGCCGCTGACGACCAGCTCCTCCTCGTCCGACAGGATCCGGGGCGCCAGGTCGTCGATGGTCACGTCGATGGGCCCGCCCGACCCCCCGGCTCCGAGGACGGCCGGGCGGGTATCGGGCGCGGCGGTCGAGGGGAGGGCCGGGACGAGGACGGCGCCGGCCGCCAGCAGGGCGGGCGCCAGGGCGCGGGCGACCGCGCGGCGGCGCATCGGGATCGGAGTCGACGACATCACGCGTCCCGGTACAGCAGGTCGAGGGCGAGGGCGACGATCCGCCGCTCATTCGGGTAGGCGAGCTGGCGGGTCATCTGCTCGAGGGGCATCCACGCGGCCGCCTCCGCCTCGTGATCCGGATCGTGCTCGACCGTGATCCGCCCGGAGACGTAGCCCATGAGGAAGTGGTGGACGACCTTGTGGATCCGATGATCGGCCCCGGAGAACCAGTAGTCGATGGACGACAGGTGACGGATGATCCGCCCGTGGATCCCCGTCTCCTCGGCGACCTCGCGCAGCGCCGCCTGCTCGGCGGTCTCATCGCCCTCCAGGTGGCCCTTCGGCAGGCACCACTCGACGCGGCCCGCGCGATTGCGCCGGGCGATGATCGCCGCGTACGGGATCCCGCCCTGGACGTCGACGACGATGCCGCCCGCCGACGTCTCCGACGAGATCGGCAGACGGGTGAACTGCGAATGGGCGGCGCGCGACGAGGCGTGGCGGCGCGGGGGCCGGGGCACCCCGGACCGCTGTTCCCTCTCACGCGCAGACATGACTCCCACTCTAGTTGCCCCGGGGACGGGAGTGGTCCGGGCGGGCCCGGACGTGGCACGCTTGGAGGGATGAGCACTCAGACCAGCGCGACCGACTCCCACGACCTCGCCGTCCTCATGGCCAACGCCCGCCGGGCCTTCGACGCCCTCCCCGAGGCGATCCTCGACCTCGGGCGCGTCTTCGACCGGGCGGGGGAGGAGATCGCCCTCGTCGGCGGCCCCGTGCGCGACGCCTTCCTGGGGGCCGCACCCCACGACTTCGACCTGACGACCTCGGCCCGCCCCGAGCGCACCGAGGAGCTCCTCGCCCAGTGGGGCTCGTCCGTGTGGGACGTCGGCAAGGAGTTCGGGACCATCGGCGGGCGCCGAGGCGACCTCGCCGTCGAGGTGACGACCTACCGCGCCGACTCCTACGAGTCCGACTCGCGCAAGCCGGAGGTGGCCTTCGGCGACAGCCTCGACGGCGACCTGACCCGCCGGGACTTCACCGTCAACGCCATGGCGATGCGCCTGCCCGACATGGTCCTCGTCGACCCCCACCACGGCCTCGACGACCTCGCCCAGGGGCGACTGCGCACCCCCGTGACCGCCGAGCAGTCCTTCGACGACGACCCCCTGCGGATCATGCGGGCCGCGCGCTTCACCGCCCAGCTCGGCCTCGACGTCGACCCCGACGTCATGAACGCGATGGAGTCCATGGCCCACCGGCTCCGGATCGTCTCGGCCGAGCGGATCCGCGCCGAACTCGAACGGCTGATCGTCTCCCCCCGCCCGCGCCGCGGCATCGAGCTCATGGTCCACACCGGCGTCGCCGACATCGTCCTGCCCGAGGTGGCCGAGCTCGTCTCCACCGTCGACGAGCACAAGCGCCACAAGGACGTGTACGAGCACACCCTCACCGTCCTCGACCAGGCCATCGACCTGGAGACCGGGCCCGACGGGCCCGTCCCCGGACCGGACTTCGTCCTGCGCTTCGCCGCCCTCATGCACGACGTCGGCAAGCCCGCGACCCGCCGCTTCGAGGGGCGCGGCGTCGTCTCCTTCCACCACCACGAGATCGTCGGCGCCAAGATGACGCGCAAGCGGATGCGGGCCCTGAAGTTCGACAAGGCGACGACCGAGGCCGTGTCCGGCCTCGTCGCCCTCCACCTGCGATTCCACGGCTATGGGGAGGCCACGTGGACCGACTCGGCGGTGCGCCGCTACGTCGCCGACGCCGGCGACCTCCTCGAGCGCCTCCACCGCCTGACCCGCGCCGACTGCACGACCCGCAACCGCCGCAAGGCCCAGTTCCTGTCCGCCGCCTACGACGACCTCGAGGACAGGATCGCCGCCCTGCGCGCCCAGGAGGAGCTCGACGCGATCCGCCCCGACCTCGACGGCGACCAGATCATGGAGATCCTCGGCCTGCGTCCCTCCAAGGCCGTGAAGATGGCCCGCGACCACCTGCTCGACCTGCGCATGGAGCACGGGCCGATGGGCGAGGACGCCGCCCGCGAGGCCCTCCTCGCCTGGTGGGCCTCCGACGAGGTCCGCGAGACCGCCGCCCGGTACCAGGCCGAGCAGGCCCGGTGGGAGGAGGCGGCCGCTGCCAAGCGGAGGAGGAAGCGGGCCGACTCGGCCGAGGGCGCCTCGCAGTCGCGCGGCTGAGACCGCGCCCCGCCCGGCCTGCCCGTAGGCTGGGAGGAGCCAGGACCCGCCCGGCCCCGCGCCGACCGACACGAGGAGCACCCATGACCACCTTCCCCTCCCGGCCCTCCAGCGCGGACATCGGCGTCTACGGGCTCGGCGTCATGGGCGCCAACCTCGCGCGCAACCTCGCCCGCAACGGGTTCGCCACCGCCGTCTTCAACCGCACCCCCGCACGCACCGAGCGGCTCATCGCCGACCACGGCGACGGCTCCGAGGGCCTGTTCGTCCCCGCCGGGACCCTCGACGACTTCGTCGCCTCCCTGACGACCCCGCGCGTCGCCATCATCATGGTCAAGGCCGGCCCCGACACGGACGCCGTCATGGAGTCCCTCGCCGAGCGCATGGACGCCGGCGACATCATCGTCGACTGCGGCAACTCCCTGTTCACCGACACGATCCGGCGCGAGGCGTGGGCGCGCGAGCGCGGCCTCCACTTCGTCGGGGCCGGCGTCTCCGGGGGCGAGGAAGGGGCCCTGTGGGGGCCGTCGATCATGCCCGGCGGCACCCCCGAGTCCTACGACCGGCTCGGCCCGATGTTCGAGACGATCGCCGCCCGCTACCGGGGCGAGCCCTGCTGCGCCCACATCGGCCCCGACGGCGCCGGGCACTTCGTCAAGATGGTCCACAACGGCATCGAGTACGCCGATATGCAGGTCATCGCCGAGGCCTACGACCTCCTACGGCGCGGACTGGGACTGGACCCCGCCGCCATCGCCGACGTCTTCGCCGACTGGAACGCCGGAGAGCTCAACTCCTACCTCATCGAGATCACCGCCGACGTCCTGCGCCAAGTCGACGCCGCGACAGGCGCCCCCCTCGTCGACCTCATCGTCGACCGCGCCTCCCAGAAGGGGACCGGCACATGGACCGTCCAAACGGCCCTCGACCTGGAGGTGCCCGTCACCGCGATCGCCGAGGCCACGTTCGCGCGCGGCGCCTCCTCGGCGACCGCCCAGCGCGAGGCCGCCCGCAGCCTCGACGGATCCGCCGCCCCCCTCGACATCGACCCCGCCGACCGCGACGCCTTCATCGAGGACGTGCGCCGAGCCCTCTTCGCCTCGAAGATCGTCGCCTACTCCCAGGGGTTCGACGAGATCACCGCCGGCGCCGAACGGCACGGGTGGGACATCGACAAGGGCGCGCTCGCGCGCATCTGGCGCGCCGGGTGCATCATCCGCGCCGGCTTCCTCGACGACATCTCCTCCGCCTACGCCGCAGACCCCGACCTGCCCCTCCTCCTGGCCGCCGACCCCTTCGCCGCCCGCTTCCAGGAGTGCGTTCCCTCCCTGCGCCGCATCGTCTCCCTCGCCGCCGGGGCGGGCGTGCCGATCCCCGTCTTCGCCTCCTGCCTGTCGTACTTCGACCAGATCCGAGCCGACCGGCTGCCGGCCGCCCTCATCCAGGGCCAGCGCGACTTCTTCGGCTCCCACACCTACGCGCGCGTCGACCTGCCCGGCGTCTTCCACACCCTGTGGGCAGCCGACGGGCGCCCCGAGGAGCAGTGGGACTGAGGCGGGGCGATCCCGCGTCGAGTCGAACGCATCACTCGGGAGGGGGTTTCACAGGTTCGCTGCGTACCCTGGTCGGATCAACGTCTGCTGAAAGGCCCCCACGGTGACGAAGAACGACGGAACGAGGGATTGGAACGAGATCATCGGCGCGCCCGCCCCGCGATCGCGATCGACCCGGCGAACCCCCTCGTCGTCCCGCCGAGCGACCGGGACGACGACACGCACCGGGCCTGCGACCAGGAGGGCCGCCCCGTCCCCGCGGGGCAGGCGGCGCACGAGGAGCGTCGGGCGGACCATCGGCCTGGGCATCGTCTTCACCCTCCTCGCGGGCCTCGTCACCGGCCTGGGCGCCTTCCTCTACCTCTACGCGACGCTCGCGATCCCCGCCGCCGACGACCTCGCCCTCGCCGAGACGACGAGCATCTACTACTCCGACGGCACCACCGAGCTCGGCGAGTTCGGCGACCTCGACCGGCAGATCATCGACGCCTCGACCCTGCCCGACTACGTCGCTCACGCCGTCGTCGCCAGCGAGGACCGCACCTTCTACACGAACTCCGGGATCGACCTCAAAGGCATCGCCCGCGCCCTCATCGCCAACATCACCCAGGGGACGCGCCAGGGCGGGTCCACCCTGACCCAGCAGTACGTCGAGCGCTACTACGTCGGCGAGACGACGAGCTACATCGGCAAGGCCAAGGAGGCCGTCCTCGCCGTCAAGATCAACCGCGAGCAGTCCAAGGACGAGATCCTCGGCAACTACCTCAACACGATCTACTTCGGCCGCGGCGCCTACGGGATCGAGGCCGCGTCGCAGGCGTACTTCGCGCACCCGGCCACGGACCTCACCCTCTCCGAGGCCGCCATGCTCGCCGGCATCATCCCCGCGCCCTCCGCTTGGGACCCCGCCGTCGACCCCGACATGGCCGCCGACCGGTGGCAGCGGGTCCTCGCCCTCATGGTCGAGGACGGGTGGATCGGCCAAGAAGAGGCCGACGCCGCCGAATTCCCCGCCACCGTCGACCCGAGCGACCAGGATGCCCCGTCGATGAGCGGCCCCACCGGCTACCTCATCGAGCACGTGCGCACCGAGCTCATCGACTCCGGCGCCTTCACCGACGAGGAGATCCGCACCGGGGGCCTGCGGATCGTCTCGACGATCGACAAGGCCAAGCAGGACGCGGCGGTGGCCGCCGCCGAGTCGATGACCGAGGTCCCCGGGTGGGACCCCGCCCACCAGCACGTCGCCCTGTCGTCGATGGACCCGGCGACCGGCGAGATCGTCGCCGAGTACGGGGGGCCGGATTACACCGAGCGCCAGCAGAACGCCGTCACCCAGGACATCGCGATGGCCGGGTCGAGCTTCAAGGCCTTCGCGCTCCTGGCCAACGCCCGCGACGGCGGCTCCGTCAACGACGTCTACGACGGCTCCTCGCCTCGGGTCTTCGACGGCCTGGCCGAGCCCGTCGAGAACGACTCCGGGTACTCGTGGGGCCGGGTGTCCCTGACCCGGGCGACGCAGAACTCCGTCAACACGGCGTTCGTCGCCCTCAACGAGGAGGTGGGGCCGGCCGCCACGCTGCGCGCCGCGGTCGACGCCGGCATCCCCGAGGACACGATCGGCCTGGACGGGACGCTCCTCAACGTCCTGGGATTCGCCGCGCCCCGCAACATCGACCTGACGACCGCGTATGCGACGATCGCCGGCGGCGGCGAGCGGGTGAGCGCCCACATCGTCCGGACGGTCTCCGACTCGGCGGGCAACAAGCTCTACGAGACGCCCCTTGAGCGCGAGCGCGTCTTCGACGCCGAGGAGGTCTCCTCGATCATGCCGGCGCTCGAAGCGGTGACGACGTCGGGCGGCACGGCGGAGACCGTCGCCAGGACCCTGCCCGGGTTCGCGACCGCCGGCAAGACCGGCACCTCCCAGGAGCAGAAGTCCGCCCAGTTCGTCGGGTTCATCCCGGGGCTGGTGACGACGGTGTCGATGTACCAGTCCGATGACGAGGGGAACTCGGTGGGGCTGACGAACATCGGGGGGCTGTCCCAGTTCCACGGCGGCGACTGGCCGGTCGACGTGTGGAACCGGTACATGGCGTCGGCCAGCGAGGGGATGACCCAGAAGACCTTCGACTGGATCGTCAAGTCGTCCCGGACGGCGCGCAACCAGGCGCCCGTCGAGCAGCCCCGGACCCCCGAGCCGGAGCCCCAGTCCGGCGGGTCCGACGCCCAGGGGGACGAGGCTCCCGGCGCCGACGGGCAGGTCGATCCGACCGATCCGGCCCAGCCCGTTGCACCGGGCAACGGCTCCCAGCCGGGGGGCGACGCCGCCTCGGACGACCCTGCGGACCCGGGGCAGAACGAGCCGGAGAACCCCGGCGGGTCGGGAATCGAGAACGGGACGAGACCGGGGGGCGCCAGACCCGGGGGCGCCGACGGCTCGGGGGATCCGTCCCGGCAGTAGCGCGCCGGGGAGGCCCGGCCCGGGGCGTCGCCGGTATCCCGGGGCGGAACTGCGGCTTGTTCCTGAACGGCGTGCGCGGCGCCTCGGACGTGGCTGATGAGAGCCCGGGGGCGGACGAGACGAGGGGCCCGATCCGAATGGATCGGGCCCCTCGGCGGTACTCGGCGCCCCGGGAAGACCCGTCAGCGCCCGAGCGCTCGACTCACTTGGCGGCGGCGACGCGGACCTTGAGGTTCGCCGACACCTCCGGGTGGAGGTTGACGGTCACCGTGTAGTCGCCGACTGCCTTGATCGGCTGGGCGATGAGGACACGGCGGCGGTCGATCGTCTGGCCGAGCTCGTCCTTGACCGCCTCGGCGATCTGGGCGGGCGAGACGGCGCCGAAGAGGCGGCCGCTCTGGCCGACCTTCCCGGTGACGGTGACGAAATCGGCGGCCTGGAGCGTGTCGCGCACCGCGCGGGCGTCGTCCACCGAGGCGATCTCGTGGCGGCGGCGGGCCGCGGCCATCTGATCGATCTGCTTCTGGGCGCCCTTGGTCCACTTGGTGGCGAAACCGCGGGGAACGAGGTAGTTGCGGCCGTAGCCGGCCTTGACCTCGACGACCTCACCGGCGTTGCCGAGGTTGGCGACGTCCTGGGTGAGGATGAGCTTGGTGGTAGCCATGGTGTCTCTTCCTTCCCGATCAGCGGCCGGTCGACGAGTAGGGCAGCAGGGCCATCTCGCGGGCGTTCTTGACGGCGCGGGCGATGCGGCGCTGCTCCTGGGTGGACACGCCGGTGACGCGGCGGGCGCGGATCTTGCCGCGGTCCGAGATGAACTTGCGCAGCAGGGCGGTGTCCTTGTAGTCGATCGAGTCGATCTTGGCCGACTTGAGCGGGTTGGCCTTCTTCTTGATGGGCTTGTTGCGAAGTTGGGGCTTCGCCATGATGGTCTCCTAATGATCCGGGCGGGTCGTCCGCCCCAAAGATGAAGTGGTGTGGCGTCCGAGGACGCGTCGATCAGAACGGCGGCTCGTCGTTGAACGAGGTGGCGCCGCCCTGGTCGGGTGTGCGCCACGGGTCCTCGGCGGACCCGCCGGCCGGTGCTCCGTAGGTGGTCTGGCCCGCGCCGTAGCCGCCGGGCTGGCCCTGGTACCCGCCCTGGGGCGCGGCCCCGCGGCCGCCTCCCTGGCCCTGGTAGCCGCCCTGTCCCCCCTGGCCCTGGATCCTGGTCACCTGGGCGCGCGCGCGGCGAAGGGACGGGCCGACCTCGTCGACCTGCATCTCGACGACGGTGCGGCGGTCGCCCTGCTGGGTGTCGTAGGAACGCTGGGTGAGGCGGCCCTGGACGATGACGCGCATGCCCTTGCGCAGCGACTCGGCGACGTTCTCGGCCGCCTCGCGCCAGATCGAGCAGCGCATGAACAGGGTCTCGCCGTCGCGCCATTCGCCGCTGGCGCGGTCGAAGGTGCGGGGGGTCGAGGCCACCGTGAAGTCGGCGACGGCGGCCCCGGACTGCGTCCAGCGCAACTCGGGGTCGGCGGTCAGGTTGCCGATGATCGTGATGACGGTTTCTCCGGCCATGTCGGCTCCTCGGTGGTGGGAAACGGACGGGGGTTCGGGCGCCTCAGTGGGCGTCGGGGCGCAGGAGCTTGGTGCGCAGGATGGCCTCGTCGAGGCCCATGCGGCGGTTGATCTCCAGGGCGACGTCGGGCGTGGTCGTCATGTTGATGACGACGTAGATGCCCTCGGCGTTCTTGAGGATCTCGTAGGCAAGACGGCGCTTGCCCCACACGTCGACCTTGTCGACCGAGCCGCCGTTGGCGGCCACGGGCTGCAGGTACTTCTCCATCATGGGGGCGACGGTGCGCTCATCGATCGAAGGATCGAGGATCACCATCAGTTCGTACTGACGCACGGTTGTTCCCACCTCCTATGGTCTTCGCGGTCACGGACGGTCCGTGACAGGAGGGTCATGCGTGCCGATCGCCGGGGCGATCGTGCGGAGCGGCGCCGGCATGGGGCCGACGACAATCCAACATCCCATTTTAGTCACCGGGGGACGCGGGCGCCACCTGCCGGGAGGAGGGGAGGACCACTGCGTCCGGGCCCGCCCGTCGGCTCACCGGGGCGGTCGCGCGTCGCGGGGGATCAGGGGCGAGCGGCCCCGCCACGTCGCCCACCAGTTGGTCGCCGCCCGCAGGCCCATGTACAGGCCCGCGAAGGACAGCCACAGGAGCGCCATCGACCCGGTCTGCCCGTCGCCGTCGAGGGCGACGGCGCGCGAGCGCACGAGGAGGAGGGCCGGCAGGTAGGCGGCGAGGGCGGCCAGGCCCGCGCCGGCCAGGTAGGGGCCGCGTCCCGCGCCGATGAGGACCCCGTCGAGGAGGTAGACGACGCCGGCCACCGGCATGAACACGGCGGCCTCCATCAACAGGAGGGTCGCGAGGTCCTGCATCCGGGGGTCGGCGCCGAACAGGCCGGGCAGCCAGGGGGAGAGGACGAGGAGAACGAGCCCGACGCCGGCCCCGCCGAGCGCCCCCCACCTCGTCAGGGCGCGCAGGAGGCCGGACAGCCGGTCGCGCCCGCCGGCGCCCGTCGCGTAGCCGACGAGGGCCTGCGCGGCGATGGCCAGGGCGTCGAGGACGTAGGCGGCGAACGTCCAGATCGTCCAGACGACCTGATGGGAGGCCAGCGCCGTCACCGACACCGCCGCCGCCGTCCACAGGGTGGCCAGGAGGCCGGCGCGCAGCGCCAGGGTCCGTACGAGGAGCGGGGCGCCCTCGATCGCGGCGCGTCCGATCCCCCCGGCGGACGGGGTCAGGGGGACCGAGTGCTCGCGGGCCCGTCGGGCGATGAGCCCGCCGAGGACGAGGGCCATGAGGGTCTGGGTCAGGGCCGTGCCGGCCCCGGATCCGCCGACCCCCAGGCCGACCGGGTAGATGAGGACGGCGTTGGCGACGACGTTGACACCCGCCCCCACCGCGGCGACGACGAGGGGGGTGCGCGTGTCCTGGAGGCCGCGCAGCGTCCCGGTGGCGGCCAGGACGACGAACATGCCGACGAGGCCGGGGGCGGACCAGCGCAGGTAGGAGGCCGCGTGGGGCAGGGTCGAGGAGTCGGCCCCGAGGAGGGAGAGGAGGGGCTCGGCCCACAGGGCCAGTGCGGCGGCGGCGAGGGCCCCGAGCCCGGCGGCGAGCCACATGGCCTCGACTCCGGTGCGCAGGGCCCGCTCCGGGCGGCCCGCGCCCAGGGCCCGGCCCGCCAGGGAGGTCGTCGAGTAGGCGAGGAAGATGAAGACGCCGACGACGGTGTTGAGGGCGGCGGAGGCCAGTCCCAGGCCGGCGAGCTGCTCGGTGCCCAGGCGGCCGACCATCGCCGAGTCGATGAGGGTGAAGAGGGGCTCGGCGATGAGGGAGCCGAGGGCGGGGACGGCCAGATCGAGGATCGCCCGGCGCAGGTCGGCGCCGGCGGGGACGGACGGGGACCGGCCTTCGACGTCAGGTTGAGGGTCGGGGCCGGGGGTCGAGTCGTCGTCCACGGGATTCATCATCGACATCTTTCCACAATCTGTGCACATGTCTGTGGACAGATGGGGGCCCAGTGTCGGCGGAATCTGGCCCTTCGTCGAATGGGACGGAAGTCTGCCCCCTCCCGACTGTCCCCGGATCCATCCACAGGAGATGTGGACGACGCGCCGCGCCCTCCACATGCGGGTGCTGGTTATCCCCATTCGAGTTCACAGTGAGGGATCGAAAGCGGGGGCGGGTCGCGGTACGCTCGCACGGGCGCGCGCCCGTCCGCCCCGCCGCCCGAGCGGGGCCTCGCGAGGGGCCGCCCCGGGGCGGCGACGACCGACGGCGCGGCACGGCACGACGAGAGGGGCGCGACATGGCGGCTGAGGACTTCGATCGGACGCCCCCGCAGGACCTCGACGCCGAGATGTCCGTCCTCGGGTCGATGATGCTGACGAAGGACGCGATCGACTCCGTCGCCGAGATCCTGCGCGGCCAGGACTTCTACCTGCCCAACCACGAGACGATCTTCGACGTCATCTGCGACATCCACGGCGGCGGGCACCCCGCCGACGCGATCACCGTCGCCGGGGAGCTCAAGCGTCGCGGCGCCCTGACGAAGGTCGGGGGCGCCGCCTACCTCCACACCCTGATCTCATCGGTGCCGACCGCCGCCAACGCCGCCTACTACGCGAGGATCGTCCGCGAACGCGGGATCATGCGCCGCCTCGTCACCGCGGGGACCCGCGTCGTCCAACTGGGGTACGCCGATGCCGGCGGCGACGTCGACGAGATCGTCGACCAGGCGCAGGCCGAGCTGTACGCCGTCGCGGACGGGCGCTCGACCAGCGACTACATCCCGATGAGCGAGATGTCCGAGAGCCTGCTGCGGGCCCTGGAGGACATCGAGGCCAACCAGGGCAAGCTCCAGGGCGTGCCCACCGGTTTCACCGACCTCGACGCCCTCACCCAGGGCCTGCACGGCGGGCAGATGATCATCGTCGCGGCCCGCCCCGCCATGGGAAAGTCGACGCTCGCCCTCGACATCTGCCGCTCCGCGTCGATCAAGCACCAGGTGACCTCCCTGATCTTCTCCCTGGAGATGAGCCATCAGGAGATCGCCATGCGCATGCTGTCGGCCGAGTCCGGGGTGCGCCTGTCGAAGATGCAGGCCGGCAAGCTGACAGCCGACGACTGGCAGCGCGTCGCGTCGACGACCGCGAGGATCTCCGCCGCTCCCCTGTATGTCGACGACTCGGCGAATATCACGATCTCCGAGATCCGTTCGAAGTGCCGGCGACTCAAGCAGCAGGAGAACCTCGGCCTCATCGTCATCGACTACCTCCAGCTGATGACGACCGGTCAGCAGGCCGAGTCCCGCCAGCAGGAGGTCTCCGCGATGTCGAGGAACCTCAAGCTCCTCGCCAAGGACATCGATGTCCCCGTCATCGCCGTCGCCCAGCTCAACAGGAACTCGGAGTCGCGCAACGACCGCAAGCCGATGATGTCCGACCTGCGCGAATCGGGGTCCCTCGAGCAGGACGCCGACATCATCATGCTCCTGCACCGGCCGGACTACTACAACAAGGAGGACCGCCCCGGCGAGGCCGACATCATCGTCGCCAAGCACCGCAACGGGGCGACCGCCACCGTCACCGCCCTCTTCCAGGGCGACATGGCCCGCTTCGTCAACTTCACCGGTCGGCCCGACCCCGACGGCGGCGAGTAGGCGCGGCGAGGGGCGCCTACCGGCTCCCTCGTCTCAGCCGCGCAGGATCCTGCGCTGGCGGTGAGCGGAAGAGCCTGTATTTTCCCTCTCCCGTTATTAACGGGACCCGTTATATGATGGGCGGGTGATCAGATCGTTCGGCTCGAAGGACACCGAGCGCATCTGGTGCGGGCACTACGTCCCGGGCGTCGACAGGAAGGTTCAACGGGCGGCGCTTCGCAAGCTCGAGGTGATCCACGCCGCCCACGATGTCGAGGACCTGCGGATCCCGCCGGGCAATCGGTTGGAGCGCCTGCGCGGGGACAGGCGCGGGCAGTACAGCATCCGCGTCAATGACCGATGGCGTATCTGCTTCATCTGGACAGAAGGAGGGGCTGAGGATGTCGAACTCGTCGACTATCACTGACGGTGACATGATCGAGCCGATCCATCCCGGGGAGATCCTCATGGAGGACTTCATCGAGGGCTTCGGGATCACGCAGAACAAGCTCGCCGTCTCGATCGGCGTGCCGCCGCGCCGGATCAACGAGATCGTTCACGGCAAGCGCGGAATCACCGCCGATACGGCCATCCGCTTGGCCAAGTATTTCGGGACTTCTGCGGAATTGTGGATGAATCTGCAATCCAACTACGAATTGCGTCGTGAGCGGCGGGCCCTTCGTCACCAGATCGACACGATCGAGCCGCTGCGGGTCGCATCATGAGCGGGTCTGAGCACTGCCGATGAGGACGGCGCGGTCGCTGGCGGAGCCGACGGTTCGGGCCTTCTGTATTAGGAGGAGAACCGCCCCGATCCGAAAAACCTTGACCGCGATCGAGTTCCGATCCGGTGCGCAAACGACGTTCTCGGCTCATGGCGTCGGGGAGCGCTCTCGTGATTCGTTCTCTCTTCCATGTCGCCTTCATCGGGTCGCCGTCTGGCGCATACGGCACGCCTTCCCCATCTGATCGGCCCGTTGTCGGCATCGACGCGCCTCACCAGGCCTGGGATCAGATCATCGGAGGTGTTCGTCTAGGAGGGCGATCGGTCCGCCGCCGCGCGGTCCGGACGAGGGGACCGCGTCCCGGTCGGCCCGACCCCGACGGCGGCGAGTAGGCGCGGCGAGGGGCGCCTACCGGCTCCCTCGTCTCATCCGCGCAGGATCCTGCGCTGGCGGCGGGCGGTGACGGCCCCGTCGACCATGAGCAGCGCCAGGGCGCACCACACGACGCCGAACGCCGCCCAGCGGGCCGGCTCGACGGGCTCGTGGAAGACGGCGACGCCGATGGTCAGCTGGAGGACCGGCGCGAGGTACTGGATGAATCCGAGGGTCACCAGGGGCAGGCCGCGCGCCGACGACGCGAACATGATGAGCGGGATGATCGTCAAGAGCCCGGCGCCGACGAGGAGCGCCAGGTGCGCGGCCGGGTGGATGACGGCCTCGCCCGCGGTCCGCGACCGGACGAGGACGTGGAGCGAGGTCGAGCCGGTGGCGACGAGGAAGCCGATGTGGGCGAGGAGCAGCGGGGAGACGGCGGCCGTCTCGATGGTCATGCCGACGAGCGGGTCGACGCGCCCGGCGAGGTCCTTCTTGACGAGGGAGTAGAGGCCGAAGGACAGCGCGAGGGTGAGGGACACCCACGGCAGGGAGCGCTGTCCGATGACGAGGATGACGACGGCCAGGGCCCCCAGTCCCAGGGCGATGCCCTGGAGGCGAGAGATCGTCTCGCGCAGGACGATGAGGCTCAGGGCGATGGTGATCAGGGGGTTGATGAAGTAGCCGATGGCGGCGTCGACGGTGCGGCCCGTCTGGATCGCGAGGACGTAGGTCGTCCAGTTGACGATGATGAGGATTCCGGCGACCGACAGGCGCGCGAGGGCGGGCCGGTCGGCGAGGGCCGCGCGCAGGAGGGGGAGGCGGCCGGTGACCGCCAGGCCGATGAGGCAGAAGACGAGGCCCCAGATCGCGCGGTGGGAGATCGCTTCGAGGGGCCCGGCCGGCGACAGGCGGTGGAAGTAGAGGGGGAAGAACCCCCAGATCAGGTAGGCGCCGATGCCGAGGGCGAGGGAGGCTGCGGGGGAGGCCGGCCGTGCCGGGGTGTGGGTGCTCAATCGGGGTCCCAGGGGTTGCGGGGTCGGTGGGGTCGAGGCGATCGGCGGGGTCGTCGCGCCGGGATGTGATGAGGATACGAGAAGAGCGTGACGCCTGTGCGTCACGCCCGGGTTCAGCGGGGGGTGCGCCTCCTTGCGCGCCCCGGGATTTCCTCAGTCCTGGTCGACCCTGGTCGTCATGGCGTAGACGGCGGGGACGAAGAGGAGCGCGGAGAGGCCGACCAGGGCGGCGACGACGACCGAGGCGGTCGAGCCGACGTGGACGGCGGCGAAGATCCCGAGGATCGAGAGGATGACGATGACCGAGATGACGGCGGCGGCGTCGACGGTCGACTGCCAGGTCGCGCGGGTCAGATCGGCCTTGACGATGTGTGCGTGTGCCATGATGGGCTCCTTCATGTCAGTGCGTGTCGCTGTGCGAAGCACTGACGCGCCCCGCACGGCAGCGTGTCAGTCGCTGATTCGTCCGGGCGTCCGCCCGTCCTCGTCAGACACGGCCATCGTAGCCCGCCTCGTCGACGGCTTCCATTCCCTGTGGGTCATTCCATAGGCCGGTCGCCCGTGAGCGGGAACAACGGGCGCGCCCCCGCACCGGGGTGCGGGGGCGCGGAGCCGGAGGGCGTGCGGGCCGTCGGCGATCAGCCGAGGCGCTTGATGCTCTCGGCCTGGAGGCCCTTGGGGCCCTGGGTGATCTCGAATTCCACCTTCTCGTCCTCGAAGAGGGTCCGGCGGCCGGACTCCTGCTCGATGTTCGAGAAGTGGGCGAACACGTCGGCCGAGCCGTCATCGGGGGTGATGAAGCCGTAGCCCTTCTCGTCGTTGAACCATTTCACAACACCAGTGGTCATGCGGTGCTTCCAATCGTGCGTGCTCCGGGGAGCGGTGAACCGACCCAGTCAGGGGCGGATAGTCGGCCAACCTCGTGCGCCCCGGCAAAGCAAGGACATGCGTGAAACTGTGTGGACTACGGCAACGACCCTACAGCATCGCAGGGGCGGCCGATACCCGGCGGCGGTGGCCCCGGTCGTCCCGGGGCGCGCGTTCGGCGCGACTGGTCGGCACGGCTCCGCGAGGTCGCGCCCGCCGATGGCGAGGAAAGGCCGTGCGGCCCGTTGGGCTAGGACCGGTCCCGACACGGCGCATCGGGGGCGAGGGCGACGACGTCCCTCGCGCCGTCGTGACGCGCGCAGGCCGCAGTCCGATGGGCGGGTGGGGGAGGGGTGGGCGGCGGCGGTGAGCTCTCGGGCGGCCTGCTCGAGTCCGCAACGCCGGCGGCGGGGCCGTGAAGGGGCCGCTCGGGCGGGGAGCGCCCATGCTCCGGCGCGCCGGAGCGAATCATCTCTCGTCGTCGAGGCGGCGCAGCCGAGCCCCGGGTCCGACACGCCGGGGGAGGGGAGGATTCGAGATCGATTCCGACATTTTCATCCACAGGGTGTGGATGGGGACGGAGGCGGTGTCCACACCCGTCGCCAGGCGCGCCCCGGAGGCGGGAACCGCAGACGAGCGCGCCTCGTGCGACGATCCGGGCGCGGGGCGCCCACGGGTCGTCCCCGCCGTCCACACGTCCTCCGCATGCCATCCACAGGCGGGAGGCGACTCGGCGACGAACACAACATCTAGGGGTTCGAGCATCGTGCCACCACGAGGTGTAGTGTTGGTGGTGTTCTCGCAGGAGCATCTGCCGAAACGAATGACAACCGCGTGATTACAGGCCCGTCATGGGTCCATCACCGCCCATGACGCACAGAGGAGACCACAGATGACGATCACCGTCTACTCCAAGCCCCGCTGCCCCCAGTGCGACGCGACCTACCGCGCCCTCGACAAGCAGGGACTGGACTACACCACGATCGACGTCACCCAGGACGCCGAAGCCCTCGATCTCATCAAGGGCCTGGGCTACCAGCAGGCCCCCGTCGTCATGGTCGGCGACGACCACTGGAGCGGCTTCCGCCCCGACCGCATCAAGGCCGCCGCGGCCGCCGTCGCCGCCCCCGTGGCCGTCGGCCAGAACTGACCCTCCCGTCCCGGCCCAGCGGGGCCGGGACCGCCGACGCGCGGCGCCGACCCGATCCCGCGGACGGACTCCGGCCCCGTCGCCCCCGAGCATCGGATGCGAGCCGAGGGCCGACCGCGCCGCCCCGCAGCGAAAGGACCGACATGGCCGCCGTCGTCTACTTCTCGTCGGCCACCGGCAACACCCGCCGATTCGTCGACAAGCTCGGCGTGCCCGCCCACAGGATCCCCCTCCTGCCCAAGGAGGAGCCCCTGCGCGTCGCCGAGCCCTACGTCCTCATCGTCCCCACGTACGGCGGCGGCAACATCAAAGGGGCCGTCCCCAAGCAGGTCATCCGCTTCCTCAACGACCCCGACAACCGCGCCCTGTGCGTCGGAGTGATCTCGTCGGGCAACACCAACTTCGGGACCGCCTACTGCCTGGCCGGCGACATCATCGCCGCCAAGCTCGGCGTCCCCCACATGTACAAGTTCGAGCTCCTCGGCACCGCCGAGGACGTCTCCCGAGTTCGCGAAGGACTGAACACGTTTTGGCAGAGAATCTCACCGACACCGGAGTAGAGGAGATCCGCAGCCCGGAACTCGACTACCACGCCCTCAACGCCCAGCTCAACCTCTACGACGCCGAGGGGCGCATCCAATTCGACGCCGACCGCAAGGCCGCCCGCCAGTACTTCCTCCAGCACGTCAACCAGAACACCGTGTTCTTCCACGACCTGGAGGAGAAACTCGAGTACCTCGTCGAGGAGGGCTACTACGAGGGCCACGTCCTCGACCAGTACGACCCCGCCGACATCAAAGCCCTCTTCAAGCAGGCCTACGCCCACAAGTTCCGATTCCCGACGTTCCTCGGCGCCTTCAAGTACTACACGTCGTACACGCTCAAGACCTTCGACGGCACGCGCTACCTCGAGCGCTTCGAGGACCGCGTCGTCATGGTCGCCCTCTTCCTCGCCCGCGGCGACCTCGACCTCGCCCGCAACCTCGTCGACGAGATGATGACCGGGCGCTTCCAGCCCGCCACCCCCACATTCCTCAACGCCGGCAAGGCCGCGCGCGGCGAGCTCGTCTCCTGCTTCCTCCTGCGCATCGAGGACAACATGGAATCCATCGCCCGCGGCATCAACTCCGCCCTCCAACTGTCCAAGCGCGGCGGCGGCGTCGCCCTCCAACTGACTAACCTGCGCGAATCCGGCGCCCCCATCAAGAGGATCCAGAACCAGTCCAGCGGCGTCATCCCCGTGATGAAGCTCCTCGAAGACTCCTTCTCCTACGCCAATCAGCTCGGCGCCCGCCAGGGGGCCGGAGCCGTCTACCTCCACGCCCACCACCCCGACATCATGGGGTTCCTCGACACCAAGCGCGAGAACGCCGACGAGAAGATCCGCATCAAGACCCTCTCCCTGGGCGTCGTCATCCCCGACATCACCTTCGAACTGGCCCGCAACAACGAGGACATGTACCTCTTCAGCCCCTACGACGTCGAGCGCGTCTACGGGGTCCCCTTCTCGGAGATCTCCGTGACCGAGAAGTACCGCGAGATGGTCGACGACGGGAGGATCCACAAGAGGAAGATCAACGCCCGTCGCTTCTTCCAGACCCTCGCCGAGATCCAATTCGAATCCGGCTACCCGTACATCCTCTTCGAGGACACCGTCAACCGCGCCAACCCCATCAAGGGGCGCATCACCATGTCGAACCTGTGCTCGGAGATCCTCCAGGTCTCCGAGGCCTCGACCTACAACGAGGACCTGTCCTACAGCCACATCGGCAAGGACATCTCGTGCAACCTCGGCTCCCTCAACATCGCCAAGACCATGGACTCCGAGGACTTCTCCAAGACCGTCGAGACCGCCATCCGCGGCCTGACCGCGGTCTCCGACCTCTCCCACATCGAGTCCGTCCCCTCGGTCGTGCGCGGCAACGACATGAGCCACGCCATCGGACTGGGGCAGATGAACCTCCACGGCTACCTCGCCCGCGAGCACGTCCACTACGGCAGCCCCGAGGCCCTCGACTTCACCAACATGTACTTCATGACCGTCGCCTACGAGGCCATCAAGGCCTCGTGCCTCATCGCCCGCGAGCGCGGCGTCCGCTTCGAGGGCTTCGAGGACTCCGCGTACGCCACCGGCGAGTACTTCGAGGACTACATCACCGGCACGTGGGAGCCGACCACCGACAAGTGCCGCGAGCTCCTCGCCAAGTCGACGATCCGCGTCCCCACCAGCGAGGACTGGCGCGCCCTCGCCGCCGACGTCGCCGAATACGGCATGTACAACCAGAACCTCCAGGCCGTCCCGCCGACCGGCTCGATCTCGTACATCAACAACTCCACCTCGTCGATCCACCCGATCGTCTCCAAGATCGAGATCCGCAAGGAGGGCAAGATCGGACGCGTCTACTACCCGGCCCCCTTCATGACCAACGAGAACCTCGAGTACTACCGGGACGCCTACGAGATCGGGCCGGAGAAGATCATCGACACCTACGCGGTCGCCACCCGGCACGTCGACCAGGGCCTGTCGCTCACCCTCTTCTACCCCGACACGGTGACGACCCGCGACATCAACAAGTCGTACATCTACGCCTGGCGCAAGGGCATCAAGACCCTCTACTACATGCGCCTGCGGCAGATGGCCCTCGAGGGCACCGAGGTCGAGGGCTGCGTGTCCTGCATGCTGTGAGCCCGTCGGCGCGCCGCCCCGTGAGCCCCGTCCTCATCCCCCGAGGACGGGGCTCGCGCGATCTCATGCGCGACGAAAGTCCCAGGTGATACTCTCAGCGAGTCCGAGCACCGTCGCCCGGACGACCTGAAGGACCCCACCGCGCGAGGCCCCGGCCCACGGGCCAGACCTACGCACCCTCATGCAGTGCCCCAGCGATCCTCCGTGGAAGGAGCCCCCAGTGACCGCCATGACCTTCCAGGCCATCGCCATGATCATCTACCTCGTCGCCATGGTGATGATCGGCCTCTTCGCGTACAACCGGACCAACGACCTCGACGACTACATGCTCGGGGGCCGCGGACTGGGACCCGCCGTCGCCGCCCTGTCCGCCGGCGCCTCCGACATGTCCGGCTGGCTCCTCATGGGCCTGCCCGGCGCCCTCTACCTCAACGGCCTCATCGAGGGATGGATCGCCGTCGGCCTGACCGTCGGCGCCTGGCTCAACTGGAAGTTCACCGCTCCCCGTCTGCGCGCCTACTCCCAGATCGCCTCGAACTCCATCACCGTCCCCTCCTTCCTCAGCACCCGCCTGCGCGACGACTCCAAGATCGTCCGCATCATCGCCGGCCTCGTCATCACCGTCTTCTTCGCCTTCTACGTCTCCTCCGGCATGGTCGCCGGCGGCTCCTTCTTCGAATCGTCCTTCGGCATGGACTACCACCTCGGCATGGTCCTCATCGCCGCCACCACCGTCCTGTACACGCTCGTCGGCGGCTTCCTCGCCGTGTCCTGGACCGACCTCGTCCAGGGCATCATGATGCTCATCGCCCTGATCATCGTCCCCATCGTCGGCATCATCCACGTCGGCGGGGTCTCCGCCCTCATCGACGAGGTCAACCGGATCGACCCGACGATCCTGTCCCCGACGCACGGCGACCAGGCCCTCTCGGGCGCCGCCGTCCTCGGCATCGTCTCCGCCCTCGCCTGGGGCCTCGGCTACTTCGGCCAGCCCCACATCATCGTCCGATTCATGGCCCTGCGCTCGCCCGCCGAGGCCAAGCAGGGCAGGCGCATCGGCATCGGCTGGATGCTCCTGGCCGTCCTCGGAGCCGGGATGACCGCCATCGTCGGCATCGCCGTCTACCAGCACGACACCGGGCGGCTCGCCAACCCCGAAGGCGTCTTCATCTCCCTGGGCCAGCTCCTCTTCCACCCCTTCATCGCCGGCTTCATGCTCGCCGCCATCCTCGCCGCCATCATGTCGACGATCTCCAGCCAGCTCCTCGTCACCTCCTCCGCCCTCGTCGAGGACATCTACCACGCCTTCACCAAGAAGAACCTGTCGGGCAGAGACGGCGTCCTCGCCGGGCGCATCGCCGTCGGCGCGATCTCCGTCGTCGCCGCCGCCCTCGCCTGGCCCCGCTCCGACACGATCCTCGGCCTCGTCGCCTTCGCCTGGGCCGGATTCGGCGCCTCCTTCGGGCCGATCGTCATCCTCTCCCTCTACTGGCGCAAACTCACCCGCCAGGGCGCCATCGCCGGCATGGTCGTCGGCGCCATCACCGTCGGCATCTGGGGGAACGTCTCCGGCGGGATCTTCGACCTGTACGAGATCGTCCCCGGCTTCCTCCTCAACCTCGCCGTCGCCGTCGCCGTCTCCCTGGCAACATGGAAGCCCAACCCCCAGATCGACGACGAATTCGACCAGGCCGTCGCCCAGACCGCCGGAATCTGAACCGCCCCCGCCCCCCGAGCCCGCAACGAAGAGGCCCCCATGTCACCGCAGCCCCACGCCCCGTCCACCGACTTCGCCGCCATCGTCGACCGCGCCGTCGACACCGCCTCCCGGTGGGCCCAGGCCTCCACCGCCCACCCCGCCGACCCGGCCGCCACCCTCCTCGCCCAGGTCCTCGAGGACGAGGCCGGCCTCGACTACACCGTGTCCTTCGTCGACGGCGTCGTCCGCCCCGAGGACCTCGACGTCGCCGCCCGCCACCTCGCCGACATCGGCGGCCGCAACTCGAAGTTCCTCCCCTGGTACCTGCGCACCCCCGCCCTCGTCGGCGGCAAGGTGTCGACGATCGTCCCCGGGGTCGCCGTGCCCGCCGCCCGCAAAGTGTTCGCGCGCCTCGTCGGCGACCTCGTTGTCGACGTCACCGACGACAAGCTCGGCCCGGCCATCGCCCGCCTCAAGGCCGACGGCGACCGGCTCAACATGAACCTCCTGGGCGAGGCCGTCCTCGGCGACACCGAGGCCCGCAAGCGCCTCGACGACACGCGACGCCTCCTCGAGCGCCCCGACGTCGACTACGTGTCCCTCAAGGTCTCCGCCGTCACCGGCCCCCACAATCCGTGGGGCTACGAGCAGGTCGTCGACCGGGCCGTCGCCGACCTCCTCCCCCTCTACCAGTACGCCGCCCGCGCCGGCGGCAAGTTCATCAACCTCGACATGGAGGAGTACCACGACCTCCACATGACCGTCGACGTGTTCAAGCGGATCCTCGACCGCGACGAATGCCTCGGCCTGCGCGCCGGCATCGTCCTGCAGGCCTACCTGCCCGACACCCTCGACGTCATGAAGGACCTCCAGGAGTGGGCCGCCGCCCGCCGGGCCCGGGGCGGAGCCCCCATCAAGGTCCGCGTCGTCAAGGGCGCCAACCTCGCCATGGAGCGGGTCGACGCCGCCATGCACGGCTGGGACCTGACGACGTGGGACACCAAGCAGGCCACCGACGCCAACTACATCCGGGTCCTCGACTGGGCGATGACCCCCGAGCGCGTCGCCAACGTCAACCTCGGCGTCGCCGGGCACAACCTCTTCACCGTCGCCTGCGCGTGGGAGCTCGCCAAGGACCGCGGCATCGCCGACGGCATCGAGTTCGAGATGCTCTCCGGCATGGCGACCCAGCAGGCCGCCGCCGTGCGCGAGGACGTCGGCCGCCTCCTCCTGTACGTGCCCGTCGTCCACCCCGAGGAGTACGACGTCGCCATCGCCTACCTCGTGCGCCGCCTCGAGGAGAACTCCGCCGACGAGAACTTCATGGCGTCGATCTTCGACATCGGCACCTCCCAGGAGGCGTTCGGCAAGGAGCGGGCGCGCTTCCTCGCCGCCGTCGAGCAGATGGAGCGCGAAGGCGACTCGCGCGTCGGCCCCACCCGCGACCAGGACCGCCGCGCCGAGACCGCCGAGGACCTCGACGCCGCGATGCGCGACGACGCCGGCGACTGGACCTTCCGCAACACCCCGGACTCCGACCCGGCCCTGCCCGCCAACCTCGACTGGGCGCGCGCCATCGCCGAGCGCATCGGCGACTCGCGCCTGGGCGTCGACACCATCGACGCCGCGACCATCACCGACGCCGACGAGCTCGACGCCCTGATCCGACGCACCCACGAGGCCGGATCCGGCTGGGGCGCCCTCCCCGCCCGCACGCGCGCCGACATCCTCCACCGGGCCGGCGTCGAACTCTCCCGGCGCCGCGCCGACCTCATCGAGGTCGCCGGCTCCGAACTGGGCAAGTCCCTCGAGCAGGCCGACGTGGAGGTCTCCGAGGCCGCCGACTTCGCCCACTACTACGCCGAGCGCGCCCTCGACCTCGACCTCGACGGCGCCCGCTTCCACCCCGTCCCCCTGACCGTCGTCACGCCCCCGTGGAACTTCCCGCTGGCGATCCCCGCCGGCGGCGTCCTCGCGGCCCTCGCCGCCGGATCGGCCGTCGTCCTCAAGCCGGCCGGGTCCGCCCGCCGCTGCGGCGCCCTCGTCGCCGAATGCCTGTGGGCCGCCGGCGTCCCCCGCGACGTCCTGTCCCTCGTGTCCGTCGGGGAGCGCGACCTGGGCCGGCGCCTCGTCACCCACGACCTCGTCGGCCGCGTCGTCCTCACCGGCGGCGCCGAGACCGCCGAGCTCTTCCGCTCGTGGGACCCGACGATGCGGATCATGGCGGAGACCTCCGGGAAGAACGCGATCATCATCACCCCGTCCGCCGACCTGGACCTGGCCGTCAAGGACGTCGTCACCTCGGCGTTCGGCCACGCCGGCCAGAAATGCTCGGCGTGCTCCTACGTGATCCTCGTCGGATCAGCCGGGTTCTCCCGCAGGGTCCGCGACCAGCTCCTCGACGCGGTGCGCTCCCTGCACGTCGCCTGGGCCGACGACCTCAGCGCCCAGATGGGCCCGTTGGCGTCCGAGCCGTCCGGCAAGCTCCTCGACGGCCTGACCCGCCTCGAGCCGGGCCAGAAGTGGGAGATCGCCCCGCGCCGCCTCGACTCGACGAACCGCCTGTGGAGCCCGGGCGTGCGCTCGGGCGTCGAGGTCGGCAGCGAATACCACCTCGTCGAGTACTTCGGCCCGATCCTCGGCATTATGCGGGTCGACACCCTCGAGGAGGCCATCGAGGCGCAGAACCTCGTCGATTACGGGCTGACGGCGGGCCTGCACTCGCTCGACCCCGACGAGATCAACCTGTGGCTGGGCCGCGTCCAGGCCGGCAACGTCTACATCAACCGGGGGATCACGGGGGCCATCGTCCGGCGCCAGCCCTTCGGCGGCTGGAAGCGCTCGGTCGTCGGCGAGGGGGCGAAGGCCGGCGGCCCGAACTACCTCTTCGGCTTCGGGTCCTTCGTCCCCGAGCCCTCGACCGGCGCGCCGGTCGAGTCGGACAAGGCGGCGCCCGTGTCGGGCGGACGGCTCACCAAGCCGGTCCTGCGCGATCTGTTCGGGGCGGCCGCCCAGAGCCTGAGCGTCGACGAGGCCGATCGGCTGGGACGGGCGCTGGAATCCGTCGAGGACGCGGCCCGCGCCGAGTTCGACGTGCTCCACGACCCGTCGGCGGTCGGCGTCGAGCGCAACGTCCTGCGCTACATCCCGGTGCCGGTGACGATCCGGGCGGGCGAGGACGCCGATCTGGCCGACGTCGTCCGCGTCCTCGGCGCGGGCCTGGGAGTCGGCGGGATCGACGAGGGCGAGTCGGGCGTGCGGCGCACCTACGCCGGATGCGGCGAGGCGTCGGTGCCGATGGGGGTGTCCCTGTCGACGGCGACTCCGGTGCCGGCCCGGCTGGCGCGGGTGCTCGCCCGCTACGGGGTGGGCGTGAGGGTCGAGGACTCCGCGGCGTTCGAGGCGCGCCTGAGCCGGATGAAGCCGGGCCTGGACGAGAGGATCCGCGTCGTCGGAGCAGACGGGGACGCGGTGCGCCGGGCGGTCGGGGGATCGATCGACGTGGCCGTGTGGGACGGGCCGGTGACGGACTGCGGGCGCATCGAGTCCCTGCCGTTCGTCCACGAGCAGGCGGTGTCGATGACGAACCATCGTTTCGGCAACCGCACGCCCCTGTCGTCGCAGGTCCTCCTGGATCGGGAGCCCGGAGGGGCCTCGATCTGACCGCGGGGGGTCCCGGATTCGGGGGAGAGCATGGGAGGATGGGGGCATGAGCACTCCGTTCTCCTCTCCGAATCCGCAGCCCCAGGGCCCCGACGGCGCCGATCCGGCGTCGTCGGCGTGGGACCCTCAGCCCGGGGCCGACCCGCACGCCCAGGCGGGCGGCGACCGGGTCGACGACCAGCCCGCGCCCGAGGCCGCGTCCTACGACCAGTCCTCGTACTCCCAGGCGGCCCCTCAGCCCGACGGGCAGTGGGAGTACGGGCAGGCCGGCCAAGGCCAACCGATGTACGGCCAAACGGCCTACGGCCAGGCGCCCTACTACGGGGCCGTCCCGATGATGGCCGACGCCCAGAAGCTCCAGTCCAATGCGACGATCTGCCTCGTCCTGGGGATCCTCGGTCTTGTCGCCCTCGGGCCCGTCGGGTCGATCCCCGCGTGGCTGTGGGGCAACTCGATCGAGCAGCAGGCCCAAGCCGCCGGACTGCCGCCCGCCCTCGTGTCGAATGCGCGGATCGGCAAGATCCTCGGCATCGTCGGCACGATCCTGTGGGCCGTCATCATCGTCTTGGTCGTCATCTTTTTCATCGCCGTCCTCGGCGTCCTGGCGACCGTCGGCTGACCCCGGCATCCGCCGCGCCGCCCCGATCCGGTCTTCGGATCGGGGCGGTTCTCGCGGGACAGCGCGCCCGTCGGGTCCACGCCTGGCCGCCGCCTCCCGCGCGCGCGAGCCTCTGCACCGACACCACCCGGTCAACTGCTGGTGAAACGCCGCCTCCCGCGCGCGGGCCTCTCCACCCTCGTCGGGCCCTGACCGCGTCGATGACACCCGTTCCCCGCGTGCGCGCGGGATTCGCCCGTTCGGTTCGGTCTCTTGTGCGGTGAGGCTCCGTTCCCCGCGTGGGTGAGGGCTGTCTCGCTGGGATGAACTGGCGCTCGTAAGCCGTGCCCCGTGTGCGTGGACCTCCCGTAAGCACGCCCACGGACTTCTACCCGGCCATGTTCCGCCCCTCGTGCGCGCGAGCCGCCCCGCTGAGCGCCGCGATGTCCGAACTCGCCCAGACTCTGCCCCCCCGTGTGCGCGGGCCACCCCGGATGTAAGCGTTGCCGGTGGCCGCCAAGGAGCCTGTTTCCCGTGGGCGGGATTCCCCCGCAAGAAGTAACACCCCGCCCTCGGCCGAACGCCCATCCCCCGCGCGCGATCCTCCCGCGTGGCCCTGCTCCTAGCGGTCGTCCGCCCACCGTTCTCGGCGCGCACGGCTTCCCCCCCCGTCGAGCTGACGGCCGCCGTCCACCCGACCCACCGTTCTCTGCTCGCGCGGGCTTCCCGACATTCGGACGGGCATCCCGCACGATCTGATCCGGTTCCCCGCGCGCGGGTCTGCCCGACGATGCCGATACCCTGGGGGCATGACGCCTCGCCCCGATTCCCCGTCCTCGTCGCGCACCGACCGCGACCGCCCCCGCCGACCCGGCTCCTCGGACCGCGTCCGGCGCCGCAGCGGCTCCGACCGGGACCTCCTCCACGACCTGCGCGGTCTCGACTCGCGCCCCTACGGCGCCTACAAGTCGGTGATCGGCGACTGGGACTACGGCGACTTCGCCCTGGCCGTCGACCGCGTCCAATCCGACCCCTACGCGCCGCCCTCGTCCCTGCGGGCCACGACGACGCCGGAGAAGATGGGGCTGCCCGAGCAGGCCCTCGCCTCCGGGGCGTCGCGCCTGGCCACCGCCGACTTCATCGTCCGAAGCGTCGAGGCGGCGATCCGCAGGCGCTGTCCCGGCGGCTCCGTCCGGATCGCCCACCCCGGCCAGGAGATCCTCCAGCGCTCGGCCGCCACCGTCATGCCCGACCGGGTGGAGATCCGCTTCCAGGTGCAGCTGCCGGCGCGCGGCCGGTCGATCCGCGGCTTCGAGGCCGCCTCCCTGTTCGACGTCGACATCCCCAACGTCGTCATGGACGCCTTCGACTACGTGTCCGACGCGCCCGAGACCGCCATGCAGCGCGAGGCCCTCCTGGCCCACATCGCCGCCTACGAGGACCATCAGCGCCTCCAGGAGATCCTGGTGGAGAACGGGTGGGTGGCGTTCGTCGCCGATGGCTCCATCCTCGCCCGCCGCTCGGGGGTGTCGGACGCGCCGATGGACGCTGACACCGCCATCCCCTTCGAGTCCCCCGAATCGCTGCGCGCCGCCGTGACCCTGCCGCACGCCGGTGAGGTGACGGGCATGCCCGTCGGCCCGGGCGTCACCGTCATCGTCGGCGGCGGATACCACGGCAAATCGACGCTGCTGGCCGCCCTCCAGCGCGGCGTGTACGCGCACGTCCCCGGGGATGGGCGCGAAAGGGTCGCGACCAGCCCGGCGGCGATGAAGGTCCGCGCGGCCGACGGTCGCGCGGTGACCGGTGTCGACGTGTCGCCGTTCATCACCCACCTGCCCGCGGAGGCGGATACGACGCGCTTCTCCACGGAGAACGCCTCCGGGTCGACCTCGCAGGCCGCGTCCATCGTCGAAGCCGTCGAACTGGGGGCCCCGCTGCTGCTCATCGACGAGGACACGTCGGCGACGAACCTGCTGATCCGCGATGCGCGGATGCGCCGCCTCGTCGCCGCCCCGAAGGAGCCGATCACCCCGCTCGTCGACCGGATCGGGGCGCTGGCCCGCGACCGCGGCGTGTCGACGGTCCTCGTCATGGGCGGGTCCGGCGACTACCTCGACGTGGCCGACCGGGTGCTGATGCTCGATACGTACCGGTGCGTGGACGTCACGGATCGCGCCCGCCAGGTCGCCGAGGAGATGCCCCGTGACCGCTCGGACGAGGAGGGGTTCGCGCCCGGCCGGGAGCGCTGCCCCGTGCGCGTGCGCCCCGGGGAGTCGCGGTCCAAGACGAAGGCGTCGGGCGTGGACCAGGTGGTTCTCGACCGGCAGGTCGTCAACGTGTCGGATGTCGAGCAGATCGTCGACCCCGGTCAGACGGAGGCGATCGCGTGGATGATGCGCGGCGTCCTCGAGCACTTCGCGACGGCGCAGACGCCCCTGCCGGAGCTCATCGCCCGATTGGAGCGCCAGGTGAACTCCGAGGGTCTCGACGCGGTCGTCAAGTTCGGCGGGCGCGAGTATCCCGCGCACCTCGTCAGGCCGCGGATGATCGACGTGGGCGCGGCGATCAACCGCTACCGGGCGCTGCGCCTGGGGTGAGCCCGGCCCTTGCCGTGCACCGCAATGCGTTTCGACGAGTTTTCTCGTCTTTCGGGGGCGGAAACTGCGTCGAAACGCATCCCGGTGCACATCCGGATCAGGAGATGCCGAGGAAGCGCTTGATCGCCGGCATCTCCCGGACGGCCTGGACCATCCCGGCCCGGTAGGCGGCCTCCAGCCGGTCGCGGTGCATCTCCGTGTTCTGGATGCGCAGGGCCTCGGGGAAGAAGAGGTAGGCGCGCCCCTGCTCCTCCAGTTGCAGGAGCCGACGTCGCACGGCGTTATAGCGGGCCGGGCGGCGCACGACCCCTTCGTAGACGGAGGGCAGGTGCCGGTAGGCCGTTTTGATCGCGGCTCCCACCGCCGGGCGCATCGCGTGCTTGACGTAGTCGCGCGGCCTGGTGAGGATCACGAGGAATTTGCGGTAGCCGTCGCGCATCGGCGCGTCCAAGGCGATGCCCCCGTTCTCGCCGAGCGCGCCGTCGACGTAGACGTCGCCGTCGATGACGACGGGCGGCATGAGGATCGGGAGGGTGGAGGAGGCTCGGACGATCGCTCCGAGCATGGGCATCGTCGACATGTCCTCCTGGGTGAACCAGCGGGTCCGGCCCTCGGTGGCGTTGAAGGCGGCGACTCGGGCCTGCGCCGGGTTGGCGTTGAAGACGTCGAGGCGGAAGGGCAGGGCCCCGTCGGGGTAGCAGATCCGCTCATAGATGTATTCGGCGTTGAACAGGCCGCGGCCGTGGCGGAAGTGGTCGAGTCCGCCGAACTGGGGGTCGTCGACGAGGTCGACGAAGGTCGCGTGGGAGCGCTCGGCGTCGCGGGACAGGTAGTTGCACAGATGCGAGGCGCCCGCTGAGATGCCCGAGACGTGCGGGAGGTGGATCCTCTCGGCGAGGAGGGCGGAGACGACGGCCGCCGTGTAGGCGTTGCGCATCCCCCCTCCTTCGAAGACGAGGGCGGTGTCGTCGACGGTGGTCGTCAGCGGCGAGGCCCAGGGGGCGGGGTCGCTCGTCTGGGTCGGGGGTGGTGGTGAGGGTGCGTCGGTCATTGTCCGAGCTTATTCCCCGATGGGTGTGCGGGGTTTGTCCTGTGGGGGTTGTGGTTGTGGGGTTGCTTGTGGGTGTGGGTGGTGTTCGCGTGCGTGGGTGTGGGTTGGGGGTTCATGGGTTGGGCGGGGTGCGGGGAGTC
>NZ_JAMRYR010000010.1 GCF_028437565.1 Actinomyces sp. B33
CCCGGCATCAGCACCAGCAGACGACGAAGACCTCTCCGAACCCCAAACAGTGACGGTATTGTCATTCGCACTTGCGTTTAGTTTACGGTCGTCGTCAGCGTACGCTGTTGGCGCTATCAAGAAAGAGAGAAACGCTAAAGCGACTCCTGCAATTAGAAGGTTTTTAGAGTGCTTTAGCTTCATCTTCGGTCACGCTTTCATTCGCTGCCAATGTCACTTTCCAGCTGGAACCGTCCCAGGTTACAAAAAAGCTAGTTTTTTCTAATGATTTCGGGTTCTTCTCAAGTTTACCTGAACGGTAAGACGTATTCTCTGGGAGTTCGACAAGCATTTGAACGCCATAAGTATTGGGAGGCACGTCTTCATACCCCTCAACGACCTCGTTGCGAATTATTCGACGAACCGTGTATTTGGCGGAGTCCTCCCAATCTCCCGAACTGTAGACTTCGTCGATTCTCGCGATCATGTCTTGGCAGGGTGTGCAGGTGTCGGTGCTGAAGTCCCTCATGGGCTGGGTGTCTCCCGTGGCCCATCCATACTCCATGAGGGCCAGGAAGTGGCGGGCGGCGTATTCGGCG
>NZ_JAMRYR010000011.1 GCF_028437565.1 Actinomyces sp. B33
CCGATGTCGTTGTACTGCAACGCCGCCCCATTCAACCTCGGCACAGAAACCACCACATCGGGCTTGACCAGCCCCCCATCAGGACCCACCCGATACCCGCCCGACATCACCTCCCCCGACTGGCCCACCGACTGACCCACCACAACACCCGAACCAGGCGAACACGCACCAAGCCCCCACACCACCCCAACAACAAGCCCCACAAACCCAACAACACCGCGCAACACACCAACCATGCGCCACACCGTAAAAGCACACCCC
>NZ_JAMRYR010000002.1 GCF_028437565.1 Actinomyces sp. B33
AACACCCCGCACCCCGCCCAACCCATGAACCCCCAACCCACACCCACGCACGCGAACACCACCCACACCCACAAGCAACCCCACAACCACAACCCGCACGGAACAAACCCCGCACACCCATCGGGGAATAAGCTCGGACAATGACCGACGCACCCTCACCACCACCCCCGACCCAGACGACCTCACAATCGCGGCTCGCACGAGACGAACCCCGCAACAGCCCCGACTGCCGGCGGGGCGGCACCCACCACAACCAAACCCCCACGCACGAGCAGCCACATGCGCGGGTGGCGTGATTTGGGCTGAAGCTTCGCCTGTACGAGCGCACGAGCGCACGAGCGCGAACAGGCCCAGGACGCTCACACTGAACACTGCGCAGTCGCAATCCGCCCATACCCACGACCAGCCCGGGCGTCGGCGTCGCGGTGGGTGGGTCGGGTGATCCATCACGCGCTCAGTCGGCTCGGGCGGTCTTCGGCAATGGCCCCAACTTGGGGGAGGGGCGCACTTCGCGCGCGGCCGTCTCTCGAGTGTGTCGCCTGTCAGGCCCAAGCGGGTGAGGATGCACTCACGCGCGCGGCCGGCTCGGACATGCCGGGCCCTCAGGCGCCGACCGGAACGGACATAGGGCACCATGGGACCCATGCCCCGCACTCCGCGCCCCGGGCGCCCCCGCGCCCCCAGGCGCTCGAAGCCAGACGCCGCCGACCACGGTCGACGGCGGACCGCTGGCACCCCGAGACCCGCCTCCGGCGCGGCGCCTAGACGCTCGACCGGCCACGACGACGCCCCCTCGACCTCCCGCTCCCCCCGGGCGCCCGAACGCTCCGGCGCCCGCCGCGCCGACGGCGCACGCGCGCGCGGCGATCGCACAACCGCCCAACGCGAACGGACGGCCCCCGACCCGCAGTCGACCCGGCGCTCCCCCGACCCCCGCTCCTTCGCCATCGGCGGCCTCGAGATCTCCGTGCGGATGATCGCCCTGGGGCTGACGGCCCTCGCGCTCCTCGTCCTCCTCGTCCCCTCCGGGCTCCAATGGGCTCGCCAGGAGACCGAGTACCGGGCCATCCAGCAGCGCGTCGCCGACGCCCAGGAGCGCAACGCCCACATGCGCGAGCAACTCGACCTGTGGCAGAACCCCGACTACATCGCCTCCCAAGCGCGCGAACGACTCGGCTACGTCAAACCCGGGCAAACCCAGTACGCCGTCGTCGACCCCGGCGAGGACTACCGAGACGCGGCCCAGGTCGGCGCCGCCCTCGACGAGGGCCCGGCTCGCCCCTGGCTCCAGATCGTCGGTATCCTCATGCGCGAGGCCGATGCGGCCGACGCCGCGCCCGCCCCCGCGGCCGACGAATCCGGTACCGAGCCGCAGGACGAGATCGCGCCCTCGGGCGCCGCACCCGCTCAGGAGGAGAGCAGATGACGACCCCGCCGACCGACCCCGCCACCGAGACGGACCTCGTCGTCCTGCGCGACCAGCTCGGGCGCCTGCCCCGAGGAGTCGTCGGCATCGGGGCGCGCTGCGCGTGCGGACGGCCCACCGTCGTTCAGACCGCTCCCCGCCTCGAGGACGGCACGCCCTTCCCCACGACCTTCTACCTCACCTGCCCGCCGGCCGTGCGCGGATGCTCCACCCTCGAGGCCGAGCACCTCATGGACGACTACAACGCCCTCCTGGCCGAGGACGACGACCTCGCCGCCCGCTACCGCGCCGCCCACGAGGACTACATCGCCCGGCGCCGCGCCCTCGGCGACGTCGAGGAGATCGCCGGCGTCTCCGCCGGCGGCATGCCGACACGCGTCAAATGCCTCCACGCCCTCGTCGGCCACTCCCTCGCCGCAGGCCCCGGCGTCAACCCCATCGGGGACCTCGCTATCGACGAGATGCGCCGACGGGGCCTGTGGGCGCCCGAGCGCTGCACCTGCTGACCGCCCCGGTCGGAGCCGCGAGCGGGTATGGAAGAATCATCCGGTGACCCGAGTAGCAGCCATTGATTGCGGAACGAACTCCATCAGACTCCTCGTCGCCGACGTCGACGCCCAGGGCCCGGGAGGACGCCCCCGCCTGACCGACCTCACCCGCCAGATGCGCATCGTCCGCCTCGGGCAGGGAGTCGACCGGACCGGGCTCCTCGACCCCGCCGCCATCGACCGCGCCGTCGAGGCCGCTGTCGAGTACGCCCGCATGATCGAGGCGCTGGGCGCCGAGCGCATCAGATTCGTCGCCACCTCGGCCACCCGCGACGCGCGCAACCGCCAGGACTTCGTCGACAAGATCACCGCCGTCCTGGGAACCGCCCCCGAAGTCGTCGAGGGCACCGAGGAAGCGTCCCTGTCCTTCGCCGGAGCCGTCGCCGGCCTCGGCGACGACGTCGAGGCCCCCATGCTCGTCGTCGACATCGGCGGGGGCTCGACCGAGCTCGTCCTCGGATCGGACGCCGTCGAGCAGGCGGTCTCCGTCGACATGGGCGCCGTGCGCGTCACCGAGAAGTTCCTCGCCGGCTGCGACCCCGACCAGCCGATCCCCGCCGACGTCCGGGCCGGCGCCGCCGAATGGATCGACGAGCAGCTCGACCGCGCCGAGAGGACCGTCGACCTGCCCCGCGTCCGAAGCCTCGTCGGCGTCGCCGGAACCGTGACCACCCTGACCGCCCAGGCCCTCGGGCTCTCCTCCTACCAGCCCGAGAGGATCCACTCGGCGCGGCTGAGCCCCGACGAGATCGACGAGGCCGTGCGCTTCATGCTCGACCAGCCGGTCGCCGTCAAGGCCGCCCTGGGATTCATGCCCGCCGGGCGCGAGGACGTCATCGCCGCCGGATCCCTGATCTGGAGCCGGATCGTCACCCGCGTCATCGACCGCGCCGCCTCCGCCGGGACGAGCATCGACCGGGTCGTCACCTCCGAGCACGACATCCTCGACGGGATCGCCCTGTCCATGGCCTGAGCCCGGCCCAGCCGAATACGGGCGAGGGAAGCCCACTCTCCGGCACCCCCGTCGCATGCGTCGCGCAGGGCGCGCCCTCGGGCATGGGAAGGGGCCTATCGGCCGGACGCCGCCCAGCCGGGCGAAGAGGATCGTGCCCCGGGCGAGGAGAGGCGCCCGCCCGGGGGCCGGCGCCTCATCGCCCCAATGGGAGGCCGTCAGCGCTCGCGATGCGGAGCCGATCCGCGCGCGTGGACCCGCAGGCGCATCCGCAGGGCGAGGGCCCCGAGCAGCGCCGCGGCGAAAGTCCCGATGATGACGCCGAAGCGGGCGTGGGCGACCATCGTCTCATCGGTGAACGCCAGCCCGCCGATGAGCATCGCGACGGTGAAACCGATGCCGGCGAGCAGGCCGATCGCCGCGATATCCGGCAGGTCGACGCCGTGGCCCAGGCGCAGCCTCGTCGTGCGCGTCAAGACGGCGACAGACCCCCAGATGCCCAGGAGCTTGCCCAGCGGCAGGGCCACGGCGATACCGATCGTCACCGGATCGGTCACCGCGGACGCGACCCCGCCCGGCGCTCCGATGATCGTCACGCCCGCCGCGAAGAACGCGAAGACCGGCAGGGCCAGGCCCGCCGACCACGGCTGGGCGGCCTCGACGAAGTCGTGGGTCATCTGCCCCTGACGGGTCCTCGTCGCCGGGACGACGAGACCCAGGGCGACGCCCGCGATGGTCGCGTGAACGCCGGAGTTGAGCATCAGCGCCCAGGCGAGGACCCCCAGGGGGATCAGCAGCCACCAATGGGTGATCCGGCGATTGACGAGGACCGCGAAGACCGCGATCACCGCCAGCGCCCCCGCCAGTGCCAGGAAGTTCAAGCCCGACGAGTAGAACACCGCGATGACGATGATCGCCAAGAGGTCGTCGACGACCGCCAGCGTCAGGAGGAAGGTCCGCGCCGTCGGCGGCATCCCCTTGCCGAAGAGCGACAGGATCGCGACGGCGAACGCGATGTCGGTGGCCGTGGGGACCGCCCACCCGTTCCACGCGGTCGACCCCGTCGCCGCCTGGACGAGCACGTAGAGCAGCGCCGGGCCGATCATGCCGAAGGCCGCGGCGAGCATCGGCAGGGCCGCCTCCTTCATGTCGCGCAGGGCGCCGGTGACGAACTCCGTCTTGAGTTCGAGGCCGACGACGAAGAAGAAGATCGTCAACAGTCCGTCGGCGGCCCACTCGTGGACCGACAGGTGCAGGCCGATAGAGGCCGGGCCGAACTCGATGTGGGCGAGGTGGTGATAGGCGTGGGACAGCGGCGAGTTCGCGACGAGCAGCGCGATCATCGCGACGACGATGACGATCATGCCGGAGACCGTCTCGTCGGCGAGCAGGGAGCGCAGGCGCCCGACGAATGAGGGGGTCAGACGCCGGGTCCCGGTGCGGGAGGAGGGGCTCATGGACGCGGAGTCCTTCCATGTCGGTGATGAGAGAATGCCCGCAGCAGTCTAACGATCTCGATAGAATGCGGCCCGGCGAATGGGCGGCTCAGACCCCGCCCGCGGGCCCCCGTAGCCCAATCGGCAGAGGCAACCGACTTAAAATCGGCGTGTTGTGGGTTCGAGTCCCACCGGGGGTACGACCGGCCCCGCTCGACCTCGTCGGACGACGCCCCCGGCCCCGTCGAGCGAACTCCCAGCCGCCCATGGGACACTGATCCCGTTCACGTCCCTGACCCGAGGGGAGACTTGCCATGGGCAACCCCGTCTTCACCAAGCTTGAGAACCAATGGGCGCAGGCCCCCGCCTCGTCGACCACGCCCGCCGGCTACCCGACGATGCCCGGCTACACCGTCGGCGCGAACACCGATCCCGCCCCGACGGCCGACCCGCGATCCCCCTACCAGTCGTCCGTTCGGCCCCCGTCGGACGACGATTTCGAGCACCGGTTCAACGCCTCCTCGGCCGACACGGTCGACCGGGGCCGGATGACCTACGACGACGTCATCATGCGGACCGGCATGTCCTTCGGGGTCCTCCTGGTCGTCGCCGCCGCCGGATGGATGCTCGTCGGAGCGGCCCCCGCCCTCGGACTCGCCGTCTCGGCCGGCGCCCTGCTCGTCGGGTTCGTCCTCGCGATGGTCAACTCCTTCTCGAAGACGATCCGACCCGCCCTCATCCTCGCCTACGCGGCTGTCGAGGGCCTGGCGCTCGGCACGCTGTCGGCCGTGTTCGAATTCATGTACCCGGGGATCGTCGTCCAGGCGCTCATCGCGACGGTCGCCGTCTTCGGCGTCACCCTGGCCCTCTTCGCCTCCGGGCGCGTGCGCAACTCGCCCAAGCTCGCCCGATTCACTCTGATCGCCCTCGTCGCCCTCCTCGTCTACCGCCTCATCAATCTCGTCCTGTCGCTGACCGGGGTCCTGTCGGGAGGCATCGACTCGATGACCGTCATGGGGCTGCCGCTGGGCGTCGTCGTCGGCGTCGTCGCCGTCCTCATCGGAGCGTTCTGCCTGATCCAGGACTTCGATCAGGCCAAGACCGGGGTCGAGCGCGGTATGCCGTCGATCTACGCGTGGTCGTGCGCATTCGGCATGATGGTCACCGTCGTGTGGATGTACGTCGAGATCCTCCGTCTCCTGTCGTACCTGCGCAACAACTGACATCGGCCGCTCGGCCCCCAGACATCGGAAGGACACCCCATGGAGAACATCACCGTCACCGGCGACTTCGGCCGCAAACCCGCCCTCGACTTCGTCGGCGACCCCTCCGACGACCTCCTCGTCGACGTCCTCCACGAGGGCGACGGCCAGGAGGTCGAGGCCGGCGACACGATCCGCTGCCACTACCTCGGTCAAGTGTTCGGCGGCGACGTCTTCGACAACTCCTACGACCGCGGCCAGGCCCTGAGCTTCCAGATCGGGGTCGGCATGGTCATCCGCGGGTGGGACGAGGGGCTCGTCGGCCACCGGGTCGGCTCGCGCGTCCTCCTGTCGATCCCGTCGGAGTACGGCTACGGCGAGCGCGGTGTCCCGCAGGCGGGGATCCGCGGCGGAGACACGCTCGTGTTCGTCACGGACATTCTCGGCATCGCCTGACATCCGCCCCGCTGATACGAGGCCCCGGCCGGTCCGCACTCGGATCGGCCGGGGCCCGTTTCGCTGCCCGGGGAACCCGGGGCCGCGTCAGGACAGGGGGCAGGGGATCCCCGTGCGGGCGTGGCATTCGTAGCCGCCGGGGTTCTTGAAAAGGTACTGCTGGTGGTAGTCCTCGGCGTACCAGAAGGGGCCGGCCTCGGCGGCCGGCGCGATCGTCGTCGTGATCGGGCCGAACCCCCTCTCCGCCAGTTCGCGCCCGTAGGCGTCGCGGACGCGAACGGCGGCCTCGGCCTGATCCGGGGTGGTCGTCCAGATCGCGCTGCGGTACTGGGGCCCCACGTCGTTGCCCTGGCCGTCGGCCTGGGTCGGGTCGTGGATCTCGAAGAACGAGGCGATGAGCCGGTCCGGCGCGAGAAGATCGGCGTCGAAGACGACGCGGACGGTCTCCGCGTGGCCCGTCGCGCGCGTGCACACCTGCTCGTAGGTCGGCGATTCGACATCGCCGCCCATGTAGCCGGTGGCGGTCGCGACGACGCCGGGGAGGCTCCACATGGCCTTCTCGACGCCCCAGAAGCAGCCGGCGGCCAGGTGGATCGCCTGCTGGGAGCCGGTGGGCTCCAGGTCCACGGGGGTCCCGAGGACCATGTGGGTCGTCAGGCGGACGGGGGAGTCTGAGGCTTTGAAGAGGAATTTCATGGGGCTCATTGGACCACGGCCCGCGGGTCCGCGCCCAGTGGTCCTCCTCACCCCTGAGACGCCTCGCGAGGCCGAGTCGGACCCGGATGGACGCTGGACGCCGACCGGTCGGCGCGAGGCGCGGGAACGGGGGTTCCTCCTCGTCCGCGCGCGCAGGGTGCCACGCACCGGGTCGGACGTGTCCTCGGCGACGCGCGTTCCTCGTCCGCGCGCAGGGTGCCGAGCAAGCGCCGCTACGTCGAGGAGACTCGCCGACGTCCTCGCCCGCGCGCAGGGTGCCACGGGTGATTTTCTCCGTTGAGAAGCGGATGATCCTCGTCCACGTGCGAGCAAGGCGCGCAGTCGCACCGCTGGTCGGCCGAATCGACGGGCTATCGGCCGTGGCGGCGCTCGCGCTGCGAGTAGGAGCGCAGGGCCCGCAGGAAGTCGATCCTGCGGAAGTCGGGCCAGTAGACCTCGCAGAAGTAGTACTCGGAGTGGACCGACTGCCACAGCATGAACCCGGAGAGGCGCTGCTCCCCCGAGGTGCGGATCACGAGGTCCGGGTCGGGCTGATCCCTCGTGTACAGGTGGGCGGTGATGTCGGCGTCGCTCAGCGAGTCGGCCAGATCCGTCAGCGAGCGCCCCTGGGCGGCGGCGTCGCGCATGAGGGCCCGGACGGCCTCGGTGATCTCGTGGCGGCCCCCGTATCCGACGGCGACGTTGACGCTCATGCCGTCCACGCCGCGCGTCGAGGCGACCGCGGCCGTCAGGCGATCGGCGACCGGTTCGGGCAGCAGTCCGAGGTCGCCGACGATCGCCAGGCGCCAGGAGCCCTGCGCGGCCAGGGCGTCGACGGCGTCGCAGATGATGCCCAGGAGCTCGGTGAGCTCCCCCTCGGCGCGCCCGAGGTTGTCGGTCGACAGCAGCCACAGGGTGACGATGTCGACGCCGGCGTCGCGCGCCCATCCGAGGAACTCCGAGATCTTCCCGGCTCCGGCCCGGTGCCCCTGGGAGGGGGTGGTGCCGATGGATTTGGCCCACCGGCGGTTGCCGTCGAGGATGACGCCGACGTGGGCGGGGACCCGCGCGCCCGAGAGCTCGGACCGCAGGCGGTGCTCGTAGAGGTCGTAGAGCAGATTCCACTGCGCCATGAGGGGCCTCCCGATCGTTCCTCGGCGTGTCGTTCCTGGGCGCGCGCCGGCGGCGCGCGCGTCCGGGCCAGCGTATCGTCATTCGAGGAGGCCTGGAGGCCACGGGAGACGGTCCGGCGGATCCGGATCGGACACATAACCTACGGCGTAGTAACCTACGGTCACGTAGGGAAGTGGTCGTCGACGGGAGGATTCAGTGAAGATCGCGTCGCTCAAACCGCCGGAATGGATGTCCGACCAGATCATCGCCGTCAAGCCCCGGCTGCGCGGATGGCTCCACCTCGTCGCCGCGCCCCTGTCCCTCGCGGCCTCGATCGTCCTCGTGTGCCTCGCTCCGACGCCCGCCACGGCATGGGCGTCCGTCGTCTACCTCGTCGCCTCACTGATCCTCTTCGGGGTCTCCGCCGCCTACCACCGCTTCTACTGGGCACCCCCGTGGGAGCGCTTCTGGCGGCGCCTCGACCACTCCAACATCTTCCTCCTCATCGCCGGGACCTACACGCCCCTGACGGTCGCCCTCCTCGACCGGGACGACGCCGCTGTCCTCCTGGGCGTCGTCTGGGCCGGCGCCCTCGCCGGGATCCTCCTCAACCTCCTGTGGCCCGCGGCCCCCAGGTGGGTCGCCACCGGCGTGTACGTCGCCCTCGGATGGGTCGCCATCGCCTACCTCCCCCAGCTGTGGGCCGCCGGCGGCCCGGCCATCGTCTGGCTCATCGTCGCCGGCGGCGTCCTCTACACATTCGGTGCCCTCGTCTACGGGATCAAGCGCCCCGACCCGTGGCCCGCCTGGTTCGGATTCCACGAGATCTTCCACCTGCTGACCGTCCTGGCGTGGGCCTGCCACTGCGTCGCCGTCTACCTCGCGGTCCTCGGCTGACCGGGCCGACCGACGGACGCCGGCGCCGCTTCGCCGCGAGTCGGACCCCTCCTTGGTATGATGGCGCTCATATCCCCGCCGGCGCCTGTCAGGTGCCGGCATTTCATTCGGAGGAACCCATGGCCGACACCCAGTGGCTGACCCAGGCCCAGTACGACCTGCTCAAGAACGAACTCACCGAACGCGTCGAGGTCAAGCGCGTCGAGATCGCCCGACTCATCGACGCGGCCCGCCAGGAGGGCGACCTGCGCGAGAACGGGGGCTACCACGCCGCCCGCAACGAGCAGTCCCTCAACGAGACCCGCATCCAGGCCCTTCAGGAGATGCTGGAGAGCGCCGAGGTGGGGGAGACGCCCGCCGACGACGGCGTCGTCGAACCCGGCATGGTCGTCACCGCCCTCGTCGCCGGGCGCGAGCAGAAATTCCTCCTCGGGTCGCGCGACGCCGGCGGAGACCTGGGGATCCAGGTGTTCTCCGCCCAGGCTCCTCTCGGCGCGGCCGTCCTCGGGCACAAGCCCGGCGACACCCTGTCGTACGAGGCCCCCAACGGCAAGACCATCGAGGTCGAGATCCTCGACGCCACGCCCTTCCTCGGCTGACCCGCCGTCGGCGCCCCGGGCCGGCGCAAAAGCGCCGGCGCGGGGCCGTTCCTCGTCGGCGGCGCCGACTCGCGCGTTGCGCAACGGTCGTGGCGATCCCGGCGCCGCCGCCCGGCTCTTGACCCCGCCCCGGCGGGGCCTCGGAGGGGCCGGGCGCATCGGATCGATACGGGGTGCGCTCCCCGTTCGGATGAGCGGCGGCCCGCCCCTAGTGAGGACTGGGCCTACTTCTCCTCGGGCTTCTCCTCCTCCGAGGTCCCCTCCAGCGCACGGTCGGCCCCGGACGTCCCAGCGCCCTCGCCCTCGGCGGCGCCGTCGGCCGGATCCCCCTTCTGATCGCGCGTCGCCGCCCCGTAGGAGGCGCGCACCATCTCGTCGAGCATCCCCGGGGGCCCTCCGGGACGGTCACTCCTCGCCGCCAGCGCCGGCATCGGGTCGTAGCCGTGGAGGTAGAGGAACGTCGCGTTGAGGAACGCGGCGATCGGCACGCCGAACACGGCGCCGGGGATCCCCGCGAGGGACCCCGCCGCCGCCACGACGAGGAGCACGGCCATCGGGTGCAGGGACACGGCGTTCGACATCAGCAGGGGTTGCAGGAGATTCGACTCGACCTGCTGGACCGCGAGGATGACGACGAGCATGATGAGGCCGGCCGTCAGTCCCTGGTCGACGAGGGCGACGAACACCGCGATGGCGCCTGACACGAGTGCGCCGACGATCGGCACGAAGGACGCGAAGAACACGACGACGGCGATCGGCAGGACCAGCGGCAGCCCGAGGAAGAAAGCTCCCAAGCCGATGCCGATGGCGTCGATGGCGGCGACCTGGATCTGCGTGCGCACGTAGGAGCCGAGCGTCACCCACCCGCGGATCGCCGACTCGTGGAGCGGCACGCGCGCGGGCGCGGGGAACAGTCGAACGAACCACAGCCAGATGCGCCGCCCCTCCTTGAGGAAGAAGAACAGGCAGAAGGCGGTGATGAGCAGGCTGGAGAACAGGGAGACGACCGAGGAGGTGACCGACAGCGCGCCGGTGGCGAGCTGCTGGGTATTCTGCTGGACCCACCCGGTCAGTTCGTTCTGCACCGTCGTCAGCGCCGAGTCGATGACGGTCGCGTCGAACTTCAGCGGCCCCTCCTGGATCCACGTGAAGATCGCGCCGAACCCCCCCGACGCCTGAGCGAACAGACGCGGGATCTGCTGGAAGATCTCACTGCCGGCCTGCGACAGGGCGGCGACCACGAGGACGAGGAGGAACAGGAGGCCCAGGACCGCGGCAAGAGTGCGCGGCACGCGCAGCCGGTTGACCAGCCACGACACGAGGGGCTCGAGGAGGACAGCCAGGAGCAGGGCGATCGCGACCGGCATGATGATGATCGACAGGTGCATAGCCGCCCAGATGATCCCCGCAGCGGCGACAGCGACGACGATGGCCCGCCACGACAGGGCGGCGGCGACACGCAGGCTCCAGGGGACCGCCGTCGTCGCATCCCGATCCCCCCTGAGGGAGTCCCCGGGGAGGAAGGGGACGTCATCTCGCGAGGGCGCGCCGGGGCGTTCGCCCCGGCGCGCCGCGAGGCGCTCGAAGACGGCGGCGACGCGGGCCCTGCGACCGGGGGGCATCATGTTCATCGGCTTCCTCTCTCCTCGTTCAGGCGTCGAGTTCGTCCAGTTCGTCCGCCCACGGGGGGTTCGCCCCGGCGCGCGAGACGGTGACGTCGGAGACCGACGAGGCGCGCGCGAGGATCCGCGCGACCGTCTCCTCGTCGATGGAGGCGAGGGCCTCGCGGGCCTGTGCGCCGCGCAGTCCCAGGCCCCACATGGCGTCGAGGAGGCCTCCCATGAAGGAGTCTCCGGCCCCCACGGTGTCGACGACCTCGACCTTCTTCGGGGCGTGCGCGAGGCGGACTCCCGAGCGGGTGACGCCCAGGCCGCCCTCCTTGCCGCGGGTGACGACGACGAGTGACGGGCCCAGGGCCAGCCAGCGCTCGATCGTCGTGTCGAGGTCGTGGCCGCCGGTCAGCCAGGCGATGTCCTCGTCGGAGACCTTGACGAGGTCGGAGACCGCGACGAAGCGCTCGACGAGGGAGAGGGCCTCCTGCGGCGACCCCATGATCGACGGCCGGGCGTTCGGGTCGTAGGCGATGAGGGCGTGGTCGCGGGCCCTTTCGAGGGCGGCGAGGATGTCGAGGGCGCCGGGCAGCTGAGCGGCGGAGATCGACCCGGCCTCGACGATCTGCGCGGCGGGGGAGACCCGGATGGGGGCGGGCGGGGCCCAATCGAAGTCGAAGGTGTATGTCGCCGCGCCGTTCTCGTCGAGGAGGGCCAGGGCCGTCATCGTCCGATCCGCCCCGGATGATTCGGGGGTGATGGTCACGCGGGAGGCGCCGAAGTGCTCCTCGACGACGCGCCCGCGCGCATCGTGCCCGTACCAGGTCTGCAGAGCGACCGGGCGGCCGAGGCGGCCGAGGGTCATGGCGACGTTGGCGGGGGAACCGCCGGGGATCTCCGTGGCGTCCTGAGGGCGTCCTGCGGGCGAGACGATGTCGATGAGGGTCTCACCGATGGCGAGGATGTGCGCGTCGCGCTCGATGTCCATGGCTCTCCTTCGTCTGGCGGCGCGCCGCCGCGCCGGATCCGAGAGTGATTCTAGTCGCCGTCGCCCTCGCCCTGCGATGAGGCGCGGGCCAGGCGCGCGTGGGCGTCGTCGAGGATCGTGCGGCAGCGGGACGCCAGGGCCTCCCCGCGCTCCCACATCGCGAGGGTGTCGTCGAGAGGGGCTTGGCCGGACTCCAGGTCGCGGACGATCGCGACGAGTTCGTCGCGCGCCTGCTCGTAGGTCAGGGCGGCGGGGTCTGGGCGGTCGGCGGGCGATGACATGGGCGGCCTCCGAATGGTCGGAACGGTGGGACGGGGGATGGGGGTGGGGCGTCAGTCGGGGGAGCGGTCGGGGACGGGGGCCGTCCCGAAGACCTGGGCGACCATGCGGCCGCGCGCGAGGACGCCCTCGACGAGGTCGCCCTTCTTCACGTCGGCGGCGTCGGTGACGAGGGCTCCCGAGGGGAGCCTGAGGAGGGCGTACCCGCGGTCGAGGGTCGCCTGGGGGGACAGGGCCGCCAGGGAGGCCCGTGCGGCGGCGAGATGCTGGGCCTCGACGGACAGGCGCCTTTCGAGGGCCGCGCGCATCCCGAGGACGCGGGCCTCGACGGCCTCCCGGTGCCCTTCGAGGACAGCGCCGGGGGATTGGAGGACCGGTCGGGAGGAGAGCAGGTCGAGGCCATGCCGTTCGGCGGACAGGCGCGCGGCGAGAGCCTGGCGGGCCCGCGAGACGGCCTGGCCGATGCCGTCGAGCTCGCGGACCCGGTCGGGGACGATCCGGCGGGCCGCGTCGGTCGGCGTCGAGGCGCGGTAGTCGGCGACGAGATCGAGGAGGGGGGAGTCCCCCTCGTGCCCGATGGCCGAGACGACGGGCGTGCGGGCCGCGGCGACGGCGCGGACCATGGTCTCGTCGGAGAAGGGCAGGAGGTCCTCGACGGCGCCTCCGCCTCGAGCGATGACGATGACGTCGATGTCGGGGAGGGAGTCGAGGTCCTCCAACGCCCGGCAGACCTCGCGCACGCAGTGGTCGCCCTGCACGGCGACCTCGCGCACCTCGAAGTCGGCGCCGGGGAAGCGGTCGCGCGCGTTGATGAGGACGTCGTCCTTCGCCTTCGCGTTGCGCCCGCAGATCAGGCCGATCCGACGGGGGAGGAAGGGCAGGGGCTTCTTCCGATCGGAGGAGAAGAGGCCCTCGGCGGTCAGGACCCGGCGCAGGTGCTCGATCCGGGCGAGGAGATCCCCGAGCCCCTGGAGGTGGACTTCGGCGGCCTGGAGGTTGAGGCGCCCGGAGCGCTCCCAGAACACGGGCTTGACCCGGGTGACGACCCGCGCGCCCTCCTCGAGGCCGGCGCCGACGGCGTCGATGACGCCGGCCCATGCGGTGACGGTCATCGAGGTGTCCGTGTCGAGATCGCGCAGGGTGAGGAAGTGCATCTTCGCGCCGGGGCGGACTTTGTACTCGACGACCTGGCCCTCGACCCACAGAGGGGACATGCGGTCGACGTAGATCCTGATGTTCTCGGTCAGACGGCGCAGGGGCCACGGGTTGTCGCGCGTCGTGTCCGCCGCGCGCGCCGCGGCGGGGCGTGGGCTGTGGTCGGGCAGGTCGTCTGGCACCCGATCAATATGCCACAGGCCGCCCCCATCTGCGGTCCTGCGCTCCGCGGGGCCCCGCCCGGCTCCGAATGAGCCCGACGGCCCGGTCCGCTCGCGGTCGATCCACTTCAGCCTCCTGGCGACCAGCGCCGTGCGAGGCGGCCCGGCCCGCTCGGGACCGATCTTGACCGGCGCATGATCGAGGGGATCGCCTGCGACGGCGCGGTCCGCTCGGGGCTGATCGCGGGGCCCGGGTTCTGCGGTCGTGGGTCCCGGGGGCTCTCCTGCTGCTCGTGCGGCGACTGTTTCGTCTGGGCCTCGTCCGTCCGGCTCGGTCGGCCGCCCCTCGCCTCGTCCGGCGAACGCCGCTGTCGGCGCCCGGGTCCTGGCACGCGCGGGCGCGGTCGAGGGCCCGAATAGGTGGGCGGCGTCGTCGTCACCCGGTCCTTGCGCGTGCGGGAGCAGTGGAGCAGCTCGGCGATATCTTCCGCTGCCGGCGCCTGGGTCCGGGTCCGCCTCGTCCATCCGATCCGGACGCCGGATGGATACCCGTACCCCGTCGATCCCGCCCCCGCTCGTGCGGCGACCGTTTCGCCCAGGCTTCGTCCGTCCGGCTCGGTCGCCACCCCTCGCCTCGTCCGCCGAACGCCGCTGTTGGCGCCCGAGTCCAGGCATGCCTCGTCCATTCGATCCGAATTCCGCCGACCCCGCCCCGCCCCCGCTCGCGGATGCGCAACGGAGGCGCCGGCCCAGCAGGCGACTCAGACGGGACCGCCCTCCCGCGGCCCCACGACCGGCATCCGCGCGCCCGACCCGGATCCGCCGGCCTGTGGCATCCGTCCCCTGTGCGGCGCCCGCGCGCCCCCGCCACTAGATTGGACGCCATGACTGACGCTCCCGTCGACCTGCGCGCCGGCGCAGACGACACCTTCGACGACGCGACCCCCGCCCCAACAGGAGCGGGCCGGATCCTGCTAGCGGCCCCCCGCGGCTATTGCGCAGGCGTCGACCGGGCCGTCGACGTCGTCGAGAAGGCCCTCGACCTCTACGGCGCTCCCGTCTACGTCCGCAAGGAGATCGTCCACAACAAATTCGTCGTCGAATCCCTGTCCAAGCGCGGAGCGATCTTCGTCCAGGACACCGACGAGGTCCCCGAGGGGGCCCGCGTCGTCTTCTCCGCCCACGGCGTCTCCCCCCAGGTCCACGCCTCCGCCGCAGCGCGCAACCTCGCGACCATCGACGCGACCTGCCCCCTGGTCACCAAGGTCCACCGCGAGGCCGTCCGCTTCGCCAAGGAGGACTACGACATCATCCTCGTCGGCCACCAGGGCCACGAGGAGGTCGAGGGGACCTTCGGCGAGGCGCCCGACCACATCCAGGTCGTCGGCAGCCCCGACGAGGTCGACTCCGTCGTCGTGCGCGACCCCGAGCGCGTCGTGTGGATCTCGCAAACGACCCTGTCAGTCGACGAGACCCGTGAGACCGTCGACCGCTTGCGCCAGCGATTTCCCCGCCTCATCGACCCGCCGTCCGACGACATCTGCTACGCGACGCAGAACCGGCAGGTCGCCGTCAAGCACATCGCCCCCGACGTCGACGTCATGGTCGTCGTCGGCTCGGCGAACTCGTCGAACTCCGTGCGCCTCGTCGAGGTCGCCCTCGAAGCCGGGGCGGGCAGCGCCCACCGCGTCGACAAGGCCGAGGAGCTGCGCGAGGAGTGGTTCGAGGGGGCCAGGAAGGTGGGGCTGACCTCCGGGGCGTCGGTCCCGGAGATCCTCGTGCGCGACGTCGTCGAATGGCTCCAGGCCAGGGGGTTCCCCACCGTCGAGGTCGTGCGCACGCAGACCGAGACGACGACTTTCGCCCTGCCCCGTAATCTGCGCTCCGAGCTGTCGAAGTCCGGTCTGGTTGATGGGCGGCCTCACGCCCCCCGCCGGGCGGGTCCGGACCACACGAGCTGACCGGCTGCGCGCGCCCTCTCCGCCCTTTTCCCCCGAAAACGAACATTTCCCACGATATCGGGGCCCGAATTTTCGCTTTGGTAGGAAAACCGGGCCAACGCCTCGTCTCCACAGGCGGACGAGGACCCGGAGACCGGCCGACTCGCAGTCGTGCGGGTCAGATGCAGATGCCGGATGACCGTCCCCAGATGCCGGCCGGACGACGGGGGAGGCGACGGCGCGGCATCGCCGACCCGCGGTTCAATCGATGTCTGACCTGTCGAGGAACTCCGGCTGGGACAGCGACCGAACGGCCGCCGCATCCGAGTCGAGGGGCCCCGCCCCGGTTCCCAGACCCAGGGCCTTGTCACCCAGGGCGTCGAACCGGCGGAAGGTGACGAGCACACGGGATTCCAGGGACGATATCGCCGCGTTGTAGGATTTGACGGACTTCGCCAATCCCGCTCCCAACTGTTCGAGGTGCCGGACGAACACCGACAGCCGCTCGACGAGTTCGCGTCCGGCGACGACGATGTCGCGGGCCTCCTGCGTCGCCTGAGCGGACCTCCACACCGCGGCGATCGACCTCAGGAGGGCCAACAGGGAGGCGGGAGAGACGAGGACGATGCCGGCGTTGAGAGCCTCGTCGAGCAGGCCGGGATCGGCGTCGAGAGCCTCCGACAGGAGTGCCTCCGAGGGCAGGAACATGACGGTCACCTGCGGGGAATCGGGGAAATCCGCTGGGTAGTCGCGCTTCTTCAGGGCCAGGACATGAGTGCGCACGGCCCTCGCGTGCTCGGCGAGGAGGGCTCTCCGCTCGTCGGCGCGGTCGTCGTCGGAAGCGGGGATCTCATGCGCCTTGAGATAGGCGGACATCGGGGCCTTCGCATCGATGGCGATGTGAGCGTCGTTCGGGAGGTGGACGATGACATCCGGACGACCTCGCGAGGGTGTGTCGGCCGAGCCGGAACGGGGGCCGGTGAAGCCCGAACTCGCCTTCTGGGAGTCGAAGTCGACCCGTTCGAGCATGCCCGACGATTCGATGACGCGCCGCAGTTGGACCTCTCCCCAGGAGCCGCGAGAAGACGAGTGGTGGAGGGCGTCTGACAGGGATTGCGTCGTGCGGGCCAGTCGCGCGGCGACGGCGGCGTCGTCCGAGAGGTGCTGGTCGATGCGGGTGAAGCGCTCGGCGGTGGCGGACTCCAGGGCTCGGACGTAGCGGTCGACCTCGCCGAGTTTCTGGGTGATCGGGGTCAGAGCCCGTAGGACTGCGTGATCCGCGTCGATCCGCTCCTGGAGTTCTGAGGCCTGCTGGTCGAGCTGGAGGGAACGGCCCTTGTAGAAGTGCGCCTCCTTGGCGCTGCGCGAGGCTTCGTCGCGCAGACGGCCGAGTTCGGCGTTGGCGGAGGCCAGGCCGTTGAGGGCCTCGTCGAGGCGAGCGCGGGTGTGGGACAGTTCGAGACGCTCAGAATCCGGGGCGGAGGGCGCGCGCGAGGAGGCGACCGCCCAACCGAGGGCCGCGCCCAGGCCCAGGGCGAGGAGGAGCAGGAGGACGAGGATGCCGATCGGGAGGGTCATATCGGCAGGGTACGAGGCGGCACTGGCATCTGCGGTCGCCGGCTTATCCAGGCGTTTCCTACCAAAGCGAAAATTCGGGCCCCGATACCGTGGGAAATGTTCGTTTTCGGGGGAAACGGTGGAAATGGGCGCGAAAGAAGGGCCGTCCCGATGAATCAGACGACGGGGAGCCGCGCGTGGAAACTCCGTTCCAGAGGACCGATCTGCAGTGGGCGTCCGGATGCTCGTTCGATACGGGTCTGCAATCTGTTTCTCAGTGCTCTGGGATCCTTGAGATCGGGCCATCCCACGCGGATCACGGTCCATCCGAGGTCCTCCAGGTCTCGTTGCCGGGCCATGAGCGCGATCTGCGCCCTCCGGAACTCCTCCGAGTCCGAGCCCATCTTGACGACCCCGTCGAACTCGAAGGCGATCCCTCTCTCCGGGAGCGCGGCATCGAGGAAGTAGATCCTCCCATGGGAGTGGACTTCGACCTGGGTCCGGATCTTCTCCCCGCTCAGACTCAGGAGAACGCCGAGGAGGGCTTGCTCGCCGATGCTCTCGCAGGCGGCATCGGCATGAGCCAGGATGAGCCCGGCACCGGTTCCTCGGCTGACGGGGCCATAGGCGTCCAGCGTCTCGAGGAGATCGCGCCGGACCGCCGCCTCGCGCTCGCGCGACTGCTCGACGCAGAAGCGGTCGAATCGGCTGAGTCGTCGCAAGATCGCGCAGGCGGTGACGAATCCGTCGAGGAACGGCCTCTGAACAGCCATTTGCACGGCCGTGTCGATCAGCCCGGTGGCCTCGATCCCTGCGACTGCGCAGGGAGGATGGGCTGGCGGTCGCCGGTACGACCAGGCGCGAACTGCGCGGACGCTGGTTCCGGCCAGGCTCATCTGGGGCAGCTCGACGACTCGATTCGAGCGTGGTCGGTGGAATCTGATCTCCGGGGGCGAGGACAGGGCGGGGATGCCGTGGATGACCATCGCGGATTCGAGGGCGAAGACGGGGGCGATCCGATGGGCGAGGCCGGTGGCGAGGATGCGCGCTTCGGTGGCGATCGAGCGTGCGCCCCATGCGGGGAGCGGGGTCGGGATCGCCGATTTCCGCAGGCCGAAGCCGTGCCGGATGCGGATGAGATCCGCGCGGGCGATGGAGGTCTCGTGTCTGCCGGTCAGGGGAACGATGTCGTCGAGGCTGAGGTGCATCCTCACAGGGTGGCTGGTGCTCATCTTCAGGAGGAGCAGGGAGGGGCGGGGCTGTGGACGGTTCGGGTCGTCGTCCGGCTGTGGAGACGAGGCGTTGGCCCGTCTTTTCCTACCAAAGCGAAAATTCGGGCCCCGATACCGTGGGAAATGTTCGTTTTCGGGGGAAACGGTGGGACGAGGTCCGGGGCGAGGGCAGAGGCGAGCGAGGGAGACGGGGGGGAGAGCGCGCGAGGCCCTGCGGGGCGCGGTCGACTAGGATCGCAGGCGTGTCTCTCACCATCGGAATCGCCGGACTGCCGAACGTCGGCAAGTCGACCCTGTTCAACGCCCTGACCCGCGCCACCGTGCTCGCGGCGAACTACCCCTTCGCCACCATCGAGCCCAATGTCGGGGTCGTGCCCCTGCCGGATCCGCGTCTGGGTGTCCTCGCCGAGAAGTTCGGCTCGGAGAGGATCGTCCCCGCCACAGTGTCTTTCGTCGACATCGCGGGCATCGTCCGAGGCGCCTCCGAGGGCGAGGGCCTGGGCAACCAGTTCCTCGCCAACATTCGCGAGGCCGATGCGATCTGCCAGGTCACTCGCGCCTTCGCCGACCCCGATGTCGTCCACGTCGACGGCAAGGTCGACCCGGCCTCGGATATCGAGACGATCCAGACCGAGCTGATCCTCGCCGACATGCAGACCCTGGAAAAGCAGATCCCGCGACTGGAGAAGGAGGTCCGCGGCAAGAAGACCGAACCCGTGGTCCTCGAAACCGCGCGCGAGGCCCTGGCCCTCCTGGAAAGGGGCGAGTTGCTGAGCGGGCCGGCGGGTGCCGACCTCGATCAGGAGGCCCTGAAGTCCTTCCAGCTGATGACGACCAAGCCGTTCATCTTCGTGTTCAATATGGACGCCGCCGGAATGGAGGACGAAGCGCTCCAAGCCGACCTCGAAGCGCTGGTGGCCCCCGCCGAGGCGATCTTCCTGGACGCCCAGTTCGAGGCCGAGCTCGTCGAGCTCGACGAGGACGACGCCCGCGAGATGCTCGCCGAATCGGGACAGGACGAGTCCGGCCTCGACAAGCTGGCCCGCGTCGGCTTCGCCACCTTGGGCCTGCAGACGTACCTGACCGCCGGGCCGAAGGAGACCCGTGCGTGGACGATCCACCGAGGCGACACCGCCCCCAAGGCGGCCGGCGTCATCCACACGGATTTCGAGCGCGGGTTCATCAAGGCCGAGATCGTCTCCTTCGACGACCTCGTCGAATTCGGGTCGGTCCAGGAGGCGCGGGCGGCAGGTCGGGTCCGCATGGAAGGCAAGGACTACGTCATGGCCGACGGCGATGTCGTCGAGTTTAAATTCAATGTGTGACGGATCGCTTGGGGTCCTGGGGATTCCGGAAATCCGACGACGTCCGCAGGGGTACGCGTGGCCAGCCGGTATGACGGAGCCCCGGATCCGTGAGGCCTCGACCCGTGTCAGCGCATAGACTCGCGCTGAATAATCCGTCATGGAGAGGTTCCTGTCGGCCCGGCCGACGCTCGTGAACCGTTGAAGTAGGCGCGACCCGGCCGGCATCAGGAGATCCTCCGGGACGATCCATCTGAACGCCTCCGTCGACAAGACGCGGTGGCGGCCCGCCGTGCGTGCACCTGCGCGCCCTCGTGACTGGTCCGCACGGGCAGCGTCCGGCTCCAAAGCCTCTGAAGACCCCGGTGCGTTCAAGGCTCTGGTGTCGGTATAGCCGCGCCGACGATGCGCAGTGAAGCAGTGAAGATGATCCGGCCCTCAGTCGCGATGGGCGCGGGAGGCGACGCGACCGAGGCCCTCGGACGGCAGCGGGGCGAACGAGGGTGCTTGGCCGGTGGTGGGTCGGACGAGGGCGTTTGATCGCCAGCAAGCCGGACAGGGGCCCTCGGTCGATGGCGGGTTGGACGACGGCGTACTCCGCCCGATCCGTGACCCCGCTGGGATGAGGGCGCTTGGCCGCCAGCAAGCCGGACGGGGCCCTCGGTCGATGGCGGGTTGGCCGATAGCGCACTCCGCCCGATCCGTGACCCCGCTGGGACGGGGGAACACGAGCGCGCCTATGCTCGCCTCGTCCACTACTCACGAGGAGGCCCCATGATCAGGATCGCGATCAACGGATACGGAAACCTCGGCCGCGGCGTCGAGCAGGCCATCGCCCGTAACGACGACATGGAGCTCGTTGTCGTCTTCACCCGGCGCGACCCGTCCTCGGTGATGACGGGCGGCGCTCCGGTCGCCCGCCTCGACGAGGCCTCGGCCTGGGCGGACCGGGTCGACGTGTGCATCAACTGCGGCGGCTCGGCCACCGATCTCATCGAGCAGACCCCGGCGTCGAGCATCCTGTTCCACACCGTCGACTCCTTCGACACCCACGCGCGTATCCCCGAGCACTACGCCGCCGTCGACGCGGCGGCGCGCGCCGCCGGGCGGGTCTCCCTCATCTCGGCGGGATGGGATCCGGGGCTCTTCTCGATGTTGCGCGTCCTCGGCGAGGCCGTCCTGCCGGAGGGCGCCTCGACGACTTTCTGGGGGCCGGGAGTGTCCCAGGGGCATTCGGATGCGCTGCGCCGCATCGACGGGGTCGTTGACGCCAAGCAGTACACGCGGCCGGTTCCTCAGACCGTCGAGGCGGTCAAGGATGGGCGCGAGGTCGAACTGACGACCCGGTCGATGCATACGCGCGACTGCTATGTCGTGGCCGCCGAGGGGGCGGATCGCGATGCCATCGAGCGGCAGATCGTCGAGATGCCGAACTATTTCGCCGATTACGACACGACGGTCACTTTCGTCACGGCCGAGGAGTTGGCCGCCGAGCATGCGGGCATCCCGCACGGGGGGCAGGTGATCCGGCGGGGGCTGACCTCCGAAGGGACGGGGGCGACGGTGGGCTTCGAGCTGGCCCTCGATTCGAATCCGGAGTTCACGGGGTCGGTTCTCGTGGCCGTGGCCCGGGCGGTGGCGCGGATGGCTGCGCGCGGGGAGGTCGGGGCTCGTACGGTCTTCGATGTGACGCTGGGGGACTTGTCGGCGCGCTCCGCCGAGGATCTGCGCGCTCATAGCCTGTGAGAACCGCCGTGTGAGGATTCCCCGGGGGAGTCGGCGGGGCCTGGCGTGCGGTTGCGCGCTGGGCCCCGCGTCGCGCGCTCTCGGCGTCAGTGTGCGCTTCTCACGGCGAGGCGGGGAGGCGAGGCGCGTGCTGATCGTTCGCGCCCCTCGTGCGGGTCGTCTCGTGGCGAGACGCGGTGGTGTCGTCGGTGGTGGGTGCGCCTGGGGGTGCGGGGGTTGTGTCGTGTGAGGAGTGCGACGGCCGTGTGTGGCGGTGATCGATGAGCGCGAGGGGGAGTGCGGGTGTGACCGTCAGGTTGTCGTGTGGGGCGAGTCTGAACAGAGGCTATGTCTGGGCCTGCGCTGCGCGAATCGGGGGGGCTGGCAACTGTCTTTCTCGACGACGCCCTGAAGCCCGCGTTGCGCGAACCCGGGGGCGGGCGGTGCTGGGAACCGGTCCATATCCGCTGTGGTGGGGGCGCGGTGGTGTCACCGGTAATGGGTGCGTCTGGGGGCTGTGAGGCTGGTGGGGAGGGGACGGCAGGCAGGTGCGCGTCCGGGGCGGCGCGTTTCCTCAAGGCCATCGTCGCATCGTCGGTGATCGGTCGCGTTCTGTGGCGTCGCGAGGCGCGGTGGGGTCGCGGCGAGGCCGCCGCCGTGCGGCAGGTATTCGTCAGTGCTTCCGATATGAAACGAGGGAGAGTCGGGGAAAACCCCTGGATTCTATTTCAGGGATGAAATCAGGGTATCCCCTGAATGTTTTCGCCCTCTGAGTCTATTCATCGGTGAGAGCCCTGATTATTCAGGGAATGTGCGGATGTTGTCGATCACTCTTCCATGTTCTTTTCTCATATTTGAAACAGGCGTCGGGTAGTCTTCCGTCGCACGTTGAATCAAGGTCGGGGACAGTGACCCCGAGTGAATACTGAGTGAATACTGTGAGGATCCGCATGAAGCATCAGAGACGCCGTCGATCGATCGGACTGTCTTCCCCGCGCGGCTACGCCGCGGCCGGCCTCTTCGCCGGCGCGTTGATCGTCGCCCCGGCCGCTGCGGCAGTCGCGGCTCCCGCGGAGGACGCCGCCCAGCCTGAGGGCGGGCCCGCCGCCGTCGAAGCCCCCAGCGCGGATCCGGCCGGAGAATCGGAAGCCGATCGCGCCGCGAAGCGCGATCTCGATGCTGCGAAGGCCGATGAGAAGGAAGCCGCCGAGGAATTGGAGCGGGCGACCCAGGCCTCCCAGGAGGCGGCAGCGGCGGCTCGGGAGAGCGCTGATCGTGCCGATGCGGCTGAGGACGCTGCCGAGAAGGCCAGGCAAGATATCGAGCAGCTCGAAGGGGATATCGAGGCCCTGAAAGATGCTGCCGACGCTGACGCTCACCGCTACGTCGAGGCTGAGACTCGGGTGCCTGACGATCTGACGAAGCTCAGGGCTGGTCAGGTTTACGACCAGTCCGTTGAACGGCTCAAGGATTCTCAGGCTGTGGCCGATAAGGCCCAGAAGGAATTGGATGAGCAGCGCGAGAAGACTCTGGAAAAACGTGCGGAGGTTGAGAATATCGCCGATATTCTGACCCAGCTTCGCGATCAGAAGATGGCGCTCGGTGAAGCGTTAGAAGCAGCTGAGAATCGCTTGAGCGAGCTTAAATCCGCTCCGGAGGAAACGTACGGCCCAGCTGATAAAGACAAGATTGAGGAAGAGATTCTCAAGAATAAGGAAAAGCTTGAGAAGCTGACTCTGGATATCGAAGCGCACAATGCGAATTTCGCCCACGCTTTCGGAGAACTTGCGCAGGAAGAGGCGAAGGAGGCCGAGCTCCAGCAAGCCGCGGATGCGGCTGCTGAGAAGCTGACGGAAGCGAAGGCCGGTTTCATTGCTGCTCGGGAGGTTCGCGATTCCGTTCTGCAGAAGATCGCCGAACGGGATCGTTTGAAGAAGGAGTCGGATGACTCTGCCACTCGCGTGGCGGAGGCTGTAGTAGAACTCGACAAGCTTCGCAAGGCCCTCCCTGAAGTCGTTCGCACGGCTGAGGAAACCGCGAAGACGTCGAAGGAACTCGCGGAGCGGGCTGCTGCCGCCGAGGCGCGTCGTGTGGCGGCCGCCCAGGAGCATGACGTGGCGCAGCGCCGCCTCGAGCGCGCGCTGAAGGAGTACGGCTCGAACCGCCCGGGCACGCCGTTGGTGCCGTTGAAGCCGTCGGATCCGGTTAAGCCGGGGTCGCCGTTGGTGCCGTTGAAGCCGTCGGATCCGGTTAAGCCGGGGTCTCCGTTGGTGCCGTTGAAGCCGTCGGATCCGGTTAAGCCGGGGTCGCCGTTGGTGCCGTTGAAGCCGTCGGATCCGGTTAAGCCTGGTACTCCGTTGGTGCCGCTGGGGCCGTCGGATCCGGTTAAGCCTGGTACTCCGTTGGTGCCGCTGGGGCCGTCGGATCCGGTTAAGCCTGGTACTCCGTTGGTGCCGTTGAAGCCGTCGGATCCGGTCAAGCCTGGTACTCCGCTGGTGCCGCTGACTCCCGCTGAACCGGTCGTCCCCGACGCCCCCGCAGCGCCCGAGAAGCCCAGCGCCCCCTCGGCGGCCGATCGGCAGACGCCCGCGTCGGCCCCCGGCCACGCCGCCTCGACAACGGCGGCGGCCGCCGCTCCCGCTCGGGCGGGCCGGACCCTGGCCGCGACCGGTGCTGATGTCGACGACCTCCTGGCCTTCATGGGCATCGCCATCGCCGGAGGCGTCGTCATGCGGCGCGCCCGCGCCTACTACCTCCCCAAGCACTAGGCCCCACGCCTTCGCATCGAGCAAGAGCTCGACACGATGATGCCGCCGTCGCGACCGCGACGGCGGCATCGCTCATGGGAGCGGGCGGATAATACGCAGTCCGCACCGACAGGAACCGCCGATACCGTCCCAGCGCCTCCGCGTGAGCGCGTCGCCGGCCAACCGATATGAGCCGCCCCAGCCCGGCATCCGACTTTCCGCTTACCGCATCACCAGGGCGCTATCCAAGACTTGAGGAGTCGAACCGAAACCGCGTTCTCGATTGTCACGAGGGCGTGCGAGAGTGGTCTTGGTTTCCCCGGAAAACGAATTTCTGGGCCTGTTTTTGGTGGGAAGTGTTCGTTTTCGGGGGAAATGCGGGGGGCGAGAGGTGGGCGGGCGTGGCGGCGAGGTCGCGGGCGTCGGTTTGGCGAGGGAAATGCGGGGGGCGAGAGGCGGGCGGCGCGTCCGCGGACGCGCAGGAGCGCGCCTATTCCTCCTCGGCCCGCAGGCGGGGCGTCGACGCCAATTCGGGCCTGATGCCCTCCTTATCCGCGTAGAACGCGCGGATCACCTCCATATCGGCGCGCACATCGCCCGTCAGCCGGTACGAGCCGCCCCAGCCGAACGTCCTCGTCCTCGAATCGATGAACCCGAACTGGATCGGGGTGCCCGTCTCCACGGCGATCCGGTAGAAACCCGACTTCCAATACGGCCGCGGGCTGCGCGTCCCCTTCGGCGTGATCGCCAGCGCGTAGGAATCGGCGCTCCTGATCCGATCCGAGATCTCGCCGACCATCCCATGCGGATGAGTCCTCTCGACCGCCACCCCGCCGATCGCCCGGATGAACCACCCGAGGACGGGGGCGTGGGCCAGGGAGTCCTTGACGAGGAACTGGAAATCGCGTCCGGCCCTCCACAACGACACCGCCATGAACACCCCGTCCCAGTTCGACGTGTGCGGGGCGCCGACGATGATCACCTTGTCCGGCAGGGGCTCGGCGACGAGGGTCCATCGTGACACGGCCAAGTAGAGGGAGGCGATAGCGCGTTTAAAACCCAAGGGGTGCTCCGGTGGTGGTGCGACGGGGACGTGGGCCTCACCCCGGGACTGGCCCGGGCGTCGGCCGCATGATGACGCCCCCAGGGTAGTCGCCGCATCGCCCCGCGAGCACCGGCGACGACGTGGTGCATGTCGCAAGAACCCGACGAGGGGCGCCTGCGGCGAGCCGATATCCTGGACGCCGTGTCGTCTCGGGGGAAGCCCCCTTATTCGCCGCACACGAGGCCGGCCGCAGCCGACCCGCGCGACGGCGGCCGCCCACTGCTTGAGGAGTACCCACATGTCCACGCGCTCTGATCTGCGCAACGTCGCGATCGTCGCCCACGTCGACCACGGGAAGACCACCCTCGTCGACGCCATGCTCTGGCAGTCCGGCGCCTTCTCCGAACGCGACACCGTCGAGAAGACCGGCGAGAGGGTCATGGACTCCGGCGACCTCGAACGCGAGAAGGGCATCACCATCCTCGCCAAGAACACCGCCGTCCACTACCGGGGACCCGCCGCCCGCGCCCTCGGGCTCGACGACGGCGTGACGATCAACGTCATCGACACCCCCGGCCACGCCGATTTCGGCGGCGAGGTTGAGCGCGGCCTGTCCATGGTCGACGGCGTCGTCCTCATGGTCGACGCCTCCGAGGGGCCCCTGCCCCAAACCCGCTTCGTCCTGCGCAAGGCCCTCCAGGCCCAGCTCCCCGTCGTCGTCGTCGTCAACAAGGTCGACCGCCCCGACTCGCGCATCGACGAGGTCGTCTCCGAGACGACGGACCTCCTCCTCGCCCTCGGCGAGGACCTGATGAACGACGGCGTCGAGACCGACGTCGATTCCCTCCTCGATGTCCCCGTCGTCTACGCCTCCGCCAAGGCCGGCGCCTCCTCGCTGACCAACCCCGGCAACGGCCAGCTGCCCGACGGGGACCTCGAACCCCTTTTCGAGACGATCCTCAGCCGCATCCCCGGCCCCTCCTACGACGAGTCCGCGCCCCTGCAGGCCCACGTCACCAATCTCGACGCCTCCCCCTTCCTCGGGCGCCTCGCCCTCCTGCGCGTCCACAACGGCACTCTCGCCAAGGGGACGGCCGTCGGACTGGCCCGCACCGACGGGACCATCGCGAGCGTCCGCATCACTGAGCTCCTGCGCACCGAGGGCCTCGAACGGGTCAGCGCCGACTCCGCGGGCCCCGGCGAGATCGTCGCCATCGCCGGCATCGACGACATCATGATCGGCGAGACCCTCGTCGACCTCGACGACCCCCGCCCGCTGCCCCTCATCACCGTCGACGACCCGGCGATCTCGATGACCATCGGCATCAACACCTCGCCCATGGCCGGGCGCGTCAAGGGCGCCAAGGTGACGGCCCGCCAGGTCAAGGACCGTCTCGACCGCGAGCTCGTCGGCAACGTCTCCCTCAAAGTCCTGCCCACGGAGCGCCCGGATGCGTGGGAGGTCCAGGGGCGCGGCGAGCTGGCCCTGGCGATCCTCGTCGAGCAGATGCGCCGCGAGGGCTTCGAGCTCACCGTCGGCAAGCCCCAGGTCGTCACCCGCCAGATCGACGGCGTGCGCTGCGAGCCCATGGAGCGCATGACGATCGACATCCCCGAGGAGCACCTCGGCGCCGTCACCCAGCTCATGGCCGCCCGCAAGGGCCGCATGGAGACGATGTCCAACCACGGGTCGGGGTGGATCCGTCTCGAGTTCGTCGTCCCGGCTCGCGGCACCATCGGCCTGCGCACCCGCTTCCTCACCGAGACCCGCGGCACGGGCATCGCCTCGTCAATCGCCGACGGCTACGCCCCCTGGCAGGGCCCCATCGAGCAGCGCCTGACCGGCTCGCTCGTCGCCGACCGCGCCGGGCAGGCCACGCCGTACGCGATGACGAACCTCCAGGAGCGAGGCTCCTTCATCATCGAGCCCTCCTCCGAGGTTTACGAGGGGCAGGTCGTCGGGGAGAACCCCCGCGGCGAGGACATGGACGTCAACATCTGCCGGGAGAAGAAGCAGACGAACACCCGCTCGGCCACCGCCGACGTCTACGAGTCGCTCACCCCGTCGCGCAAACTCACCCTGGAGGAGTCCCTCGAGTTCGCCGCCAACGACGAGTGCGTCGAGGTCACGCCCGAGGCCGTGCGCGTGCGCAAGGTCGTCCTCGACGCCCAGGAGCGCTTCAAGATCGCCGCCCGGGAGCGCCGCGCCCAGAAGTGAGCGGAACCGGCGCGGGCGGCACCCGCTTGCCGGTGACCATCGTCGACGCCTCGACCCGCACGAGGCCCCGCCTCGTCTCGATCGACACGTGGTCCGCGGCGACCTGCACGACCGTGCCGAGCGCGTCGTGCAGACCGTCGGCGAGCCGGTAGCGCAGGACGACCCTCTCGCCCGCCTCCCACTGCATCCACGGCAGGGCGCGGGGATTTGCGTCGCGCACCGGTGACGTATTGGGCGTGCGCGCCGCCGCGCCCTCCCCGGTCGCCTCGGGCGCGTCCGCCCGGCGAGGGGGCCGGTGTGCTGAGGGTCTCGGGCGCGCTGTCGACATAGGGGGATAATAGAACCAGTTCTTCATCCGATGACCGACGAGGAGACGTCAATGACCTACGTCATCGCTCAGCCCTGCGTGGACGTCAAGGACCGCGCGTGCGTCGATGAATGCCCGGTTGACTGCATCTACGAGGGGGCCCGCACCCTCTACATCCACCCCGAGGAGTGCGTCGACTGCGGCGCCTGCGAACCCGTGTGCCCCACCGAGGCGATCTTCTACGAGGACGACCTGCCCGCCGAATGGTCCGACTACTTCCGCGCGAACGCCGACTTCTTCTCGGCCCTCGGCTCCCCGGGCGGAGCCCAGAAGACCGGGCCGCAGGACTACGACGACGAGATGATCGCCGCCCTGCCCCCGCAGAACGCCGATTACCTCGAGGCCAACTCCTGACATGACCCCCCACCTGCCGCGCGGCCTCGGGCTGCCCGACTTCCCCTGGGACCTACTCGACCCCGCCCGGGCCCTCGCGGCCTCCCACCCCGACGGCGCCTGCGACCTGTCCGTCGGCACCCCCGTCGACCCGACGCCCGGATCCATCCGCGACGCCCTCGCCCAGGCCGCCGACGCCCCCGGCTACCCCACGGTCGTCGGCACCGCCGCCGTGCGCGAGGCGATCCTCGCGTGGGGGCGGCGGCGCCGCATGGTCGACGTCGGCCCCGCGGGCGTCCTGCCGACGATCGGCTCGAAAGAGGCGGTCGCCTGGATCCCCCGGCTGCTCGGCGTCGGCCCGGCCGACACCGTCCTCGTCCCCGAGGTCGCCTACTCGACGTACGACATCGGCGCCCGGCTCGCCGGGGCCGCCCCCGTCCCCGTCGATCCGCGCCGTCCCGACGATTGGCCCGACGCGGCCCTCGTCTACCTCAACACCCCCGGCAACCCCGACGGGCACGTCCTGAGCGTCGAGGAGTTGCGCGCCGCCGTCTCCTGGGCGCGCGAGCGCGGCGCCGTCGTCGTCTCCGACGAGTGCTACGCCGCCCTGCCCTGGCAGGCCCCCTGGGTCGACGAGGGCGTCCCCTCCCTCCTCGACGCGCGCGCGTGCGACGGCGACCCCGCCGGCCTGCTCGTCCTCTACTCGCTGTCGAAGCAGTCGAACCTCGCCGGGTACCGCGCCGGCCTCGTCTACGGGGACCCGCGCCTCGTCGCCGCGATCGTCGAGGCGCGCAAGCACGCGGGCCTCATGGTGCCCGCGCCCGTTCAGCACGCGATGGCCGCGGCCCTGATGGACGAGGAGCACGTCGCCGTCCAACGGGAGACGTATCGGCGCCGCCGCCGCCGGCTCCTGGAGGCCGCCGAGGCGGCCGGCTTCGTCAACGACCCCCTCTCCTGCGCGGGACTGTACCTGTGGCTCCACCAGCCCGGCGTCGACGACTCGTGGGAGCTCGTCGACCGCTTCGCCCGACTGGGGATTCTCGTCGCCCCCGGCGACTTCTACGGCGCGGCCGCTCGAGGACGGGTCCGCGTCGCCCTGACGGCCTCCGATGAGAGGATCGACGCCGCCGCGCGGCGGCTGGAGGCTCGGTGGGGGACGGGCTCCTGACCCCGCCCGCGCGGGGGCGGCGCGGACTCGCTACAGTGGGTAAAGATCAGGTCAAGCTCGCCGGGGAGCCCGGCGAGCGCTTCGAGAAGATGGAGACGACCGCCATGACGAGCATCGAGACGACTCAGACCCGCCCCGACGGCATCCTCACCATCGACGACCGGCGGATCGACCTGCCGCGCACGCGAGCGAGCATCGGCACCGACGGCCTGGGGGTCTCGACTCTCATGGCGCAAGGCGACGTCGTCACCCTCGACCCCGGGTTCACCAACACCGCGTCCTGCCAGTCGTCGATCACCTACATCGACGGCGACGCCGGGATCCTGCGCTACCGCGGATACCCCATCGAGCAGCTCGCGAAGAACTCGACCTTCCTGGAGACCGCCTACCTCCTGATCTACGGCGAGCTGCCCAGCCTCGAGCGCTTCGCGGCTTTCGAGCGCGACGTCAAGGGGCACTCCCTGCTCCACGAGAACTTCCTGTCGTTCTTCACCTCCTTCCCGCACCGCGGGCATCCGATGGCGATCCTCCAGGCGGGCGTCGCGGGCATGGCGACCTATTACGAGGACACCCTCGATCCGCGCGACCCCGAGCAGCTCGACACCGCCCTCGTCCTCCTCCTGGCGAAGATGCCGACGATGATCGCCTACATCGCCAAGCGCGCCGCCGGCCTGCCCCTGACCTATCCGGACGCCCAGGCTGGCTACACCGAGGACTTCCTCAAGATGACCTTCGGGATGCCCTATCAGGCGTACGACATCGATCCGGCGCTGATCCGCGCCCTCGACATGCTGCTGATCCTCCACGCCGATCACGAGCAGAACTGCTCGACGTCGACGGTGCGGCTCGTCGGGTCGTCTCAGGCCAATCTGTACGCGTCGGTCGCCTCGGGGGTCGGGGCCCTCGCCGGACCGCTCCACGGGGGGGCGAATGAGGCGGTGCTGCGGATGCTCCATCAGATCCGCGATACGGGCGAGCCTGTCCAGAGCTTCGTCGACAAGGTGAAGAACAAGGTCGAGGGCGCCCGGCTCATGGGGTTCGGGCACCGGGTCTACAAGAACTACGATCCGCGCGCGGCGATCGTCAAGGAGACCGCGCACGACGTGCTGGCGCGCCTGGGCAAGAGGGACGAGCTGCTCGACATCGCGATGGAGCTGGAGGAGATCGCCCTGTCGGACGACTACTTCAAGGAGCGCCGCCTCTACCCGAACGTGGACTTCTACACGGGGCTGATCTACTCGGCGATGGGCTTCACGACGAAGATGTTCACCCCGTTGTTCGCTCTGGGACGCCTGCCCGGGTGGATCGCCCAGTACGTGGAGATGGCGCACGATCCGGCGACGAAGATCGGGCGCCCCCGTCAGGTCTACGTCGGCGAGGTCGAGCGCGATTACGTGCTGCCCGAGCGGCGCGCGACGGCGGGCGAGGACCGTTGCGGGGGTTTCGGGGCCAGTGGCGGTCCGCGTCTGTGAACGGGATGTGAGCAGGAGGCCGGGCAGCGGCGTCAATACTGGCCTGATCCTGTGGATCGGTCAGCTGCTCTATCCACAAGCAGGATGTGGAGACTCGTGCGGCCGGTGTTTCAACTCTCAAAGAAATGAGCTCTGACCAGGGCGTTTGTAGCCTCGTTATTGATCCGTTATATTCACATCCCATGTGACAACGGCCTCGGTGACGACCTCCGCCCCTCCCGTTGATACGGGGACGGGCCCGTGAGGATTCGACGAGCCGCACGGAGGCGGGGGCTGACCCTGTTGAGAGGCGTCCGCGGCGCAGCCGGGGCATCGCGGCGTTCCGGCTCTCGCGAGGATTCCATGGGAGCCTCGGCTCATTGCGCTATCGCGCGTCCACTGCGCGTCCTCGGCGCGGGAGGCGAGCGGACGAAGCCGAACGACGACGCCGGCAGGGGCCTTCACGCCCCCATCGGTTCACGGCATCGGCCCGACGTCGATCACGGAGTCGTCGGCCGCTCGCGCTGCTCGATCGACTTGCCGCCGCGCGCCAGCGCCTCGATGCGACCCGACTGCGAATTACGGCGGAACAGGACGTTCGACGCCCCCGCCAGATCGCGAGCCGCGCACGTGCGCGGCTCGGCGAACAGGCCGTTCGATCCGGGAATCACGCCCCCCGACTCGAGCACCGTGATCTTCGCCCCGGGCGTCAGGTACAGGCCGGCCTCGACGACGCAGTCATCCCCCAGGGGAATCCCCAAACCGGCGTTCGCCCCCAGCAGGCAGCGTTCGCCCAGGCTCACCCGCTGGCGGCCGGCCCCCGAGAGCATCCCCATCGTCGACGCGCCGCCGCCGATGTCCGACCCGTCGCCGACGACGACGCCCCGGGCGATCCGCCCCTCGACCATCGACCGGCCCAGCGTCCCCGCGTTGAAGTTGACGAAGCCGGCGTGCATGACGGTCGTGCCCTCCGCCAGATAGGCGCCCAGGCGGACCTTCGCGCCGTCGGCGATGCGCACCCCCGTGGGGACGACGTAGTTGACCATCGGCGGGAACTTATCGACGCCCTGGACCGTCACCGGATGACCGAGCTTGGCCCGCAGGCGCAGTCGCGTCTCCTCGAAGTCCTCCGCCGGGCACGGCCCCTCCGACGTCCACACGACATTCGGCAGGCGGGAGAACACCCCGTCGAGATTGATCGAATTCGGCACGACGAGCCGGTGGGAGAGCAGATGGAGGCGCAGATAGGTGCCGGCCGTCGAATTCGGCTGATCCTCCAAATCCGACTTGCACGTGACGACCGTCGTGTGGACGCCGCGCGCCTCGTCCTTGCGCTCCATGCGGGTCAGGGTCTCGAGCAGATCGGCGTCGTCGCCGGGCTGCATGACGCCCAGGTGGGGGCGCGGGTACCAGACGTCGAGCGTCCGGCCGTCATCCGTCATTGTCGCGAGGCCGATGCCCCAGGCTTTCGTCGTGTCCATGTCGCCACTGTAGGGCGCAACCGGCCCGACGGCGCGTTGATCGGGCTAACGGTTCAGATCCCACAGGTCGGGCCAGAAGACCCCCAGGTCGGCGGCCATATCGCGCAGGAGCGGCAAGGAGATCCCCACGACCGAATGAGGGTCGCCCTCGACGCCGCGGACGAACGGGCCGCCCAGCCCGTCGATCGTGAAGGAGCCCGCGACACGGAGGGGCTCGCCGGTCGCCACATAGGCGTCGATCTCCGCGTCGCTCATCGACCCGAAGACCACGCGCGTCGAGGCGTCCCGGGCATCGGCGCCCAGGACCGTCCGCCCCGTCGCGGGCGAGGCGCCGTCCGGGTCGGGCCGATCCGAGCCGGCGGCGGGGGAGACGAGGGCGACGGCGTGCCCCGTCCACAGGACCGCGGTCCTCCCGCGCATCTCCCGGATCCGCTGGACGGCGATCTCGGGGGTTCCCGGCTTGCCGACCATCCGGCCGCCGATCTCCAGCATCGAGTCGCAGCCGACGACGAGGAGGGGCTCGTCCTCGGGTATTCCCGGCAGGGGAGCGGCCAGGAGGTCCTCGACGACGCGATCGCGTTTGGCGACAGCCAGGGCCGTCACCTCCTCGGCGGGGGAGGCCCCTCCGAAGGGGCCCCTCTCCCGCGCGAGGCCGGCGAGGACGGCGTCCTCGTCGACATGGGAGACCCGCACCAGCGGGGTGACGCCGGCCGAGACGAGAGTGGCCCTGCGGGCGGGCGAGCGAGAGGCGAGGAGAAGGCGCATGGCGTCATTGTCCCAGGTCGGCGACCAGAGCGCGGAGCGGCGTCCGACGCCTTTTCCTGGCAAAACGTGATCTGGGCTACTACGATCGGGGCAGTGAGAGCGCTCGCGCCCGTCGTGGCCGGGTGCGACAGTGGTCGCGACGAGCACTGAGACGAGGCAGGCGAATCGGAAGGAGACGGCATGGGAGTGCCGCTGGACCCCGCTGCCCTCCGTGTCGACAAGAGCGCGTCGGCGGGCGACGGGACGACCATCGACTCCTACCGCGACAGCCTCCTGGGGGGGCGGCGCCTGTACACCGCCCGCCAGCTCGCCGAGGGCGCCGGGATCCCCCTGGAGAGAGTCCACGAGTTCTGGAGCGCGATGGGGTTCCCCAACCCCGACCCCGACGACGTCGCCTACACCGAGCGCGACCGCGACGTGTTCGCCCAGTGGAGCCGGCTCATCGCCTCCGGCGTCGTCGACTACGCCACCAGCCGTTCGCTCCTGCGGGCCAACGCCCACCTGTCCGACCGTCTCAGCCTGTGGCAGTTCGAGGCGCTCGTCGAGGACGCCGTCCGGCGCCTCGATCTCGACGACACGACCGCCCGCCTCTACGTCCTCGACCACATGCGCGACAAGATCGACGTCTTCGAGCGGGCGTTCACCCACTCCTGGCAGCGGCAGATGGAGTCCCTCCTGACCCGCCTCGACAAGGAGGTCGCCCAACGGGGACGCGAGAACCCCCGCGCGCGCTTCCCCCTGACCCGCTCCCTCGGTTTCGTCGACATGGTGTCCTTCACCTCGTCGTCGGCGATCCTCGGCGACGCGCTCGTCGGCCTCATCGAGCGGTTCGAGGAGGAGAGCCGCAACGCCATCACCGAGGCCGGCGGCCGGGTCGTCAAGATGATCGGCGACGCCGTCCTGTACATCGCCGACGACTTGGAGACGGGCCTGCGGGTCGCGACCTCCCTCATCGAGCGGCTGAGCGCCGACGACGAGATCCTCCCGGTGAGGGCCTCCTTCGTGCGCGGGGACGTGTTCTCCCGATCGGGCGACGTCTTCGGGCCGACGGTGAATCTCGCCTCGCGCCTCGTCGACATCGCGCCCGTCGGCAGGATCCTCACCGACCCTGCGACGGCGACCGCCGTCGTCGCCGGCGACGCGGGGGAGGGGTACCTCGTCGAGGAGTTCCCCACCGCCGAACTGCGCGGATTCGGCCCCGTCGCCCCCTATCTCCTCTCCGCCGTCAACTGATCCGGCGCTCGCGGAGGCCTGTGCGCCCGCAGTCTTCTTGGTCAAGAAAGATGAAAGAAAACATCGAAGACGGCTAAGATGATCGCGTGACTACTGTTCTCCTCGTTGAAGACGACCCCGCGATCTCCGAGCCCCTCGCCCGAGCGCTCGGCCGCGAGGGCTACGCCGTGCGCGCGCACGGCACCGGTCGCGGCGCCCTGAATGAGATCGATGGCGCCGACCTCGTCGTCCTCGACCTCGGCCTGCCCGACCTCGACGGCCTCGACGTCGCCCGGGAGATCCGCAACTCCGGGAGCGCCGTGCCGATCCTCATCCTCACGGCCCGCACCGACGAGGTCGACATGGTCGTCGGCCTCGACGCCGGCGCCGACGACTACGTGACCAAGCCCTTCCGCCTCGCCGAGCTCCTCGCCCGCGTCCGCGCCCTCCTGCGCCGACGCGGCCCCGAATCCGTCGACCCCGACCTGACCGCCCAGGACATCCGCCTCGACGTCGCCGCCCACCGCGCCTTCTCCGGAGACCGCGAGCTCCAGCTCACCGCCAAGGAGTTCGACCTCCTGCGCGTCCTCCTGCGGGACGCCGGCTCGGTCGTCGAGCGCGAGGCCCTTATGCGCGAGGTCTGGGGCTCCGACCCCTCGGGCTCGACGAAAACCCTCGACATGCACGTCTCGTGGCTGCGCCGCAAGCTCGGCGACGACGCCGCCCACCCCCACTACATCACCACCGTGCGGGGCATGGGCTTCCGCTTCGAGACCGACGTCTGACCCGGCCGCCCGCCGCCGCCTCGGGACGCGCGCCCGCTCGGCGCCGGCCCCGTCCCGCATGTGATCACGACCAGGCAGGAGGACTCCCATGCGCAAACGGGCCGTGCGGATGATCCTCACCGCCGTCACCACCGTGTCCCTCCTCCTCGGGGTGCCCGGCGCCCTCGGGGCGTCCACCGCCGTGTGGATCTCCGATCAGCAGAGCCTCCAGACCCGGGCCGACACCCTCCTGCGCGTCATCGACCGGCGCATCGAATTCGACGGCCCCGAGACCATCGGCCCCGGGTCCATCGAATCGTGGTCCCAGCCCGTCGACGGCCAGGCGCGCGCCCGAACCTCCGTGACGATCCGCGGGCGGGGGCTCATCAGCGCCGGCAACGACATCACCGGACCGACGATGACCACCATCGTCTCGGCCCCCTCCGGCACCTCCGTGCGCATGGAAGTCTCCGCGATCCCAACGATCCGCCGGATCGGCCTGATCTGCGCCCTCTTCATCGCCGGCATGGGGGCCGCCATGATCGTCGGCGGCGTGATGGCCGCGCGCCTGTCGCGCAGGCTCTCCGCCCCGCTGATCTACCTCGCCGCCCAGGCCGAGCAGATCGGATCGGGTCAGGTCCGGGCCCGCGTCAAGCCCTCCGGCATCGAGGAGATCGACCTCGTCCAGGAAGAACTCGTCCGAACCGGCGAGCGCATGGCCGGACGGCTCGCCGCCGAACGGCAGTTCGCCGCCGACGCCTCCCACCAGCTGCGTACCCCCCTGACGGCCCTGTCGATGCGCCTGGAGGAGATCGAGATGATCTCCACCGAGGCGCAGGTGCGCGACGAGGCGCGAACCTGCCTCGAACAGGTCGAGCGCATGACCGCCGTCGTCTCCGAGCTCCTCGACACGAACGCCCGCGCCGCCGGACAGACCGAGGCGATCCACATCCTCGAGGTCTTCAACGCCCAACGCGAGGAATGGGAGGAGCCCTTCGATCGGGCCGGGCGCCCCCTCGTGTTCCTCGACGAGGCGGAGGTGCCGGTTCTCGCCGATGGCGGCAAGCTCTCCCAGGTGCTCGCCACCCTCATCGAGAACTCCCTGCACTACGGGGCCGGCACCACCCGGGTCCTCGCCCGGGCCAGCGCGAACAAGCGCGGCGTCGTCATCGAGGTGAGCGACGAGGGCGACGGCGTCGACGAGTCCCTCGCGCCCGACATCTTCCTTAAAGGGGTCTCCGGATACGGGTCCACCGGCATCGGCCTGGCCCTGGCGACGGACCTGACGAACGCCATGGGAGGGCGACTCGAACTGGCCCAGACGAGCCCCCCCGTCTTCGCCGTGTCCCTCGCCGCCATCCCCGCGGCCCTCGACCCCGACCGGGTCATGCCCGAAGGGCCCGTCGTCTCGATGGGGCGCCGTTCCCGGCGCTTCTGACACCCCGCGAACGAGGCGGAGGCGCCCCTCGTGGAGGACCCCGCCTCCGCGCCCCCGGGCCCCGCTGCCCGCCCCCCGCACCCGTCAGGCCCCCGTGAGGCGCACCCCATCGAGCGCCGCCCCTCCCCGGACCCGCACTCGCGCTAGGTTGGGAGCGTGGATCCAGTGCGCACCAGCCGTCCCGTCGTCGCCGTCATCGGCGGCGGCCAGCTCGCCCGCATGATGCACGAGAGCGCCATCGCCCTCGGCATCGAACTGCGCCCCCTCGTCGAGGCCGACGACGGGGCCACCGGGCGGGTCGTCGTCACCAAGGCCGCCGGGAGCCCCGCCGACCCCGGCGCCGTCGAATCCCTCGTCGACGGCGCCGACGTCCTCACCTTCGAGCACGAGCACATCCCCCGCGAGGTCCTCGACGCCCTCGCCGAGCGCCTCCCGATCGAACCGGCCCCCGACGCCCTCGTCTACGCCCAGGACAAGATCGCCATGCGCGAAAGGCTCACCGCCCTGGGGATCCCCTGCCCCCGGTGGGCGGTCGTCCGCGACGAGGCCGACCTCGCCGCATTCGCCGCCGACGTCGGATGGCCCGTCATCGTCAAGACCCCCACCGGCGGATACGACGGGCACGGCGTCCACATCGCCCACGGGGCCCGCGACGCGGCCGACTGGTTCGCCCCCGGCCCCCTCCTCGCCGAAGAGCTCGTCCCCTTCGCCTGCGAGGCCGCCGCCCTCCTCGCCCGATCCCGCTCCGGGCAGATCCGCTCGTGGCCCGTCGCCCTGACCGAGCAGGAGGACTCCGTGTGCTCGGTCGTCACCGCCCCGGCCCGCGCCCTCCACCCCCGGACCCGCGAGCGGGCCCGCGCCATCGCCGAGCGCATCGCCCGCGAGCTCGACGTCACCGGCGTCCTCGCCGTCGAGATGTTCGTCGTCGGAACCGGCGCCGACGAGCGCGTCCTCGTCAACGAACTGGCCATGCGGCCCCACAACACCGGCCACTGGACGATCGACGGCTCCATCACCGGTCAGTTCGAGCAGCACCTGCGCGCCGTCCTCGACCTGCCCCTCGGCTCGACCGACCTCATCGTCCCCGGGTCGTCCGCCGTCATGGTCAACCTCCTCGGATCCGACCTGCCCGACCCCGCGCGCGCCCTCGGCGACGCGATGCGGGCCGGCGGCCCGACCGCCCGGATCCACCTGTACGGCAAGGAGGTGCGGCCTGGGCGCAAGCTCGGCCACGTCACCGTCGTCGACCCCGACCCGGCACGCGCCCTCGAACTCGCCCGGGCGGCCGTCGCCGCCCTGCGCGGCGAGCAGCAGCCGCCCGCCGCAGCGCCCGACCCCGACCCGCAGGAGCCCCGATGAGCAGCCGACCCGCGCCCCCCGATCTCACGCTGACCCCCACCGGGGACGCCCCCCTCGTCGGCGTCGTCATGGGATCCGACTCCGACTGGCCGACGATGGCGGCAGCCGTCGACGCCCTCGCCGAGTTCTCCATCCCCTGCGAGGTCGGCGTCGTCTCCGCCCACCGGATGCCCGAGGACATGGTCGCCTACGGGCGCTCGGCCTCCTCGCGGGGCCTGCGCGTCGTCATCGCCGGCGCCGGTGGCGCCGCCCACCTGCCCGGGATGCTCGCCGCCCTGACCGAACTGCCCGTCATCGGGGTCCCCGTGCCCCTGCGCTACCTCGACGGCGTCGACTCCCTCCACTCGATCGTCCAGATGCCCGCCGGCGTCCCCGTCGCCACCGTGTCCATCGGGGGCGCGCGCAACGCCGGACTGCTCGCCGCCCGCATCCTCGGCGCCGGAGACGACCCCCGGGCCCTGCGGCTGCGCGCCGCGATGCGCGACTTCCAAGCCGACCTGCGACGCGCCGCCGTCGACAAGGGCGCGGCGCTGGCCGCCCGCGTCGGACGCGACTGAGCGCTCCTTCCGCGAGAACCCGGCGCCGCTATGCTGGCGCCATGAGCATCCTCGTGTGTGGCGGCGCCGGCTACATCGGCGCCCACGTCGTCCGTCTCCTCCTCCAACGCGGCGAGAGGGTCGTCGTCGTCGACGACCTGTCGACCGGCAGCGCCGACCGGATCGGCGAGGCCGCCCTTGTCCGCCTCGACGTCGCCTCCGACGAGGCGCCGACCGTCCTGGCGAACACGATGGTCGACGAGGACGTGACCGCCGTCATCCACTTCGCGGCCCGCAAGCAGGTCGGCGAATCCGTCGAGCGCCCCATGTGGTACTACCAGCAGAACATCGGGGGGCTGGCCAACGTCCTCGCCGCCATGAACGAGGCCGGCGTCGACCAGATGATCTTCTCCTCGTCGGCCGCCGTCTACGGGATGCCGCCCGTCGAGACCGTCGCCGAGGACACCGAATGCCATCCGATCAACCCCTACGGCGAGACGAAGCTCATCGGCGAGTGGATGATGGCGGACTGCCAGAGGGCGTGGGATCTCAAATGGATCGGCCTGCGCTACTTCAACGTGGCCGGCGCCGGCTGGGCGGACCTGGCCGACGACGCGGTGATGAACCTCGTGCCCATGCTCCTCGACCGGCTCGAGCGGGGCGAGTCCGCGAAGATCTTCGGCGACGACTACGACACCCCCGACGGGACGTGCATCCGCGACTACATCCACGTCCTCGACCTTGCCGAGGCCCATGTCGCGGCCCTCGACGTGCTCTCCGAGGGCCGCCAGCCCGAGCACCACACGTACAACGTCGGCACCGGCCTGGGCACGTCCGTGCGCGAGATCGTCGACGGCCTGCGCCGCGTCATCGGCTGGGACTTCCCCGTCGAGGTCCTCGGGCGCCGCGCCGGCGACCCCCCCAAGCTCATCGGCGATCCGTTGAGCATCGGGGTCGATCTGGGGTGGAAGGCGAATCGCGGGGTCGACGAGATCCTCGAATCGGCGTGGGAGGGGTGGCAGGCGGGGCCTCGGCGCTTCGATCCGCCGACTGTCCGCTGACGCGTGTGCACGCCGATGCGTTTCGACGCGGTTTCAGCGCCCGACGGCGCCAGAACGTCGTCGAAACGCATGCTCGTGCACGCGCGAATGCGTTAACCCACCCGGTTGAGGTCTCCTGGGGTCAGGGTTCCGGCCCGTAGGGCCGCGAAGAACTCCGGCGCGGTCTCATCGACGAGGAGGACCGCCGAAGCACCGTCGTCGGTCGTGAAATCGATGGTCTCGATCGGCGGCGTCCCCATCATCTGGGCGCCCGCCGCGGAGCGGAAGGCGAGGACCAGGCGGGCGACGTCCAGGGCCGACGAGTCCTCGTCCACGGTGAAGGCCGACGACCCGGCCCTCTCGACGCGCAGCGTCCTGGCCGGATTGAGGAGGGTCGACGGGGACATCGCCTTGCCGACGACCTGGGAGATCACCTGGCGCTGACGCTTCGTCCGGCCGATGTCGCCCTCCGGATCGGAGTAGCGCATCCGCGAGAACGCCAGCGCCGTCGCCCCGTCGACGGTCGAGCATCCGGCGGTCCACGTCAGGCCCGACAGGGGGTCGTCGACGTCGGAGTCGTAGCACAGCTCCACCCCGTCGACAGCGTCGACGATGTCGGAGACACCCCCCATGCCGATCTGGACGTAGTGGTCGACGGTCAGGCCCGACAGGCGCTCGACGGACTCGACGAGCAGCCGCGACCCCCCGTAGGCGTAGGACGAGTTGATCTTGTCCCACCCGTACCCCGGGATCTCGGCGTAGGCGTCCCTCGGGATCGACACGGCGACCGCCTGCCCGTTGGGCGCGATGTTGACGAGCATGATCGAGTCCGAGCGCTCGCCGCCCTCGAAGCCGTCCTGAACGGCCCCGTCCGCCCGCGAATCCGACCCGGCCAGCAGGTAGGTCGTGCCGTCGGTGCCCGGCTCCCCCGACAGGGCCCGGGTCCGCCCGAGATTCGCGTTGACGTCCCAGAAGAGGAATCCGCCCCAGGCGACGACGAGGACAACGGCGAAGACGAGGAGGCGGATGATGGCCCGCCCCGGCCTGCGGCGCCGCCGCGCCGGGCGCGGCCCGGCGGCCGAGACCGGGGCCCACTGGGGGCGGGCCGCCGCGGGCCGCGGCGCGGGAGCTCCCGAGGGTCGACCCGCGCCGCGCGCCGGTGCGTGGGCGGGCACGGGGCCGGCCGGTGGAGGCTGGCGGCGCTGGGGCGCGTAGGCCGGGGGCATCTGCTGGGGGCCCGACCCGGATGCCGACCCCGACCGCGTCGAGGGGGAGTCGACGGAAGGGGAGAGGGCGATGGAATGGTCGCCCCGGGCGCGCACGGAGGCCCGTTGCGGGGCGAACGAGGGGGGAGCGGTCTGCGGTGCGTCCCCGTCGGACGCCGCCAGGCCCCCCGCCGCGCGGGGGCGGTCCCGCCGATCCACCGGGATCCTCCACTGGCGGGCAGCGGGCTCGTGGGACGGCGGAAGGGCCTCCGGTCCCTGTTCGGGGGCCGGGTGCTCGCGGGGGGCGGACGAGCGGTCTTGCCCCGCGCCCTGCGGGGCCGGGGGCCTGCGGCGCTTCGGGTCGGGGGCGAAGGACGGGGGAGTGGGGCTCATCGATTCGGCGGGCAGGTCTGAGTCGGAGCGGGCGCGCTCTGAGCGGCGGGATCGGCTGAAGGCTCCTGCTGGTCAGCGGCGGGGGAGGACCCGTCGGCAGGATCCGACTGGACGCCCGACTCGGCCCCCTCGCCCGGGGAAGGAGCCAGGTCCGGATCGGGGACGACGAGGACCTGGCCGTTGCCGTCGGTGTACTCGGTCGAGGGAGGCAGGGGCTGATCGGCGATGAGGGAATCCCACACCATCGTCGCCATCGGCTCGACGGCGATGACGCGATTCTTGTCCCACGGGGCGGGCGCGTTCGGCATGGTGATGAACTGGATCTGGGCCCTGTCGATGTCGAGGAGCGACAGGAGCAGGCCGGCGTCCGTGTTGATGTCGGAGAGGTTCGGGGAGATCTTCAAGGAGCCGATCGACGCCTGGAGGAAGGACACGAGGGCCGGGAAGTCCGTCACATAGTTCTTCGCCAGGAGCTCTCGCATGATCGCCGAGACGAGCTGCTGCTGGCGGCCGATCCGGGAGATGTCCGACCCGTCGCCCAGGTCGTAGCGGGCACGCGCGTAGGACAACGCCTGGTCACCGTTGAGGAGCTGGCAACCCGCCGGCAGGTCGAGCCGGGCCAATTCGTCGTACGCGGGCTCATCGAGGTTGAACCACACGCCCCCCAGGGCGTTGACCATCGAGATGAACCCCGCGAAGTCGACGACCCCGAAGGCGTCGATCGTCAAGCCCGTCATCTCCTCGACCGTCGACTTCGTGCAGGCGATACCCGAGGCGATGTCCGTCCCCCAGTTCGCGCCGATGGCGAACGCCGTGTTGAACATGCCCTCGGTGCTGCCCGACACCGATCCGTCCATCCGCGTGCACGACGGGATGTCCGTCCACGTGTCCCGGGGGATCGACACGACCTGGATCCTCGAGCGGTCGGCGGACACGTGAACGACCATCGTCGTGTCGCCGCGCAGGGACTCGACGTCGGAGGAGTCGCCGGCGCCGACATTCGCGTTCTCCCCCTCGCGAGAGTCCACACCGACGAGGAGGATATTGAGGGGTCGACCCTGGAACTGGTCGGCCGGCAGCTCCGGCTCTTGGGGGCCCGACTGGGGGGAGGCCCCGAGCCCGGAGATGTCGAGCGCCGAATCCTCGACCTGGCGGGCGAACGACTGGTAGAGGAATCCGGCGGTCGAGACGACGAAGAGCGCGACGGACAGGGCGACGGCGGCGACCGACCTGGCGACGCCGAAACGATAGGGGGAGGTCGCCGCGTGCTGGACGGTGCGACTGCGCCCGCGAGTGCCGTGCATGCTCATATTCTCGAGAGTCTAGCGGTCGGATCCCGCCGGATCGCCCCTCCCCGCCGGATCTGCGGGAATCGACCCCTCCGGATGGGAGACGTGCGACAGGGCGACGGCCCGCGCCAGGTCCGTGATCCGCCTCTCGGCCGCAGCCTCACGGCGATACGCCGTCGCCGCCTGGGCCAACAGGGCCAGGACCAGCGCGTACACGAGGAGGTTGACGCCCCGCTCGACGCCCAGCGCCGACGCCGCCCGGTTGAGAGCCCCGGGAAGCGCCACCGCGACCATCGCGAACACGACGAGGGCCATCATCGACAGGCGGCGCACAGCCAGATGCGACTGCGAGCGGACCGGGCGCACCAGCCACCAGGCGATGACGACCAGGCCCCCCAGCAGGAGCACGCGGATCAGCAGGTAGTGGGTCATCGGCCCCCCATGACGAGTTCGACGAGGATGTTGACCGAGTTCAGCAGCGACTGCCCCTTGGCCCTCGAATAGTCCGTGTAGCGGACGTGAACGGGCGCCTCGCGCCACGCCAGCCCCGTCGCCGCCAACTGCTCGACGATCTGAGTGGCGTGCGCCATCCGGTTGTGCGTCAACCTCACCCGTGTCAGCGCGTCGCGCCGGATCACCCGCAGCCCGTTGTGGGCGTCCGTCAGCTTCAGCCCCGTGCGCAGGCGTGAGACGCAGGCGGCGGCCCGCAGGACGAGTCGACGCAGCCGCGACATCTCGCGTGGGGCCCCGTCGAGGAAACGCGACCCGAGGACGAAGGCCGCCCCCTCCCGTTCGGCCAGGTCGACGAGGTCGGCGGCGTCCTCGGGACGATGCTGGCCGTCCGAATCGAACGTGACGACGTAGCGGGCCGACGTGCTCGCCAGCACCCAGTCGAACCCCGTCTGCAACGCCGCCCCCTGGCCGAGGTTGATCGGGTGGGTCGCGACGTGGGCGCCGGCCGCCAAGGCGGCCGCACCCGACGAGTCCGACGAGCCGTCGTCGACGCACAGGACGTGCGGGAAGAGCGTCATCAGGGGAGCTAGGACGTCGGCGACGACGGCGGCCTCGTTGAACAGGGGGACCACCACCCAGACGTCCTCGCGCGCGCTCATGGGCTCATTCTTGCACCCCGCCGGCCGCGCGGCCCCGGCGGTGCGCGGGCCGACCCCGTGCCCCTACGATGAGGAGCGGAGAAAGGAGCGCCGTGGCCAGCATCGAGCAGAGCGCCGACGTCGACCCGACCGCCGTCGTCGGCAGCCGAACACGCGTCTGGCACCTCGCCCAGATCCGACAGGGGGCCCGCATCGGCGACGACTGCGTCATCGGCCGCGGCGCCTACATCGGCGCCGGCGTGAGCGTCGGCGCCGCGTCGAAGATCCAGAACCACGCCCTCGTCTACGAGCCCGCCGACCTGGGCCCCGGCGTCTTCATCGGCCCGGCCGCCGTCCTGACGAACGACCGCTTCCCCAGGGCCGCCAACCCCGACCTCACCGTCAAGACCGGTCGGGACTGGCAGCGCGTCGGCGTCGTCGTCCGCGAAGGGGCTTCCGTCGGGGCGCGCGCCGTCTGCGTCGCCCCCGTGACGATCGGACGCTGGGCCCTCGTCGCCGCCGGGGCCGTCGTCACCCGCGACGTCCCCGACTTCGCCCTCGTCGCCGGCGCCCCCGCCCGCCGCGTCGGCTGGGTCGGCCGCGCCGGCGTCCCCCTCGACCCCGACCCGCACGAGGAGGGCGTCCTCGTCTGCCCGGCGACGGGCGCCCGCTACCGCCTGACCGCCGACGGCGCCCTCGTCGAAGAAACCCCGGAGGCGCGAGATGACGCGTGAGACGATCCCCGCAGCCCGGCCCCTCATCGGCGAGGAAGAGATCGCGGCCGTCGCCCGCGTCATGCGCACCGGCATGCTCGCCCAGGGCCCAGAGGTCGCCGCGTTCGAGGAGGAGTTCGCCCGCCGCCTCGTCCCCGGCGCCCTGGCGATCGCCGTCAACTCCGGAACCTCCGCCCTCCACCTCGGGCTCCTCGCCGCCGGCATCGGCCCCGGAGACGAGGTCGTCGTCCCCTCCTTCACCTTCGCCGCCACCGCCAACGCCGTCGCCCTGACCGGCGCCGCGCCCGTATTCGCCGACATCGACCCCGACTCCTTCTGCCTCGACCCGGCATCCGTCGACGCCGCGATCACCGGGCGGACCCGCGCGATCATGCCCGTCCACCTCTACGGGCACCCCGCCGACATGAAGCGGCTGGGCCGCCTGGCCGACGCCCGCGGCCTCCTCCTCGTCGAGGACGCCGCCCAGGCCCACGGGGCCCTCCTGGACGGGCGCGCCGTCGGCTCCTTCGGGGCGGTCGCCGCCTTCAGCCTCTACCCGACGAAGAACATGACGAGCGGCGAGGGCGGCATGGTGACGACCCGCGACGAGCGGCTCGCCCGGCGCGTGCGCCTCCTGCGCAACCAGGGGATGCAGACCCGCTACGCCAACGAACTCGTCGGATTCAACAACCGGATGACGGACGTCCACGCGGCCATCGGCCGCGTCCAACTGACCCGGATCGACGAGTGGACGAGGCGGCGGCGCGCCAACGCCGCCGCCCTCGACGAGCGCCTGACCGGCGTCGCCGTCCCGCCGGTCGCCCCGGGGGCCGTCCACGTCTACCACCAGTACACGATCCGCATCGACGCCTCCGAGCGCGACCGCTTCGCTAAGGCCCTGCGCGACGAATGGGGCGTCGGCACCGGCGTCTACTACCCGACCCCGTGCCACCGGCTCCCCTCCCTTGAGGGCTTCGCCGGCGACCTCGACCTGCCCGAAACCGACAGGGCCGCGCGCGAGGTCGTCTCCCTGCCCGTCCACCCGTCCCTGACGCCCGACGACCTCGACAGGATCGTCGAGGCCGTCAACGCGTGCGCGTCGGCGGGGGCCTGATATGACGAGGGCCCCGCTGAGGATCGGCGTCCTGGGCATCGGCGCCATGGGGCGCCACCATGTCCGCAACATCCGGGCCCTGCCCGGCGTCGAGCTCGCCGCGCTCGCCGACCCCGCGGGGGACCGGTACGGGGTCGCCGGAGGCCTCGACGTGGGCCACGACGTCGACTGGCTCATCGGACGGGGGATCGACGCGGCCGTCGTCGCCGTCCCCACGGCCCTCCACGAGGAGGCCGCCCTGGCCCTGGCCGAGGCCGGCGTCCACGCCCTCATCGAGAAACCCCTGGCCGCCGACATCGACGCTGGCGAGCGCATCGCCGCCGCATTCGAGGGAGCCGGACTGGTCGGCGCCGTCGGGTACGTCGAGCGCTGCAACCCGGCGATCATCGAGATGCGCCGCAGGCTCGACGCCGGTCAGCTCGGCGAGGTCTACCAGATCGTCACGCGTCGGCAGTCCCCCTTCCCCGCGCGCATCAGCGACGTCGGGGTCGTCAAGGATCTCGCGACCCACGACGTCGACCTGGCCGCATGGGTGGCCGGCGCCCCCTACGAGTCCGTCTACGCCCAGACCGCCCTGAGGTCGGGGCGCGAGCACGAGGACCTCCTCGTCGCCTCCGGCCGCTTGGCCAACGGGGTCCTCGTCAATCACCTCGTCAACTGGATGTCTCCCTTCAAGGAGCGCACGACGGTCGTCACCGGCGCCCGGGGGGCCCTCGTCGCCGACACCGCGATGGGGGACCTGACGTTCTACGAGAACGGCGACATGCCGGTCCTGTGGGATCAGATCGCCGCGTTCCGGGGAGTCTCGGAGGGGGTCGTCACCCGCTACGCCCTGAGCAAGCGCGAGCCCCTGGCCGTCGAATGGGAGCGCTTCCGCGACGCGATCACCGTCGGAGGCCGCGAGTACGTCTCGATGCGCGAGGGGCTGGAGGCCCTGCGCGTCGTCGAAGCGATGCTCGACTCGGCCGCGCGGGGGCAGTCCCGCCGACCGGTGTGCACGCGGATGCCCTTCGACGAGGTTTCGGGCCCCTGAGCCGTCCCGCAGCGCGCCGAAACGCATCCCGGTGCACGCCGATCAGTCGACCGCGTCAGTCGACCGCCCGCGAGTAGATGTCGCGCAGGCGGAGCGTCGCCGCCGCCACCGATCGGTGCTCGACGACCCACCGGCGGGCGCTCGCGCCGATCGTCCGGCGTTCGCCGGCGTCGAGCGACAGCGCCGTCATCAGACTGCGTGCCAGGGAGTCCGGATCGGCCTGGGAGGCGAGGAGGGGCCGGCACGCGGGGGACACCATCTCGGGCGCCCCGCCCGCTCCCGTGACGACGACGGGCAGCCCGCAGGCCTGCGCCTCCAAGGAGACGAGCCCCGCCGCCTCGGAGCGCCCGCCGGTCGTCCGGGTCGCCAGGACGAGGGCGTCGGCCCGGCGCATCCACTCGCGCACCCGGTCGCGCGCCAGCGCCCCGGCGACGACGATCCCCGGATCGCGCGCGGCCGCCCGTTCGGCCTCGGCCCGCCAGGGGCCGTCGCCGACGAGGACGAGCCGGTGCGGGGCGCGGGCGAGCAGGCGCTCGCGGGCGGCGAGCAGATCGGGGATCCCCTTGAGGGCGGACAGGGCGCCGACGTGCAGGAGGACGGGGGAGCCGTCGTCGGACGGGAGGAGCCCTGGCGCCGGGACCGCGGGGGGCCCGGGCGTCGTGCTCGCGGGGGGCCCGGGCGCCCAGTAGTCCGTGTCGACCCCCTGGTAGTGGACCTCGACGCGCCCGGCCGGAGCCCCCGAGTCGAGGGCCACGTCGGCCAGATGACGCGAGACCGCCAGGAGCAGGCGCGACGCGGCGAAGGCCTCGGAGACGTTGCGCCGATTCCAGGCGCCCGCCGCCCCCCGGCCCCCGATCCCCGACGGCCCCCAATAGGCGTCGCCCCCGTGCAAGGTCGTCACCAGGGGGGCGCCCAGGTCGCGGGCCGCCCGGACGGCCGGCAGGGACCACGTGGCCTGCTGCTGGTGGACGACGCCCGGCCCCCAGGAGACGATCCTGCGGCGCATCCGCCCGAGCGCCGCCCACTTGAGGGGCTCGCGCGCGCGCCGGGGCCAACGGCCCGCCCCGGGGGCCGCTTCGTCGACCTTCAACGAGACCCGGGGGTCGGTGATGTCGGCGCACAGGACGAACGCCCGCCAGTCGATGTCGGGCATGGCCAGGGCGTGCTCCACGGCGAAGTACGTCGGCGGCACCCACAGGGTGCCCTTCGTCAGCGCGACCCTCATGCGGGTCCCCGTTCGCCCGCGGGAGCGCGGTCCCATGCGCGGGCCACGGCCCCGGTCAAGGCGACGAGCCCCGCCAGGAGCAGGGCCATCGCCGCCGACACCCAGTGGACGGCGACGACGATCGAGGTCCCGGACGACCCGAACCAGGAGATGAGGGCCAGGGGGACGGCGGCGTAGACGACGGCGAAGCCGAGCATCAGCGCCTGCCGGTCGGCGACGACGAAGACCGTGGAGATCGGGGAGGTGACGACGTTGAGGAGGAGCCAGGGGACCAGGGCCCGGGCGATCAGCCCGGACTCCTCCCAGCCGGGCCCGAGATACCAGGGCAGGAGGACGGGGGCGACGAGCCACAGGACCGCGAAGGGCACGAGTCCGGCGAGCAGCGAGGCGCGCGCCGACCGGATGACGAGGCGCGTCATCGAGCCGCGCTCGACGCGCGCGAAGCGCTGGTAGAACACCTGGGACAGGGCGCCGGTGACGAGGGCGACGGGGGCCTGCATGAGGAGCCACGCCCGGGAGAACTGCCCCTGCGGATCGGCCGCGAAGTACACGCCGATGAGAACGACGATCCCGTTGACCCGCACCGCGTCGACGAGGGCGTTGGGGGCGTTGAGCAGGGGCATGCGCCGGTAGCGGGCGAAGAGGCGGCGCAGGGGGCGTCCGTCCGTCCCCGGCGGGGAGAACGCCTCGCGCCCCGTCCAGGCCAGGAGCGCCGAGGCCCCCGCCTGGCCCACGACCTGGCTGAGCACCTGCCCGGGGACGGCCCCCGCGCCGGCCAGCGCCATGCCGATCCTCGTCGACTCGACGAGGCCGGCCTGGACGACTCGGTTCCGGCCGATCGGGGCGAAGCGGGTGCGTCGCGTCATCCAGTAGCCCAGGGCGGTCGTCGTCGCCGTGCAGAAGACGAGCGGCCCGGACCACCACAGCCAGTCGGAGGCCTCGGGGTGGCCGAGGAGGGAGGCGATGGGGTCGCGCCAGACGGCGCACACGAGGCAGACGAGGACGCTGACGGCGCCGGAGCAGGCGAGGACGGCGCGCATCAAGCGGCGGGCCTCGGCCTCGGAGTCGGGCAGGACGATGGCCATGTCGTAGCGCAGGGCGGCGACGGGGGCGATGACCTGGGGGATCGCCATGAGGGCGGCGAAAGCGCCGATCTGGGAGGGCGAGTAGAGGCGCGCGATGATCGGGGTCGTCACGAGGACGACGAGTTGGGCGAGGACGGTCCCGGTGAGCAGCGTCGACACGTGAACCAGCGTCGGATGACGACGGCCGGCGTCGAGGAGGCGCCCGGGCAGTTTCACCCCGTCATTGTCGCACCGCCCGGCTGGGATATGGGGAGAGTGTGCACGCGGATGCTTTTCGACGCGTTTTCGAGCGTGGAAGGCGCAGTTTCCTCGCCGAGACGCATCCGCGTGCACAGGGCCGGTGCGATCCGGTCCCGAGCGGTCTTGCGGAGGGCGAGGACAGGAATCGACCGGAGCCGCCCTGCGCCGCCGGATTGAGCGACGGAGAGGGGGTGGGGGCGTCCGTGGCGGGGAGAGCCGCCCTGCGTCGTCGGATCGCGCGTTTGAGTTTGTGTCAAGCATGGCCGGGTGTGAGGAGCCGCCCTGCGCCGCAGGAATGCGCCCCGTCCTATCGCCGGGCGGGGCGGCATGGCCGCCTCATGGGCCGTACCGGGAGACGTCGGCGTCGCCGTCGGGCGCCGGGTGGGGCACACTGGGCGGGTGCACACCCCAGTGACCGTCCGGCGACCGCGCATCCTCGTCGCGACCCGCCTCTTCGCCCCCGAGCCCGCGGCGGCGGCGCTGCGCCTCCTCGCCCTCGTCGAGGCCCTCAAGGACGGGGGCGCCGACGTCGAGGTCCTCACGTCGCGCCCCCCGGCGGGCCTCGCCGAGGAGGCGTCCGATCTCGACGCCCGGCTCGCCCGCCCCGGCCCCGACGGGGCCCGCGTGCGCGTGAGCCGCGCCCCCGTGCTCAGGGACGCGACCGGCGCCGTTCGCGGATACCTCCCGTACCTGTCCTTCGACTTGCCGCTCCTCGCGCGGCTGCTGGTCGCGCGCAGGGCCGACGCGGTGGTCAACGAGCCGCCGCCGACGACGGGGGCCGTCGTGAAGGTCGCCTGCGCGTTGCGGCGGATCCCCCGCGTCTACTTCGTTGCCGACATCGTCTCCGACGCCGCGCGCGCCCAGGGGGTGGCGCCCGGCGTCGTCGCCGTCCTCACCCGCCTGGAGGCCTTCGCCCTGCGCGGCGCCTCGCGGGTTCTCGCCGTGTCGGAGGGGGTGGCGGCGCGCGTCCTCGACCTGGCCGGGCGCGGCGCAGATGTCGTCCCCAACGGGATCGACACGTCCTGCGGGCCGGTGGATCCCCGGGAGCAGGAGCCGCCCGCCGACTGGCCCGGCACCGACGGGCCGGTCTTCGTCTACGCGGGGACGGTCGCCGAGTGGCTCGCCCCGGAGGTCTTCATCGAGGGGTTCGCGCGCGTCGCCGATCGGATGCCGGGCTCGCGCCTCGTGTTCCTCGGGCAAGGGAGCGCCTGGGACGCCCTTAGGCGGGCGACAGCCGGGCGAGGGGACGTCATCTGGCATCCGACGGTCTCCGCCGACGAGGCGAGGCTCTGGGCGGCACACGCGTGCGCGGGCCTGGCGTCGATCCGCCCGGGCGCTTACGACTACGCGTATCCGACGAAGATCCTCTCCTCGTTGGCCGCCGGCACCCCCGTGATCTACGCGGGGCCGGGCCGCGCCCGGGAGGATGTCGTCGAGGGCCGCCTGGGGTGGGCGGTCGACGCCGATCCGGGGGCGGTCGCCGAGGCCCTGCTGGAGGCGGCGGCGTGCCCGGCATCGGATCAGCGCCGGGACCGGTCGAGGCTGTGGGCGTGGGTGGAGGGCAACCGGTCGGTGCGCGTGAGCGCGGGCCGGGCGGCGCGCGTCGTCCTGGAGGCGGCGGGGCGGGGGCGCTGACGGGCCGAGGCCGGGTCCTCGCGGCGACGGGCGCCCGGGGTCGTCGATGGGCCGGTGGAGCCTTTCCCCGTAGACCGTCGTCGTGGACAGAACCCGTCCCGGGCCAGGACACCCTCGTGTGAACGACCCCGTGCAGAATGCCGCGCACGGCGCCTGTCCGTGAGGCCGTCATCAGTGGGCGGGAGTCTCCTGCTCTCGTGAAGAATCCGTCCTTGCGAGGTGTCCGATGGGATGAGACGAGCCCAGCGCCCGCCCGGACTGCGGCGGAGCCCTTCTCGGCCAGGACGTCCACGGCCAGGACGCCCTCGTGTGAACGACCCCGCGCAGAATGACGCGCACGGCGCCCATCGGAGAGACGGACGCTCGACAGGCTCGATCCACGGAGGTGCTCGATTGCCGGTGGGGGCGTCGCCTGCTGTGCCGTGCGACCGTGGCATCGGATCCCCGCGGTCCTGGAGGAGGGTGGAACGGGAGTCTTTAAATTTAGGCAAGCCTTGCCTGATGAAGATCAACCCTCTAGCATCGTCGTGCTCCTGGGTCTTTAGGCCTAGTGGGTGTTCGTCGCTCGCCACAACGGAGGTGGTCATCATGGTCAAACGCCAGGTCCCCAATCCCCTGGAAATCTTCGAGCTCCTGCGCTTCAAGAAGCCGGACTTCAACGCGCGCCGCCGCAGGCTCTCCGCCTGCCAGACGATCTGGGACCTGCGGGCGATCGCCAAGAGGCGCACCCCCGCGGCCGCCTTCGACTACACCGACGGCGCCGCCGAGGGCGAGATCTCGCTGCGCCGAGCCCGCCAGGCCTTCCGCGACATCGAGTTCCACCCCGACGTCCTGCGCCCCGCCGTCGACGTCGACACCTCCTGCCAGATCCTCGGCGGCCCCTCGGCCCTCCCCTTCGGCATCGCCCCCACCGGGTTCACGCGACTCATGCAGACCGAGGGCGAGGTCGCCGGCGCAGGGGCCGCGGGCGCCATCGGCATCCCCTTCACCCTGTCGACCCTGGGCACGACCTCCATCGAGGACGTGCGCGCCGCCAACCCGCACGGGCGCAACTGGTTCCAGCTCTACGTCATGCGCCAGCGCGAGATCTCCTACGGGCTCGTCGAGCGCGCCCAGGCCGCCGGGTTCGACACCCTGATGTTCACCGTCGACACGCCCGTGGCCGGCGCGCGCCTGCGCGACCGCCGCAACGGCTTCTCCATCCCGCCCCAGATCACCGCCGGGACCGTCCTCAACGCGATCCCCAGGCCCTGGTGGTGGTTCGACTTCCTCACCACGCCGAAACTCGAGTTCGCCTCCCTGTCGTCGACGGGGGGCACGGTCGGCGAACTCCTCGACTCGGCGATGGACCCGACGATCAGCGACGAGGACCTGGCGGTCATCCGCAGCATGTGGAAGGGCAAGATCGTCGTCAAGGGCGTGCAGAACATCCCCGACGCCACCCGCCTGCTCGACCTGGGAGTCGACGGCATCCTCCTGTCGAATCACGGCGGGCGCCAGCTCGACCGCGCCCCCGTCCCCTTCCGCCTCCTGCCCGACCTGGTCCGCGAGGTCGGCTCCGACGCGACGGTGATGATCGACACCGGCATCATGAACGGCGCCGACATCGTCGCCGCCTGCGCCCTGGGCGCGAAGTTCTCCCTCATCGGGCGCGCCTACCTCTACGGGCTCATGGCCGGGGGCCGCCAGGGCGTCGACCGCGCCCTGGCGATCCTCAGCGAGGAGCTCGTCCGGACGATGAAGCTCCTGGGCGTGTCGAGCATCGAGGAGCTGGAGCCGCGCCACGTCACCCAGCTCACCCGCCTGACGCCGGTGCGCCCCCAGGTCAAGGCGGCCGCCGACGCGATGTCGCGCTAGGCGCTGCTCCCCGCGAGGCCTCAACGGCTTGCGCGGGGCCCGCGAGCCGGGTCCGGTGGGCGACGAGCGTCTCCTACCGGACCCGGCAGCTGTCTGCGCTCGGCCGGGACGCCAACGGCCGCGGTGGCCGCGGGAGGGGGAGGCCCTGCGAGCGGGCTCGGGTTGTTCGAGGCCCGCGGACGATCACCGGGCCCCGTGTCTCTCTCCGCGGGCGCCGGGCGCGACTCTCACCTCAAAGACCAACGACCTCAGCGGCGTCGTCTCTCCCGGGGGCGCCGGGCGCGACTGCGATCCGGCGATGCGCACGGCGGCCATCGCGGCGGGGTCGTCGGGTCGTAGCGGGCGGCGGGGCCTCGGGGTGCTCCTCGCGGCGGACGATCGCCGGGCCCCGCGCGCCGACCGGGTCCTCAGGCGCCGAGCAGGTCGGAGAGGATCCGTCGGGCAGTCTGCGCCTCGTGCTCGAAGCTCAGGGCAGGCGCCGCCCGATGCGAGGCCTCCTTGAAGGCGGCGACCCGTTGGGGGGTCAGCGTCCTCAGGGAGTCGACGATCCGCTCGACCTCGAAGCCGTCGGAGACGACGCCCAGGCGGTGCTCGCCGACGATCTCGGCCATCTCGATGCTGGGCCCCACTGCGAGGGCCAGGCGCGCCTGGACGAAGTCGAAGAGCTTGTTCGGCAGGGTCAGGCGCGCGTTCGTGGTCGTCGGGGGGATCCAGAAGACGCCGACGTCGTACGCGTTGAGCGTCGCCGGCAGGGCGGCGGGCGGCACGGGGTCGTGGAAGACGACGCGCTCGCAGCCCGCGGCCCGCGCCCGCAGATCCCGCAGGTGGGCGCCCCGGTCCCCGCCGGCGACGAGGTACAGGTCGAGGCGGAAGGAGTCCCCGGCCGTGAGGACGGCGTCGATCATCGCGTCGAGGCCGCGGCCGGGGATGGCGGCCCCCGAGTGGACGAGCCGGAGGGGCCCGTCGGGGGCGACGGGGGAGGGAGCGAGGTCGGCGTAGGGTGCGGCGTTGCGCATGAGGAGCGGGCGAACGCCGTAGCGCTCCTCGTACAGGGCGGCGATCCGAGTGCCGACGGTGGTCTGGGCGGCGGTCAGGGGCAGGTAGCGGCGGCACACGGAGTCGATCCACGGGGCGACGAGGAGGCGCCAGGCGATGACGTGGGTCCGCTCCTCGGGCGCCCATTCGTGCAGGTCCGCCCAGATCGGCGCTCCGTCGGCGACGGCGTGGGCGAGGGGGAGGGCGCGGGCGTCGTTGGCGATGACGAGGTCGAAGCGGCGCATGGCGAGGCGGTCGAGGACGGCCGCGGATCCCGGGGCGGCGAGATCGCTGGCGCGGTGCCGGCGCAGCGCGAGGTCGACGACGCCCCGGGGGGTCTGCGGCAGGGAGGGGGCGTCGGCGGGGATCTCGACGTGGTCGTGGGAGTAGGGGGTGGCCGGGCCGTATCCGCAGGTGGTCACCTCTGCGAATTCGCTGACCACGCTCAGTTGGCGCAGGACTCGCGCGTCCCGGGTCAGTGGGGAGAAGGAGAGGTCGAGGATCCGGGGCATGGGGGCAGTGTAGGTGCACTGGTCGGGGAGGGCCGGTGAACCGGGTGATGGGCGGGTGCCCTGCTGTAGCGCGGGGGCGGCGTTGGATGCTTGAAGACCCGCACGCCTTGCACCGCCAGCGGGTCCTGCGCGTACTCGTCGTGCCGTTCTCGACCATCGTGGCGCCACGTGCATCGCAACGCGGCGCGTTCCTCGTCACACGCACCGAACATGCTCTCAGAGCGTGTTCACCCCCTCATTTCCCAGCCTTCAAGCCATAAGAACACAGTCGCGTACACGCATTCTTGCCGCTGCCCTTTCGTTCGCGCTGACGTGGTGTCGGCTCATTCGACCGTCGATGGGCCCCGGTGGCGCTTGTCGATCGTGCGGTCGGTCTGGGCCCGGCGGGATGGAGCGGCCGGGAGGTCGGGGATGTTCTCGATGTCCGGGCATACTGTGGAGCGTGCGGCGCCGGCCGCAGGAGGGGAGGAGCCGTCATGCGCATCGCCGTCGTCGCGCTCGGCAAGATCGGGTTGCCGCTGGCCGTCCAGTACGCCCGCAAGGGGCACGAGGTCGTCGGCGTCGACGTCGACGAGGCGGTCGTCGATGCGGTCAATGCCGGTCGCGAGCCGTTCCCGGGGGAGGCCCGACTGGGCGGGTACCTCGCGGAGGAGGTGGCTTCGGGCCGTTTGCGCGCGACGTCCTCGTACGCCGAGGCCATCCCCGGCGCCCGGGCGGTCGTCGTCGTCGTCCCGCTGGTCGTCGACGCCGAGTCCCGGCCCGATTTCGCCCGGATGGATGCGGCGACCGCCGCCCTGGCCGCGCATGTGGAGCGCGGGACCCTGATCTCCTACGAGACGACCCTGCCCGTCGGGACGACCCGGGGCCGGTGGAGGCCGATGATCGAGCGGATCTCCGGCCTTGTCGAGGGGCGGGACTTCCATCTCGTGTTCAGCCCCGAGCGGGTCCTCACGGGTCGTGTCTTCGCCGACCTCAGGGCCTATCCCAAGCTTATCGGCGGCCTCGACGAGGCCGGTGCGCGGGCGGGGAGGACCTTCTACGAGTCCGTCCTCGACTTCGACGAGCGGCCCGACCTGCCCCGCGCGAACGGCGTGTGGGACATGGGCTGCGCCGAGGCGGCCGAGATGGCCAAGCTCGCCGAGACGACCTATCGGGATGTCAACATCGGCCTGGCGAACCAGTTCGCGCGCTACGCGGACCGGATCGGCATCGATGTTGAGCGCGTCATCGAGGCGTGCAACTCCCAGCCGTACAGCCACATCCATCGGCCCGGGATCGCGGTGGGGGGTCATTGCATCCCCGTCTACCCGCGCCTGTACCTGTCGACGGATCCGCAGGCGTCGATCGTGCGCGCGGCGCGAGCCGCCAACGCGGCGATGCCCGCGTACGCGGTGTCGCGGGCCGAGGAGGTTCTCGGCGGCCTGTCGGGCCTTCGTGTGGCGGTCCTGGGGGCGGCCTATCGCGGCGGCGTCAAGGAGACCGCGTTCTCGGGGGTGTTCGATGTCGTCGCCGAGCTGCGCGCGCGCGGCGCCCGCGTCGGGGTCCATGACCCGTTGTTCTCCGATGAGGAGATCGCGGCGCTCGGGTGGGAGCCGTACCGCTTCGGCGACGAGGTCGACGCGGTGATCGTCCAGGCCGATCATGACGAGTACCGCCGGATCGGCCCCCTCGATCTGCCGGGCGCGCGCCTGCTTGTCGACGGGCGTCGCATCACCGATCCCGGGCGGTGGGCGGGGACTGCGCGGATCGTCATCGGCGGAGGAGGGGAGGAGGACGCGCCGACACCGGTGTTCACAAATATAGATTTATGATCTATGTTTGAACGCATGGGGAGAGACCCCTGAGATGAACGATCGGTGATCCCGTGACGACGCCCCTGACCCAGACCCAATTCGACGTCCTCTACGCGCTCTTGCGCGAGGACGCCCCCCTGACCCAGCGCGATCTCAAGGCCCGCACCGGCATCTCCCTGGGCCGCGTCAACACCGCGGTGCGCGAATGCGAGGCCCTCGGCTACATCGACGCGCGCGCCCTGACCGACGCCGGCCGCCGGGCGCTGGACCCCTACAAGGTCGACAACGCCGTCATCATGGCCGCCGGCCTGTCCAGCCGCTTCGCCCCCATCTCCTACGAGCGCCCCAAGGGGACGCTGCGCGTGCGCGGGGAAGTCCTCATCGAGCGCCAGATCCGCCAGCTCCACGAGGTCGGCATCACCGACATCACCGTCGTCGTCGGCTACAAGAAGGAGTACTTCTTCTCCCTCATCGACGCCTTCGGCGTGAACATCGTCGTCAACCGCGACTACGCCAGCCGCAACAACAACGGCTCCCTATGGCTCGTGCGCGACCGACTCGCCAACACCTACGTGTGCTCCTCCGACGACTACTTCACCGTCAACCCCTTCGAATCCCACGTCTACCGCGCCTACTACTCCGCCGTCCACGTCGACGGGCCGACCGATGAATGGTGCCTGTCCACCGGCCCGGGCGGACGGATCACCGGCGCGACCATCGGCGGGGCCGACGCGTGGACCATGCTCGGCCACGTCTACTTCGACCGCGAGTTCTCCCGCCGGTTCGCCGCAATCCTCGAGCGCGTCTACCACCGCCCCGAAACCGCCCCCAAGCTCTGGGAGAGCATCTACCTCGACCACGTCAAGGACCTCGACATGGTGATCCGCCGCTACCCCGACGGCGTCATCAACGAATTCGACTCCGTCGACGAACTGCGCGACTTCGACCCGAACTTCATCGAGAACATCGACTCCGAGGCCTTCGACAACATCGCCGGGGCGCTCGGCTGCGACAAAACCGACATCCACGACTTCGCCCCCCTCAAACAGGGCATCACCAACCTGTCGTGCCGATTCCGACTCGGCGACGACCAATACGTCTACCGCCACCCCGGCGCGGGCACCGACAAGATCGTCGACCGCGACGCCGAATTCGCCGCACTCGAACTCGCCCGCGACATCGGCGTCGACCGGACGTACATCGCCGGCGACCCCGTCAAAGGATGGAAGATCTCCCGGTTCGTCCCCGACGCGCGCAACCTCGACGTCACCGACGAGGCCGAACTGGCCCGCGCGATGCGCATGAGCCGCAGCCTCCACGAATCCGACCACCGCCTCGCCCGCAGATTCGACTTCGTCGCCGAGGGCCTGCGCTACGAAGACCTCCTCGCCCGCGAGGGCGCCATCTGCGTGCCCGGCTACTTCGAGCTGCGAGACAAGGTCCTGCGCCTCAAAGCGTTCACCGAGGCCGACGGGTACGGCCTCGTCCCCAGCCACAACGACTTCTTCCCCCCGAACTTCCTCGTCGCCCCCGACGGGAGCATCGACCTCATCGACTGGGAGTACGCCGGCATGTCCGACGAGGCCTCCGACTTCGGCACCATGGTCGTGTGCACCGCCGACATGGACGACGACCTCGCCGACACGGCCCTCGTCCACTACTTCGGGCGCACCCCCACCCCCCTCGAGCACCGCCACTTCTGGGCCCACGTCGTCTTCGCCGGCTGGTGCTGGTACGTGTGGGCGCTCCTCAAAGAGGCCGAGGGCGACGACGTCGGGGAATGGCTCCTCACGTACTACCGGCACGCCGCCGACTACATCGACCCCCTCCTCGCCCGCTACGAGGCCGCGGCCGGACAGGAGGCCTGACATGAGATGGGGAATCCTCTCCGGGGCCCTGTGGGGCCTCGACACCGTCGTCCTCGGCATCGCCCTGGGACTGGCGCCCTTCCTCGGCGCCGGCGAGGCCTCGTTGGCCAGCGCCCTCCTCCACGACGCCGCCTGCGCCCTCATCCTCCTGATCTACATGGGCGCCCGCGGCCGGCTCGGCGACACCCTCGCCGCCCTGCGCACCCGATCCGGCAAGGCCGTCATGCTCGCCGCCCTCCTCGGCGGCCCCTTCGGCATGAGCGGATACCTCATCGCCATCAACCACATCGGCCCCGGGTACACGGCGATCATCTCGACCTTCTACCCGGCCGTCGGCACCCTCCTCGCCTTCCTCCTCCTCAAGGAGCGGATGCGGCCCCGGCAGATCATCGCCCTCCTCATCGCCCTGACCGCCATCGTCGTCATCGGCTACTCGTCGACCTCGGACGGTGGGGGCAACCCCGTCATCGGCGTCATCGCGGCCCTCGCCTGCGTCGTCGGATGGGGATCCGAGGCCGTGATCCTCGCCTGGGGGATGCGCGACGAGGCCGTCGACAACGAGACGGCCCTCCAGATCCGCGAGACCACATCCGCCCTCGTCTACCTCGCCGTCGTCGCCCCCCTCGCGGGCGTCCTGGGCTTCACCTTCACGGCCGTCCCCAGCTTCGGCACCGGCGTCATCGCGCTCGCGGCCCTGGCCGGGACTGCCTCTTACCTCTTCTACTACACGGCGATCAACACGGTCGGGGCCTCGCGCGGCATGGCCCTCAACATCTCCTACTCCGCGTGGGCGGTGATCTTCGCGTTCGTCCTCATGGGGACCACGCCGACCCCGCTGCAGATCGTCTGCTGCCTCGTGATCCTCGTCTTCACCGTCCTGGCGGCCACGCCCGACTGGAAGGACCTGCGGGTCCGGCGATGAGACGGGCGGGTCGGCGCCCCGCCCCCTCGCGCCGTGGCACAATGCGAGCCGGGAGGCCGGGCGCGCCCCGGGAACGACGAAGGGATGACATGACTAACGACCAGGGACTCGACCAGGACCTCCTCGACCGCGTCCATGCGCTCTTGAAGACGATCCTCGAAGAGTTCGACCGGGTGTGCCGCCGGCTCGGCACTCCCTACACGGTCTACGGCGGCACCGCCATCGGAGCCGTCCGCCACCGGGGCTTCATCCCCTGGGACGACGACATCGACGTCCTCATGACCCGCGCCCACTACGAGCGCTTCCTCGCCGAAGCGCCCGCCCTCCTCGACGAGCGCTTCCGGCTGGACAACACGCGAACGCGCGACGACTTCCCCTTCATGTTCACCAAGATGGTCCTCAAGGACACCCTCCTGATCCCCGAGGCCGACCGAGACTCCGCCTACCGGATGCCCTTCTTCATGGACATCCTCCCCGTGGACACCGTCCCCGACGACCCGCGCGCCTTCGCCTCGATGAGCCGCAGATCCTGGCTGTGGGGCAGACTGCTCTTCCTCGTCGGCACCCCCCGCCCCTACCTCATCGGCATCACCGGGGCGAAGAGGGCCCTGATCTACACCGCGACGACCGCCGCCCACTGGGGGATGCGCCTGCTGCGCGTGACGCCGCGCAAGCTCCAGAGCAGATGGGAGGCCGTCGTCCGCAGGTACGAGGACGCCCCCACCGGCGTCATGGCGGACTTCACCATGCGGGATCCCCAGAACTGGATCGTCACCGACGACGAGCTGTTCCCCACCCGCGACGTCCCCTTCGAGGACATCACCGTCATGCTCCCCAACGAGTACGACGCCCTCCTGCGCCGGGGGTACGGCGACTACATGGAGCTGCCCCCCGCCGACCAGCGGCGCAACCACCGGGCCCACGTCATCGACTTCGGCCCCTACGGATCCGACGCCGCCCGAGGAGGCGCAGATGACCGCCCCTGAGGGACCCTCCCGCCTCGACGGAGTCCAGCGCGCCACCACCCGCGTCCTGGCCGAACTCGACCGGGTGTGCGAACGGCTCGGCATCCGCTACGCCGTCTACGGCGGCACCGCCATCGGAGCCGTCCGCCACCGGGGCTTCATCCCCTGGGACGACGACGCCGACGTCTGCCTGCCCCGCGCGGACTACGAGCGCCTGCTCGACGAGGCCCCCGCCCTCCTGGGGGAGGCGTACGTCCTCGTCTCCCCCCGCCACAGCGAGGACTACCCCCAGACCTTCGCGGTCCTGGGACTCAAGGGCAGCGAATTCGTCTCCCAGGTCGCCAAGGACCGGCCCTACCGGATGCCCATCGGCGTCGACCTGTTCCCCCTCGATCCGATCCCGGACGACGAGGCCGCCTACAGGCGCCAGTCCCGGTCGACGTGGCTGTGGGGGCGCCTCCTCTTCCTCAGGGGGACCCCGAGGGCGGCGACCGGACTGCCCGGCCCCCTGGCCCCCCTGGCCGGAGGAATCATGCTCGCCGTCCACGCGACGATGAGGGCCCTGCGGATCAGCCCCCGACGCCTCCAACGCGCGTGGGAGCGGGCGGCGCGCCGCCACGAGCACTCGGGCTCGACGCTCCTGGGGGACTTCTCCACCCGCGACCCCAAGCACTGGGCGGTCCGCGTCGACGAGCTCTTCCCCTGCGCGCGCGTCCCCTTCGAAGACATCACCGTCATGCTCCCCAAGGAGTACGACGCGATCCTCACGCGAGGCTACGGCGACTACATGGAGCTGCCCCCCGCCGACCAACGGGTCAACCACGAGGCCCACTCGGTCGTCTACGGCCCCTACTGGGACGAGGACAGATGAGCGCGACCGTCGAGTCCGCGAGCCAGTACCGGCGCGACTACCTGTGGAACACGGCGGCCTCGCTCATGAGCTCGCTGTCGTTCGTCATCATGCTCACGGCCGTCACCCGGTCGGCGGGGGTCGCCGCCGCCGGCGTGTTCTCCCTTGCCATCGCCCTGGGGCAGCAGTTCCAGACCGTCGGCATGTTCGAAGTGCGGACCTACCACGTCACCGACGTCACGGGGAAGTTCCCCTTCGGCGTCTACGCGTCGACGCGCATCGTCACGACGGGGCTCATGCTCGTCGGGATCGTCGGCTACGGCCTCTACAAGGGGGGGGAGTCCCCTCACGCCGTCCTCACCGGGCTGCTCGTCGCGGCGCTGAGGCTGTTCGACGCCGCCGAGGACGTGTTTTACTCCGAGTTCCAGCGGGGCAACAGGCTCGACATCGGGGGACGGGCCTGCTTCTGGCGGATCCTCACGACGACCGGCGTGTTCTCCGTGATGATGCTGGCCACGGCCGACCTGCTCGTCGCCACCGCGGTCTCCTTCGGCGTCTCGACGATCGTCTTCGCCTTCGTCTACCTGCCGCCCGCCCGGCGCATGTTCCCCCTGTCACCGACCTGGGACTGGCGCCAGATGGGCTCCCTCCTCGCCGACTGCCTGCCCCTGTTCCTCGGGGCGTTCCTGGCGACGTACCTGACGAACGAGGCCCGGTACGCGATCGACGAGTACCGCAGCGTCGAGGAGCAGGGGTACTTCTCGATCATCTATATGCCGGCCGTCGCCATCAACATGCTCGCCCTCCTCGTCTTCCGCCCGCTGCTCACCCCGATGGCCCGGCGGTGGGCCGAGGGGGACGCCGCCGGTTTCCTGAGGATCGTCCGCCGGGGCCTGGCTACGACCGGCCTCGCCTTCATCGTCGTGGCCGCCGTATCGGCCCTCGCCGGTCCGCAGATCCTCCGGCTCGTCTTCGGCCAGGACGTCTCCGCCTACATGGTGGAGCTGCTGGTCCTCGTCGGAGCCGGCGCCCTGAACTCGGCGAGCGTCATCATCTACTACGCGTTGACGACGATCCGCCTCCAGCGCCTCGTGTGCGTCGGCTATCTCGTCGCCGCCGTCGACATCTACGTCGCGGCGACCCTGTGGGTCCCCGAGCACGGGCTGCTCGGCGCCTCCCTGGCCTACGCCCAGGCCGTCCTCGTCCTCGTCCTCGTCTTCGCGGGGATGCTCCTCCACCGGGTCGGGCGCATGCGCGGCGCCGGCTCCTAACCTCCGAGGGGCGGTGCTGTACCCTCGACGGGGAGTCGACGGCCGACCCGTCGGCAAGCGCGCAGGAGGACTCAATGCGGATCGCGATGATCGTTAACAGCTACCCGCCGCGCATGGGGGGGCTCGAATCCCACATCCAGAACCTCGCCGAGGGGCTCGTCGCCCAGGGGCACCGGGTGTGGGTCCTGACGATCTCCGCCGACCCCGGACGGCGCGTCGACGGCGGCGTCGAGGTCCTCACGGGCCGCTCTCACCTGCCGATCGCCGACGTCATCTCCTTCCCGGCCCCGGGGGCCCGCCGGTCGATCAGCCGTTTCCTGCGCGCCCACGCCATCGACCTCGTCTCGGTCCACACCCGCTTCTTCCCGATGAGCCTCATCGGTGTGCGCGCCGCCCGGGCCTGCGCGATCCCGGTCGTCCACACCGAGCACGGATCGGGTTTCGTCGCCTCGCCGTCGCCCCTGATCTCCTGGTGCTCGCGCCTGGTGGACGTGACGGCCGGCCGCTACGTGCTCCGTCACGCCGACCGGGTGCTCGGCGTGTCCGCGCAGGCCGCCGACTTCGCCGGGCGCCTCGGCGGGGTGCCGGCACGGGTGTTCCACAACGCGATCACGCCGCCCCTCGTCCGGGGGGAGGTCGTCGATCGGCCCGGGCGGCTCGTATTCGTCGGACGCATCGTCGAGGGGAAGGGGTGGGACGACTTCCTCCACGCCGTGGCCGCTCTGCGCGCGCGCGGGCACGAGGTCGACGGCGAGGTCCTCGGAGCGGGACCCTGCCTGGAGGACGCGCGGGCGCTGCGCGCGAGCCTGGGGCTCGACGGAGCGGTCGACCTGCGCGGGCGCGTGTCGGCCGACGAGGTCCGCCGGAGCCTGGCGGGCGCGACGCTCGTCAACCCCACGGTCCTGTCGGAAGGGTTCCAGACGACCCTGTTGGAGGCCCTGGCCGAACAGGGGAGGGTCGTCACCTACGTCGTTCCGGGGGCCGAGCTCCTGCGCGACGCGGGAGCACCGATCGTCATCTGCCCGGAGAAGACCCGCGAGTCCCTCGTCGAGTCCCTGGAGGGGATGCTCGCGGTGCCGGGCGAGCCGGCGCCCGCGGAGCTCATCGACGAGTGGACGTGGCCGGTGCGCTCGCGCGAATACGCGAGGATCGCCGAGGAGGTCGTCGCCGAGCGCCGCTCGGCCCGGTAGGGGCGCGGACGGCGCTCAGGCGGGGTCCCGCTGGGGCGGCGCCCCGTCACTCGTGGAGGCGCTCCTCCAGGCGGCAGACCCGGTCGGCGAGGTCGTCGGCCCGGTTGTTCGTCAGCGCGAGCTCCTCGGCCAGGCGACGGCGCTCCTCGGTGGCGCGGGACAGGTCGACGCTCAGGCGCAGCGTGAGCAGGAGGAGGACGGTCGCTGCGGCGACGAGCCCCAGGTTGAGGGGGACTTGGACCCCGAGGAGCTGGGAGAGGGAGGAGAGCGCCCCGGGGAAGAGAGAGAACACGGCGACGCTGACCGCGATGACGATCCACCACGTCGCGTAGCGCTCCTTCATCCCCGAGTTGCGCATCCTCAGGAATACGGCGACGAGGACGATGAGGCCGAAGAGCACTCCGAGCCAGTAGGTCGAGCTCATCGGGAGGCCTCCTCGGCGGGGGGGACGGGGGAGGGGACGCGGGGCCGGGACAGGGCGACCCCCAGGGCGAGGAATGCCCGGATGAGGAATACCGCGGCTTTGAGCGGGTCGTGGGAGGGCTCGCCGCCGGCGCGCGGGCGCATCTCGACGGGCTCCTGGCGGATGACGAGGCCGCGGCGGGAGGCCAGGACGAGGGCCTCGATGGTGTCGCCGAGGTACTCGGCGGGGTAGTCGCGGCTGAACAGGCCGATTGCGCGCCGGGTGCACAGCTTGAAGCCCGATGTCGTGTCCGTCAGCCGCGTGCCGCACACCCGCGAGAGGATGACGGACAGGACCTTCATCGCCCAGTGGCGGGGGCCCCGGACCGAGTAGTCGCCCTTGCCGGCGAAGCGGGCGCCGATGACGAGGTCGGCGCCCTCGGAGCGGGAGCGGTCGAGCAGCGCGGGGATCTCGGCGGGGTCGTGCTGGCCGTCCGCGTCGAGCTGGACCGCGTAGTCGTAGTCGTGGCGCGCGGCGTACAGGTACCCGGCGCGCATAGCGCCGCCGACTCCGAGGTTGAGGGGCAGGTCGAGGACGGCGACGCCGGCGTCGCGGGCGATCCGCGCGGTGCGGTCCGTCGACCCGTCGGAGACGACGAGGACGTCGGCGACTCCTTGGACGCTCGTCAGGACCTCCCTGAGGACGCCGGCGAGGACCTCCTCCTCGTTCCACGCGGGGATGATGACGAGGACACGCGGCATTGGCTCGGACACGATGCTCCTCACGACGACAACGCGTGAATCTTACCGCGAGGGGCGGAGATCGGGGGCGGGGCGGGGCCCGTCAGCGGGCGCCGGAACCCGAGGGGTCGTCCAGTCGAGCCGTTCGACCTCGTCGGCGGCGTCGGCACTGCGGCCGGCGAGGACGAGGAGGCACACGACGGCGACCCCGAAGGCGAGGGAGACGGCGATCCAGACCTGCATCGGCGTCACGGGGATCGGCCACCACCATTGGAGCTGGAAGTCGAGGTCGAGCGGTTCCTCGGGGCCGACGAGCCCACGGGTGTACCGCGCGAGGAGGACGTGGAGGGTCAGGGCGTGGGCGAGGACCAGGCACGCTCCCGCGAGGATCGCCTGCGGCCTCGACAGGATGCGCCGCGCCGGGGCGTCGACGGCGAAGAGGAGGAAGAAGAGCACCGCGAGGAGCGGGAGGATGTAGCGCGGCTGGTAGGGGGAGATGCTGTCGAAGACCCCGGCGGCGACCACGACGACGGGCAGCCCCGACATCGAGCCGAAGACCATGAGCGCGGCCATCCACGTGCGCCACGTCCCGGCCCGCAGGGAGAGGAACAGGGCCCCCAGGCCGACGGCGAGGGCGAGGACCGTGATCGTGCCGTCGATGGGGACGTCGAACCATCCGGGCCCCCGGTCCAGGCCGTAGAACCCGGCGAAGTACTTGGGCAGGGCGACGGCCGTTCGGACCGCGGTCTCGACGGCCCCCCGCAGGCCCTCGCCGGCGGGGCCCTGGCCCCCTCCGGGCGAGGCTTGCCTGTTGGAGAGGAACTGCCACACTCCCGCCGTGCTCGCGGCGAGCGCGAGGGCGGCCTCGGGCCACAGCGCCCTCGACCACCTCAGGGCGAAGGCGAAGGCAGCGGTGACGACGAAGAGGTAGAACGCGGCGTCGGGACGCGACGAGCAGCACAGGATGGCCCCCGCGCCGGCGCATCCGAGGAGCCCCCACCGTCGGCCGCCCGCGGAGCGCGCCGCCGCGTACAGGCCCGTCGCGAACGCGAAGACACCGGTGATCGACCAGGACGAGGGGTTGTTCGACGCGATGAAGTACAGGCCCATCGGCACCCACGAGACCGCCATCGCCAGGAGGAAGGGCTGGCGCAGCCGCCGCGGGCTCAGCGATCCGATGCAGGCCAGGAGGGCGAGGCCGATGAGCAGGTTCGCCAGCCGCATCGTCAGGGCCGCGGCCCGCGAGTTCTCCTGGACGAGGAGATGGTGGAAGCGGTAGAAGCCGGTCGGGTAGTTCCCGTCGTCGTATCGGATGGCCCACCGGGTCCTGGCGTCGCTGTAGCGCGTCGTGCACTGGGCGGATCGATCGGGCATGAACGCGTAGCACACGGAGTTGTCCCCGATGGGCTGGGGGACCTCGACCTCGACGACGCCGTGCTCCTCGTTGAACCGCGTCGGGCAGGACTCCTCGACTGGCCGCGGGCACCAGGCGCTCACGAGGTGGAAGTCGTCGTCGGGGGAGGCTCCGACCGGGGAGGCGATGACCCAGCCGATGCCCGTGACCAGGGCGGAGACGACGAGGAGGGCACCTAGGAGGGCGGCCGTCCACCGGCTGCGGGGCTGGGCGGACGCGGCCCGCGGGCCGCCGAAACAGGGGAGGCGGAGATGGCGGAGCATGCGGGTCCTCAGGCGGGGTCCGAGCCGGCCGGACCGGTCACGTAGGAGTCGAGGCGCGCCATCGAGTCTGCCGGGCGGAACCCGGTGGACTCGATCTTCGTCAGGTCGAGGCGCGAGTCGAGCGGGCGGGGGGCGATGCCGTCCTGGCCGGAGAAGTATTCCTCGGTCGAGACGGGCGCGACCTCCGCCGGGTCGTGGCCGAGGAGCTCGTAGACGCGCGAGGCGACGTCGGCCCAGCTGACCGCCGGTCCCTCGCCCGACAGGTTGTACGTCCCGTACGCGGCGCCCGTGGAGAGCAGGTGGATGATGCCGCCAGCCAGGTCGGCGGTGAAGGTCAGGCGCCCCACCTGGTCGTCGACGACCGAGGGGCGCACCCCGCGATCGGCGAGGGAGGCCATCGTCCGGATGAAGTTCCTTCCGTCGCCGACGACCCAGCTCGTCCGCACGAGGTAGTGCGTCGGGCAGGCGGTCACCGCGGCGTCGCCGCCGGCCTTGGACTGCCCGTACACGCCCAGGGGGGATGGGGCCTCGTCCTCGAGGTGGGGGCCGGCGGTCCCGTCGAAGACGTACTCGCTGGAGATATGGACGATGGTCAGGCCGCGCTGGGCGCCGATCCGCGCGAGGTTCGCCGGTCCCGTCGCGTTCGCCCGCCAGGCGAGCCGGCGTCCCTCGGGGGTCTCGGCGCCGTCGACGTCGGTCCACGCGGCGGCGTTGACGATGATGTCGTAGGCGGACCAGTGGAAGGAGTTCATCTGCTCGGCGTCGGCGATGTCGACGTCGGGCAGGTCGACTCCGGTCGCGGTGAACCCGGCCTCGGGCAGGCGCCGCATGAGCTCGCGCCCGAGCTGGCCGTTGGCGCCGGTGACGAGGACCCTGCGGCCCGTCGACTCGGGGGCGGGGAAGGGGACGACGGCGTCGAGCGGGGGGTTGGCCCGATCCTTGTCGGAGATGATCGCCTGGTCGAGGGGGATCGGCCAGGGGATCGCCGCCGTCGCGTCGTCGAGGCTCAGCGCGGTGTAGACGGAGTCGGGCGACCAGTGGTCGTTGACGAGGTAGGTGTAGGCGGTGCCCGGTTCGAGCGTCTGATAGGCGTTGCCCACGCCCCTGGGGACGAAGACGGCGACCGACGGGTCGATCTCGGCGGTGTACACGGTGCCGAAGGAGGGGCCCTCGCGCAGGTCGACCCAGGCGCCGAAGACCCTCCCCGTGGCCACGGAGACGAACTTGTCCCACGGCTCGGCGTGGATGCCGCGGGTGACGCCGGCCTCGTCGTTGAAGGAGATGTTGTTCTGGACCGGGTGGAAGTCCGGCAGGCCCAGGGCGACCATCTTCTCGCGCTGCCAGTTCTCCTTGAACCATCCGCGCGTGTCGCCATGGACCGTCACATCGATCCTCAGGAAGCCGGGGATCGCGGTCTCCTCGATGCCCAGGGGCTTGCCGGTCGGCGTCGTCATGGTCAGTGGTCTCCTCGGGATCGGTCGTGTCGGGCGACAGGGGTCTTCGGCGATTCTAGCCGGACGCCCCGACGGCGATGAGGGCCGACATCCGGCACGCCTCGATGAAAAAACGACCCGGGCCGCGCACAATGGGGCGATGCCGACGACCGGCGTCGGGCAGCGACTGAGAACCTGAAGGAGCAGCATGAAGGGCATCATCCTCGCCGGAGGCTCGGGCACCCGCCTCAACCCGATCACCCTGGGGGTCTCCAAGCAGCTCGTCCCCGTCTACGACAAACCGATGATCTACTACCCGCTGTCGACCCTCATGCTCGCCGGCATCCAGGACGTCCTCGTCATCACGACCCCCCACGACGCCCCCTCCTTCCAGCGCCTCCTGGGCGACGGGTCCCAACTGGGCGTCGCCATCTCCTACGCCGTCCAGGAGGTTCCCAACGGGCTCGCCCAGGCCTTCGTCCTGGGCGCCGACCACGTCGGGACCGACGCCGCCGCCCTCGTCCTGGGCGACAACATCTTCTACGGCCCCGGCATGGGATCGCAGCTGCGCCGCCACGCCGACCCCGACGGTGGCGCCGTCTTCGCCTACCACGTGTCCGACCCGAGCGCCTACGGGGTCGTCGAGTTCGACGAGAACTTCACCGCCGTGTCCATCGAGGAGAAGCCCGCCCGCCCCAAGTCGAACTACGCGGTGCCGGGCCTGTACTTCTACGACAACGACGTCGTCGAGATCGCGAAGAACCTCGCCCCGTCGGCGCGCGGCGAGTACGAGATCACCGACGTCAACCGCGCCTACCTCGAGGCGGGCAGGCTCCAGGTCGAGGTCCTGCCGCGCGGAACCGCGTGGCTCGACACCGGGACCTTCGACTCGCTGGCCGACGCCACCGCCTTCATCCGCACCGTCGAGGCCCGCCAGGGCATGAAGATCGGCGCCCCCGAGGAGGTCGCGTGGCGCATGGGCTTCATCGACGACGAGGGCCTGCGCCGACGCGCCGAGCCCCTCGTCAAGTCCGGGTACGGCCAGTACCTCCTCGACCTGCTCGACGCGGACTGACGCCCCCGCCCCCGGCCGCGCGACGACTCACGGCCGGGGGCGGGCGCGCCCCGATGAATCGGAACGAGGGCGCGGGCGGATAGACTGACCCCCATGACTGCATTCGACACCGTGGCGGGCTATGCGCGACGCGGAGCCGCCTACTACCGGAAGAACGGGGCGCGCCTGACCGCCGCCCGCTTCTTCCTCGGGGTGTCCTCGCGCCTGTCCCAGCCCCGCTCGGGCTCGTCCGCGAAGCGACTGCTCAGGCGCAAGCCCCTCCACATGCTGACGACGTTCGACGACGCCGCCGCCGTGGACTGGACGACGACGCCCCCGTGGCGCGAACGGCCGCGCCAGCTCGGCGAGGGGCCGTTCACGACCGCGTGGATCATGTCCCCGCCCGGCAAATCCTCCGGCGGGCACCAGAACATCTTCCGGTTCCTCTCGTTCCTCGAGGGCGCCGGCCACCGGGTCCAGATCTTCCTCTACTCCTCCGACCCGATGCCGATCGACGTGCAGGCCGTGCGGGACATGCTCGCCGAGTCCGTCGCCTACCCGCACCTGCGGGCCCCCATCGAGATCTACCGGCCCGAGTCGGGCGTCGGCCCGGACGCCGACGCGATCTTCGCCACCGGCTGGGAGACGGCCTACCCCGCCTACCTCGATCCGAGCGACGCCCGGCGCTTCTACTTCGTCCAGGACTTCGAGCCGTCGTTCTACCCCGTCGGGTCGGAGAACAAGCTCGCCGAGAACTCCTACCGCTTCGGATTCGAGGCCTTCACCGCCGGACGGTGGCTCGCCCAGAAGCTCGCCGCGGACTACTCGATGACGACCCACCCCTTCGACTTCGCGACGGACCTGACGGTCTACGCGCGCAGCAACGACGCCCGGCGCTCCGACGTGTTCTTCTACGCCCGGCCCGTGACGACCCGACGGGGCTTCGAACTGGGGGTCATGGCGCTCGCCGAGGTCAAGCGCCTGCGGCCGCAGACGACGATCCACATGGCCGGGTGGAACGTCGCGGACTGGGACATCCCCTTCGACTACGTCAACCACGGCGCCATGCGTATCGACGAGCTCAGCCCCCTGTACAACCGGTGCGCCGCCGCCCTCGTCATGTCGCTGACGAACATGTCGCTCCTGCCCCTCGAGCTCCTGTCGTGCGGGACGATCCCCGTCGTCAACGACGCCCCGAACAACCGCCTCGTCTCCGACAACCCGAACATCGCCTACACCCCGCTGTCGCCCGGGGCCCTCGCCCGGCAGATCGTCGAGATCCTCGACGACCCCGACCAGCTCGAGCGGTCGCGAGAAGCCGCCCGGTCCGTCCACGGGCTCTCCTGGACCGACTCGGGGCTCCAATTCGTCCGGGCTTTCGAGGAGGCCATGCATGGCTGACGTCCTCGTCATCGGCGGCAACGGCTTCCTCGGCTCCCACATCGTCGACGCCCTGGCGGCCCGCGGCCACCGGATCACGGCGTTCGACATGTACTCGGGCGAAGTCCACTGGGACGCCCCCGGGGTCGCCGTGTTCGACGGGAACTTCCTCAACACCGGGGACCTGCGCCAAGCCGTGCGCGGGCACGACGTCGTCCTCCACATGCTCTCGACGACCGACCCCGCCACCGCCGAGAACGACCCGACCCTCGACATCCGCACGAACATCCTCGGATCCGTCGAGCTCTTCGAGATCTGCGCCCAGGAGGGCGTCGAGCACCTGTACTTCGCCTCGTCGGGCGGCACTATCTACGGGGACCGCGAGCAGGGGCGCTTCCACGAGGACGACCCGACCCTGCCCGTGTCCCCCTACGGCATCGGCAAGCTCGCCATCGAGAACTACATGCGGTTCTTCGAGCGCAAGCACGCCCTGGCCTCGACGAGCCTGCGGATCGCCAACCCCTACGGCACCCGACAGAACCCCCACAAGCGCCAGGGGATCATCCCGATCTTCCTGCGCAACGCCCTCCACGGCGAACCCCTGACCGTCATGGGCGACGGGACGATGTACCGCGACTACATCTACGTCAACGACCTGGCCAGCATCGTCGCCGCCGTCGTCACCCAGGGGGCCACCGGCCACACGTACAACCTCGGGTCGGGCCAGGCAACGAGCGTCAACGAGATCGTCGACTCGATCCGCCGCGTCACCGGACTGGACCCGCGCGTCGAGCACCGCCCCACGCCCCCGACCTACGTCCACGGGTCCGTCCTCGACACCACCCGGATCACCGAGGAGTTCGGCCCCTTCACCCTGACCCCCCTCGACCAGGGGATCGACAAGACCTGGCAGGAGATCCGCGCCCATGGCAGCTGAACACGACCGCCTCGACGCGACAGTCGTCATCCTCACCTACAACGGCGAGCGCCACATCGACGAGATCCTCCGGGCCGTCGAGGACCAGCGCTTCGAGGGCTCCTACGAGATCCTCGTCATCGACTCCGGATCGACCGACGCGACCCTCGACATCATCGCCGCCCACCCTCGGGTCCGCCTCCACCAGATCCCCAACTCCGAGTTCGGGCACGGCAAGACCCGCAACCTCGCGGCACACCTGGCCCGCGGCGAGATCGTCGCCTACCTGACGCACGACGCGACCCCCGCCCACGACCGGTGGCTCCACGAGATCACCGCGCCCTTCGGCATCAGCGACAGGATCGTCGCCGTCATGGGCGCCCAGGCGCCGCGCGCCAGCGCGTTCCCCCTGCTGCGCTACGAGATCCGCACGATGTTCGCCGGGTTCGGCCCCGGATACGGGACCACGCTGTTCTACGACGACGACTTCATCCAGGACGAGGGGGTGCGCAACGCCGTCTCCTTCTACTCCGACGTCAACTCGGCGGCGCGCCGGTCGACCCTGACGGGTCCCGTGCCCTACCGCGACGTGTCCTACGCGGAGGACCAGCTCCTGGGCCGCGACGTCATCGACGCCGGCCTCATCAAGGCGTACGCCCCCAGGGCCCTGGTCATGCACTCCAACGAGATGACCGTCGGCGAGTACGACGACCGGATGTTCGAGGAGACCCAGGGGCTGCGCGAGGTCGGCATCGACGTGGCCATGCCCTCGATGAGGACCGTCGTCCGGATGGTCGTCGGCGGGACCGTCCGCGACGCGCTGCGGATCGTCAGGGACCGCGAGCTGACGGCGGTCTCGAAGCTGCGCGGACTGCTCGTCAATCCCGCCTACCACGTCCAGCGGTGGCGGGGGGTCCGGCGGGGAGTGCGCGAGCCGCTGCGGCGGTACGGCTCATGAGGCGAGCGCCGACGGCCCGCGTTCGACGACGCGGAAGGGCGAATCGGCCCGGACCATGTGCGATACTGCGGTGGTGAATCCAACGAGTCCCGTTGACGAGCGCGCGCGCCGCCTCGCTGCCGAGCCGATGAGGGAGCTGGGGCAGAAAGCCGGCGTGGTCGCCGGAACGAAGAAGTCGATCGTCGACGTCTGGCGCAGAAGAGAGCTCCTCGGCCTGCTGATCAATCGCGAGATCAAGGCGAAGTACAAGGACTCGTCCTTCGGGTTCGCCTGGTCGATGGTCAAGCCGCTGGCCCAGCTTCTCATCTACTTCATCGTCATCGGCCATTTCCTCGGGGCGGCTCGCGGGATCCCGGATTTCGCGATCTTCGTCTTCGCGGGCCTGACCGCGTGGGGGCTCGTCCTGGAGATCGTTAACGGGGGGACGGGCAGCATCGTCGCCAATGCGGGATTGGTGAAGAAGGTCTACTTGCCGCGCGAGGTCTTCCCGTTGGCCACGGCGGGCACGGCAGTCGTCAATTCCGCGATCCAGTTCGCGATCCTCGTCTTCGCGGTCGTCGTCACCGGGCGGATCCCGTCGCCGAGCCTGCTCGGATACCTGCCGTTGGCCATCGCGATCCTCATCGTCTACGGGTTGACCGCGGCGCTGGCGCTCAGCGCCCTCAACGTGTACATGCGCGACATCCAGCACCTCGTCGAGGTCGCCACGTTCCTCGCCTTCTGGGCCTCCCCGATCGTCTACTCCTACGAGTACGTGGCCCAGGCGGTATCCGGATGGCTCCTCGAGATCTACTTGGCCAATCCGGTGACGCTCGCGATCCTCGGCTTCCAGAGGTCGCTGTGGGCGGCGGGCGCGGCGGAGCCGTACCCGTCGCATATGCTCCTGCGGATGTGCGCGAGCCTCGTCGTCGGCCTGGTGTGCCTGTTCGCCGCCCACCGGGTCTTCATCCGCCTCGAAGGCAATTTCGCCCAGGAGCTGTGACATGGTGACCACCGCCTACCCAGACGTCGTCCGAGTCGAGGGCGTGTCCAAGACCTTCAGGATCCACCGGGACACGTCGATCAAGGAGCGGGTCCTCCATTCGTCGAGGAGCCGCGTCGAGCAGTTTCAGGCCCTCGACGACGTGTCGATCGCGATCCCCATGAGTCAGACGGTCGGCCTCATGGGCCACAACGGCTCGGGCAAGTCGACGCTGCTGAAGATCATGGGGTCGATCATCCGGCCGACGACGGGGCGGGTGACGACCCGGGGGAGGATGGCGGCGCTGCTCGAGCTCGGAGCCGGCTTCCACCAGGATCTGACCGGGCGGGAGAACGTCTTCCTCAACGCCTCGATCCTGGGGATGTCGCGGGCCGAGACCGAGCGCCAACTCGACGCGATCGTCGATTTCTCCGGGATCGAGCAGTTCATCGACACGCAGGTGAAGTTCTACTCGTCGGGCATGTACGTCCGCCTGGCCTTCGCCGTCGCCGTCCACTCCGACCCGGACGTCCTCCTCGTCGACGAGGTCCTCGCCGTCGGCGACGAGCCCTTCCAGCGCAAGTGCATGGATAAGATCGGGCAGTTCCAGCGCGAGGGCCGGTCGATCGTCCTCGTGTCCCATTCCGCCGATCAGGTCAACGCGGTGTGCACCCGGGGGATCGTCCTCGATCACGGGCGGATGGTCTTCGACGGGGATACGCAGGAGGCGGTCCACGTCCTGCGCGAGGGATTCGAGCGCGCGGGCCGCATGGGGAAGAACCTCACGCCGCCGCTCCAGGGCAAAGTGCGGATCACGAGCATCGAGGTCATCGACGCGCAGGGGAATCGGACGCATTCGGTCGCCACCGGCGACGACGTGAGGATCCGCATGCGATTCACCTGCGACGAGCGGATGGACCAGTGGCTGGCGGGGATGACCTTCGAGACGAACCTGGGCCAGCACCTCTTCACGTTCGACACGCGGGCGGCGAATTCCGTCATGCCGCCGGTCGAGGGGGAGTCGGTCGTCGTGTTCTCGATCCCGGATCTGCCGTTGGGCGATGGGACGTACAGGCTCAATGCGGGCATCGCCGACGGGGAGGGGCGGACCCTCGACCATCGCGATGACGCCTGGGACATCGTCGTGGCCGGCCCCTATGCGGGGACGGGGCCGATCGCGATGTCCCCGACGATCACGTTCTCCGAGTAGGACCGGCGGGGCGCCTTACAGCGTCGAGCCGAACCAGCCGCGGTAGATCCGCCAGAAGTTGCGGTTGCCGTAGGCCGAGCAGGAGTCGCCGCTGCCCGTCATGTTGGCGAGCGCCGCGGCGTTGGGCTGGTAGGGCGTGTAGTTGTAGAGGGCGGCGGTCGCCCGGTTGGAGATCGTCACGCGGGAGGACCCGCACGAGGCGTTCGGATGGTAGGCGATCGAGTAGGTGCCGCCGGCGGCGTAGGAGTAGGACGAGGGGTTGGCGCCGTAGTCGACGAGTCGCGACGCCGCGTAGTAGACCTGCGGGGCGAAGCCCCGGTAGGACGCGGAGCAGGCGGCGGAGTCCGGGCAGCCCATCCCCAGGGCCTTGTCGTAGCGCGACAGGGAGGCCCCCGAGCGCAGGGAGGCACCCGACGCGGTGACGAGCCCCTGCTCCTTCTGGAGCATGACGAGGAGGACTTCTGCGCTGACGCCGCAAGCGGCGGAGGTCTTGGCGATGATCGTCGCGGCGCTCTCGTCGGCGGCGCCGGTATAGGCGCTGCAGTGGGGGGCGGTCATCGTCGACGTCGTCGTCCGGTAGTCCTTGAGGCACGGGGTGCCGTCGGGGGCGGCGACGCAGCCGGGGTTGCGGGCGTCGAGGAAGGATTGAACGGCGGCGGCGCTCATAGTGGCCCCGGTGAACATCTTCTCGTCGGAGATGATCTGACCGGCGGCGAAGGCCGTCGACGAGGCGGTGCGGCCGGTCCACGCCCCCGTGGAGGAGAATCCGTGGGCGACCCCGTCGATGGTCCGGGTCCCGGTGGCCATGGCCCCCGACGAGTCGAGCCAGTACCAGGTGCCGCGGTCCTCGAGCCATCCGGTCGTCATGGCGCCGGTGTCCGGGTTGAGGTGGTACCAGGTGCCGCGGTCCTCGAGCCATCCGGTCGTCATGAGGCCGGTGTCGGGGTTGAGGTGGTACCAGGTGCCACGGTCCTTCACCCACCCGGTCCGGCGCAGGCCGGTGTCGTCGTGGAGGCGCCAGCCGTCGTCGGTGTCGACCCATCCGGTCGCCATGACGCCGGTGGGCGAGAGCCAGTAGGAGCCGGAGGCCAGGTCGAGGGCGCCGGTGCGCATGAGGGCGGTCGTCGGGTCGAGGTAGTACCAGGAGCCCCGGTCGAGGAGCCAGCCGACGGTCCGCGACCCGTCGGCGCCGTAGTGGCGCCAGCCGTCGGAGGAGGTCCGCCAGCCGGTGAGCTGGGCGCCGGTCTTGTCGTCCATGAGGTACCAGAAGCCGTCGACGAGGACCCATCCTCGTTCGAGGGCGCCGGAGGGGGCGAGGCGGTACCAGGAGCCGTCGAGGCGGAGCCATCCGGTGCTCGTGTAGCCGGAGCGGTCGAAGTGGTAGGTGGCGCCGTCGATGGTCGACCATCCCGCCGCGGGGTAGCGCCCGTCGGAGAGGCGCCACCACCATCCAGCGGCGTCGCGGGCCCACGCTCCGCTCCCGGACAGGTCGGGGGCGCCGTCGGGGGTCGGGGAGACGAGGGTCTGGGGCGCGTCGGACTGCGCGGTGGGAGCGCTGGGCGAGGGGGCCTGGGGCTGCGCGGGCTGGACGACGGCGGAGGGATGGGCGGGCGCGGCGTCGATGGTCTCCTGCGCGTAGTGGCGGAAGTCCGCCATCCTCGCGTAGGCGGCGTCGCCCGGGCAGGCGGTCGCGTTGACGTCGCGGTGGCCGACGATGCGCGCCAGGGTCGCCCCCTTGTGGGCGTAGAGGCCGCTGCCCGAGGCGTTGGTCGCCCCGGCGCGGCCCAGCTGCCAGCCGGCGAGTCGACCGACGGTGCGGATCGTCGCATCGGAGGGGGCCGAGGAGGTGTAGGTCCCGAGCATCGAGATGCCCATGGTCCCCCTGTTGTAGCCGCGGGCGTGGCCGGCCTCGACCATCTGCCCGGCGGGGGCGGTCGCCGACCCGGAGCGCCCCTCGAAGGCCCGTCCCCACTTGTCGACGAGGAAGTTGTAGCCGATGTCGCCCCATCCCAGGGTCTTCGCGTGGTACTCGTAGACGCCGCGGACGACCGAGGCGGACTGGTCCATCGTGTAGTCGTTGGTCCCGGCGGTGTGGTGGATGACGACGTGGGCGGTCGGGTAGTACTCGGGATCCCACGTCATCAGGGATTCGTCCGCCCCCCATTGGGCGCGCGAGGTGACGCCGACGGGCAGGTCGTTGGCGGTGGTTGTCGCGGGCACGAGGGCCGCGAGGCGGGAGGGCGAGGCGACTGAGGCGCCGACGCCCGTCCCATTCGGCTCGAGAGCCACAGAGGGCGCCGGGTCGGGTGCGCCCGGGTCGTCGGCCGCATCGGGGGCGAGGCCGGTGGACGGCGCGTCGACGGCGCTCAAGGAGGCGGAGGGGAGGACCTCCTCCTCGCCGTCGGGGTCGGCGGGCACGAGGGCGAGGCGCAGGTCCTCGGGCAGGCCGGAGCCCTCGTCGCCGATGCGCACCTGGACGGCCCGGGCGCCGCCCGTGATGAAGGGCTCGGTGCCGTTGCGCACGGATCCGTCGGCGACGGGGGAGGACTCGGCCTCGATGGCGAACCAGTTGGACCACAGTCCGTCCCTCTCGACGCGGATGAGCATCGAGGCGGCGACCTCGGGGCCGCCGGTCCACGTCAGCCCGGCGACGAGGAACTCTTCGACCTCGATGGGCAGGGTGAGGACGGCGGCCCCGCGAGCCGGGTCGAAGGAATCCGAGGCGCCGACGGGGGAGTCCTCCTCGAGGGCGGCGGTCGCCGCCGGGGTCGGGTCGCCCTCGGGCGTCGTCAGCTCGACGATCTGCACGGGGGAGGCCCCGTCGTCGCCCGCCCGGGGGGTCGGCGACGGGGAGGCCGTCCCGGTGAGCGGGGAGAGGGCGAGGAGGGCGGCGAGCGCGAGGGCGCTCGTGGTGGCCAGTGGCATGGAGTGCTCCGGTGAAGAATGGGACTGGTGATGCTAGTCCGAGCAAAATAGCACGAACCGCAATGATTGTGGTAGACCATCCCGGATCCCGCTCCTCTGCTACGTTGAGGAGGCCCGGAACGCGGCCGACGAGGCCCCGGACATCTGCGGAGCGGAGGTAAGAAGACACCATGACTGAGCGCATCAGCGTCGCCCTGTGCACCTGCAACGGCGCGCCCTACATCGCCGAGCAGGTCGAGTCGATCCTCGCCCAGACCCGTCGCGTCGATGAGATCGTCCTGGGCGACGACGCCTCGCAGGACCCCACCGTCGAGATCGTCGAGGGGCTCCTCGCGGGCGCGCCGATCGACCTCGTCGTCCGGCGCCACGACCCCGCCCTCGGCGTCGCCGCGAACTTCTCCGACGCCATCGCCGCCACCACCGGCGACGTCGTCCTCCTGTGCGACCAGGACGACGTCTGGCATCCCGACAAGGTCGAGCGCCTCCTGCGCGGCCTCGACGGCGTCGACCTCGTCCACTCCGACGCCCGCCTCGTCGACGCCGACGGGCGGCCCCTCGGCGCCCTCCTCCTCGACGAGCTGCGCGCCAGCCGACGCGAGCGGCTCGGGCTCGCCGACGGCGACGCCCTCGCCGTCCTCCTGCGGCGCAACCTCGTCACCGGCGCGACCTGCGCCGTGCGCGGCGACTTCGCCCGCGCCGCGGTCCCGGTCCCCGACGGCTGGATCCACGACGAATGGCTCGGGATCCTCGCCGCCCTCGACCACCGCCTGCGACTGATCCCCGAGGCCCTGACCGACTACCGCCAGCACGGCGCCAACCAGATCGGGGCGCGCAAGGAGGGGCTCGTCGAGCGCCTCCGGCGCATGACGGCACCCGACCCCGACGACGACCGCCGCCGCCTGACGCGCGCGACGACCGCCGCCGCACACGCCCGGGACCGGGGACTGGGCGGCGCCGGCGACCGCGCCCGCCTCGACGAGGCCGCCGCCCACCAGCGGGCCCGCAGCCTCATGCCCGCCGGGCGCCTCGCGCGCATCCCGACGATCCTCCGGGAGGCCCTCTCGGGCCGCTACGCCCGCTGCTCGCGGGGACTGCTCACCCTGGGGCGGGACCTCCTCCAGGTCAGATGGCGCCCCTGATCGGCGACAACGGGTCCCACCGGGCTCCCGCGCGCCCCGGCATCCGGCATACTGGATCGGACTGAGCCAGCCGTCCAAGGAGTTGCAGTGAAGATCGTCGTCACCGGCGGAGCCGGATTCATCGGCGCCAATTTCGTCCACACCCTGATCGAGGACCACCCCGACGTCGACGTCGTCGTCCTCGACAAGTTCACCTACGCGGGCAACCGCGGCTCCCTGACCGACATCGACGCCGAGCAGGCCCGCCGACTGACGATCGCCGAGGGCGACATCGCCGACGCCGACCTCGTCGACGCGCTCGTCGCCGACGCGGACGCCGTCGTCCACTTCGCCGCCGAGTCCCACAACGACAACTCCCTCAACGACCCCTCGCCCTTCATCCGCACGAACCTCGTCGGCACCTACACCCTCCTTGAGGCCGTGCGCCGGCATAAGGTCCGCTTCCACCACATCTCCACCGACGAGGTCTACGGCGACCTCGAGCTCGACGATCCCGCGAAGTTCACCCCGGAGACCCCCTACAACCCGTCGTCGCCGTACTCCTCCTCCAAGGCCGGCTCCGACCTGCTCGTGCGCGCCTGGGTCCGCTCCTTCGGCGTCGAGGCGACGATCTCGAACTGCTCGAACAACTACGGGCCCTACCAGCACATCGAGAAGTTCATCCCCCGGATGATCACCAACCGCCTGCGCGGCGTGCGCCCGCGCCTGTACGGCGACGGCCTCAACGTGCGCGACTGGATCCACGTGCGCGACCACAACACCGCCGTGTGGGACATCCTCCTCAAGGGGCGCATCGGCGAGACCTACCTCATCGGCGCCGACGGCGAGACGAGCAACAAAGAGGTCGTCGCCATCCTCAACGAGCTCATGGGGCACCCGGCCGACGACTACGACCACGTCACCGACCGCCCCGGCCACGACCTGCGCTACGCGATCGACAACACGAAGCTGCGCGAGGAGCTCGGCTGGGAGCCCCGGTTCACCGACTTCCGCTCGGGCCTGGCCGACACCATCGCCTGGTACGAGGCGAACGAGGCGTGGTGGGCCCCCCTCAAGGACGAGGTCGAGGCCAAGTACGCCGCCGAGGGGCACTGACCCGGCCGCCCCGCGATGACCCACGAGCCCGCGCCCCGCGTCACCGTCCTCATGGCGGCCTACAACGGCCGCCGGTGGATCGACGAGCAGATCGACTCCGTCCTCTCCCAGGAAGGGATCGAAACCCGCCTCGTCGTCTCCGACGACGGGTCGACCGACGGCACCCGCGAGCGGCTCGTCGACCGGGCCCGGGCCGACTCGCGCCTGACCCTCCTGCCCCCGCGCGAGGGCCCCCCCGGCGTCGCCGAGAACTTCCTCCACCTGTTCGCCGGGCACGCCCCCGACGGCTCCCACGTCGCCTTCTGCGACCAGGACGACGTGTGGCACCCCGACAAGCTCCGCCGCCAGCTCGCCCTCATGGCGCGCGAGGGGGCCGACGTCGTCTCCTCGAACGTCACCGGTTTCGACGAGGAGGGTCGGCGCTTCCTCATCCGCAAGTCGGGGCCCCAACGGACCTGGGACCACCTCTTCGAGGCGGCCGGACCGGGATCGACCTACGTGTTCAGCCCGTCGGCGCACGAGCGCCTCGTCGGCGTCCTGGCCGAATTGGACCACTCGGGCATCGGCGTCCACGACTGGTACCTGTACGCCCTGGCCCGAGCCGTCGGGGCGACGTGGGTCATCGGGGAGGAGCCGACCCTGGACTACCGGCAGCACTCGGCGAACGTCCAGGGCGCCAACAGCGGCGCCGGGGCGCTCGCCTCCCGCGTGTCGAGGCTGCGCTCGGGCTTCTACGCCGAGCAGTTCCTCCTGACCGCTCGCGCGGTCGCCGCGTGCAACGCCTACCCCGAGCCGGTCAGGGCGGACCTCGCCGCCCTCATCGACGAGCTCGAGGGCGGCGGCCTCGGCGCGCGCCTGCGCTTCGCCCGCCGATGGCGCCAGATCCGGCGCAACCCCGTCGAGGGGCTCCAATTGGCCGCGGGGCGGGTCCTGGGGATCTGGTGACCGGCGGCGCGGGCGCGCGCCTCATGCCGAGTAGGCGACCCAGCCTCCGTCGACGCGCTCGGCGGCGAGCGCGCGCTCGGCCTCGTCCGGCGCCACCGAGCGGGGATCGACGAGGACGACGCTGCGGCCCGACAGCCACTGGTCGAGGACTCGGCTGGGGTAGGAGGGGCCGGTCGTCACGAGGGCGACTCGTGTCCCGCCGACCGGGGCGACGGGGGCCTCGCCGCGCAGCCCCTCGGCGACCGCGGCCTCGAGGGACGGCGTCGGGGTGGGGGGAGCGCAGACGAGGGAGTCGGGCTGGGACATGATCGCCGCGAGCGCGTCGACCGCGCCATCGGGCAGGTCGGCCCCGTCCCAGCCGAAGGCGAGGAAGTCCCGCGGCTGGAGGAGGGCCCACGCGCCCGCCGCCAGCGCCGCGGCGACCTCCTCGTCGTCCTCGTGGGAGACGAGGACGTCGCCGGCGAGCGGGCGCGGCCCCGGCCTGGAGCCGAGGACCTCCCAGCCCATTCCGCGGGCGGCGGTCTCCCAGACGACCCGCTGCCACGGGTCGAGGGCGGCTCGGAGACGCCCCGGTCGCGGATCGGGGCTGAACGGGTCGGCGAGCTCGTCGGCGAGGAGGTTCGCGATCTTCGCGAGCCACCGCGCGGCCACGGGGCCGGACAGCTCGACGCGGTGGGGGGCGTACGCCGTGAGCGCCGGGCCGGGGGAGGAGGCCAGGGAGGAGATGAGGGCGGGGAGGTCGGTCACGCTCCGAGCGTAGCGTCGGCGCCGTCATCGCGCCGATTCCGGCCCTTCCTCGGCGGATCGGAGCGGATGCCGGAGGCGGCGGGCGCCGTCGGAGCGGGACTCATCTCATTAGTCCTCGCCCGCTTGACTTGCGAGGATGACACGCGTGTAATTCTCATATTGACGCAATCGCAATGAGGAGACGACATCGTGTGGAACATCCTGGGTGACGGGCCGATCGCATGGTCCGGCGCATCTGATGTCGACGTCCTCTCCCTGGCCGACGGGCCCCTGGCCTGGCAGCAGCACGCGTTGTGCGCCCAGACCGACCCCGAGGCCTTCTTCCCCGAGAAGGGCGGCTCCACCCGCGAGGCCAAGGCCGTGTGCCAGTCCTGCGAGGTCCGTCAGGAGTGCCTCGAATACGCCCTCGCCAACGACGAGCGCTTCGGCATTTGGGGCGGCCTGTCCGAGCGCGAACGGCGCCGCCTGCGCCGTCTGGCAGGGTGACCCCTCGCCCGCGCACGGGCATCGCCGCGCTCGTCGTCACCGACGGGCGCGACGACTACTGTCGAGCGGTTGTCAGCGCGCTCGACGAGCAGACGATGGCGCCCGACCTCGTCATCCTCGTCGACGCCTCCCCCGGCGGCGACGGAGCCCGGTCCGCGCCCGAATCCGCGCTCGTCCTGACGGTCCCCGGCGCGCGCACCCTCGGCGACGCCATCCGCCGGGCCGTCGCCTCTCCCGACGCCCCCGATGAGCTGACCGGGGCCCGCTGGTGGTGGATCCTCCACGACGACTCGGCCCCCGAGCCCGACTGCCTCCTCGAACTGTGGGAGGTCGCCGACAGGGGGAAGACCATCGCCGCCGTCGGCCCCAAACAGCTCGACTGGGAGGGCGAGCGCCTCCTCGAGGTCGGTATCCTCGCGACCCGCAGCGCCCGCCGCCTCGAACGCACGACCGACGGGGAGATCGACCAGGGCCAGTACGACGCGACGAGCGACGTCCTGGCCGTCGGCACCGCCGGGATGCTCATCGATCCCGAGGCCTGGGCCCTCACCGGGGGCACCGATCCCGCCCTCGGGCCCTTCGGCGACGGCCTCGACCTGGGACGCCGCCTCCACCGGGCCGGCAAACGGGTCGTCGTCGCCCCCCGGGCCCGGATCCGCCACCGACAGGCCTCCTACGACAACGGCGCCGGAACGGACGCCTCCTACGCGGACCGGCGCTACGCCCAGCTCTACAACTGGCTCAAAGCAGCCCCCGCACCCCTCGTCCCCCTCCTGGGCGCATGGCTGGTCGTCTGGACCCCCGCCCGCGCCATCGGACGGGCCATGACCGGCGACGGCCGCCTCGCCGTCCCCGAGATCGTCGCATGGCTGCGCGTCGTCGCCGCGACCGGCCCCCTCATCGCCGGCCGCTGGCGGGCCCGGCGCGCCGCCGCCGTGCCCGCGCGGGTGCTCAGGCCCCTCGAGATCAGCCCCCGCGCCCTCGCCGCCCGCAAACGGCTCGACCGCAGGACCGCCCGGGACGGCGGCCGCGCCCAGCACGAGCCCGCCGATTCCCTCGCCTCGGCCTCCTTGCGGTCGCACCGCGCGTCCTGCCTCGCGCTCCTCGCCGCAGTCCTCGTCGCGACCTCCATCGCCTCCGTGGCGACCTGGTGGGGCGGGGGCGCCGGGCTCGCCGGCGGCGCCTGGACGAGCCTGCCCGCCTCGTGGAACGACCTGTGGGACGCCGCCTGGGCGTCCTGGACCCCCGGGGGCGACGGCCGGCCCTCGCCCGCCGACCCCCTCCTGGGCGTCCTCGCCCTGGTGACGTGGCCCCTCCACCTCTTGGGAACCTCGCCCGACTCCCAGGCCGTCGGCCTTCTCGTCGCCGCGGCGCCCCTGTCCGCCGCCGCCGTCTGGCCCCTCGTCAGTCGACTCACCGCCTCGCCGTACGCCCGTGCGGGCGGCGCGCTGACGTGGGCCGCCTGGCCGGCGCTGGCGCTCTCCCAGTACGAGGGGCGCCTGGCCGGCGTCCTCTTCCACATCGCCGCCCCGCTCGCCGCGGCCGCCGCCCTGTCGGTCCTCGGCCTGACGACGCGGGTCCGCGCCGACGGCGCGCTCGGCCCGATCGACCTGCCGCGTCGGAGACTCGGAGGCTCCCTCGGCGTCCTCGCCCTGGCCTGCGCCGTCCTCATGGCCTGCGCCCCCTGGACCGGCGTCGCGCTCCTCGGCGGCGCCCTCCTCGCCCTGGCGCTCGTCGGCGCCCGGGCCCGCGGCCTCCTCGTCGCGCTGATCCCCGGGATCGTCCTCGTCGGCCCGATGGCCGTGTCGGCCCTTGGCGCCGACGGCGGATGGCGCGCCCTCGTGACGACCGGCGGGGGAGCGGGGGACACCGGGGAGCCGGCCGCCTGGCAGACCGTCCTCGGACTGCCCTCGGCCCCCGACTGGGAGCCCCTCGGCCTCATCCTCCTCGCCTCGTCCGGCGCCCTCCTCCTCGCCGCCCTGACCGCCGTCGGGCTGATGGCCCTGCGGCCCCGGCCCGGGGGCGTCCGCGCCCTTGGCCCCGTCCTCGGACTCGTCGGCGCCGCCGTCCTCCTCGGGACCGCCGTCATGATCTCCCGCGTCCCCGTCGCCGTCGTCCACGGCCAGATCGCGCGCGCCTGGGACTCCCCGGCCCTGTCCCTGGCCGGCCTCGGCCTGCTCGCCGCCGTCCTCCTCGCCCTGCCCGCCGGCGCCGCGTGGGATTCCGAGGCGATGAGGACGACGGGGCGCATCGGCCTGGCCCTCGGCCTCGTCGCCGCCGTCGCCCTGTCCGGCCCGGTCCTCGCCCGACTCCACAACGCCGGGGCCGATGCCGCTCTCGACACGACCGCGAGGGCCGCGGGCCGCCACGTCGCCGGCCTGCCCGTCCCGATGATCTCCGCGGTCTCCGCCCAGGCCCAGGCGTCCGACCGCGCCGGACGGGTCCTCGTCCTCTCCGGGCGCGACGACGGCGGCGTCGACGTCGCCCTGTGGCGGGGCTCCGGGCCGTCGATCACCGACGCCTCCGCCCTCTCGCGCCTGACCGGCCTCGACGGCCCGGACGAGGCGGCCGACCACCTCGCCCGTCTCGCCCTCACCCTCGCCGTCTACCCCGATGAGACGACCGTCGCGGCCCTCGCCGATCACGGCGTCGACACCGTCCTCGTCCCCGTCGGGGCCGACGCCGCCCCCTCCCTCGCCGAATCCCTCAACCGCGCCCCCGGCCTCGAACGCGTCGGGACGACCGACGCCGGACAGGTGTGGCGCCTGCGGCCGGGGGGTCTCGTGCCCGCCCGCGCGCGACTCGCCTCCGGCGCCGCCGGATGGACGCCGGTCGCCGGCGGGAGCCTCGGCGTCGACGCCGACATCGATGCGGCGGGGACCCTCCTCCTCGCCGAGCGCGCGGACCCCGGATGGCGCGCCGCCCTCGACGGCGCCCCCCTGGACCCCGTCCCGTCCGCCTGGCACCAGGCCTTCGCGGTCCCCGGCCCCGGGCGCCTCGTCGTCGACCACAGCCCCTGGTGGCGACTGCCCTGGCGGATCGCCTCCCTGACGGCCCTCGGGGCCGCCGCCGCCCTCGCCCTGCCCCTGCGCCGGAGGCGCCGATGAGCCTCCGACACCGTCTCCCCGCCGCCGCCGGCCTCCTCGCGGCCCTCGCCGCGATCGTCGGGGCCGCCGCCGCCGACCGGTGGGCGCCCCCCGTCGCCGCCGAGGCCCCCGCCCCCGCGGTCTACTCCGCGTCCCCGGCCTCCGTGGCCCTCGCCTGCCCGCCCGGGGTCCTCAATCCCTTCGACGCCGCCGCCCCCGCCGCCCCGGCCTCCGCGTGGACGACCACCGGGATCGGCGCCGACGACGAGGCCCCCCGCGTCCTCGAGGCCCACGCCGACGACGGCGGACTCGACGTCCCCTCGGGATTCGTCCTCGCCGGGCAGGGAGGCGGGGAGCTCCTCGGCCTGTCCGCCACGTCCTGCGCCTCCGCGTCCCTCGACCAATGGGTCGTCGGCGGGTCGACGACGGTCGGCGACGACCTCCTCCTCGTCCTGTCGAACTCGGCCCAGACGGCCTCCATCGTCTCCGTCACCGGGTACGGCGCCACCGGCCTCATCGACGAGACCCCCCAGCAGGTCACCGTGCCCGCCGGGCAGACCCTCACCGTCCTCGTCGCCGGCTGGTTCCCCGACGAGGAACGGCTCGCCCTCAACATCGCCGCCGACGGCGCCGGCGTCGTCGCCTGGGCCCAATACTCCTCGCTCGACGGCGAGACCCCGCGCGGAGCCTCCTGGATCAGCCCGACCCGGCCCCTGGACCGGCAGGTCATCGGCGGGCTCGACCCCCGCGGGCGCGCCTCCGTGAGGATCGCCGTTCCCGGGGCGGACCCCGCTCACGTCGCCGTCTCCGTCATCGACGGCGACTCCACGCGCCCCGTGCCCGGCGCCGACGTCGACGTCGATGCCTCGACCGTCCTCGACATCCCCATGGGCGGCATCGCCTCCGGCCCCGACCCGGTCGCCCTCCTCATCGAATCCGACGCCCCCGTCGTCGCCTCGGCCTCGGTGGTCCTCGAGGGCGAGCAGTGGCCCGAGGCAGACGCCCGCTGGGCCAGCCGCGGCCACCTGGGCCCCGTCACCGCGTCCACCGAGGCGGCCCTGCCCGGCTCCGCGCAGATCTCCCGTCTCGTCGCCGCCCAGCTCGACGCGCCGGCCCTGCGGGCCACCGCCGTCGACACCCCGTCCGGCGCCGGACCGTCCCGCGCCCGACTGCTCCTCATCGCCGACGAGGCCCCGGCGCGGGTCGCGCTCGGCGACGAGAGGATCGAGATGAGCGCCGGGACCGCCCGCGTCCTCGACCTGCCGGAGGAGGACTCCTCCCTGACCTCGGACGCGCCGATCCGGGCGGTCCTCCTCATCGACGCCGACGCGGCGACCGCCCCCCTGCAGGCGACCTGGCCGGTAGGGGCCCTGGGAGTCTCGGCGCGCAGCGCCCCCGTCCGAGTCGACGGATGAGGAGCCGCGGCCGCCGCGGCGGCATCAGGCGAGGAAGTCGTCGAGCTCGTCGGGCGGGATGACGAGGAGGTGCGAGACGCGGTCGGCCACTACCCGGCGGACGACGTCCTCGACCTCCTCGGGCGCCGAGCGCAGGACGATCGGCAGCCGGTAGACGACGATCCGATCGCGCAGCCCCCTGCGCCGATCCGCGGGGAAGATCCTCGCGAGCACCGACGAATGGGACTCCCACGCGGCGGGGTCCGACGGGGGGACGTCCTCCGTCGCGAACTCGATGGTCGCGACCTCGGGCCACATCCGGGTGAGCTCGGCGATGAGGGAGGCGACGGATTCGTCGAACGCCTCGCGCCGGGTGCGCCGCGCCGGGGTCCCGGGGAAGAACAACGGGCCCCGGGGGCCGCGTCCGTGGCGGTCGCGTCGGGGTCGGGCGGGCAGTGGCGTCGGCACCGCACCAGCCTAGCGGCCCGACGGCGCCGGTCACACGGACGCCGCCCCGCGGGGCGTACAGTGGGACGGTGATTTCGGCCCGACACTGCTCCAAGCCCGGATGCTCCCGCTCCGCCGTGGCGACCCTGACCTACGACTACCGGGACTCGACCGTCGTCCTCGGCCCCCTGGCGACGAGCGCCGAGCCGAACGCCTACGACCTGTGCGACGAGCACGCCGAGCACCTGACGGCCCCGCGCGGATGGCAGGTCGTCCGACTCGCCACGAGCTTCGAGCCGGCCCCGCCCAGCGGCGACGACCTCATGGCCCTCGTCGACGCCGTGCGCCGAGCCGCCCACGCCCCCCAGGAGGCGCGACCCGCCGACCGTCGTCCCGCAGCATCGCACTCCCCGGGCGCCGCCGACCTCGGGCCCTTCGCGGACCCCGCGCCGCAACCGGCGCGCGCGACGGGCGAGCCGGAGACCCGCAGCGCCCTCGATCCGCAATCCCCGTACGCCCAGCGGCGCGCCCGGTTCCACGTGATCTCCGACCCCGCGGCCCCCTGAGAGGCCCTCAGGCGCCCTCGCCGATGCCGAAGGGGGCGCGGACCGCGCGGGACGCCCTGGAACTGGCCGCCTCGAGGCGGGCGGACTCGCGAGAATACTCGCGGTCCCGCAGGATCACGAGGACCGCCGCGATGAGCCGCTCGGGGTCCGCCCCGGCCGGAGGCGGGGTCTCGACGAAGGAGAGCATCCGCTCCGCCAGGTCGCGCGCCGCCCGCTCGCGGATCGCCGGGGCCATCCGACGGTTCGACCGCAGGTAGTCGAGGGCCCTCGACTGAAGATCCGGCGGGCACCCGAGGACCACCGCCGACTGCGCCCACGGCGCCAGGTCCGGGGGCATGAGGATCACCGGATGGCGCCTGCCCCGCGGCTCGGGGACGACCATCGTGCCCGCCGCCACATCGCCCAGGCGCTTGCCGCGCGGCGAGACGATGAGCGCCGTCAGCCCGATCGACCCGAGGGACACCCAGATCTCGAGGATCCCCCCGAGGGCGCGGACCAGGCAGTGCCGTACGGTGACGACCCCGCCGTCGTCGCGCACCACCCGCAGGCCGAACGCCCACTTGCCCAGCGACCGCCCGCGCGTCGAGGCCTCGACGGACACCGGGACGACGACCGCGATCGTCGCGAACGTCAGGATGGCCAGGGCGCGAGCCAGCGACTGGGACGGGCGGTCGAGGGCGGGGATGACGATGAGGGCCGCCAGGAGGGTCGTCATCACCGAGGTGAAGACGTCGACGAGGGTGGCCGCCACCCGCAGGAAGGGGGAGGCCGGCCGGACGTCGAGCTCGACGGCGGCTCCGGTCGTGATCGAATCGGCGTCGATCCGGCGGATCGGGGCGACGGGGGCACTCATGTATGACACGCTAGCGGACGTGGACATCGATGCGCTCAAAGCCTCGCGGGCCGCCCAGTGGGCGCGCCTGCACGACCTCGCCCGGACCCGCTCCCTGACTGGCGAGCAGATCGACGAACTCGACCTCCTCTACCGGCGCACCACCGCCGACCTCGCTGACATCAGGACGACCTCGCCCGACCCGGACACGATCCGCCTCCTGTCGCGCGACCTGGGCGCCGCCCGCGCCCGCCTGACCGGCACCCAGGGGGCGTCGACCGCCGCGATCTCGCGGTTCTTCCGGCTGAGCCTGCCCGCCGCCCTGTACTCGATCCGCTGGTGGATCATCGGCGTCACCGCGATCTTCCTCCTGGCCGCCGCCGCCCAGGCCGCCTACGTCATCCACACCCCCGGGGTCCTCGCGTCCATGGGCTCGCCGGAGTCCCTGAAGAACTACGCGCACACCGACTTCGTCGCCTACTACCACCAGGACACGAACGCCGAGTTCGGGCTGTCCGTGTGGGCGAACAACGCGTGGATCGCCCTGCAGTGCGTCGGCGGGGGCATCACCGGCGTCTACCCGCTCTACGTCCTCATGCGCAACGCCGTGTCCCTGGGCACCAGCGCCGCCGTCGTCGTCGAGTACGCGGGCCCCTGGCACTTCTTCCGCTTCATCCTCCCGCACGGGCTTCCCGAGCTCATGGCCGTGTTCATCGCCGGCGCCGCGGGGCTGCGCGTGTTCTGGGCGCTCGTCGCCCCCGGACCCGTCCCCCGGATCGAGGCCCTGGCCCGGGCCGGGCGCGCGATGGCGACGATCGGCGTGGGCTGCGTGATCCTCCTGTTCGTCTCCGGCCTCATCGAGGGGTTCGTCACCCCGTCCGGGCTGCCGTCGATCGTCAAGATCGGCCTGGGCTCCCTCGTCCTCCTGGGCGTGTGGGTCTACATCCTCATCGTCGGGTCCTACGCGGCGGAGGCCGGGGCGGACGGGGACCTCGACGCCGACGCCGGCTACGCGCTCCCGGTGGCCGGATGAGGCGGGCGGGGACCGTCCGGGCCCCGCGCCGGTCTCACAGCAGGCCGGCCTTCTTCAACCGCATGTAGGCGTCGGCCGTGCGCGCCGGCAGGAGCCCGGCCTCGGCGGCGACGACGACCGCGCCGGAGCGCGACGCGTCGGCGCAGCCCGCCGCGTCCTCGCGGGCGGCCCGGGAGGACGCGGCCGCCAGGTACACCTCGTCGGCGTCGGAGCGGCCGGCGAGGGCCGAGACGGTGCTCGGGTCCTGAGCGGAGGCCACGACGACCGTGTGGGTCGCCGACAGGGCGGCGACGGCGTCGAGGAAGTCGGGGTCGGCCCCCGCGGGGGGCACTTCCGTGGCGAGGACGACGAGGGCGCGGTGGCGGACCGTGCGCGACACCTCGGCGACGACGAGGCTCCAGTCGAGGGGGGCCAGGGCGGGGGAGATGTCGACGAGGGCGTCGGCCGCCGCCTGGAGGAACCCGGGTCCGCGCGCGCCCGACACGCGGGCGCGGACCCGGCGGTCGAGGACGAGGAGGTGGACGCGGTCCCCGGCCCGATCCGCCAGGGCCCCTAGGAGCAGCCCCGCCTCGATCCCCGCGTCCAGGCGGGGGGCGACCCCCAGGTCGATGCGGTCGGCGTCGCCGTCGTCGGCGCCAGCCCCCAGGAGCGCCGCTCCGCAGCGGCCCGAGTCCAGGACGATGACGACGTGGCGGTCGCGCTCGGGGCGCCAGGTGCGCACGACGAGGCCGTCGGAGCGGGCGGACGCCCGCCAGTCGATGTCGCGCGGGTCGTCGCCGCGCACGTACTCGCGCAGGGAGTCGAACTCGGTGCCGGGCCCGCGCATGACGGTCGCCGACGCCCCCTCGAGCTCGTGGAGCCGGGCCAGTCGGGAGGCGAGGAGGCGCCTCGCCCGGAACGCCGGCAGGACCGCGAGGGACAGGGGGGCGTCGAGGGAGACCTGGCGGGCGGCCAGGCGCAGCGGCCCCCACGCGCGCAGCGTCACGTGGTCGGCCCTGCGGACCCCTCGGCGCTCGGGCCGCAGGAGGGTGACGGCGCGGGCGCTCCCCCCGGCGCCGATCCTCAGGCGGTGCCGACCGGGCTCGGGGTGCAGGGAGGGGGGCCAGGCGTCTCGGGCGTCGACGAGGACGCCGCGCCGATGGGGGTTCGTCACGACGAGGACGGACTCGGCCGTCTCGTCGGCGCGGATCGGGCCGGTGGCCTCGCGCCGCACGCCCAGGCCGCGCGGGCTCGGCGCGAGGACGAGGTCGAGCGCGCAGACGGCGGCGACGAGCACGAGCCAGGCCCACGCGGTCCTCACGTGGGGGAAGGCGACGACGAGGGGGGCTCCGAGCAGGGCGAGGGCGCCGACGCGCCACGAGATGCTCATCAGCGCGGCACCGGGACCCGGGCGAGGATCCCCTCGACGACGGCGCGCGCGGTGACGCCCTCGAGATCTGCCTCGGCGGTCAGGCTCAGTCGGTGGGCGAGGGTCGAGGGCGCCATCGCCTTGACGTCGTCGGGGGTGACGAAGCCGCGCCCCTGGAGGAACGCCCATACGCGCGAGGCCCGCAGGAGCGCGGTCGCTCCTCGCGGGGAGACGCCGAGCCGGACGGACGGGGAGGAGCGGGTCTCCCGCACGAGGTCGACGAGGTAGGAGAGGACGGCGGGGGAGGCCTCGACGGCGCGGGCGGCGCTCCGGGCCGCGAGGATCTGCTCGGGCCCGGCGACGGCGCGTACCCCGGCCTCACCCAGGGACATTGGATCGAACCCGCCCTGGTGGCGTGCGACGACCTCGAGTTCGGCCTCGCGCGAGGGGAGGGGGAGCTCGAGCTTGAGGAGGAACCGGTCGAGCTGGGCCTCGGGCAGGGGGTAGGTGCCCTCGTACTCGACGGGGTTCTGGGTCGCGACGACCATGAAGGGGTCGGCGAGCCGGTGCGTCTGCCCGTCGACGCTCACCTGGTGCTCCTCCATCGCCTCCAGGAGGGCCGACTGGGTCTTGGGGGGCGTGCGGTTGATCTCGTCGGCGAGGACGAGGTTGGTGAACACCGGGCCGGGGCGGAAGTCGAAGGAGGACGAGCCCGCGTCCCACACGAGGGATCCCGTGATGTCGGCGGGCATGAGGTCGGGGGTGAACTGGATGCGGTTCGTCCCGATGTCGAGGGCGGTGGCGAGGGTGCGCACGAGGAGGGTCTTGGCGACGCCGGGGACGCCTTCGAGGAGGGCGTGGCCGTCGGCGACGAGCGCGATGATGAGGCCGGTGACGGCCCCGTCCTGGCCGACGACGGCTTTGCCGATCTCGGCGCGCACGTCGATGAGGCTCTGGCGCGTGGCGAGCTCGTCGTCGGTCAGGGCGCGGCCCGTGCCGTGGGTCGGTTCAGTCATGGCGGATCTCCTTCTCGAGGTCGTCGAGGTCGTGGATCAGGGCGACGAGGTCGCGATCGGTCGTGGGCGCGGGCCCCCACAGTAGGGCGTGGGCGCGGGAGGGCTCGACGCCGGCGCGGGCGAGGGCGCCGGCGAGGGCGTTGGCGTCGGCGGAGGGGGCGACGCCCAGACTGCGCGCCAGTCGTTCGGCGCAGGAGGCGCGCAGGGAGTCGGCGGCGCGGCCGCGGGCCTTCGCCCGGCGCAGGAGGCGCGCCTTGCCGATGAGGGTCTCGGCGGCCGGCACGTGGGCGGGCAGCTCCTCGGGGACGAGCCTGCCGAGCCGGCGCCCGCGCGCGGCGCCGATGAGGATCAGCCCGGCCGAGCCGAGGACGAGGAGGGGGATCGTCCAGGGGGCGTCGACGTCGGCGGCCTCCGACAGGGAGTCGGAGAAGTCGGCGACGTACCAGATCACCCGGTCGGTGCCGCCGATGGCGTGGAGAGCCAGGGCGGCCGATCCCTCGTCGAGGATGCTCCGGTTGCGCACGATCGCCGAATCGGCGATGACCGCGCGCGACGGGCCGGCGCCGGTGCTCTGGGCGTAGCCGTACATCGCCAGCCCGTCGACGTCGGTCCCCTGCGGGAAGCACAGGTCCCAGTGGGAGTCGACGAGGCCGCGCGCATCGGGCCCGACCCCGTAGGTCGAGGCCGGCAGGGTGCGGGCGGCCCGGGCCGCGGGCGCGTCGCACGAGGCGCCGACGGGGGCCCCGGACTCTTCGTCGAACAGTATGTCGGCGCGCAGCCCGGGGATCGCGTCGCCGTAGAGCTGCTCGGTGCCGATGTAGACGACCGGGGAGTCGAGGCCGGCGATGGCGTCGGCGATCTCCAGGCTCATGCGCGACGGGAAGGCGACGACGACGGTCGTCGCCTCGTCGGCGCGATCGACGACGGCGGCGGCGTCGTCGAGGACCTCGACGTCGACGCCGTGGTCCTCGAGGACGCTGACGAGCGCCCTGCTGCCCTCGGGCCCCCTGTTGTCGGCCCCGAGGACCCGGTCGTCGTAGGAGGCCTGCGGGAGGACGAGGAGCGCCAACGAGGCGGCGACGACGATCGCGGCGATGGCCAGGCCCGCTCGGGCGCGCCCCAGGAGCGTGCGCGCCGTGGGCGTGACGATGGAGACGTCGGCGGCCCTCATGAGCGGGCCCCCAGGGCGGTCATGACCTCGTCGGACAGGCGGGAGAGCCGGTCGACGTCGGCGGGGGAGGCCCCGGCGTCGCCGTAGCGGATCGCGTCGAAGGCGTCGGCTTCGCGGGTCAGGGGGGCCGCCAGGCCCGGGAGGCGCGCGCCCGCGTGGGCGGAGGCCTCGTGGGCGGTCAGGCCGGGGCCGTCGTGGACGAGGCCCGCATCGGCGAGCCGCAGGACGAGGACCCGGTAGGACCAGACGAAGGCCTCGTCCCACCGGGCCCCCTCGCGCGCGGAGTCGAGGGCGCCGAGGGCCTCGACGATGCCCGTCGTCTCGGCGTCGAAGACGGCGCCGGCGGCCCGCCTGCGCGCGCGGATCGGGTTGCGCACGACGATGACGACGATGACGACGAGGGCGATGGCGAGGAGGGCGAGGACGACGACCTCCAGGGGGGGCCTCCAGTCGCCGGAGCCGCTGAGGACGTCGGCGAGGTATTGGAGGACGCGGCGGATCGCCCGGGTCAGGGGGCTGAGCTCCTCGGAGTACTCCGGGCGCGCGAGCTCGTCCGACAGCCAGGACCGGGCCTGGTCGTCGTCGGGGGTCAGGGGCGCGCCGGCCGGGGTCATGGGCGCGCCTGGGCGGCCGCTGCCAGGGCGGGGGCGAGGTTCTCCGACAGGAACCGCTGATCGAGGTACATCAGCACCTGGTAGGCGGTGGTGATCGGCATGATGACGGAGGTCAGGAGGAACGTCAGGGACATCGACAGGGGGAGGAACACCGTGGGGGGCAGGGCGACGGCGGCGACCCCGGTGATGACGCCTGTGCCCGTCGACAGGATGCCCGAGGCGGCCCCGGTCAGGGCGATGATGAGGAGGAGGCGCCCGGCGGTGCGCCAGAAGGCCCCGCGCGTCAGCGCCCACGACCGCTTGAGGGCCTCGACGGGGCCCGCCTCCTCCAGGACGACGGTGATCGGCGTGTAGAGGAAGCGGATCTGGAGGTAGAGGGAGGGGGCCACCGCCAGGACGACGAAGACGATGACCATGAGGATGACGAGGACGATGCCGCCCCCGCCGTCGGATAGGCCGATGATTTGGCTGGCGATGAGGAACCCGACGCCGACGAGGACCGCGCCGACGACGAGCACGGCGATCGTCCCGATCAGGGAGACGAGGATCGTCGCGCCGATCAGCGGGAGGAACCGGGGCGTGAAGCGCGACCACGCCTCGGCCAGCGTCGGCTTGAGGCCGAGCACGGCGTCGGCGACCGCGATGGACAGGACCCCCGACAGCAGGAGGGTGGCGAAGAAGGACCCGGCGGACGACAGCAGCGACGTCGTCAGCAGGCCGGCGATCTGGGAGGAGACGGCGGTCAGTTCGTCGTCGATCGAGGCCTGCGGATCGTCGAGTCCGCCGATCAGGAGCGCGTCGGAGCTGAGGAACATGCCGACCCCGGAGATGACCGCGACGACCGCCATGACGGCGACGGAGAAGCCGAAGAGGACCGTGGGGTTCGAGCGGACCGCTCGGAAGGTCCCCTCGAAGAGCTCGCCGAGGCCCAGAGGACGCAGAGGGATGATGCCCGGCTGAGGCGCGTATCCACGCGGATCGGGGATCCCGGGGGCCGGCTGCGGGGCCCGCGGGGCGGGTCCGCCGCCGACCGCGTCGGGACGCGGGGGAGTCGTCCACCCGGGCTGGTCCGGGGCGCTCCACGAGGTCGGGGCCTGGGGGGCTCCGGGGCCCGCGGGAGTCGGGGGAGGCGGGGTCGCGGGGCCCACGGGGGAGGGGGGCGCGGTCGGGGCGCCGGGGGGCGCCCACTGGTCGGGCTGCTGATCCGGGGAACTGGGCCCCATCGGGTTGGTCATCGGTCCTCCTCAAACGGCGAGCGCCCCCATCGTGCCATGTTCGGGGGCCGTCGACGAGCCCCCGACGGGCGTGTGGATCCACCGGGCCGCGCGAGTCGTGTGCATCCGGGGCCGACTCGTGACACGATCGTGACATGAATGCGCGCATCCTCGTCGTCGACGACGACGTCGCCCTGGCAGAGATGATCGGGATCGTCCTGGAGACCGAGGGGTACGCGGTCTCGACCTGCTCCGATGGGGCCCACGCGGTTGAGGAGTTCCGCTCCCTGGCGCCCGACCTCGTCCTCCTCGACCTCATGCTGCCCGGACTCGACGGGATCGAGGTGTGCCGCCGGATCCGGCGCGAGTCCGACGTGCCCGTCGTCATGCTCACCGCCCGATCGGACACCAGCGACGTCGTCGCCGGGCTCGAGGCCGGCGCCGACGACTACGTCCCCAAGCCGTTCAAGCCCAAGGAGCTCGTCGCCCGCGTCCGCGCCCGGCTGCGCGGGCGCGAGGACTCCGGCGAGGAGCGGATCGCGCTCGGCGACCTCGTCATCGACGTCCCCGGGCACGTCGTCAGCCGGGAAGGCACACCCATCCCCCTGACCCCCCTCGAGTTCGACCTCCTCGTCGCCCTGGGGCGCGCCCCGTGGAAGGTGTTCAGCCGCGAGGAGCTCCTGGAGAAAGTGTGGGGCTACCGGCACGCCGCCGACACGCGCCTCGTCAACGTCCACGTCCAGCGGCTGCGCTCGAAGATCGAGCACGACCCGGAGAAGCCCGAGCTCGTCGTCACCGTCCGCGGAGTCGGCTACCGTGCCGGAACCGCGTCCTGACTCCCCCCCGGGCCCCCTCGACCGCCTGCGCGATCGGATCGCGTCGAGCAGGCTGTGGCGGTCCGCCGCCTCCTCCCGCCCGGCTCGGGCCGTCCGGTCCTCGCTGTCGGTGAGGGCCGCGATCCTCGTCGGCCTCGTCCTCGTCGTCCTCGGCACCGTCTTCGCCCTCCTCTCCTCCTCCCTCCTGCGCTCCTCGGTCTTCGAGTCCCGGCGCGAGCAGATCCTCGACGACGCGTCCGTGCGCTTCTCCGCCGCCCAGTCCCTCTTCGACCAATCGACCGCGACGACGACCGACCAGGTGCAGGAGGCTGCCCGGCAGACCGTCTCGTCGATCCGCTCGTCCGCCGCCGGCGCCGGCGCCGTCTCCGTCGTCCTCCTGCGCTCGCAGGACCCCACCGCCAGCCTGCGGATCAACCAGATCGTCGACCAGGCGATGGACGGGGTCGTCTCCGACGAGATGCGCCGAGCCGTCGTCGGATCGGGCGGCGCCCAATGGCAGTCCATCGCCATCCCCGCGTCCGCGGGCTCGTCGGCGACCGAGCCGGGGATCCTCGTCGGCATGCAGGTCCGCCTCCCCAGGGCCGGCGCCCACGAGCTCTACATCGTCTACTCGCTGGCCTCCGACCAGTCCCAGGTCGACACGATCCTCTCCGTCCTCGCGATCGCCGCGATCCCCGTCGCCATCGGGCTGCCCGTCGGGGTCTCCTGGATGCTCTTCCGGCTCCTCGCCCCCGTCCGCCGGACCGCGTCCGCCGCCCAGGAGATCTCCGCAGGCGATCTGTCCGCCCGGGTCCCCGCCGACGGGTCCGACGAGATGGCCCACCTGTCGCGCGCCTTCAACGACATGGCCGCCTCCCTTCAGTCGAAGATCAACGAGTACGACGAGCTCTCCCAGCTCCAGCAGCGCTTCGTCTCCGACGTCTCCCACGAACTGCGCACCCCCCTGACGACGATCCGCATGGCCGACTCGGTGATCTGGGACAACCGCGACAGCCTCGACGGCGGCGCCAAGCGCTCGGCCGAGCTCCTCCACGAGCAGACCGAGCGCATGGAGTCCATGCTCGCCGACCTCCTGGAGATCTCCCGCTACGACGCCCGCTCGGCCCTCCTCGACCCGGAGGTCACCGACCTGCGGCCCCTCGTCGCCAAGGTCGTCGACGCCCACGTCGACCTCGCCGAGCGCAACCGGGTCCCCGTGCGCGTCCGCGCCCCTCGCGAGCGCTGCGCCGCCGAGATCGACGCCAGGCGCATCGAACGGGTCCTGCGCAACCTCCTCGTCAACGCCGTCGAGCACGCCGACTCCACGCCCGTCGACATCGACCTGGGAGTCGGCCCGACCTCCGTCGCCGTGCGCGTGCGCGACCACGGGGTCGGCATGACCCCCGAGGTCGCCGCCCGCGTCTTCGACCGCTTCTACCGCGCCGACACCTCCCGGGTGAGGACCACCGGCGGCACCGGGCTCGGACTGGCCATCGCCACCGAGGACGTCGCCCTCCACGGGGGGACCCTCGCCGTCAGGGGGGAGCCCGGCCGGGGGGCCTCCTTCCTCATGACGCTGCCGCGCGTCGCCGGGGCCCCCATCGAGGAACAGCCCCTGGGCCTGTGGGAGGAGGACTGATGCGCCGGAGCGTCCGCCTCGTCGCCGCCCTGGCCGGCGTTGCCCTCCTCCTCGCCGGGTGCACCGCCCTGCCCCAGGCCTCGGCCCCCCAGCCCTTCGACGTGTCCGTCCCCGACGCGGCCCCCATCCAGCTGTCCGCGGACGGCCCCGCCGCCGGAGCGGACGCGACGACCCTCGTGCGCGACTTCCTCCTGGCCTGCGCGGCCGGCGCCACCGACGACTTCGCGACCGCCCGCCTCTTCCTCACCGCCGCCTCGGCGCAGACCTGGGACCCCCAGGAGCAGATCGTCGTCTACGACGCCGACTCCTCGCCGAGGATCGCCGAGACCGGGGTCCCCTCGCCGGACTCCTCGTCGGTGTCCGTCACCGTCCCCGCCCTGGCCAGCGTCGACGCCCGCGGCGTCATGTCGCTCGCGCCGCGCTCGTCGGTCGACCAGGCCTTCGACCTCGTCAGGGAGGGCGGCGAATGGAGGATCGACGCGCCCCCGGACGGACTGCTCATCCCGCGGGCCTCCTTCACGTCGACCTACGAGCTGGCGAACCTGTGGTTCCCCGCGACCACCGGCGACGCCCTCGTCGCCGACCCCCGGTGGTACCCCGCGCGCCGACTCGCCGGCCACCTCCTCGCCGGGCTCGTCGACGGGCCCCGCGAGGCCCTCGATGGGGGAGTGGTCAACGCGATCCCCGGGGGGGCGACGATCCCCTCCCAGGGAGTCGAGACCGTCGACCGCACCGCGCGCGTCGTCCTCAACGCCTCCGCCCCCGCCGACGAGCCCTCGCGCCGGCTCCTCGCCTGGCAGATCGCCGAGACCCTCACCCAGGCCCCGTCCGTGACCTCCGTCGACCTGCGGGTCGGCGGCGAGCAGATCAGCACCGAGGACCTTCCCGAGCCCCCCGCCTACGACCTCGACGCCCGCGTCGTCCTCACCGATGACGGGATCGGCGTCCTCTCCGGCGCCGCCGTCTCCCCCCTGCCGATCGACACCCCGCCTCCGCCGACCGCGACCTCGCCGGCCCTGTCCCCCGTCGGCCGCGACCTCGTCGCGTGGAACGAGGACGACACCCTCGTCATCACCCGCATCGCCGACGGGCCCGACGCCGTCCGCGAGGTCCCCGGGATCCCCGCCTCCTCGGCGGCCTCCATCGATCGATTCGGATGGGTGTGGGCCGTCGGGGAGTCCGGCATCGTCGCCGCCTCGCCCGAGTCCGAGCCGCTCCCGGTCCCCTCCGAGGGCGGCGTCGACCCCCGGCTGGTGCGCATCTCCCCGGATGGGGCGCGCGCCCTCGTCGTCACCGGCGGAGCAGATCAGTCGGCGCTGCTCGTCGCCACCGTCGAGCGGGACGCCTCCGGCAGGCCGGTCGCCCTGACCTCGATGGAGGAGGCGGCCCCGCCGCTCGGCACGACGATCGACGCGTCGTGGGCCGGCGGGGACGTCATCGTCGTCGCCTCCCGTCGGGTCGGCGAGCAGGCCGAGCAGACGATCACGTCGATCGACCTGGGCGGGCTCGCGTCGTCGTCCCCCCTGCCCTCGGAGGCCGTGTCGTTGAGCGCGGGCGCGGGCCCCGGAGCCCCGTGCATGACGACCTCCGAGGGGCGCGGCGCCTGCCGATCGGGCGCCCTGTGGCAGGTCCTCGCCCCCGCCGTGAGGGCCGTGCGCCACGCCGGCTGAGCGCCGCGAGGACCCCGGCGGCGCCGGCCCGGAGGAGGCGCCGGGCGGACCGCGCCCCGGGAACTCTCAGGAGCCCGGTCCACAGGAGTCCGTCGGCGGATGGCGGACGCGGGGCGGCCCCGCGCACACTCGCCCCATGAGTGGTGGCGCGCTGACCGCGCTCGCGGACGCCCTGTGGCCGGTGCAGTGCGCCGGCTGCGGCGCGTGGGACCAGAGGCTGTGCCCGCAGTGCATCGGGGCGTGCGGCCGGGCCGTCGGAGCCGGGGACGTCGACGGGGTGCCGCTCGTGGCCCTGGGCCCCTACGACGGGGCGCTGCGCGGCATCGTCCTGGCCGTGAAGCACGCCGAGCGCTTCGACCCCGGGCCCGTCCTCGACCGGGCCGGCGGGGCGCTCGGCGCCGCCGTGGCCGACGGCCTGCGCGAATCGGGGGCGGCGGACGGGGCGCCGGAGGTCTGGGTGGTGCCCGCGCCGTCGAGCTGGGCGCGCCGCCTGCTCGGACGACCCGTCGTCCCCCGGCTGGCTCGGGCCGTGGGCCGGGCACTGGCCGATGCGGCGGGAGGGCCGCGGTCTTTCGGCCCCGCGCGGGTGAGGGTCGTCGACGCCCTCGTCCTGCGCCCCGGGGCTCGCTCCCAGTCCGGACGCGGCTCGGCGGACCGCAGGGGAGGCCGCGAGGGCGCGATGGCGGCGCTCGTCGTCCCTCCGGCCGGCGTCCCCGTCGTCCTCGTCGACGACGTCGTCACCACCGGCGCCACCGCCCGGGAGATGATCCGCCTCATGCCCGCCGCCGTATCGATGGCCGCGATGGCCCGGGCCTAGAGCCGCTCGCCCGGCGGGGCGCACGCGCACGACGGCGAACGGCGGCCCCGGGAGGACGCGGCCGCCGGGCACGATCGGCGATCCGCAGGCCTCCGCGGACACGGGGACGCCTCCGGCGCCCGAGGCCGGGCCCCGTTCGGAACCCCTGCCGACCAGGCCGATCTCGACTATGCTATGGGTCACACAAGACGGGACGCGGGTCACGACCGATCCGGACGCCCGCTCGGCAGGAGGTGATAGCCCAGAGCACGGTCCGGGGCGATGAGGCGCCGGACGACCACTACCGCGGGCCAGCCCCGCCGACATCCTTGGAGGAACACCATGGACATCACCGTCGTCGCACGCAACGCCGAGATTCACCCGAATTTCCGCGAATACGTCGAAGAGAAGACCGCGAAGATCACTCAGTTCTACCCCCGCGCCCAACGCGTCGACGTGGAACTGACCCATGAGCGCAACCCCCGTCAGGCCGACACCGCCGAGCGCATCGAGATCACCGTCTACGGCAAGGGGCCGATCATCCGGGCCGAAGCCGAGTCCGCCGACCGCTACGCCGCGGTCGACATCGCCGCCGGCAAGCTCTTCGAACGTCTGCGCCGCATGCACGACCGTGCCAAGGACCACCGCCGCCGCTACCCCCGCGACCTCGACGACCTCGAGATCGTCGAGCAGGTCGACGCCGCCCCCGAGGCCGCCGAGGAGGAGGCCCCGCCCCTGCGCTCGGCCGAGGACCTCAAAGTCGGCGAGGCCCGCGAGGAGCAGCTCGGGGACTCCCCGATCATCGTGCGCCAGAAGGTCCACGAGGCCCAGCCGATGACCGTCGACGAGGCCCTCGACCAGATGGAGATGGTCGGCCACCCGTTCTTCCTCTTCGTCGACAAGGAGACCCACCAGCCGTGCGTCGTCTACCACCGCCACGGCTGGACCTACGGCGTCCTGCGCCTCAACACGACGACCCGGGTCTGACCCGCGCCCTGCGGCCCGTCGGCGCCCCGGATCCCGCGCGGATCCGGGGCGCCGCCCGTCGACGAGGCGGCGAGCCCCGCAACCGCCCGATGCGGCATCGGGGGCGGCGCGACCGGGAGCCGTATGCGATGGGCGAACGGCCCCGGGGTCGAGACTCGGCGAGGAAATTCGTAGACTGTGCGGGTGCGCCTCAGCGCACCCGGGGATCCCCCCGGCCATGACGTCAGGAGCGCCCGTGTCACTGTTCGACAAGATCCTGCGTGCCGGCGAGGGCCGCACGCTCAAGAAGCTCGACAAGATCGCCTCCCAGGTCGACGCGCTCCAAGAGGACTTCGAAGCGCTCACCGACGAGGAGCTCCAGGCCAAGACCGCCGAGTTCAAGGCGCGACTGGCCGAGGGGGAAACCCTGGACGACCTCATGGTCGAGGCCTTCGCCACCGTTCGCGAGGCCTCGTGGCGCATCCTCCACATGCGACCCTTCCACGTCCAGGTCATGGGCGGCGCCGCCCTGCACCTGGGCAACATCGCCGAGATGAAGACCGGCGAGGGCAAGACCCTCGTCGCCACCATGCCCTCCTACCTGCGGGCCCTGACCGGCGACGGCGTCCACGTCGTCACCGTCAACGACTACCTCGCCAAGTACCAGTCCGACATCATGGCGCGCGTCTACAGCTTCCTCGGCCTGACGTGCGGCTGCGTCCTCGTCGGCCAGACCCCGGCCGAACGGCGCCTCCAGTACGCCGCCGACATCACCTACGGGACGAACAACGAGTTCGGCTTCGACTACCTGCGCGACAACATGGCCCAGCGCGTCGAGGACATGGTCCAGCGCGGCCACAACTTCGTCATCGTCGACGAGGTCGACTCGATCCTCATCGACGAGGCCCGCACCCCCCTGATCATCTCCGGCCCCGCCTCGGGGGACATCAACCGCTGGTACACCGAGTTCGCCCGGATCGCCCGGCTCCTCCAGCGCGACGTCGACTACGAGGTCGACGAGAAGAAGAAGACCGTCGGCGTCCTCGAGGACGGCATCGACAAGGTCGAGGACCAGCTCGGCGTCGAGAACCTCTACGAGGCGGCGAACACCCCCCTCATCGGCTTCCTCAACAACTCGATCAAGGCCAAGGAGCTCTTCCACCGCGACAAGGACTACATCGTCGACGCCGGCGAGGTCCTCATCGTCGACGAGCACACCGGTCGAGTCCTGCCCGGGCGCCGCTACAACGATGGCATGCACCAGGCCATCGAGGCCAAGGAGGGCGTCGAGATCAAGGCCGAGAACCAGACGCTCGCGACGATCACCCTCCAGAACTACTTCCGCCTCTACCCGGAGGGGTCGCGCTCGGGCATGACCGGCACCGCCGAGACCGAGGCCGCCGAATTCGCCTCCACCTACAAGATCGGCGTCATCCCCATCCCGACGAACCGCCCGATGATCCGCAAGGACCAGCCCGACCTCGTCTACCCGACCGAGGCCGGCAAGCTCCGGGCCATCGTCGACGACATCGCCGAGCGCCACGCCGCGGGCCAGCCCGTCCTCGTCGGCACGGCCTCCGTGGAGAAGTCCGAGCTGCTCAGCCGGATGCTCAAGGAGCGCCGCATCCCCCACCAGGTCCTCAACGCCAAGCAGCACGCCCGCGAGGCCGCGGTCGTCGCCATGGCGGGCCGCAAGGGCGCCGTCACCGTCGCCACGAACATGGCCGGGCGCGGCACCGACATCATGCTCGGCGGCAACTCCGAGTTCATCGCCCAGGCCACCCTCGCCTCCCAGGGGCTCGACCCGAAGGAGAACCCGGAGGAGTATCGCGCCGCGTGGCCGAAAGCCCTGGAGGAGGCCGACGCGGCCGTCGCCGCCGAGCGCGAGGAGGTCCGCGAACTCGGGGGCCTGTACGTCCTGGGGTCCGAGCGACACGAGTCCCGCCGCATCGACAACCAGCTCCGGGGCCGCTCGGGGCGCCAGGGCGACCCGGGCGAGTCCCGCTTCTACCTGTCGATGGAAGACGACCTCATGCGCCTGTTCAACTCCGGCATGGCCCAGCGCATCATGGCGTCGGGCGCCTACCCGGAGGACCTGCCGCTGGAGAACAAGATGGTCTCCAGGTCCATCGCCTCCGCCCAGCACCAGGTCGAGGGGCGCAACTTCGAGGTCCGCAAGAACGTCCTCAAGTACGACGACGTCATGACCGGCCAGCGCGAGCTGATCTACGACGAGCGCCGCCGCGTCCTGGAGGGGGAGGACCTCGAGTCGCAGATGAGGGTCTTCATGACGTCCCTCGTCACCGGCATCATCGACGAGAAGACCGCGGGTCTGAGCGCCCGGGAGTGGGATCTCGACGTCCTGTGGGACACGCTGCGCGGCTACTACCCGCCGTCGGTGACGGCCGACGAGGTGGCGGCCGAGCACGGTGGGCTGTCCTCCCTCGTGCGCGACGACCTGCTCACCGAGCTCATCGGCGACATCCACTCCGTCTACGCCGACACCGAGGAGCGCCTGAACGCCAATCCGCTGGCCCTGAGCCAGCTCGGCGAGGAGCCGATGCGCACCCTCGAGCGCCGCGTCGTCATCTCGACGGTCGACCGCCTGTGGCGCGAGCACCTCTACGAGATGGATTACCTCAAGGAGGGCATCGGCCTGCGGGCGATGGGCCAGCGCGACCCGCTCGTCGAGTACAAGGACGAGGGCGCCCAGATGTTCCAGGCGATGATGGAGCGCATCCGCGAGGAGTCCGTCCAGCAGGTGTTCTCCTACGCCAAGCAGTTCGAGCGAGCCTACGAGCAGGCGCTCGCCCAGGCCGAGCAGTCGCCTGCCCCGGCGCCCTCGGGGGCGCCCGAGTCCGACGCGGGCGGGCCGAGCGTCGAGGAGGTCGCGAATGCGCAGGCCGCCGCCGAGGCCAAGGCCGCCGCCCGCCAGAGCGTCGCCCGCGCGCGGTCCGTCATGGGAACGGTCGGGCAGGAGAAGGTGGCGACGCGTGTGAACTACTCGTCGGGCGAGTCCGAGGGGGCCCAGGCATCCTCGTCGGGCAATCGCGCGCAGCGCAGGGCTCAGGCGAAGAAGCGCAGGCGCTGAGATCCTCCTAGGTCAGTTCGAGGGCGGTGGTGATCCACCGCCCTCGGCTCTTCTCCATCCGCAGGGCGACGACATGGGGGCCGTCGGGGGCGCTGACGACGACCGCGGCCTCGACGACGCCGGGGCGGATCTCGCAGCTCCGCCAGGCGGTGGGACGGCACGAGCGCCGAGGAGCCGCCGGGTCGCGGGGGACCCGCAGGCGGGAGACGACCGTCAGCAGCGGGGGGACGAGCCATCGTTGCAATTGGGAGGTGGGGCGCATGCCGAGGACGGCCTCGACGATCGCCCGCGCCATCGCCGCGGCCCAGGGCCCCGGTTCGGGCAGGGTGGGAACGACCGACTGGGGGGCGGCGGAGGCGAGCCAGGTGCGCGTCTTCGAGACGGTTTTGATGCTGGCGTCGGTGTCGAGGTCCCAGCGCAGGCACCGTCGTTCGCGCGCGGGCGGGCGGTGGTGCCCGCTGCGGGGCGCGTGACGGGGGACTGCTGGGGCGAGGAGGGCGGTCATCGGAGCTCCTGGGGGACGACGAGGGTCGTGCCGGGGTGGATGAGCGACGGGTCGGCGCCGATGGTCTCGGCGTTGGCGCGGTGGAGGATCGGCCAGGCGCCGGCGATGCGCTCGTCGGAGGCCCCTGCGGGCAGGAGGTCGGCGCAGAGGGACCACAGCGTGTCCCCGGGGCGGACGAGGACCGTTGGCGCGGACGCCTCCTCCGCCTCCTCGCCGCTGCGGGGCGGTCGTGACGGGGCCTCCTCCGGCTCGCGTTCGAAGGGGGAGCCGAGGCCGAGGTCCGGCGCGCCGTGCGCGTGGGGCGCGAGCGCGCCCGGGATCGCGTCGACCCGGGCGACGGACGGGGGCTGCGGGGAGTCGGCGGGGGCGGACCATGCCCCCGTCACGCCGGCGCCCATCAGTCCCAGGCCGGCCATTGCCCCCGCGGAGGATCGCAGGACGACTCGGCGGGCGCCGCTCGTGCCGCAGGCGAGGACGAGGCGGGCGATGGCGGACGAGGCGGCGGCCGGGATCCTGGGGAGCAGGCAGATCCTGGCGACGAGGGACCACAGGAGGTTCCACGTCAGGAGCGCCCCGACCGCCGAGGCGACGAGGCAGGCCAGGGCGATCTGGGGCCGGGCGGGGGAGATCAGTGGGGCCGTCCCGATGACGAAGGCGACGAGGGGGATGAGGGCGGGGGCTCCGATGAGCCAGAGGGCCGCTTCGAGGCGGGGCGCGTCGAAGGATGCGGTGACGGGGGTGCTCATGGCGACTCCATTCGCTCTGATCGTATCGGTTCGTAGTGGATGAAGTCTGATAATACTTTTTTGAAGATGTCAAGTAGGTGCGGTTCGTTCCTGTTTATGCGACAGTGGGGCGTATGGACATGGACCTGTTCCTCGCCGACCTCGCCTCCCGCTTCGACGCCGGGCGGCGCGAGGAGATGGATGGGCTTGTCGGCGAGCTCGCGGACGCCGAGAGGGCCTCGGTCGATCTCGGCTCGCGCATCCGGGGAGGTCGGGGTGGGCCGCTGACGGTCGTCGTCCGCGGGGGCCGGAGCGTCAGAGGCCGAGTCCTCGACGCCGCGGACTCCTGGGTCCTCATCCGCGAGGACGCGGGGGACCGCCTGATCCCGGTCTCGGCGGTCTCGGCGGTATGGCCGCTGGCGACGGCGGCTCCCGGGGAGGGGGTGATCGCCAGGCGGCTGGGGATCGGGCACGTCCTGCGCGCCCTCGCCGACAGGCGCAGCCCCGTGGTCGTCGACCACGACGCCGGGCGCCATTGCGGGGTGATCTCAGCGGTCTACGCCGACCACCTGGAGATCGAGGCGTCCGTCGACGCCGGCTCCCTCGACAGCCGCGATCGGGATGCGCGGACCCTCATCGGGCTGACGCTGTCGGGGGTGCGGTGCATCGGCGTCGTACGGGACCGGTGGGGGTCATAGGCCGTTGACGGCCTCGGCCTGGCGCCGGCGGGCCGCGGCGTACTGATCCTGGATGTACTGCTCGAGAACGGATTCCTCCACCCGCCACACGCGCTTGCCGCCGACCTGGATCGCCGGCAGCTCGCCGGAGGACACGAGCGAGCGGGTCGCCGACATCGTCAGGTTGAGGGTCTCGGCGACGTCGGCCAGGGTGAGGAATCGAGGAGCCATGCCCCTATCATCTCACTTGTCCCGGGTTCCCGTCGGATCGTGCCGTCGGCTGTGGATCGTGCCGCTCGGCGCGCGCGGTCGGGCCGGGCGGTGACGAGTGGCATTCGGATCCGATTGTGGATAGCGCTCCGCTCCCGGATCGATCCGTGCATCATGGACCCCGTGAAACGCAGACCACGGCCCTTGAGAATCCCCGCGTCGACCCCCGTGTGGAGGGATCCCCGCCTGGTCGGGGGCCTGCTCCTCGTGGCCGTCTCGATCGGGCTGTGCACGTGGCTCGTCGCAGACGCCCGGTCGGGGGACGCCCTGTACATGACGACGCGGGCGGTCGCCCAGGGCAGCGTCCTCGACTCCTCGAACACCGTTGTCGTCGAGGCCCGCCCCGGCTCCGACGCCTACGTCGCCGAGGGGGCGCTGCCGCCCGGAGCGGTCGCCGCCCGGTCGATCGGGGCCGGGGAGCTCGTCGCCCGATCCGCCGTCTCCGAGGAGGCGGACGCCTCGATGCGGCGCCTCGTCGTCTCCGTCGCCGACGGCCTGCCCGGATCCGTCGAGGCCGGCGACCTCCTCGAACTGTGGTCCCTCCCCGGACGCGCGGCAGGGGGTGCCGGCACGGCCGGGTCGGAGCTCGTCGCCGCGGACGTCGCCCTCGTGGCCGTCGTCGACGACTCCTCCTCGGTGGGCCGCGGTCAGCCCCGCATCGAGATCCTCGTCGACGCCGGGTCGATCGGGCGGGTCCTCGACGCCGTCTCCGGGGCATCGGCCCTGGCGGCCGTCCCGGTGGGCGGCCGATGAGCGCGATCCACGGCGTCGTCGTCCTCCTGGGAGCCGAGGAGGAGGCCGACGTCATCCGCGCCCTCGCCGATCACCGCGACAGCCTCGACGTCGTCCGGCGCTGCGCCGATCTCGCGGAGATCCGCGCCGCCGCCCGCAGCCGGATCGCCGATCTGGCGGTCCTCGACGCGACCGACCCGGACCTCGACCCGCGCGTCGTCGAGGACCTCCACCGCCATGGGATGCGGGTGGTTCTCGTCGTCCCGGGGACGGCGTTCGAACGGGCCGACCGATGCGGCGCCGACGCGCGCGCCGCCGCAGGGGCGCCCGACCAGGTCGTCGAATCGCTTCTGGCGATCGTCAGGAGCGATGCCGGGCCGGCGTCGTCCATGCGGGAGCGGGGGGCGCACGAGGGTCTTCCCGCACCGCAGGACGACGACGCTCCGACGACGGACCCGTTCGACGAGGGCGGCACGATCGACGAGGAGCCGTCTCGGGAGCCGGGCCGTCTCATCGCCGTGTGGGGGACGTCCGGGGCCCCCGGGCGCTCGTCGATCGCCGTGGCGCTGGCCGACGCCCTGTCGCGTCACGGAGGGGCCCTCCTCGTCGACGCCGACACGTCCAATCCGTCGATCGCCCACATGCTCGGCCTCGACGTCGACCCCTCCGGGCTGTCTGCGCTGATCCGTCGAGCCTCGAGGGCCGGGGTCTCGGGCCGGGACGTCGGGGGCGTCGCCGTGAGCGCCGGGGAGGGGCTGGACGTCGTCACCGGATTGACGACTCCGCATCGATGGCGCGAGGCCGGGCCGGCGGGACTCGTCGACGTCCTCGACGCCGCGCGGACCGCCTCCCCCTGGGTCGTCGTCGACGTCGCCGCGGTCGGTCTCGACGCCGTGCCCGACGACCTGCGGCACCAGGGCTCGCGCGACGACCTGACGGCGGCGGTCCTGCGCCGCGCCACGGACGTCCTGTGCGTCGTGCGCGGTGACGCTGTGGGGATCCACCGTCTCGGCCACGTGCGCGCGTGGTGGTCGGACTACGGGTCGGGTGTCGACCTCAAGGTCGTCGTCAACAGGGTGTCGACGGCCGGAGCCGGGCCCCGCCCCCTCAATGCGATCCAGGCGGCGCTGCGCCCCCTGCTGGCCGGCAGCGCGGTGCGCGTCGTCCCGGAGGACCCCTCGGTCGTCCGGTCGTGCCTCGAAGCGGCCCCCGTCACCCGCTCGGCCCCCGGGTCCGACGCGGCGGCCGCCGTCGAGGAGATCGCCCGGGCGCTCGTCGAGGGGCTCGGATGGGATGCGCCGGCGCGCCGGCGCCATCCGGTGTGACACACTTTCCGCATGCGCCTCTACGTCCCCGTCGTCCAATCCGATCTGTCGGCCGAGCTCCCTCCCGCACGCGACGGGTGGGCGGCCGCTCCCGCGGCCGGGACCGATGCCGAGGGCGTCGAAGTCCTCGAGGACGACGCCCAGACCGAGGCGGCCCTGGCCTCCCTGCTCCTCCTGCGCGACGGGGGCCCCGGAGAGGCCCCCGTGCGGATGATCCTGGCGGTCGACGGGCCGGCGGTCCTTGGCGGCGCCGTCGAGGGCGTGGCCCGTGCGACGGTCGGCCCCTACCGGTGGGAGGACGTCGCCGCGATCCTCGTCGACGGGGACGAGGCCGCGGGCGAGGTGCGCCGGGTCCTGGGGGCCCAGGAGCAGGACGAGGCGGATGAGGCGGTCGCCGCCCTGTGGGATCACGCCCTCCAGTGGTACGACATCGAGGAGCGCCAGGAGCTGGCCGCCCGCCTGGCCGCGGGCGCGGCGGGTCCGGGCCGGGCCGATCGGTCCGGTCTCTGAGCGCTCAGGCCCGCACGGACAGGGTCGAGCCGCCGTCGGCCAGCGGACGGACGCGGACCTGATCGGGGATCTGCGCGGCCATCTCCTCGACGTGGCTGATGAGGCCGACCGTGCGCCCCGAGTCGCGCAGGTCGTGGAGCTGACCCATGACGAGGTGGAGGGTCTGCGAGTCCAGGGATCCGAAGCCCTCGTCGATGAAGACCGTCCGCAACTCGATGCCGCCGGCCTCCGCCGTGACGACGTCGGCGAGACCGAGGGCCAGCGCCAGCGACGTGTAGAAGGTCTCGCCGCCCGACAGGGTCTTCGTCAGACGCACGCTGTCGGTCTCGTGGTCGAGGACCGCGATTCCCAGTCCCGAGCGGTGGGAACGGGTGCCGTCGTCCGACGTCGGCACCAACTCGTAGCGCCCCGAGGAGATCTCGGCCAGGCGGGGGTTGGCGGCCGCCAGGACCTCTTCGAGGCGCGAGACGAGGACCCAGGCGCCCAGGGGCGTCTGCAGCAGGTTCTCCGGGCCGCTGGCCGAGGCGATCGCCGCCAGCCGCCGGATCGGACCGGCCTGCGAGCGCAGGCGGTCGAGATCGTCGCGCCGGGCCCGGAACCGGTTCGCGCCGTCCAGGAGGGAGGCCAGGCACTGGTCGAGGGCGCCGAGGCCGCGTTGGGCCTCGTCCCTGGTCCGTTCCGCGTCCCGCAGGCGCGCGGCCGAGGCCTCGACGTCGGGCTCCTCGACGCCGTCGACGGCGGTCAAACGGTCGGAGGCCAGGGCCGATCGGACGTCGCGCAGCTCCGCGTCGAATGCGGTGATCCCTTCGTCCAGGGCGTCGATCCGGTCCTGCGGCATCGTATGGGCGCGGACCTGCGCGATGCCCTCGTCGCCGGGTGGGAATCCGTTCTCGTCGAGGGCCTCGTCGCAGGCCACCCGCTCGGCGCGGACCTGCGCGAGGGCCCGCTCCCAGGAGTCGAGGGCCCCGGTCAGGGCGTTCACGGCGACGAGCTGACCGGCCCACCGGGCGTCGCTGGCGGCCAGGGAGTCGCCGTCCCCGCGGGCCGCGGCGACCCTCGCGCGGTCGGCGTCGAGGCCCCGCAGGTCCGAGCCCCGCTGGGCGCGCAGCCCCGCGAGCGAGGCCTCGGCCTCGGCGAGGGCGCGCCTGTGGGCGTCGAGCTCGGCTTCGGCGTCGCGGATCGTCTGCTCGACCTCGGGGATGGAGTCGGCGACGGCTTCGAGGACTCCGATCCTCTCGTCGAGGGAGGAGGCCTCGATCGCCAGCGAGGCGGAATCGGCTCCGGCCCGTTCGTTGAGGGCCGTGATCTGATCGATATCGCGCCGGTGCTCGGCCTTCGCCCGACGGAGCCGGTCCTCGGCCGCGGCTCGGGCCTCGTCGAGGGCGCGGACCTGATCCAGGGTGATCGACGCGTCGACGGAGGCGGCCGGGGACGGGTGCTCGGTCGCCCCGCAGACCGGGCAGGGGGACCCGTCGGCCAGGGAGGCGACGAGATCGGCGGCGGTCGATCGCAGCCACAGGTCGTGGGCGTCCTCTGCGGCGGCTCCGGCGACCCTGGCCTCGGCGACCGCCAGGGTGATGGCCTCGGCCCGGTCGGTCAGCCCCCGGCGGAGCAGATCCGCGCGGAGGGCCGCGTCGATCCGCTCGTCCAGTCGCTCGCGGTCGGCCCGCAGGCCGACGAGGCCGGCGGCATCCGCGCGCCGGAGCTCCAAGCCGCGGCGCGCCCGGTCGAGAGGACCGGGCAGGGCCTCCACCTGGGCGCGGTGGGTCGTGATCCTCGACTCGACGTTCGCGATCCGGGCGTCGAGGGCGTCGAGGGCGTCCTCACGGGCCTCCAGGCCCCGTTCGACCTCGAGGAGGTCCTCGATGCGGGTCCGGGCGGCTGCGGCGCCCGCCCCGACGCGCCGGGCGCGGTCGGCGAGAGAACGGGCCCCCTCGGGGTCCTCCGGCGCCTCGGGGGACTGTCCCAGGGCACTGATGAGCGCCGGATCGGCGCACGCGAGTTCGAGCCCGTGGCGCGCCGATCCCACTGACGCCGACGCCCGGTCGAGGGCCGCGACGGCCGCGCCCGCGGAGCGGGCCCTCGCCGCCAGGTCCAGGGCTCGGCGCTGCTCCCGGATGTCGTCAGCGCGCTCCATGAGGCGCTCGAGACGGTCCAGGGCCCGCCGGCGCTCGCCGATCGCTTCGACGACGTCCCGGTCGCGCGCGAGGGCCGCGCGCGCGACCTCGACCCGCTCGCCCGCACGGGACAGCATCCGATCGTGGGCGTCGCGCAGAGCTTCGACGCGGGCGACGCGGGAGTCGACGGCGGCCAAGGCCGGGGCGGCGTCCTCTCCCGTCGGGTCCGGGTCCTCGGCGCCGGACCGGGCCGCCGCGGGATCGGATCCCCCCGTCGACTCGGAGGAGGGAGGCTGCGCGCCTGCTGCCCGCGGGGCCTCGTCGACCGGGGAGCCCGGGGCCTCGACGGCGTCGACCGGGAAGGATTCCGGCACGGGGGAGTCCATCACCGAGCGGAAGGCGTCGACGGCGGCGCGCCGAGCCTCCTCGACGGAGGAGCCGGAGCGGCGCGCCTGGTCGACGAACCATTCCTGGACCCTGACGAACGCGTGGGTGCCGAAGACGTCGCGGAGGATCTCCTCGCGCTGGGAGGACGTCGCGGTGAGGAACTGGGAGAACTTCCCCTGGGGCAGGACGATCGTCTGGAGGAACTGATCCTGCTTGAGCCCGACGAGGTCGGTGACGGCCGGGCCGACCTGGTTGGGGCCCGAGGCGATTGCCTCGACCGTCCGGAAGCCCGACGGGTCGGAGGCATCCTCCGCGACGCGCGTGAGCGTCGCCTTCGCCTGGCGCCGCGTTTTGCGCCCCTCGGGCTGGAACGCGGGGATCCGGGACACCCGGTACAGGCCCCGGGGGACCTCGAAGACGAGGGCGGCCTCGCAGGGGGAGGAGTCGGTCAGGCGCGTCGAGCGCAGCCGGTCCTTCGATGCGTCGGCCCCGCGAGCGACGTCGCCGTACAGGGCGAAGGTGATCGCGTCGATGATCGTCGACTTGCCGGCGCCGGTGGGCCCCCGCAGGAGGAAGATCCCCGACTGGTCGAACGCCGTGAAGTCGATGGACTCGTGCCCGGTGAAGGGACCGATCCCGGTGATGTCGAGACGGTGGAGCCTCATGCGCGGGCCCCCGTTCGGATCGTCGTCCAGGCGTCCTGGACCACCGCCAGTTCGTCGTCGTCGAGTCCGCGTCCTCCGGTCGCCGCGAAGAAGTCCCGGGTCGTGGCCACCGGGTCCTGGGCGCGGACGATCCGGCGGGCGGCATCGGGGTCGGCCGCCGATCCGCGGTGCTGGACGACGAGGGCGCGGGGGTAGGCCCCGCGGATGCGGGGGACCATCCTTTCGGGGCGCGCGGGGTCGGTGACGGTCACCGAGTAGTAGGCCCCGGGGGCGTCGTCGGGGGCCTCGGCCAGGAGGGCCTCGATCGGGCCTTCGACGACCCGGACCGGGTGGAGGACGGGGATCTCCTCGACCGTCACGTCGACGCAGCCCGAGGGGCCGACGTCGACGAGCGTCACCGACTTGGCGGCGTCCGCCTCCGAGAACGAGTAGGCGAGGGGGGAGCCGCAGTAGCGCACGGGCACGCGGGCGCCGGGGACGTCCTGGGGGCGGTGGAGGTGGCCGGCGGCGACGTAGGACAGGCCCGGGCCGGCGCCCCCGTCGAGGTCGAAGAGGCCCGCCGGCGCGGAGGCGACGCCCCCGACCTGGATGTCGCGCTCGGAGTCCGACGGGGCGGCGCCGGTGAGGAACGCGTGGACCATCGCGATCGCCGGGCGCAGGTCCCCGTGGGCTCGGCGCTCGGCCAGATCCGCGCCGATTCTGCGGCATGCGGCCCCCAGGACGGCCTCATGCGATCGGCCCAGGGGCGCGGGGGCGTCCGACCCGGGGACGGGGTCGAGATCCGACAGGAGGTAGCGCACGGCGTCGGGCTCCAGATAGGGGACGGGGTAGACGAGTACGCCGAGGCCGTCGGCGCCCGTCAGCTCGATGGGCGAGCCGATGGACGCCGGATCGGTGACGATCCGCACCTCGTCGCGCAGGAACCCCGAGAGCGCGCCGAGGCGCACCGGCCCGTCGTGGTTGCCCGAGGTCGCGACGACCGGGGCCAAGCGGGTCAGGCGGGCGAGGGCCGAGTCGAGGCGGGCGACGGCGTCGAGAGGGGGGACGGAGCGGTCGTACAGGTCCCCGCTGATGAGGATCGCGTCGACGCCGCGCGCCTCGACGAGGCCGACGAGCCAGTCGAGGAACGCGTCGACGTCGTCGCCCAGGTCGGCCCCGTGGAGGGTCCGCCCCAGGTGCCAGTCGGAGGTATGGAGGATCCGCATGCCACCAGTGTGCCCGACCCCGCCGGCGTCTGCGTCCGGCGGATCGTCGCCCCTCCGATCGTCATCGCGACGACCGCGGCCCTCGGCCAGTCGATCCGGGCGACGGTCGTGGTCGAGCCGCTGGCGACGGCCTCGGGGATCGGGGGCGCGCTGCGGCGCCCCGGGCGCTCATTGAATGGGCTCACCGGAGGAGCCACCAGCCCTCTCCCCAAGCCCATGAGGCGGCGATCTCGACATCGGAGCCACCGCATTCGGGGCGGCGCTCCTCCCCGGACCAGCGAGCCGGGGCTCTCGCACGCTGTGACGAGGGGAGGAGGGGAGGGCCCCTCCTCAGGCTCGCGGGGCGGAGACGGGACGAGGCGGGCCCGGCGCGATCGCCGCTCGCCCCATCGGCGGCAGAAGGGACACCCGCCTCGGCGTCGGATCAGTCCTCGGGCCAGTCGAGGGCGGCGAGGACCTCGTCATGGATGCGCCCGTTCGTCGCCAGGGCATGCCCGCCCCACGGGCCGTCCCGCCCGGTCAACGACGTGAACCGGCCGCCGGCCTCGGTGACGATCGGGACGAGGGCGGCCATGTCGTAGAGCTCGAGCTCGGGCTCGCAGGCCGCGTCGACAGCGCCCTCGGCGACGAGCATGTAGCTCCAGAAGTCGCCGAACGCCCGGGTCCTCCAGAAGCGCGACTGCATCATGAGGAACTGCGACCCCCGGTCGGCGTGGAGCCACCCGTCGAGGGAGGAGTAGGACAAAGAGGCGTCCTCCACCCGCTCGACGGCCGAGACCCCCAGCCTCTTGCCGGTGAACAGGGACGTCCCCGACCACGCGCCCTGCCCCTTGGCCGCCCACCAGCGGCGCTTGAGGGCCGGGGCCGAGACGACGCCGACGACGACCTCGCCCTCGTCGACGAGGGCGATGAGCGTCGCCCACACGGGCACGCCCCGCACGTAGTTCTTCGTCCCGTCGATCGGGTCGATGATCCACTGGCGCGACGACGATCCCGTCGACCCGCGCTCCTCGCCGAGGACGCCGTCGCGCGAGCGCGTGTGGGACAACTGGGAGCGGATCGCGTCCTCGGCGGCGCGATCGGCGTCGGTCACGGGCGTCAGGTCCGGCTTCGCCTCGACGGCGAGGTCGGCGGCACCGAAGCGCGAGAGGGTGATCCGGTCCGCCTGGTCCGCCAGGATGTGGGCGAGGCGCAGGTCGTCGTTGTAAGGGGTGTCGGCCATGACCCCACAGTATCGCGCCGAGGCGCCCGATCCGGTGCGCGCGGGCGCGGCTCGGCGGGGCTCAGGGCCGAGCGGGCCCCTCCCGGCTCGGACCCGGGGTCATCGCGCCGCCTTCGAGGCCGCCTCGGCCGTCGCCACCGCGTCGAGGAGGCGGCGCACCGACGCCGCCCGCGCGCCCCGGCGCTCCCGCTCCGGTTCGTCGACCGCCTCGAAGGGCGGATCCCCGGCCCGCCAGGCGTCCAGGGCGCACCTGGCCTCGTCGGCCGCGTGGGTGCACAGGGGCAGGCACCACGTCGCCGCCTCGGCCACGTCCGGGAAGACGCCGAGGACGTCGTCGACGCCGACGTGGCCCAACCCGAAGGACCGGACCCCCGGCGTGTCGACGATCCAGCCGCCGCCGGGCAGCTCGAACGCCTGCGACGACGTCGACGTGTGACGCCCCCGCCCCGTCACCTCGTTGACGCGGCCGACCGCGCGGTCCGCGCCGGGCACGAGCGCGTTGATGAGCGTCGACTTGCCGACCCCCGAATGACCGACGAGGACCGAGAAGCGGCCGGCCAGGAGGCCGCGTACCTCGTCCAGGCCGGGGGAGTCGCCGCCCGGACCCGCCTCCCTGTCGGCGCCCAGACCCGTGACGACGACCCGGACGTCGAAATCGCGGTAGGCGTCGACCAGGGCGGCTGGATCCGCCAGATCCGCCTTCGTCAGGCACAGGACGGGCTCGAGGCCCGCTTCGTAGGCGGCGACGAGGCACCGGTCGATCATCCCGGTGCGCGGCGGGGGATCGGCCAGGGCGACGACGATGCACATGACCTCGGCGTTGGCGACGATCGCCTTCTCCCCCCGCTGATCGGGGGCGTCCTCCAGGGACCGGCGCAGCACGCGGGTCCGCTCCTCGACGGCGACGACGCGGGCGAGGGTGTCGACCCTGCCGCTCAGGTCCCCGGTGACGCGCACGAGGTCGCCCATGATGATCGATCCGCGGCCGAGCTCCCGGGCGCGAACCGCCTGGACACGCGTCCCGTCGTCGAGGAGCACCCGGTAGCGGCCCCGGTCGATGCCGACGACCCGGCCCAGGGGCTCGGAGGACCAGTCCGGCCGGTTCTTCGTCCGCGGGCGCGAGGATCTCCCGGCGCGCACGCGCACGCGCGGGTCGTCGGTCCCGGTGTCGCGCCCCATCAACGGTCATCCCCCCGGCCGAGCATGGCCCCCCACATCCGGGCGAATCCGGGCAGGGTCTTGGCGGTCGTCCCGATGTCCTCGACGAGGACGCCGGGCACGACCAGTCCGATGATCGCGGCGAATGTCGCCATCCGGTGGTCGGCGTACGTGCGGACGGCGGTGCCGCGCATCGGGGCGGGCCGGATGACGAGGCCGTCGTCGAGCTCCTCGGCGCCCGCGCCGAGTCGGCGGAGCTCGGCGACGAGGGCGGCGAGTCGGTCGGTCTCGTGACCGCGCAGGTGGGCGATGCCCGTCAGGCGCGACGGGGAGGAGGCCAGGGCGAGGACGGCGGCGAGGGTCGGGGCGAGCTCGCCCGCGTCGGATAGGTCGACGTCGAGGCCGGGGTAGGAGCCGGCCCCCGGGCCGCGCACGACGAGGCCGCGGCCCGTGAGGTCCAGGCGGGCGCCGAGGCGCGGCAGGAGGTCGCGCCAGGCGTCGCCGGCCTGGGTGGTGCGCCCGGGCCAGCGGGGGATCGTCACGGTCCCGCCGCACACGACGGTGGCGGCGAGGAAGGGGCCGGCGTTCGACAGGTCGGGCTCGATGTCCCAGGAGCCGCCCGCGGGGCGGCCGGGGCGCACCCGCCAGGCGCTCGACCGGGCCCCGGGGACGGGGTCGATGCCGACGCCCCGGGCGCGCAGCGCCTCGACCGTCATCTCGACGTGCGGGGCGGAGACGAGGGGGCCGGCCGCGCGGATCTCGACCTCGCGGCCCAAGAGGGGGGCGACGAGGAGGAGGGAGGAGAGGAACTGGGAGGAGGCGGAGGCGTCGACGACGACGGGCCCGGGCGGGGCGGCGAGCGGCCCGCGGATCGTCAGGGGGAGGAAACCGGGCTCGCCCTCGAAGTCGATGGACGCCCCCAGCGACTCGAGGACGTCGAGGAGGGACGCCAGGGGCCGCACGCGCGCGCCCTCGTCCCCGTCGAAGCGCACGGGCTCGGGCCCCAGGGCCGCCAGCGGCGGCAGGAAGCGCATGACGGTGCCCGCCAGGCCGCAATCGATGGAGGCGGCCTGCGCGGGCAGCGGCATCGGGCGGACGCGGAGCTCGTCGCCGTCGTCCCGCACGTCCGCGCCGAGGCTGCGCAGGGCGTCGCGCAGCAGGTCGGTGTCGCGCGCTCTCAGGGCCCCGCGGATCACCGACGGGGAGTCGGCGACGGCGGCGAGGTACAGGGCGCGGGCGGTCTGCGACTTCGATCCGGGGACGTCGACGACGGCGTCGAGGGGGGCGCCGACGGGCGCCTCCCACAGCCCCCTCACGCGAGGACGGAGGAGTCGGTGTAGCGGGCGCGCTCCTTCTGCCGGGCGGCGGCCAGGCGGCTGCGCTCGTCCCGCCAGGCGGCCAGCCGCCACGCGGCGGAGGGACGACCCTCCCGGTCCATCGACGCGATCGCGAGCCCCCCGACGAGGCCGAGGCGGGCGATGAGCCCATTCGTGCGGTCGCGGCGCTGGACACGGGTGCCGCCCTCCCATACGGGGTTGTTGACGAGGGCCATGGGCACGGCGACGGCGGTGAGGACGGCGGCGGCCGCGCGCGGGGCCTTGCCGAGGGCGAAGCAAGCCCCGGCGCAGGCGGTGACACCGCCGAGGGCCCGGGTCGCCAGGCGGAGCTGCTCGTCGGTGACCGTCCGGTCGGGCAGGGCGCGGGCGAGCAGGGGGCGGATCGGCTCGGCGCGCTCGACGTGCTCGTCGGGATCGCGCAGGGCCGAGACCCCGTCGACGATGAAGGGGGCGGCGAGCATGGGGCGGGCGAGGGCGCGGAGGATGTTCATGCCCCCATTGTCGACTGTCGTCCTCGTCTTCGCCAGCGTTCGGCGCCGAGAGCGCCTCCGTTCCGGCACGACCGGGGGAATGGACGGCGCCGGACGGGCGTTGATACCCGTATGACGCCACTCATGCCAGCGCACCCCGGCATCGGCGGACGACCGCGGACGCGCCGGTCGAGGAGGGGCCCCGGGGCCCACCGCGGACCGCGGGCGCTACAGTGGTCGCCGATGAAACGACACGCGACCGACTCCGGCGGCCCGCTCGCGACTGCGGCCGCCCCCGCCGACCAGAGCGGCCCCGACCGCGAGGAGCGCTTCGCCGCCGAGGCCCTGCCCCTCCTCGACCAGCTCTTCGGCGCGGCCCTGGGCATGACCCGCAACCGGGCCGACGCCGAGGACCTTCTCCAGGAGACCTACCTCAAGGCCTACGCGAAGTTCGACCAGTACCGGCCCGGGACGAACATCAAGGCGTGGCTCTACCGGATCCTGACGAACACGTACATCACCCAGTACCGCAAGGCCCAGCGCTCCCCCAAGCGGGCGGCGACGGACGCGATCGAGGACTGGCAGCTCGCCGAGGCGGCCTCCCACGACTCGCGCGGGCTCGTCTCCGCCGAGGTCGAGGCCCTCGACGCGATGCCCTCCCCGGATCTGCGCCGTGCCCTGGACGCCCTGTCGGAGGAGCACCGCATGGTCGTCCTCATGGCCGACGTCGAGGGCCTGGCCTACCGGCAGATCGCCGACATCCTCGGCATCCCCATCGGCACGGTGATGTCGAGGCTGCACCGGGCGCGCAAGGCCCTGCGCGCGACCCTGGCCGGGCTCGCCGCGGACTACGGAATCGGAGGGCACGATGGCGATCAATGAGGCGATGACGTGCGAGGAGTTCGAATCCCTCCTCTACGCCCTCGTCGACTGCGAGGAGTGCGAGGAGGTCCGCGCCCTCGTCGACGCCGGGGGCGTCGACGGGCCGTCTGCCACGGTCCGCGAGGCGATGCTCCGCCATATCGAGCGGTGCCCGCACTGCGCGGACGCGCTGGAGGCCGAACGGCGGGTGCGCTCCCTCCTGCGCCGCTGCTACGGGGAGCCCGCGCCCGACGGGCTGCGCGAACGCATCGTCGAGACGATCACGCGCGTCTCGGTGAGGACGACCCTGCGGGTGATCGAGTGATCTTCGACGCCCGCGAGGGGCGCTCGTGGACGCGGCGGCGCGCGTATGCGAGACTAGCGAGGTTGAATCCGACCGATGAGGAGGCCGACATGTCGAAGAGGGGCCGCAAGCGCCGCGACCGTCGTAAGAACGGCGCGAACCACGGCAAGCGTCCGAACGCCTGAGCCGAGACGAGCCGCGCAGGACCCGGTGACCGCGTCACCGGGTCCTCGCCTGTTCTCCGGGCTTGTCGCGGGACCGGCCGAGGGGGCCGTCGCCAGCCGGTGACGGGGCGCCCGCCGGCCGCTCAGACTCCCCGCGCGAGGACCGAGTCGAGGTCGGCGACGCCGGTGCGCAGGGCGTACAGGACGAGTTGGACGCGGTCGCGCGCCCCCGTCTTGACGAGCAGGTGCGACACGTGGGTCTTGATCGTCGGCATCGACACCCACAGCTGGTCGCACATCTCCTGGTTCGTCAGCCCCTGGGCGATGAGACCGAGGACCTCCAGCTCCCGGTCGGTCAGGTCGGGGGAGACGGGGTCGCGCCCGGCCTCCCGGTTCCGGGCGCCCTGCGGGGCCGGGGCCTCGCGCATCGCCCGGATCAGGCGGCGCGTCGGCCCCGGGGAGATCACCGAGTCCCCGGAGGCCACGGTGCGGATCGCGTCGACGAGGGCGGTCGGCGGCGTGTTCTTCAGGAGGAAGCCGGAGGCCCCCGCCTCGATGGCCCCGAGGACGTAGCCGTCGGTGTCGAAGGTCGTCAGGATGACGATCCTGCCGGGCAGGCCCCGGGAGACGAGACGCCGCGTCGCCTCCAGCCCATCGCACACGGGCATCTGGACGTCGAGGAGGACGACGTCGACGGGGGACAGGGCCGCGGAGTCGACGGCCTCGTGCCCGTCGCGGGCCTGCCAGACGACCTCCATGCCCTCCTGGGCGTCGAGGAGCATCGCCAGCCCCGCGGCGAACAGGGGCTCGTCATCGGCCATGCCGATGCGGATCATCGTCCCGCCCCCTCGGCGCCGGGGCGACGGGCCGGCAGGTGGGCCCGCACGAGCCACCGCCCGTCGGGCCCGGGGGCGGATCGGCACTCGCCCCCCACGGCCTCGGCGCGCTCGCGCATCGTCCGCAGCCCCGCCCCGACCCGCCCGGGGCTCGCGTCGTCGTCGGACCGGGGCCCGGGGGCGGAGGAGACCGTCAGATCGAGCCCGTCGGCGTCCACCCGCAGGTCGACGAGGACGGGGCCGGCGCCATGGCGCACGGCGTTGGTCAGCGCCTCGTGGCAGATCCCCGAGGCCGCCGCGTCGACGGCTGCGGGGACGGCGGCCTCGGCGTCGACGCGCAGGCGCACGTCGACGCCCGCCGAGCGGACCCGGTCGACGAGGGCGACGAGCCCGGCCGCCCCCGCTCGCGCGGGAGGATGCGCGCCGGATCCGGTCTGGCCGTCCCGGTGCGCGGGCGCGGAGTCCACGCCGGCGGTCGCCGAGGGGACGGGGGAGTCCTCGCGCAGCACGTCGACGAGGCGCCGCACGTCGTCGACGCCCACCCGGCTCAGCTCCCCGATGGTCGCCAGGGCGCCGTCGGCACGCGCCGGATCGGCGGCGAGCACCGCCCGGGCCCCCTCGGCCTGCATCCCGATGACCGCCAAGGAGTGCCCGAGGACGTCGTGGACGTCGCGGGCGATTCGCTGGCGCTCCTCGGCGACCGCGAGCCTGCGCCGGTCCTCCGCGTGCGCCGCGATCTCCTCGGCGCGTGCCACCGCCTGCTCGACCCGGTCGCGGGACCTGCGCCGATTGAGCCCCCACAGGTAGGCGGCGCCGATGAGGGACCACGCGGCGGCGAGGACGAGGAACAGGCGCGTCCACAGCGCCACCTCGTCGGAGAACAGCGGGGAGACCCGCAGCACCGTCGCCGCCGATCCGACGGCCATCACCGCCAGCAGCGCCCACGACCAGGGGCGGCCGATCCTCGATCCGATGGTCTCGGCGGCGACGAGGCACACGCCGACCGCCAGGAGAGACAAGGACTCGAAGACGACGAGGTGGGCGGCCAGCGCCGCCTCGACGACGACGACGCACACCAGCGGCAGGCGCGTGCGCACCGCGATCGCCGCGCAGCACACGAGGGTGAACCCCCAGAAGAAGGGGACGACCGCGTCCGGGCCGATCGCGGCGGCGAGGACGGAGCCGTCGGGGGTGAAGGCGTGCGGGTTCATCGCGGTGACGACGCCGAGGAGTCCGGCGGTCACGAGGTCGGCGGTGCGCAGGCGGGGCAGTCGGGGCAGTGGCACGGGCCCCACGCTAGCCGCATCCGGCTCCCTCCTCGTCATCCCCCGGTATGAGGAAGCGCCGAACGACGTTCGCAGGATCAGCCCGTCGTCCGATGCCCGCGGGCGCCGCACGGCGTTGGATCGAGGCCATGAACGAACACGATGCAGCACCGGCGCCCGGCGCCCCCGCCCTGTCCACCCACGAACTGACGAAGGCCTTCGGGCCGACGAGAGTCGTCGACTCCCTCAACCTGACGATCCCCCGGGGAGCCATCTACGGCTTCATCGGCCCCAACGGGTCCGGCAAGTCGACGACGATGAAGATGATCCTCGGCCTCCTCGACGCCACCTCCGGTCATGTCGAGGCCTTCGGCAGGCGCGTCGACCGGCGCTCCCTGCCGGCCCTCATGGCCAGAACCGGCTCGATGATCGAACAGCCCCCCGGCTACGGGCACCTCACCGGCGAGGAGAACCTGAGGATCGTCCAGCGCCTGCGCGGCCTGACGAACGCCGACGCCGACCGCGCCCTCGACCTCGTCGGCCTGACCGGTCACCGCCGCAAGCTCGTCAAGGCCTACTCGCTGGGCATGAAGCAGCGCCTGGGCATCGCCATGGCCCTCGCCCACCGGCCCGATCTCCTCGTCCTCGACGAGCCGACCAACGGCCTCGACCCCGCCGGCATCGAGGACATGCGGGCCCTCATGCGGTCCCTGGCCTCCGAGGGCGTGACGATCATGGTGTCGAGCCACCTCCTCGACGAAATCGACCGGACCTGCAGCGTCCTGGGCATCCTCTCCGCCGGGCGCCTCGTCTTCCAGGGCACCCGCGCCGAGCTCATGTCCCGCTCCGTGCCCGACCTCGTCGTCGTCTCCTCCGACCCGCGCGTCGTCGCCGACCCCGCGACCCTCGCCGGCCTGGGCGCGCGCGTCCTGCCCGACGACGAGGGCGTGCGGCTCGCCGACCTCACGCGGGAGGCCGGCGCCGAGCTCGTCCGCCGACTGGCCGCCGCCGGCGTCGACGTGTACGAGGCCCGGCGCGCCGGGCGCAGCCTCGAAGAGGTCTTCATGGACCTCACCGGCCAGGAGGGGGGACTGCGATGAGAGCGCCGACGACGCCCGTCCCCTCGACCGCGACCCTCCTGCGCGCCGAGGCCGCCAAGACCCGGCGCCTCCACCTGCCCCTGATCGTCGTCGTGTGCGTCGGCGTCATCTACCTGCTCACCCTGCCGCTGCGAGCCTCCGACCGGGCCCGCCTCGACGACCCCGGGATATGGCTCAGCCTCCTCATGGGCTACACGATCATCAACGGCCTGATCTCCCCGATCCTCATCGCCTTCGTCTCCTCGCGCCTCGTCGACGTCGAGCACGCCGGGCGCGGATGGACGCTCCACGCCACCCAGGGGGTCGGCGCCGGACGGCTGATGCGGATCAAGTTGACGATCCTCGCCCTGCTCCTCGCCTCGGCCGTCACGGCCCAGAGCCTCGTGTTCGTCGGCCTCGTCAAGGCCCTGGGGTGCTCCCAGCCCCTCGACGCGGGCCTGTGGGCCGGGTACACGGCGACCCTCATCGCCGTCGACCTGGCGCTCGCGGCCCTCCACGTCCTGCTGGCCGGCGCCGTCGACAACCAGGTCGTATGCGTCGGCATCGGCTTCATCGGCTCCCTCGCCGCCTTCTACATGTTCCTCTTCCCCTCCGCCGTCGCCCGCCTCCTGCCCTGGGGCTACTGGGCGATGATCTCGCGGACCTCGATGAGCCCGTCCGGCGACGGGTCGATCGTCCTCGTCGACCCCGACTGGGCGTGGATCGCCGGCTACCTCCTCCTGTGCGCAGTCGTCTTCGCCGTCGCCTGCGCCCGATTCGACCGCAAGCAGGTGACCGCATGACCCCCGCATCCCGACCCGCGCCCCGGCCCTTCGCCCTCATCGGCGCCGAGCTCATCAAGCTGCGACGCAGCCCGGCCTGGCTCCTCGCCGCCCTCATCCCCGCGGCCGCCGTCCTCACCGGCGCGATCAACTACTCCGGCAACTCCGGCCCCGGCGGATCCCTGGACCCGACGTGGGAGGACTACACGAGCCAGGTCACGCTCTTCTACGGCCTCGTCTTCGCCACCCTGACGGTCAGCCTCATCGCCGCCTCCGTGTGGCGGCCCGAGCACCGGACGACCTCGTGGAACCTCGTCGCCTCCTCCGGGCACCCGCGCTGGGCGCTCGTCACCGCCAAGACCCTCGTCATCGCCATGCCCCTGGCCCTCGCGCAAACCGTCTTCACCGTGCTGACCTGGATCTGTGGGACCTTCGTCTTCGACGTCGAGGGGACGATGCCCCCCGCCTTCGTCAGCGCGAACGCCATCGCCCTCGTCGCCGCCCTGCCCTTGATCGCCCTCCAGTCCGCCGTCGCCTCGCGTCTGCCGGCGTTCATCGCCTCCCCGGCCGTCGGCCTCGTCGGCGCGGTCATCGGGATCGGAGTCCTCGGCAAGGGGGCGCTCATCGTCCGCGTCTGGCCGCCGTCGCTGCTCACCCAGGCCCTCACCCTCGGGTCGTCCGCCCTGAGCGACGCCGGCACCCTCGACTGGGCGGGCGTCGCCCCCGTCCTGGCGGGAACGGCCGTCTCCGCCGTCGCGTGCTGGGGCGCGCTCGCCCTCGTCGGAGGCCCCCGGCGGGTCTGACGGGAGCGCCCGGACGGGGGGGGACGGGGGTCAGCCGCGCGGCTCGGCCCCCGTCCACTCGTGCCAGCCCTGATGGAGGACGAGCCACGCCATGAGCGCGTAGCCCGACTGGCCCGGCAGCGTCATCCCCGACTCCGTGCGCGCCCGCGACGCCGCCATGTCCTCGAACCACTGGTCGTGGGCGACCAACGGGGTGAACACGTCGACGAAGGGCAGCCCCCGGCGCTCGCACACCTGGGCGCACGACGCCGACAGGGCCCTGAGCGCCCCCTGATCGACCCCCGCCAGGGGCGGCGGGCCGACGACGAAGCACGGGATCCCCAGGGCGGCCGCCCGATCCGTGATATTCGCCAGATTGAGGCGCGAGCGGGGCGACGACACGCCGGCGGGAACATCCGCCGCGCCGACCGCGACGACGAGTCCCCGAGTCCCCGAGGAGCCCAGGCGCAGAACAGCCTCGGACTCCCAGCGTGCCGACATGTCCCGCGTCGTCTCGCCGGGGACCGGCAGCGTCATGACATTCGTCGTCTCCTCGAAGACGCTGTGGGCGACGACCCGGCCGACCCACCCCAATCCCCGGGGATCCCCGGTGCCGGCCGTCAGCTCGTCGCCGATGACGCAGATCCGCATCTCGTCTCCATTCGCGCGCAACACCCCCATGATCCCCCGAAGCCGACGCCCGCGCCCGCCGACACGTCGGCGGGCGTCAGTCCCCGAAGGCCTCGGCGATGAGGAGGCGCGCCTGGGCGGCGTGATCCGACGCCCGCCCCGTCGCCGTCGTCGCCGACTCCGGGCGAGACACGAGGCGCACCTGCCGGTCCAGGAGCGGGAACAGGTTGAGGGCGAAGAACGGCCAGGCCCCCTGATTGCGGGGCTCGTCCTGGACCCACACGACCTCGGCGTCGCCGTAGGCGGACAGCTCGGCGGCCACCGCGTCGGCCGCCAACGGGTAGAGCTGCTCGACGCGCAGGATCGCCGTCGACCAGTCGGCCCGCTCGGAGCGCTCGCGGACGAGGTCGTAGTAGACGCGCCCCGAGCACAGGAGCACCCGGGTGACGGACGCCGCCTCGACGCGGCGCTCGTGCTCGCCGATGACGGGGCGGAAGGCGCCGGAGGTGAACTCGTCGAGGGAGGAGGTCGCCGCCGACAGGCGCAGGAGCTGCTTGGGGGTGAAGGCGATGAGGGGGCGCCGGGGGCGCGCGTACGCCTGGGTGCGCAGCATGTGGAAGTGGTTGGCCGGCGTCGACGGCTGGACGATCCACAGGTTGTCCTCGGCGGCGAGCTGGAGGTACCGCTCGATGCGGGCCGACGAGTGGTCGGGGCCCTGCCCCTCGTAGCCGTGGGGCAGGAGCATGACGAGGGAGGAGCGCTGGCCCCACTTCTGCTCGGCGGACACGATGAACTCGTCGATGACGGTCTGGGCCCCGTTGGCGAAGTCGCCGAACTGGGCCTCCCAGATCGTCAGCGCGTCGGGCCGTTCGACGGAGTAGCCGTAGTCGAAGGCGAGGACCGCGTACTCCGACAGCGGCGAGTCGTAGACGCCGAAGGCGCCCTGGTGGGGGGTGAGGAAGCTCAGCGGCGTGAACTCGCGCCCGTCGGCGTGGTCGTGGAGGACGGCGTGGCGCTGGACGAAGGTCGCGCGCCGCGAGTCCTCGCCGGACAGGCGCACCGGGGTCCCCTCGAGGAGGAGGGTGCCCAGGGCGAGGACCTCCCCGAAGCCCCAGTCGATCGGGCGCGAGCCGAGCGCCATCTCGAGGCGGCGCTCGCACAGGGCGCGGATCTTCGGGTGCGGGGTGAAGCCGGGGGGGAAGGCGACGTGGGCGCGGCCGACCCTCTCGATCTGGTCGGGGGTGGCGGCGGAGTCCCATCCGATCATCATCCCCTGGCCGGGCAGTTGGGCTTCGGGGATCGACCACTGGGTGGGGCCGGCGGAGTCGGGCGAGTAGGGGTCGGCGGACCGCCAGCCGTTCTCGCGCGTCTGGGACAGGATGCGGCTGAGCTCGGCCTCGTAGGAGGCGATGGAGGCGGCCGCGTCCTCCTCGGTCAACTGGCCGCGTCCGACGAGGTTGCGCGTGTAGACGGCGCGGGTCGAGGGGATCCGGTCGATGAGGGAGTACATGACGGGCTGGGTCATCGACGGGTCGTCGCCCTCGTTGTGGCCGCGCCTGCGGTAGCACACCATGTCGATGATGACGTCCTTGTGGAAGCGGGTGCGGTACTCCCAGGCGAGGCGGGCCATGCGGACGACGGCCTCGGGGTCGTCGGCGTTGACGTGGAGGATGGGGACCTGCAGGCCCTTGGCGAGGTCCGTCGGGTAGCGGGTGGATCGCCCGGACGCCGGGCCGGTGGTGAATCCGATCTGGTTGTTGACGATGATGTGGATCGTCCCGCCGGTGCGGTAGCCGGGGAGCTGGGAGAGGTTGAGGGTCTCCTGGACGACGCCCTGGCCGATGAAGGCGGCGTCGCCGTGGATGAGGACGGGGATGATCGGCAGGTCGGGGTCGCCGAGAACCTCCTGCTTGGCGCGGACGATGCCCTCGAGGACCCCGTCGGAGGCCTCCAGGTGGGAGGGGTTGGCGCCGATGTAGACCTTGGTGGCCAGCCCGTCCTCGGGCGAGTACACGCCCCACGTCCCCAGGTGGTACTTGACGTCGCCCGAGCCCTGGAGCATGTCCGGGTCGTAGGCGCCCTCGAACTCGGAGAAGATCTGCGCGTAGGACTTGCCGGCGATGTTCGCCAGGACGTTGAGGCGGCCGCGGTGGGCCATGCCGATGGCGACCTCGTGGATGCCGCCCCTGGCGGAGGCGTCGAGGATCTCGTCGAGGAGGGGGATGAGGGATTCGCCGCCCTCGAGGGAGAAGCGCTTCTGCCCGACGAACTTCGTCTGGAGGAACTCCTCGAAGGCCTCGGCGCGGATGAGGGTGGACAGGATCCGGTGGCGCTCGTCGGCGGAGGGGGCCTCGTAGGGGCGCTCGATGCGCTCCTGGACCCATTGGCGCTGCTCGGGGTCCTGGATGTGCATGTACTCGATGCCGACGCTGCGTGTGTACGTGTCGTGGAGCTGGGTGAGGATGTCGCGCAGGAGCATCGTCTCGTGCCCGCCGAATCCGCCGGTGGGGAAGGGCCGGTCGAGGTCCCACACGCTCAGCCCGTAGCTGGAGATCGCCAGGTCGGGGTGGTGGCGGACCCGATAGGCGAGGGGGTCGGTGTCGGCGGCGAGGTGGCCGCGCGAGCGGTAGGCGTGGATGAGTTCGGCGATGCGGGCGGGCTTGCCCTTGTCGCGCACGGGGTCGTACTCCTGGTCGGACTCCCACGCGTAGGGGCGGACGGGGACGTGGAAGGAGGCGAAAGCCCGCTCGTAGAAGCCGTCGCGCCCGGAGATCTTGCGGTCGATGAGGTCGAGGAGGCGCCCGGAGGCGGCGCCCTGGATGACCCGGTGGTCGTAGGTGGAGGTCATCGACATGGCTTTGCCGACGCCGAGGGCGGCCAGGCGGGCGGGGGAGGCCCCGCGCAGTCCGGCCGGGTAGTCGGTGGCGCCGATACCGATGATGAGCCCCTGTCCGCGCATGAGGCGGGGCACGGAGGAGGTGGTCCCCAGGGTCCCCGGATTGGTCAGGGTGCAGGTGGCGCCGGAGTAGTCGGCGGTGGTGAGTTTCCCGTGCCGGGCGCGTTCGACGACGTCCTGGTAGGCGTCGACGAATTCCATGAACGTCAGGGTGTCGGCCTCGTGGATCACGGGGACGGCGAGGGTGCGCTCGCCGGAGGGCGAGACGACGTCGATGGCCAGTCCGAGGCCGACGTGGGCGAGGCGCTCGACGGTGGGCTTGGGGGCGTCGGGCAGGTAGCGGACGTTGACCTCGGGCATCTCGCACAGGGCCTCGACGAGGGCGTACCCGATGAGGTGGGTGAAGGAGACCTTGCCGCCGACGGTGCGGGTGAGGTGGGCGTTGAGGATCGCGCGGTTCTCGATGAGCAGGGTCGCGGGGATCTGGCGCTGGGAGGTGGCCGTCGGGACGGACAGGGAGGCGTCCATGTTCATCGCGGTGGCGCGGGCGGCCCCTTTGAGGATCACCGTCTCGTCGGCGTCGAGGGCGTCGGCGTTGAGGGCGGCGGCCGCGCGCCCGGAGCGCTGGCGGGTGTAGGGGGAGGTGGCCTCGGCGATGCGCGAGGGGGGCGCGGGCGGCAAGTCGGAGCGGGTGACGGTCTCCTCGCCGAGGCCGGCGCGCGGGTCCTCAGCACCCTCGTCGGCGTCGGCGGGGGCGGGCGCGTCCTGCTTCGGGGGCGCGGGGGGCTCGGCGGGCGCGGGAGGGGTCTTCGGCGCGAGCACCGGCTCGGCTTCGCAGGAGGAGGGGATTGTTCCCTGCGAGGCCTCGAAGTAGGCGCGCCAGGAGTCGTCGAGGGAGGAGGGGTCGGCGAGGTAGGCGGCTCGCATCTTCTCGACGTACCACTGCTGCGCGGACGGGTTGCTCGGATCTTCCACGGTCGGACTCCCTTGTCGTTCTCACCCCGATGGGGGCCAGTTTAGGCAGGCGCCGGCGGATTTCGTCGGACTTGGGCGACCGATGAACCTCAGGTGATGAGGCCTTGAACCCGATGCGGTCAAGTGTTGGGGATCGTAGGCGGTGGGCGCGGGGAGCCTCCCCGACGGGGGAGGAGGGGCGCGGCCGGTCAGGACGACGCCGGGGGCGTCATCCGGCGGCGGATCGGGGCGACGAGCACGCGCTCGAGGACGTACGTCAGGGACGTCATGACGATCGCATAGGCGAAGACGTCGGGCGTCTCGATGTTGATCTGGGCCAGGCGCAGCGCGCCCCCGATCCCGGAGGCCGTCGCCAGCAGCTCGGCCATGACCGTCACCCGGATCGACTGGCCGAGGGCCACGGTTGTCGCGGCGACGATCGGGGGGACGACCATCGGGGTGATGATGCGCCAGGCGATGCGCCTGCGGGGCAGCCCGAAGACCCGGCCCATCTCGACGAGATCCCGGTCGATGCCGCGGACCGCCTGCGCGGTCGCCTCGGCGATGAGCGGGGACGTGACGATGGCGACGACGACGGGGACGACGGCGCCGGTCGGACCGAGCCACAGCATGACGAGGATGACGAAGATGATCGCCGGGGTCGACAGCATGAGCTGGAGGAGCGGCTGGGTGAATGCGCGCACGCGCGGCCAGGCGCCGCGCGACGCGCCCCACGCCAGGCCGACGGACAGGGCGAGGAGCAGGCCTCCCAGGGCCCGCGACAGGGACAGTCCCAGCGCGGACCAGAACCCGGGGTCGAGGGCCATCTCCCACAGGGCGCGGCCCGTCGCGGCCGGCCCGGGGAACACGTATTCGAGGCGCCCGGAGGACCCGGCCCACCAGGCGAGCAGAAGGGCCGCTGATCCGACGAGGAGCCACCGGCCCTCGGAGCGCCGCGAAAGAGCCCCGCCCGCACCGCCCCCGGTCGCCGGCGCAGCGCCCGCGGGGATCTCGGAGGGCGAGCCGGGGTCGGGCGACTCCGGCTCGATGACCGTCCGCGGGCGGTGCGCTGCGCCTGCCACCGGTCAGCCCCCGTAGAAGCCGGAGTCGGGCAGGGTGCCGCCGTAGATGTCCGACGACTCCGAGCCGATGCGGGTGAGGAAGTCCTCGTAGGCGGCGCGCGCCTCGCCGGCGGGCACCATGTCGAGGCGCAGCTTCGGGACGACCGCCGTGACGATGGGCAGGGGGAGGCCGTAGTGGTCGGCGACCTTCTGGAGGGTCTGCTCGTCACCGGCGTTGAGCTTGTCGATCGTCGCCGTCAGCTCGGCGCGGACGGCGTCGACGAGGCCCGGGTTGGAGCGCGCCAGCTCCCCGGGCATGACGAGGCCGGCCATGGGGAACTTCGCCTCCCCGCCGGTCGCTTCGCCCCACGCGGTCTGCAAGTCGATGACCGAGGCCAGATCGATGCCGGCCTCCTTGGCCTTGGCGGCGGCGACGGTGGCGCCGTGCTCGGGCAGGACTGCCCAGTCGACCTGTCCCTGGACGAGCATCTGGAGGACCTGTTGAGAATCGTCGACGGGGACGATCTCCAGGTCGTCGGGGGTCAGGCCCTTCTGCTTGAGGAGATAGCGGAAGACGAGGTCGGGCATGTTGCCGGGCATCGGGACGGCGATCCTCGCGCCCCTGAGCTGCTCCCAGTCGCCCTGGGGGGCGTCGGCGGGGCCGACGACGTGGAGCATCCCCCAGACGACGGGGCCGACGAACTGGATGTCGACGCCCTTGTTGTACAGGTTGGCGGCGACGTAGGCGGGGGTGGCGGCGACCTCGACCTGTCCGCCCATGAGGGCGGCCTTGAGCTGCTCGATGTTCTCCCAGTTCGTCACCTCGATGTCGTCGGAGAACTCGGCGAGATGCCCCTCGGCGCCGAATCCGGCCATCGGGGCGCCGAAGGCCATCGTCTGGGGGACGTAGGCGCGGATCGAGTCGATGCGGGCGGGCGCCGTTTCGGCGGGCGCCGCCGGGGGCGAGGACTGGACGGCTCCCGGGTCGGCGGGGGTCGAGCAGCCCGCCAGGCCCAGGCCCAGGGCGAGCGCGCCGGAGGCGGCGAGGAGTCGGCGGATCATGGGGGTCCTTTCTCTCAGGGGTGCTGTGCTTTTCGTCGGGGGGCCCGCGGGCGGGATCAGGAGAGGGTCCACGTCCCGGGCGGGCCGTCGAGGTGGAGGCGCCGGTCGGAGACTGCATCGAGCTCCCCGTCCTCGTGGGAGACCCAGACGGTCGTCGGCGCGTGGTCGCGCACGAGGCGCATGAGCTCGTCGCGCAGGGCGGCGGCCAGCGGCTTGTCGAGGGCGGAGAACGGCTCGTCGACGAGGAGGAGGCGCGGGCCGACGGCGAGGGCGCGGGCGATGGCGACGCGCTGGCGCATCCCGCCGGACATCTGGTGGGGGTACAGGCCGGCGGCGTCCGCCAGCCCGACCCGTTCGAGCCACTCCTCGGCCCAGAAGAAACGGTCGGCGCGAGAGCGGTCCACGGGCAGGAGGACGTTCTCGTGGGCCGTGAGCCATGGGAGGAGCCGGGCCTCCTGGAAGACCATGCCGAGGGGTCCGTCGGGCCGCTCGACGGTTCCCCCGTAGTCGTCTGTCAGTCCGGCGATGGCGCGCAGCAGGGTCGTCTTGCCCGCGCCCGAGGCCCCGGAGACGCCGAGGACCTGTCCGGGGGCGACGCTGAAGGTCAGCGCGTCGACGAGGAGGAGGCCCCGGCGCACGAGCCTGAGCCGGTCGACTCCCAGGTCCGTGGCCCGGGTGTCAGTCACGGGGCTTGACCGCGACGTAGGCGACGGCGTGGAGATGGTCGGCGTTCGCCCGGAAGACGGCGCGCATGGCGAGCAGGCGTGTGCGGGCGGCGGGGTTGCGCCGGACGTTGGCGAGGAACCGCAGGGCCCCCATCGGCCCTTCGTCGGCGATGAGGCGTGAGGGCTCGAGCAGCCGCATCGGGTTGGAGTCCTCGTGGACGACCTCGAATCCGGCCTCCTCCAGGAGGGCGCGCCACTGGGCGTGCGTCAGGGGCCGGGCGCCGACCTTGATCGTGCGCGACAGGGCGCGCGACACCTCATCGACGACGGCGTCGGGCAGGTCGTCGGGGGAGAATCCGAGTTCGTGGATCGCGTAGCGGCCGCCGGGGGCGAGGATCCGGTGGGCCTCGCGCATGATCCGCAGCTTCTCGGCGGCCGAGTGCATCGTCAGCATCGCCTCGCCGACGACCAGGTCGGCGCTGGCCTCCTCCAATCCGGTGTCCTGGGCGTCGGCGACGTGCAGGCGGGCCCGGGGGTGGGCGGCGAGGACGGCCCGCATGTCGCCCGCCGGCTCGCTGTTCGGATCGACCCCGATGTACGAGGCGGGCCGGGAGCGCAGGAGGATCTCGGCGGTGCGGCCGACGCCGGGGCCGAACTCGACGATGCGGTCGTGCTCGCCGGGGGCCGCGGCGGCGATGAGCCTGCGGGTGAGCTCGATGCCGCCGGGGCGCAGGACGCGCTTGCCGAGCCTGGCCATGAGCCAGTGCCCCTGGAGGCGCTCCTCCTCGGGGCCGGAACGGTCGCCGCGCACGGGCGGGTGCTCGGTCATCGGGGTCCTTTCGCCGACGGGATGGGAAGGGCGACGAATGAAATAGATCATTCACTCATTCCGAATATAACAGAGGTGAGCCTTGCCATAGGGTGGTGCGGTCCGGGGTGGGTAACGGAGGGCCCGGGTGTGCGTCGGCCCACCCTCGACGGCGCGCGGCCCGCGCGGCGAACCCGATAGGATGTGGGCACCATGGACGACGACAGTACGGGCGGCGCGACGCCCTCCGATCCTCCCCCTGCCGCGAGTCGACGGAGCGGCTGTGGTCGCTGATCTCCTCATGCTCCTCCTCGGCGTCCTCCTGACCGCCGGGACCTTCATCTTCGTCTCCGCGGAGTTCAGCCTCGTCGCCCTCGACCAGGCCTCCGTCGAACAGCGCGCCCACGCCGGGGACAAGTCCGCCGCCCAGGTCCTCAAGGCGACGAAGACCCTGTCGACCCAGCTGTCCGGCGCCCAGGTCGGCATCACCTTGACGACGATCCTCCTGGGCTACACCACCCAGTCGACGATCGCCCGGCTCCTCTCGCGGCTCCTCGACGACGCCGGGCTCGCCCAGGCCCTCGCCACCGGGATCGCCGCCGTCGTCGCCGCCCTCGTCATCAACGCGTTCTCCATGCTCTTCGGCGAACTCGTCCCCAAGAACCTCGCCCTGGCCCACCCGCTGCGCACCGCCGGCCTCGTCGTCCCCTTCCAGACGGCCTTCACCACGGTCTTCTCGCCCGTCATCGCCGTGCTCGGCGGATCGGCGAACTGGGTCCTCGCCCGTTTCGGCATCGAGCCGCAGGAGGAGCTCTCCTCGGCCCGCTCCGCCTCCGAGCTCGCCGCCCTCGTCCGCCACAGCGCTGAGGAGGGCACCCTCGACACCTCGACCGCCTCCCTCTTCACCAACTCGATCCGCATCTCCTCCCTGACCGCCGCCGACGTCATGACCGACCGAGGGCTCCTCCACACCCTCGGGGAGGACCGGACCGCCGCCGACGTCGTCGCCCTCGCCCGGGAGACCGGGCACTCCCGCTTCCCCGTCATCGGCGAGGACAGCGACGACGTCATCGGCCTCGTCTCCCTGCGTCGCGCCGTCGCCGTCCCCTACGAGCGGCGCGCCGACGTGCCCGTCGTCTCCTCCTCCCTCATGGCCGAGGCCCCCGAGGTCCCCGAGACGGCCCCCCTGGGGCCCCTGATGGTCCAACTGCGCGACGAAGGCCTCCAGATGGCCGTCGTCGTCGACGAGTACGGCGGCGTCTCGGGGATCGTCACCCTCGAGGACGTCATCGAGGAGATCGTCGGCGAGGTCTCCGACGAGCACGACCAGAGGCGACTGGGGATCCGGCGCCGCGCCGACGGGGCCTTCCTCGTCCCCGGGACGCTGCGCCCCGACGAGATCGCCGAGAGGATCGGCATCGCCCTGCCCGACGACGGGCCCTACGACACCGTCGCCGGCCTCATCATGACCGACCTGGGCCGCCTGCCCGTCGTCGGCGACGCCGTCGACTGCGCCGGGACGCGCCTCGAAGTCGCCCAGATCCAAGGGCGCAGGATCACCCAGATCGCCATCGACGCGCCCGCCGCCGACGCCGAGGAGGCCGGCCGATGAGCCCCCTGACCGGGATAGCGATCACCGCGCTCCTCCTCTTCCTCAACGCCGTCTTCGTCGCCGGAGAATTCGCCGTCACCTCGACGCGCCGCTCCCAGATCGAGCCGCTCCTCGCCCAGGGCAGGCGCGGCTCCGCCCAGGCGATGCACGCCCTCGAACACGTCTCCCTCATGCTGGCGATCTGCCAGCTCGGCGTCACCGTCGCCTCGACGACCCTCGGCGTCGTCGCCGAGCCCACCATCGCCCGCCTCGTCGAGGAACCCCTCGTCTCCGCCGGCCTGCCCGCCGCCAGCGCCCACGTCGTCGGATTCGCCGTCGCCCTCGTCATCGTCCTCTACCTGCACGTCGTCTTCGGCGAGATGGTCCCCAAGAACGTCTCGATCTCGACGCCCGTGCGGATGCTGCTCGTCCTCGCGCCCGTCCTCGTCGCCCTGGGCCGGGCGATCCGCCCGATCATCGAGGCGATGGACCGCATCGCCAACTGGTTCGTCCGCAGGGCCGGCTTCGAGCCGCAGTCCGAGATCGCCGCCGCCTTCACCGTCGAGGAGGTCGCCTCGATCGTCGAGCTGTCCCAGGCCGAGGGGACGATCTCCGACGACCTCGGCCTGCTGACCGGGACCCTCGAGTTCTCCTCGGAGACCGCCGGCAGCGCCATGGTCGCCGTCGATGACCTCGTCCTCCTCCCGGCCTCGACGACCCCCGCCGAACTCGAGCACCACGTCGCAGCCACCGGGTTCTCCCGATTCCCCGTCGTCGACGACGAGGCGACGATCATCGGGTACCTCCACCTCAAGGACGTCCTGTACGCGCAGGGAGAGGAGAGGGACCAGCCGGTGACGCCCTGGCGCGTGCGGCGAATGGAGTCCGTGCGGGACACCGACGAGGTCGAGACGGCCCTGCGGCACATGCAGCGCGCCGGCACCCATTGCGCGCTCGTCAAGGACGAGGCGGGGGCCCTCCTCGGCGTCCTCTTCCTCGAGGACGTCCTCGAGGAGCTCGTCGGCGAGGTCAGGGACTCCCTCCAGAAGGGCTGAACGACCGCACCGGTCGGTGTGACTCCGTGCGGGATCGCGCCCAGCCCCTCGCGCGGGAGGGAGCGGCCGGGGTAGATTTGACGGGGCGCGCATCGAGTACGCGCCCGATCGCGATCCGAGGAGCGCAGTGAACGACGAATCGAGGCCCTGCCCCCTGCCGACCCGACGCCAGGTCCGCGAGCGCGAGGCCGCCGCCGAGCAGACGGGTCGGCGCGCTCAGAGGATCTCGCGCAGTCGCTCGGGAGGGCTGCGCGTCGCCGTCCTCATCGCCCTGGCGACGACGACGGTCGTCGTCCCCGTCTCCGGATTCGTCGGCTCGGACTCCTCGGTCGCCCTGCCGGCCCGTCTCCTCGGCACACCCGCGGGATCGTCCAGCTGGGCCTCGGGCGCGGCCGCCCCCGTCGAGGCGGACCTCGCCGGGTCGGCCACGGCCGCGTCCCGGGCCCGCGTCCGCGCGCCGCTGACGCTCACCGACTGCGCGGCCTCGTCGGCGGTGGCCGACGGATCGAGGATCATCGAAGTCCGGGCCGACACGATCTACTGGCCCGTCGAGCAGGGCGCCTTCCAGATCACCTCCCCGTTCTCGATGAGGGTGTCGCCGATCTCCGGCCAGCTCCTCATGCACGAGGGCATCGACCTGTCGGCCCCGCTGGGCACCCCCGTGTACGCGACCTACTCGGGCTCGGTCGTCGAGGTCTCGGAGAACTCGCGCTCCGGCGCCTTCGTCAAGATCAAGCACCAGTTGAGCGACGGCACCGTCTTCTACTCGATGTACCTGCACCAGTACATGGACGCGATCCTCGTCAAGACCGGCGACGAGGTCTCCGCCGGCCAGCGGATCGGGGCCGTCGGGAACAACGGGTGGTCGACCGGGCCGCATCTGCACTTCGAGATCCACGACGCCGAGGACAAGCCCGTCGATCCGCAGGCGTGGCTCGACGAGGCCCGCGCCGTCTACATCGGGCAGGAGAGCTGCCGATGATGCTCGTGCGACACGGGGCCGGGCCCCTCGTCCTCGCCCACCGGGGGGGAGACCTCGGCCACGGGGAGAACACCCTGGAGGCGTTCGCGGCCGCGCGGGCCCTGGGGGTGCGCCATATCGAGACCGATGTCCACCTGAGCGCCGACGGGCGGGTCGTCGTCAGCCACGATCCGGATCTGGCCCGGTGCTTCGGGATCGATATGAGGATCGGCCAGTTGACGTGGCGAGAGCTCGCCGAGCTGCGCACGCCGACGGGGGAGCGCATGCCGCTCCTGTCGGAGGCGCTCGTCGCGTTCCCGGACATGTACTTCAACGTCGACGCGAAGGCCTTCGGCGTCGAGCGGCCCCTCCTCGAGGTCGTCGAACGCCATGGGGCCGCCGATCGCGTCCTCATCGCCTCTTTCTCGGAGTCGCGCCTGCGGCGCGTGCGCGCAATGAGCGAGGGCGGGGTCGCGACGTCCCTCGGGGTCGCGGCCGTCGCCCGCCTCGTCGCCGCCGCGCAGACCGCGACCTCCCCGACCCGGTGGCGGCTGCCCGGCCCGCGTCAGGGGGCCGTCGCCGTTCAGGTGCCGATCCGTCAGGGCGCCCTGCGCGTCGTCGACGCCCGATTCGTCGCCGCCGCCCACGCGGCGGGCCTGGCCGTCCACGTGTGGACGGTCGACGAGGAAGCGGAGGTCGTCGAGCTCATCGGCCTGGGGGTGGACGGGATCGTGACGAACCGCCCGGGAGTCGTCCGCGACCTCCTGGACGCCCGCGGCCTGTGGGCCGAGCCGGAGCCGCCTTCTTCCCGGCGCAGCCGCCAGGGCGCCCGGGACTGACGCGCCCTCGGCGCCCGCCCGGGACTGACGCGTCGGGGCGGGGGCCGGGCGGGCCCCGTTCTCCCGGTCCGACGCTCCCTTGGCGGGCGCGGCCGGGTCAGTTCTCCCCGGTGAATCCCGCGACTCCCTCGGCCTTTCGGGCCTTGAGGAGGCGGACGCCGACCAGCGCGAGGAGCGCGAGGGTCAGGCCCCAGCCGGACGCGTGCGCCCACGTCGACTCGGCGATGAAGATCAGGGCCATCGCGGCCAGGATCGGGACGAGGAGGGCGAACGCGTGGGCGATGTAGTGCCCGAAGCTCGGCATCGCGACGCCGTCTGCTTCGGCGACCGACTTGACCATGAAGTTCGGCCCGTTGCCGATGTAGGTGATCGCGCCGCACAGGACGGCGCCCAGGGAGATCGGGACGAGGTAGTGCTCGGGGACCCCGGCGATCAGCGGATCCGCGCCGCCCAGGGCCTTGGCCATCTCGAAGAAGGTCATGTAGGTCGGCGCGTTGTCGAGGATCGAGGATAGGCCGCCGGTGAAGAGGAAGAAGGTCATGCGCGTCAGGGGCAGGCTCGGGGCGATCTGCTCAAGGTAGCGCAGGGCGGGGGCCATCGTCGTGAAGATGCCGATGAAGAGCGTGGCGACCTCGGCGATGGGGGCCCAGGTGAAGGCGTTGTCGCGGAAGCGGATGTCGCGGTCGCCGAGGACGTAGGAGGCGCCGGCGGCGCCGGCCATGACGAGCTCTCGCCAGGGGATCAGGCCGGCCCCGTGGGCGTGCCCTTCGGCGAGGGCCTCCCCGTCCCACGAGGGGATGAAGGCGACGGCGAGGATGATGACCCCGAAGAGGAGGAGGTTCATCCCCCCGCGCAGGCGCAGGGGCGTGATCTCGGTGTCGTCGCGCATGAGGGATGCGGGGTTCTCGGAGGCGTAGCGCACGGAGTCGATGGAGTAGTAGGTGGCCAGGAGGAGGACGAGGACGAACGCCCATTCCTTGACGAGGCCGAGGGTCCAGGTGAAGGGGACGCCGTGGAGGAAGCCGAGGAAGAGCGGCGGGTCGCCGAGCGGGGTGAGGAGGCCGCCGCAGTTGGCGACGACGAAGATCGTGAAGAGCACGGTGTGGACCCGGTGGACGCGTTCCTTGTTCGTCGCCAGCAGCGGGCGGATCAGGAGCATGGCGGCTCCGGTGGTGCCGATGAAGGAGGCGAGGAGGCCGCCGATGGCCAGGAAGATCGTGTTGTTGCGGGGGGTGGCCTGGATGTCGCCTTCGAGGTGGATGCCGCCGGAGACGACGAAGAGGGCGAAGAGCAGGGCGATGAACTGGATGTACTCGACGGCGGTGGCGATGAAGGAGCCGGGGCCGGCGGTCGCCCACATCCAGATCGTCGTGGGGACGCCGAGGGCCAGGGCGACGATCAGCTGACTGGAGTTCTTCTCCCACCAGTGCGAGGTCGCCGGGATGATCGGCAGGAGCGCGATGCTCGCGAGCATCGCGATGAAGGGGATCAGGCACCACCATTGGTAGGTCATCGCAGTCCTTTCTGCCGCGCGGGCTGCTTCCTCGGATCCTCGCATTGTTGACAATAATCCTAGACCTGCTGTTGAGGGGGCCGGTCTGGGCCTTCGGTCCCCGCGCATGCGGCGCCCATGCGGCCACCAGCCCGCTCACCGCCCCACCCTTCCCACGATTTCCCCCGAAAACGAACATTTCCTGCGGAAAACGGGCCCAGAATTTCGTTTTCCGGGGAAATCGCTAGGCGGTGGCGAGGACAGCCACGATCCCGAGTCCCTTGAACGCGATGGGCCACGACTCGCCGGCTTCAGCCGGGCACGCGAAAACCCCGAGCACACGCAGAAGCCCCACAACCACCCGGGAAATAAACGAAGTCTCGGGACATCCGTTGATGATACCCCGAGACCTCACACCGGCGCCCCGAACAGGATTCGAACCTGCGACCTTTCGCTCCGGAGGCGAACGCTCTATCCACTGAGCTATCGGGGCCGACGAGCGACAACTCTACCAGCGTCCCCGCCGCGCGCGCCAACGCCGCCCCCGGCCCCGGGACGGGGGCGGGGGCCGGAGCCCGTGTCCTCGCCGACCGGGTGGTGGATGCCATACTGGATGCGCTCACTGCCACCACGACCCGAGGAGGGGTTCGATGCGAGTCCATATCGGAACCGACCACGCAGGATTCGAGCTCAAGGAGCAGATCGTCGCGCACCTGGCCGAACAGGGGCACGAGGTCGTCGACCACGGGGCCCACGACTACGACAGCCTCGACGACTACCCGCCCTTCTGCTTCGAGGCCGCCGAGGCCGTCGTCGCCGACCCCGGGTCGCTCGGCGTCGTCATCGGGGGGTCCGGCAACGGCGAGCAGATGGCCGCCAACCGCGTCAAGGGCGTGCGCGCCGCCCTCGTGTGGAACGACGCGACGGCCCGTCTGGCCCGCGAGCACAACAACGCGAACGTCGTCGCCGTCGGAGCCCGCCAGCACTCGGTCGAGGAGTGCTTCGCACTCGTCGACGCCTTCCTCGAAACGCCGTTCAGCGAAGACGAGCGGCACCAGCGCCGGATCGGCCTGATGGACGACTACGAGGAGGAGCACCGCCGCTGAGGAGCCCCTCTCGGACCGATCAGGCCGCGGCCCCTGCGTCAGGGCCGCGGCCCTCGTCGTCCTCGGCCCTCGACGGATCCAGGACCGGCCGCGTCGACACGACGCCGACGTAGGCGGGCAGGGCCGCGCCCAGGACGAGCAGGTAGAAGCCCGCGCGCAGCGCCCAGGCGGGGGAGGCCGAGGCGACGGCCAGGGGCAGGGCCGCGACGATGAGGGGGGCCGCCGTCCGGTGGAGTTTGACGACGCCGACGACGAGCGCCGCCCTGGCCAGGACCGGCAGGTCCGCGACCGCCACGGAGCCGCCGTTGAGGAGGCGGTGGGCCATCATCGGCCAGATCCACGCGTGGACGACCGCGACGAGAGCGGCGACGAAGCCGATGACGACGCGCGCCGCCCACATGGCCGCGTCCTGCGCCAGCGACCCGGAGACCGCCCACTCCCAGGCCAGGAGGGCCAGGAGCGCCGCCTCGGCGAGGAGGACGAGCGCGCTGGCCCGCCCCCGGGCGAGGACCGTGCGCAGCGCCGGCAGGAGGGCCGTCGAGTCGGAGTCGACGAGGCGCAGGCAGGCGAGCGTGACGACGAGGAGACCCCACCCCGCCGTGACGACGGGGACCATGAGGACGAGTCCGGCGGCGTTGGCGACGACGAGGGCGGCGATCCACGCGAGCGCCTGGGAGACGGGCGAGGTCGGGGCCAGGGGGGAGCTCACCGGAGAGCTCCTCGAGCGCCGTCGTCGCGCGCCGGCCCCGTGGAGGCCCCCGCGCGGATCGAGCCGGGGATGAAGACGTGCTGGGCGGGCCCGGACTCGATCTGGTCGAAGAGGATCTGGCAGGTCAGGCGGGCGATGACGTCGGGCGGTTGGACGAGGGTCGTCAGCCTCGGCTCGACGTACTCCCCCAGGGTGATGCCGTCGAAGCCGATGACGGAGATGTCCTCGGGGATGCGCAGCCCCGCGTCGTGGATCGCCCGCATGGCGCCGATGGCGATGACGTCGGCGATGGCGAAGACGGCGGTGACGTCGGGGCGCTCGGAGAGGAGGGCCTGGGCGAGGCGGTAGCCGTGCTCGTAGGTGTAGGGGTCGGACCGGTCGTGGGGGACCGAGCGGATGAGCCCCTCGTCGACGTCGAGGCCGGCGTCGGCCATCGCCCGCCGGTAGCCGAGGAGGCGCTGGAGCCCGATCGACTCATCGGTCGAGGGGACGCCGAGGACGGCGATGCGCCGGTGACCCAGGTCGATGAGGTGGCGCACGGCGCGCGCCGCTTCGAGCCGGTCGTCGATGGACACCGACGAGTACAGGCCGTCGGGGACGTGGTCGAGGCGCGGCACGGTCGACATGACGAAGGGGACGTGGAGGTCCTCGAAGATCTTCGCGTCGTGGGTGAAGGACCCGCCGAGGAAGATCACGCCGGCCATGAGGTCCTCGTCGACGACGGTGATCGCCTCCTCGACCTCGTCGGCCCAGTGGGGGACCTTGACGACGGTCAGGAGGTGGTTCCTCTCGCGAACGATCGATTCCATCGTGTCGAGCATCTGTTGGAAGAACGGGTTGTCGATGCCCTTGATGACCAGGGCGATCGTCGGGTTGTGGGTGAGCTTGAGGAAACGGGCGTGCCGGTTGGGCCGGTAGCCCATCTGCCGGGCGAGGTCGAGGATGCGGGCGCGGGTGGCCTCGGAGACGTCGGGCTTGTCGTTGAGGGCGCGCGAGACGGTGACGACCCCGACGCCGGCGGCCTGGGCGATGTCCTTGATCGTCGGGCGGGGCTTGGCCTCTGGTGCGGTCATGTCGTTCCTCGGGGGTGCGCCGGTGCTCTCTCGCTGACCCGCGTCAATCGGGAGACCCGGTCGGCGAGGCCGTCGGTGAAGGCGCCGTCGAGCATCCTCCACTGCCAGTTGCCCTCGGGGACGGCGGGGGTATTGATCCGGGCCGTCCCGTCCAGGCACAGATAGTCTCCCATGGGGACGATGCACGTGTTGGCCACCGACGTCATCGCCCGCGTGATGAAGTCCCAGGGGATCTCCTCGTCGGGGGTGCGGGCGTTGTTGAGGTAGGCGACGGAGGCGGCGCGGTCGTCGGCGGCGAGAGCGCCGTACCAGGACCGCAGGGTGTCGTTGTCGTGGGTGCCGGTGTAGACGACGCAGTCGCGGGGGAAACGGTGGGGCCGGTAGTCGGAGGGCTCGCGCGAGTCGAAGGCGAATTGGAGGATCTGCATCCCGGGGAACCCGGAGCGCGCGCGCAGATCGATGACGCCGTCGGTGAGGTACCCGAGGTCCTCGACGATGAGCGGCAGGGGGCCGAGGGCCTCGCGCAGGGCGTCGAAGAGGTCCATTCCCGGGCCGGGGCACCACTGCCCGTCGGCGGCGGTGGCGTGGCCGGCGGGGATGGCGAAATAAGACTCGAGCCCTCGGAAGTGGTCGAGGCGGACGAGGTCGACGAGCTCGAGCTGGCGGCGCATCCGCTGGACCCACCAGGCGTATCCGTCGTCCCGGTGGCGGTCCCAGTCGTACAGGGGGTTGCCCCAGACCTGGCCGGTGGCGGAGAAGCCGTCCGGGGGGACGCCGGCGACGCGGCGGGGGGACAGGTGCTCGTCGAGGTCGAAGAGTTCGGGGTGGGACCAGGCGTCGGCGGAGTCCGCGGCGACGTAGATCGGCAGGTCGCCGAGGATGGAGATGCCGCGCGAGCGCGCGTAGGAGTGGAGGTCGGACCATTGGGCGTCGAAGACCCATTGGAGCCATTTCCAGTAGGTGATCTCGTGGCCGTGGGAGTCGCGGATCTCGGCGATCGCGTCGGGTCGGCGGTGGCGCAGGTCCTCGGGCCAGGACTGCCAGGGGGCCTGGCCCTGGAGGCCCTTGATCGTCATGAAGAGCGCGAAGTCGTCGAGCCACGGGGAGCAGCGGGCGCAGAACTCCCCGAAGGCGGGGTCGGCGTCGGGGGAGGGGGCGCTCGCGAACGCGGTGCGCAGGGCGCGGTTGCGCGACGCGTAGAGGGCCCCGTAGTCGACGCGCGCCGGGTCGTCGCCCCAGTCGAGTCCGCGCAGCTCGTCCTCGTCGAGGAGCCCGTCTGCGACGAGGCGGTCGAGGTCGATGAAGTAGTGGTTGCCGGCGTGGGTGGAGAAGCTCGAGTACGGGGAGTCCGCGTACCCGGTGGGCCCGAGCGGGAGGATCTGCCAGATCGATTGGCCCGCTCGGGCCAGGGAGTCGACGAAGTCGCGGGCATGGGCCGACAGGCACCCGATCCCCCAGGGGCCGGGCAGGGAGGAGATCGGCATGAGGATGCCGGAGCGACGGGCGTCGAGCACTGCTTATCCCTTCACGGCGCCGGCGACGACGCCCTCGATGATGTACTTCTGGCTGGCGAGGTAGAAGGCGACGATGGGGATGATCGCGAGGACGAGCATCGCCATGAGCGCCCCGAGGTCGTTGGACCCGTGGGAGCCGACGAGCTGCTGGACGACGACGGGGATCGTCTTGAAGGGGGTCGCCAGGCCGATGACGAGGTAGGGCAGGAGGTAGTCGTTCCACACCCACATCGCGTTGAGGATGGCGACGGTGATCATCACGGGCTTGAGCATCGGCATGACGATGCGGAAGTAGTTCTGGAGGGGCCCGCACCCGTCGATCATCGAGGCCTCCTCGATCTCGATCGGGATCGACTTGACGAAGCCGGAGAACACGAAGACCGACAGCCCCGCGCCGAATCCGAGGTAGAGGACGATCATGCCGAGCGGGTTGTCGAGGTTGAGGATGTCGGCGATCTTGACGGTCGGGAACATCACCATCTGGAAGGGGACGACCATGGAGAACACGAAGAGGAGGTAGAGCACGTTCGTCCACCACGTCTTGACCCGGGTGATGTAGTAGGCGGTCATCGCGCAGAAGAAGACGATGACGGCGACCGAGCCGATGGTGATGAAGAAGGACCAGCCGGCCGCGGCGAAGAAGTTCGTCACGCTGACGCCGTTGAGGTAGTTCTCGATCCCCGCCCAGGTCTCGCCCCCGGGCAGGGAGAAGGGGCTGTCGGAGATGAAGAATCGCCCCTTGAACGAGTTCATGAGGATGAACAGGAGGGGGCCGAGGAACACGGCTGTCAGCGCGGCGAGGACGACGTAGGTCAGGGTCGTGCCGAGGAGGCCGCGGGAGGGGGAGTCTGTCGTCGGGTTCTGGGTGGTGGTGGGTGCGGTGCTCACGCTTCGACCTCCTTGCTTCGAGTGGCGCGCAGTTGGATGAATGCGATGGCGGAGACGAGGAGGAAGAAGACCACGGCCTTGGCCTGGCCGACGCCCTCGTGCCCGGGACGCCCGAAGAACGTGTCGACGATGTTGAGCGCCGCCATCTCCGTCTTGTGCAGGGGGGCGCCGTTGGTCAGGGCGAGGTTCTGGTCGAAGAGCTTGAAGGAGTTGCTCAGGGTGAGGAAGAGGCAGATGGTGATCGAGGGCATGACCATGGGGATCGTCACGTTGCGCAGGGTGAGCCACTTGCCGGCGCCGTCGATCTGGGCGGCTTCGATGAGCTCCTTGGGAACGGACTGGAGGCCGGCGATGTAGATGATCATCATGTAGCCGACCATCTGCCAGTTGAGCAGGACGATGATGCCGACGAACCCGTACCACTGGTTGGTGACGAGGGTCGTGTTCCACTTCAGGAGGATGGCGTTGATGATGGTCTGCCACGTGTAGCCCAGGACGATGCCGCCGATGAGGTTGGGCATGAAGAACACCGTGCGGAAGAAGTTCGTGCCCTTGAGCTTGCGGGTGAGCAGGTAGGCGATGGCGAAGGCGAAGACGTTGACGGAGACGACCGACAGGATGGTGATCGCGGCGGTGAAGGCGATGGCCCTGACGAATCCCTCCGATTCGCTGAAGGCCCTGATGTAGTTGTCGATGCCGACGAATGAGGCGTCGGTGACCGTCGTGAAGGAGGAGAAGGACAGGTACAGGCCGATCGCGAAGGGCGCGAGGAAGGCGATGAGGAAGGCGACGAGTGTCGGGCCGAGGAATACGGGCCCGAGTTTCGTGAGGCTCTTGAGCATGGGCGTGGCTCCGATTCGTGGAAGGGGAGCGGGTGCGCGCAGTCCGTGCGGACGACGCGCACCCGCTCTGGTTGGTGTCCGGTGTCGCGGCGCGTCAGGCGCCCTTCTCGGCCTTCCAGCCGGAGACGAACAGGTCGACGACCTCGGTCCAATCCATCTGCCCGGCGGCGTACTGGGACAGGGCGGCCCCGAAGTCGTCCTTGAAGCTCTGGCTCGGGAAGGTCGTGAACACCCACGGGATGGTCGTGGTCTGGGGGTTGGCCATCGAGGCGATGACTTCCTGGGCGAGGGGGTCGGACGGGCGCTCGTCGTCGCCGAAGGTGTTGAACGGCGGGATGAAGCCGAGGTCCTCGACCATGAACTTCTTGCCCTTCTCGCTGGTGATCAGCCAGTCCATGAAGTCCTTGGAGGCCTTCTGGTCGGCTTCGGAGGCCTTGGAGTTGACGGCGAAGAAGTTCTCGGTGCCGACGTTGAGGCCCTGGGTCTCCTCGCCCTTGTGCCCGGTGTAGATCGGGAGCATCTTGACGCTCTCGGCCTTGACCGTGTTGCCCTGGACCTCGGAGACCTGGCCGTAGGCCCAGTTGCCGTTCTGAACCATGGCGGCCTTGCCGAGGGCGAATTCGGCCATCGAGTCGGTGACGGCCTTGGAGGAGGCGAGGGCGGGCTCGATCGTCGAGTTGTTGAGGTAGAGGTCGAAGATGTTCTTGAACTCCTCGTTGTGGGCGAACGTCAGCTCGTCCATGTCGTCGACCTTGTTGTCCTGGTACTCGAAGTACACGGGCAGGTCGGCAAGGTGGGTCTGCCAGCGCCAGTCCTCGCCGGGCTTGAGGGAGGTCGAGGCGAAGACGCCGTCGATGCCGAGCTGGTCCTTCTTCGCCTGCATGTCCTCGACGACCTCCTTGAGCTTGGCGAAGCTCGTGACGTCGTCCATGGAGGTCGCCTTGGCGCCGTCGAGGGCGAAGTACGCGTTGAGGATCTCGTCGTTGTAGATGATGCCGTAGCCCTCGACGACGTAGGGGATGCCGAGGATCTTGTCGTCGGCGCCCAGGGCCATCGACTGGTCGAGCAGGTCCTTGTACATCTCGGTGTCGGACAGGTCGGCGAGGTACTCCTGCCAGGTCCTCATGCCGATGGGGCCGTTGACCTGGAAGAGGGTGGGGGCGTCGGATTTGGCGATCTCGGACTTCAGCGTCTGCTCGTAGGTGCCCGAGGCGGCGGTGACGACCTTGACGGGGACTCCGGTCTCCTCCTGGTAGGCCTTGGCGACCTCCTGCCAGATCGCGTCCTGCTCGGGCTTGAAGCTCAGGTAGTAGACGGAGCCCTTGGAGTCGTCGCCGGAGGAGGCGGAATCGGCCCCCGAGGAGCAGGCGGTCAGGGAGGTGAGGGCTACGGCTGCGGTCATGCTGATCGCTGCGGCCCTGGTGAGCGTCGACATCTGGTGTCCTCCTTCGGACGGGTTGTGGGGCTCGGGCAGCGTCGCCCGAACGGGTGCGGATGGCGATCGGCCGACGAATCGACCGGTAACGTTTCCGGTACTGGGGACTATAGGGGGAAGGCGGCCGTTTCGGTAGGCGAATCTAGGCGAAATGGGTCACGGTTTGGCAACGGTGTGAGAGGAATTTGTCGGGCTTGACAGCGTTTATCCCGCGTCTTCGCAGGTGGTGGGGCACTATGGACCGAAAACGTTTCGGATCGAGGGGCGAGGGGCGCCGCCGACAGGGGAGACGACGGCGCGGACGATCGGTTCGCCCAGCGGCGTCCCGCGCAACTACCCTGGGGGGGTGACTCCTGAAGAACTCGCCTCCCTCATCCGCGACGCCCTCGCCGCCGCCTCCGCCGACGACCGCCTGACCCTGGCCCCCGAGGACCTCCCCCAGGCCGTCAAGGTCGAGCGCCCCCGCAACCGGGACAACGGCGACTGGGCGACGAACATCGCCATGCAACTGGCGAAGAAGGCCTCGATGGCCCCCCGCGACGTCGCCCGAGTCCTCGCCGACGCGCTCGCCGCCCACGAGGGGATCGACTCCGTCGAGGTCGCCGGACCCGGATTCATCAATATCCGCCTGGCGGCCGCCTCGGCCGGCGAACTCGCCCGGACCATCGTCGAGGCCGGCGACGCCTACGGGACCAATCCGCAGCTCGCCGGCTCCCACATCAACCTCGAGTACGTCTCGGCCAACCCCACCGGGCCCGTTCACCTGGGCGGCGCCCGCTGGGCCGCCGTCGGGGACTCCCTCGCCCGCCTCATGGTCGCCTCGGGGGCGACCGTCACCCGCGAGTACTACTTCAACGACCATGGGTCCCAGATCGACCGCTTCGCGTCCTCCCTCTACGCCCGGGCCATGGGCCGGGAGGCCCCCGAGGACGGCTACGGCGGCCAATACATCGCCGACATCGCCGATCAGGTCCGGCGCGACGCCGTCGCCGCGGGAGAGCCCGACCCCGTCGACCTCGACGAGGCGGCCGCCGTCGAGGCGTTCCGCGCCCGCGGCGTCGAGTTGATGTTCGCCGAGATCAAGGCCCGCCTGCGCGACTTCCGCTCCGAATTCGACGTCTTCTTCCACGAGGACTCCCTCCACTCCTCCGGGGCCGTGGACGCCGCGATCGCCCGCCTGCGCGAGCGAGGGGAGGTCTTCGACTCCGGCGGCGCCGTCTGGCTGCGCACCACCGCCTACGGCGACGACAAGGACCGGGTCCTCATCAAGTCCGACGGCCAGGCCGCCTACTTCGCCGGCGACGTCGCCTACTACCTCGACAAGCGCACCCGCGGCGCCGACACCGCGATCTACCTGCTGGGCGCCGACCACCACGGCTACATCGGGCGCATGATGGCGATGTGCGAGGCCTTCGGCGACACGCCCGGCGAGAACATGCAGATCCTCATCGGACAGATGGTCAACCTCGTCAAGAACGGCCAGCCCGTGCGCATGTCCAAGCGCGCCGGCACCATCGTCACCCTCGACGACCTCGTCGAGGCGGTCGGCGTGGACGCCGCCCGCTACGCCCTCGTCCGCGTGTCGATGGACTCCACCCTCGACATCGACCTCGATCTGCTGACCCGCCACACGAACGAGAACCCCGTCTACTACGTCCAGTACGCGCACGCCCGCACCCGCAACGTCGCGCGCAACGCCGCCGAGCACGGGGTGTCGCGAGAGGCCGGATTCGATCCGGGCGCCCTCGATGCTCCGGCGGACGCCGACCTGCTCGGAGTCCTCGCCCAGTTCCCCGCGCAGATCGCCCAGGCCGCCGACCTGCGCGAGCCGCACCGCGTCGCCCGCTACCTCGAGTCGCTCGCCGCCGCCTACCACGCGTGGTACGGCCAGTGCCGCGTCACCCCGCGCGGCGACGACCCGGTCGACGCCGGGCACGTCGCGCGCCTGTGGCTCAACGACGCGGTGACCCAGGTCCTGCGCACCGGTCTCGGCCTGCTCGGCGTGTCCGCCCCGGAGAGGATGTGACCGTGGAGAGCGGCGCTCGCCCCGAGGCCCCCGCCGGCTCCCTCGTCGCCCCCGAACCGGACGAGCGGCCCGACCTGTGGCCCTGGACGGCTAAGCGCGACGCCTCCGGAGAGCTGACCATCGGGGGAGTGGGCGCGGTCCGCCTCGCCGCCGACTTCGCCACCCCGGCCTTCGTCGTCGACGCCGCCGACCTGGCCGGCCGGGCCCGCGTGTGGGCCAGCGCCATGGCCGAGGAGTTCTGGGACGGGTACGGCATGAGCGGGGGCGACGCCTTCTACGCGGGCAAGGCGTTCCTGTCCGCGGACGTCGTCCGCTCGGTGACCGGTCAGGGGATGGGGGTCGACACCGCGTCCCTGGGAGAGCTCGTCCTCGCCCTGCGGGCCGGGGTCGATCCGGCGCGCATCGGCCTGCACGGGAACTCGAAATCCGACGAGGAGATCCGCCTGGCCCTCGAATCGGGCGTCCATCGGATCTTCATCGACTCGGCCGGCGAGGTCGATCGGATCGAGGCGATCGCCGACGGGCTCGGCGTGCGCGCGCCCGTCATGGTCCGCCTCACATGCGGCATCCACGCCGGCGGCAACGAGTACATCGCGACCGCTCACGAGGACCAGAAGTTCGGCGTGTCCATCGCCGACGGCCAGGCCCTCGACGTCCTCCGCCGGGTGCGCGACGCCGAGCACCTCGATTTCCTGGGCCTCCACAGTCATATCGGCTCGCAGATCCTCGGTGTCGAGGCATTCGTCGAGGCGGCCCGCCTCGTCATCGATTTCGCCGCGCTCGCGCGCGAGCGGCTCGGGATCGAGGTCGGGGCCCTGGACCTGGGCGGCGGCGTGGGCATCGCCTACACCGGCGCCGACCCCGTCCCGACTCCTCCGGTCGAGGTCGCCCGCGCGCTGGCCCGGATCGTGCGCGACAGGTGCGGTGCCCTGGGCCTGGCGATCCCCCATGTCAGCGTCGAACCGGGCCGGTCGACCGTCGGGCCGACGACGATCACCCTTTACCGCGTCGGCGCCGTCAAGGACGTGTCCCTGCCCGGAGGCGGCACCCGCCGCTACGTCGCCGTGGACGGCGGAATGTCGGATAACATCCGCCCGGCCCTGTACGGGGCCGACTACACGGCCGTGCTGGCCAACCGGCACGGGAAGAGCGCCCCGGTGCGCTGCCGCGTCGTGGGCAAGCACTGCGAGAGCGGCGACATCGTCGTCCGCGACGTCGACCTGCCCGGCGACGTGCGCACGGGCGATCTCCTCGCCGTCCCGGCGACCGGCGCCTACGGGTACTCGATGGCGTCGAACTACAACATGGCGACCAAGCCGGGCGTCATCGCAGTCGAGGACGGGTGCGCTCGCTGGATGATCCGACCCCAGGGGATCGAGGACCTCCTCGCCCTCGACGAGGGGCTCGGCTGAACGCACCGGCTGCGGGAGCGGTGGGATCCTCGGATCCCACCGCTTCTTTATCCAGTCCATACGAGCTTGGGGATCTATTTACTGAATATAGACCTTTCCACAATGTGATCCTCGTCGTCGACGCCACTTGATTCTTTGGCACAGTGATCGACGTCTCGTCCTCATCCCACGCGGACGAGCGCAGTCACGAGTCAGAGATGAGAACCACCATGCGCAATACCCCCGCGCGCGTCCGGATCGGGGCCGCCGCGGCGGTCGTCGCCGGATTCGCGATGGCCGCCTCCCCTGCGGCGCCTCCCGCCCAAGCCGCCGCCGACGCCCTCGTATCGGCCGACTACATCACCGCCGACGGCGCCCCCGAGCAGGGCGTGCCCCGCAACTACGCCGTCAACCTCGCGGCGTCGGCCTCGGCCGCCCAGTTCGCCGACGCCGTCGCCAGGGCCGAGGCCCTCGGGGCCGTCGTCCTCGAGCAGTACCCCGAGTTCAACTCCTTCTTCGCCCAATCGGCCGATGGGGCGTTCGCCGGCACGCTCAACAACGAGGCCGCGGGCGTCGGGCTGCCGATCGCCTCCATCGGCCCGACCCGCCAGGCCCCCGTCTCCGGAGCCGAGGTCGTCGTCCCCGACGTCGTCCCCGGCGCCCCCGTCGCGCCCGGCGCCGGCGGGGGGCAGGGCGCCAGCCAGCTCGACGAGTACGCCCCCGACCCCGAGAACGCGCGGGCGTGGGGGCTGACCGCCATCGGCGCCATCGAGGCCGCCGCCGTCGACGTCCCCCTCGAACCCGTCACCGTCGGAGTCCTCGACACCGGCATCGACGCGACCCACCCCGACCTCGCCGCCCAGGTCGACGCCGACAAGTCGGTCGGCTGCCAGGTCAACGGCGTCCCCAACCCCGCCCCGGCCGCGTGGGCCGACGACCACTACCACGGCACCCACGTCGCCGGCACCATCGCCGCGGCGAACAACGGCGCGGGCCTCGACGGGGTCGCCCCGAGAGCTCGCCTCGCCGCCGTCAAGGTCTCGAACGCCGACGGGCTCTTCTACCCCGAGTACGTCGCCTGCGGCTTCGTATGGGCCGCCGATCACGACTTCGACGTGACGAACAACAGCTACTACGTCGATCCGTGGGAGTACTGGGTCCCCACCGAGGCCAGCCAGGCCGCCGGACTGGAGGTCGTGCGCCGGGCCGTCGAGTACTCGGCCGCCGCCGGAGTCGTCCACTTCGGCGCCGAGGGCAACTCGGACACCGACCACGACAACCCGACGACCGACTCCGGATCGCCCAACGACCTGCCCGAGGACCAGTTCATCCGCGACCGGGACGTCACCTCCGGGGTCGACATCCCCTCGATGCTCCCCGGCGTGATCTCCGTCTCCGCCGTCGCGATGATGGACGCCGCCGCGGATCCCGCGCAGGCCGATCTCGCGCGCTCGACCTTCTCCAACTACGGCGTCGACTCCGTGGACGTGGCCGCCCCGGGTACCGGGATCTACTCGACGATCCCCATGCGGTACCGCAGCAACTACACCAATCTCAACGGCACGTCGATGGCCTCTCCGCACGCCGCCGGGGTCGGCGCCCTCCTGCGGGCGATTCACCCCGAGGCCGGCGTCGATGAGATCACGGCTCTGCTCAAGAAGCACGCCGCCGAGCTCAAGCCGCGCCTGACCGCCGATCCGGCGGGTAAGGCCTACGAGGGCGCCGGCCTCGTCAACGCCTTGGCCGCCGTCCTCAAGGATCAGCCCCGGCCGACGATCGGCGCCGCCGAGTACTCGGTCGACGGGACCACCTGGCTGCCCCTCGACGGGGCGGGCCTGCCGGCCGCGGCATACCTGCGCGTCCCCGTGTCCGGCCCCGTGACCCGGGCCGTCGTCTCCATCCCCGGTCCCACCGCCGCAGCCCCGGCGACCCTTGGAGCCCCGGCCGAGCCGGTCGACGCGGTCACCGCCGAGGCCACTGCGGACGGCTCCTTCGACGGCTCCGTCGTCGTCGAGACCGGCCTCGTCGACTTCGAGGCGCTGCGCCTCATGGGGTCCTCGCTGACGCTCGACATCGCCGCCTACGGGCGCAACAACGACGAGAGGGCCGACGACGACGTCACCGCCGCCGTTCGGTTCACCGTCGCCGAGGAGAAAGACGAGCCCCTCATCGACGTCGATCCCGAGTCCACGGAGCCGGCGACTCCCGCTCCGGTGGACCCGACTCCGGTCGATCCGACTCCGGCCCCCGAGGGCCCCGCCCCGACGGGCGACGCCCCGGCCGCACCGGCCTCGACGCGGGACAAAGGAGCGGCCACGGCCACGAAGCTCGCGGCCACCGGCGCCGACGCCATCGCGCTCCTGGCCGCCCTCGCCGCGCTCGCCGTCGGCGCGGGAGCCCTCGGCGCATCCAAGCGGCGCGCCGGGCGCTGACCACCCGACTCACGAGCCCCTCCCGGACCGACGAGGCCGGGAGGGGCTCCCCTCTGGGCATTCCCGCGCGATCCCCGCGCGCGCCGGGACGAGCCGCCGTAGGGTGAAAGCATGAGCACTCTCCCAGACGCCCCCGTCCTCACCCTCAACTCCGCGGCGACGATCCCGCAGATCGGCTTCGGCACCTTCCAGATCCCCCCGGAGCAGACCCGGGCCGCCGTCGAGGAGGCTCTCAGCATCGGCTACCGCCATATCGACACCGCCGCCGGCTACTACAACGAGGCGGGAGTCGGCGAGGCGGTCAACGGATCGGGCCTGGCGCGTGACGACATCTTCGTGACGACCAAGCTGCGCAACTACGACCAGGGCGCGAATCGCGCCCGTGAGGCCTTCGAGAGGTCCCTCGACGCCCTGGGCCTCGATCGCGTCGACCTCTACCTCATCCACTGGCCCGTTCCCAGCGCCGACCTCTACGTCGAGACATGGGAGGAACTCATCCGGATCCGCGACGAGGGCCTGGCCACCTCCATCGGCGTGTCGAACTTCCTGCCCGATCACCTGCTCCGCCTCGTCGACGAGACCGGCGTCGTCCCCGCCGTCAACCAGATCGAGGCCCACCCCCTGTTCCACCGGCCCGAGCTGCGCGCCCTGTGCCGAGACCTCGGAGTCGTCGTCGAGGCCTACTCCCCGCTCGGCCAGGGCGCCGACCTCGCCGACCCCACGGTCGTGTCCATCGCCGACCGCATCGGATCGACCCCCGCCCAGGTCGTCCTCGCCTGGCACCTGAGCGTCGGCCACGTCGTCATCCCCAAGTCGGTCCACCCCGACCGCATGGCCGAGAACCTCGCGGCCGCCGCCGTCGCCCTGTCCGACGTGGACGCCGACGAGCTCAACCTCCTCCACCGCGAGGACGGACGAGTCGGTGGAGACCCCGCGACCTTCTCCTTCCCGCAGACCCTGGAGGACATGAAGGCCCGCGGCGAGTGAGCCGCACCGGGCCGCGCGCCCGATGAGTCCGGGGCCGGCCGCCGCTCATGCGGGTCCCGGCCCCCTGCGATGACGACGAGTCGAGGCGCCGCCTGGCACGGGGTCAGCGCCGGGGCTTGGCTCGGGACGTCGGGGTCGCGCTCAGCGGGTCCTCGGGCCACGGGTGCTTCGGGTAGCGGCCCCGGAGCTGGGCGCGGACCTGCCGGTACGGCTCGCCCCAGAACGACTCGAGATCCGAGGTCACGGCGACGGGGCGCCCCGCCGGATCGGTCAGGTGGAGGACGAGGGGGAGGGCGCCGTCGGCGAGAACCGGCGCGCGCGTCCAGCCGAAGGCCTGCTGGACGCGAAGGGACAGGGCCGGGGTCCCGCTCGACCAGTCGACGGGACGCCTCCCCCCGGCGGGGATCTCCAGCGACTCCGGGGCGAGCTCGTCGAGCCGAGAGGCCTGCGGCCACGGCATGAGGGCCCGCAGGGCGTCGAGCATCGACACCGAGTCGAGGCGCGCCCCGCGCCCCAGATCCGGCCCCCGCGGGGCGAGCCACTCGTCGGCTCGGGCGAGCAGGGCCTCGTCGTCGACCGCGGGCCACGGGGCCCCCACGGCCCGGTGGAGCGCCGCCATCCGTTCGCGCAGGGACCTGGCCGGGGCCGACCATCCGAGGGCGTCGAGCCCATCGGCGCGCAGCGCGTCGAGGACGAGGCACACCGCCTCATCGGCGCCGACCCGGCCGGCGTCGCGCGAGGCCAGGGGGATCGCCCCCAGGCGGCGCTCACGGGTCGCCCGGACGCGGCCGTCGACGACTCGGGCGCGGGACTCGTCGACGAGGAGGGGAGCCCCGGCCTCCAAAGCGGCGACCTCGTCGAGGGGCGCGGCGGACAGGATCCTCGCCTGACGGGCGCCGCCCGTGCGATCCAGGGAGGCCACGGCCAGCCACTCCTGCCCCTCGAGCGGGGAGGCCGCGGGAAGGTCGGCGCCGACGCCCTGGGCGAGCAGGTACGACGTCGACCCCGGGCGCCTGCGGGCGATCCAGTCGGGTCGGGCGAGGGCGGCGACGAGCCCGAGCGATTCTTCGCGCCCGGCGGCCACGCGCGCGCCGGCGCCGGTCGAAGCGGCGGGCTCGGACCCGAGCAGGGCCTCCAGGCGCCGGGCGTCGTCGCGCACGCGCCGCGAGTCGGGATCGCGCGCCTCGTCGAGGCGCCTGTCGAGGGCCGCGAGGTCGGCGCCGGGGGAGCGCAGGTCGGCGCCGAGGAGGGCGACGACCCGGCAGGCGCGGCGGGCGCCGAGGACGGGAGCGGCGTCGACGAGGGCGCGGGCCAGCGGAGGGTCGAGGGGGAAGCGGGCGAGGCGCCGCCCGAGGCGGGTCGCCGCCCCCGCGGCGTCGATCGCCCCGATCGAGCGCAGCCGCGCCCCCGCCGATTCGAAGGCCCCAGCCGGGGGCGGATCGAGGAGAGCCAGCCCGGAGCAGTCCGGAGCCCCCCACGCGGCGCTCTGGAGGCGCAGTCCCGTCAGGTCCGCGACGCGGATCGCGGGTTCCGACTGGGCGGGTCGGCGCGCCCAGTCCGCCTCGTCGATGAGGCGCACGGCCGTGCCGGGCCCCAGGCGCGCCGCGCGGCCCGCCCTCTGATCCAGGCGCGCCCGCGACGCGGGGACGGTGACGAGCCGGGAGACGCCGCGAGCCGCGTCGAGCCGCGGCTCGCGCGCCAGGCACGCGTCGACGACGAGGTCGACGCCGGCGACCGTCAGGGAGGACTCGGCGACCGCCGTGCTCACGACGATCCGGCGCCTTCTCCCCGGGGCCAGTGCCTCGTCCTGGGCACGCGCGGGCAGGGAGCCGTGGAGGGGGAGGACGTCGGCGTCGACGCCGTCCAGGAGGGCGCAGACGCGCTCGATCTCGGCGGCGCCGGGCACGAACACGAGGACGTCGCCCGAGGAGTCCCCCAGGTGGGAGACGACGCTGCGGGCGACGTGGCCGAGGAATTCCCTGCGCACGCCGATCCTCCCGTCCCCCACCGGGCCGAGGGGCTCGGCGCCGCGAGGCGGGGGCTCCCACCGGACGGTCAACGGGTGGAGGACGCCGGGCACGTCGATGCGCGCGGGCGCCCTGCCGACGGCCGACTCCAGGAGGGAGCGGACGCGGTCGGCCTCGAGGGTCGCGGAGGCGACGGCGACGACGAGGTCGTCGCGCAGCGCCTGGCGCACGTCGAGGAGGAACGCCAGGGCGAGATCCGTGTCGAGGTCGCGCTCGTGGAACTCGTCGAGGACGACGCCCGCGACCCCGGGCAGCTCAGGGTCGGCGTGGAGGCGGCGCAGGAGGACGCCGGGGGTGACCATCTCGACGCGCGTCGCCGCCGAGACCCGCGAGTCCCCGCGCACCGAGTAGCCGACGTGGCCGCCGACGCCCTCGCCCAGGAGGGAGGCGATCCGGCGGGCCGCCGCCCGAACGGCGACTCGGCGCGGCTGGGTGACGAGGACGCGTCCGCGGCCCGGCGACGTCAGGGCGCAGGCCACGGCCGGCGGCAGGAGCGTCGTCTTGCCCGTGCCCGGCGGGGCGGTGACGACCAGCGCGGCGCCCGACTCGCAGGCGCGGGCGAGGGCGCCGAGGGCGGAGACGACCGGCAGATCCGGCGGGGCGGACAGGAGGTCCTCGAGGTGGCGCACCCCCCGAGTATCCCCGATGCGCGTCCTCGGCCGCCACGACCGGCGGAGGCTAGACTCTCCGCAGGAGCACACCCGAAGGAGGCCCTCGCCCGCCCATGAGCGATCCGACCACCGAGAGCATCGTCACGACGACCCGTCGCGTCGTCATCCCCGCCGACGTCGACCCGGTCCTCGTCCTGGGGACCTCCGACCAGGTGCTGCGCGCCGTCGAACGGGGCTTCGCCCGCGTGCGCGTCCTCGTCGTCGGACGGGAGATCTCGCTGAGCGGGCACCGCCACGATACCGACACGGCCGCCCAGCTCCTCGAGGAGCTGATCTCGCTGGCCAAGCGCGGACAGCCGCTCGACGCGGCTGCCGTCGAGCACGCGATCTCCCTGCTGACGTCGACGAGCCTGGCCTCGGCCCCCGGCGACGAGATTCTGTCGGTCCGCGGCCGCGCGATCCGCCCGAAGACCCCCGGGCAGAAGGCGTACGCGGACGCCATCGACCGGTCGACCGTCGTCTTCGGCATCGGCCCGGCCGGCACCGGCAAGACCTACCTGGCGATGGCCCGCGCCGTGCAGCGCCTCCTGTCGGGGCAGGCTCGCCGCATCGTCCTCACCCGCCCCGCCGTCGAGGCCGGTGAGAACCTCGGATTCCTGCCCGGCTCCCTCACCGACAAGATCGACCCATACCTGCGGCCCCTGTACGACGCCCTCAAGGACATGCTCGACTCCGAGGCCCTGCCCAAGCTCATGGCCGCCGGGACCATCGAGGTGGCCCCCCTGGCCTACATGCGCGGCAGGACCCTCAACGACTCCTTCATCATCCTCGACGAGGCCCAGAACACCACGGCGAACCAGATGAAGATGTTCCTCACCCGCCTGGGCTTCAACTCCCAGATCGTCGTCACCGGCGACTCCTCCCAGGTCGACCTGCCAGGCGCCCAGCAGTCGGGCCTCGCCGTCATCGAGCGCATCCTCGACGGGATCGACGGCATCGAGTTCTGCCACCTGACCAGCGCCGACGTGGTCCGCCACGAGCTCGTCGGCCAGATCATCGACGCCTACTCGCGCTGGGACGAGGCCGGGGCCGCCGCGCGCCGCCTGCGCGCCGAGACCGGGCGCGACCGCATCCGCGCCTCCCGCGCCCGCCACCGCTGAAGAAGGGGACCAGGCATGACCGAGGTCATCAATGAGACCGACTACGAGATCGACGGCTCCGAGTTCGCGGCCCTCGCCGACCACGTGCTCACCGCCATGCACGTCGCCACCGACGCCGAGCTCAACATCCTGTTCATCGACCCCGAGCCGATGGCCGACCTGCACGTGCGCTGGCTCGACCTGCCCGGCCCCACCGACGTCATGAGCTTCCCCATGGACGAGCTGCGCCCAGGCACGCCGGACCGGCCGACGCCGCCGGGAACCCTCGGCGACATCTGCATCTGCCCCCAGGTCGCCGAGGAGCAGGCCCGCGAGGCCGGGCACTCGACGGTCGAGGAGATGCTCCTCCTGGCCACCCACGGGATGCTTCACCTCATGGGGTACGATCACGCCGAGGACGCCGAGCGCGAGGAGATGTTCGCCCTCCAGCGAAAGCTCCTCCTGACCTTCCTCGCGACCCGATGACGAGCGCCGCCGCCGACTCGATCCCCGTCGCCGCCCTCCTCGTCGTCACCGTCGTCGCCCTGGCGGCCGCGAGCCTCCTCCAGGCGCTCGACGTCGCCTTCCAGCGCCTGTCCCTGGCCGCCGTCGACGACCTCGTCGACGAGGACCGGCCGCGCGCCCACGACCTGCGGGCCCTCCTCGGGCACCGGACCCGCGCGAGCCTGGCGCTGCGGGGGGGCCGCACGTTCTTCCAGGTCGTCGTCGCCGTCCTCGTCACCCTCCTCCTCGTGCGCGCCCACCTCCCCTGGTGGGTCGTCGCCCTCGTGTCCGTCGGCCTCGTGTCGACCCTCCAGTTCTTCCTCGTCTCCCTCCTGCCGACCCGGTGGGGGGGCCGCAGGCCCGAGGGGATCGCCCTGGCGGGCACCGGCGCCGCATCGGCGATGGTCGCCGCGACCCGCGCCTTCGACCCCCTCGTCGAGAGGATCCGCGGGAGGCTGCCCCAGCCTGCCCAGACGGAGGCGGAGGCCCGGGCGGAGATGGCCAACGACCTGCGCGAGATGGTCGACCAGGTCGGCGAGACCGAGGGGCTGGAGGACGAGGACCGGGAGATGCTGCGCTCCGTCCTCGACCTGGGGCACACCCTCGTGCGCGAGGTCATGGTCCCGCGTACCGCCATGGTGACCGCCGACGCCGGCCTGCCCGCCGGCAAGGCCCTGCGGCTCTTCGTGCGCTCGGGCTTCTCGCGCGTGCCCGTCGTCGGCGACGACGTCGACGACATCCGCGGCATCCTCTACTTCAAGGACGTTGTCGCCCGGCGCGAGACCCACGGGCGGGACCTCGACCTGACGGCCGAGCAGATGATGCGCCCCGTCGAGTACACGATCGAGATGAAGCCCGCCGACGACCTGCTGCGCCAGATGCAGGCCGACCACTTCCACATGGCGATCGTCATCGACGAGTACGGCGGGGTCGCCGGGCTCGTCACCCTCGAGGACCTCATCGAGGAGGTCGTCGGCGAGCTCACCGACGAGCACGACCGCCACGTCGTCGAGCCCGAGGAGATCGCGCCGGGCGTGTGGCGGGTCCCGTCGCGCCTGCCCATCGGCGAGCTCGGCGAGCTCGTCGGACTGGAGATCGAGGACGAGGACGTCGACTCCGTCGGGGGCCTCCTCGCCAAGGCCATCGGCCGCGTCCCCCTGCCCGGCGCGGTCGGCGAGGCCGCGGGCGTGCGCATGGAGGCCGAGGAAGCGCGCGGGAGGCGCCGCCAGGTGGGGACTATCGTGTGTTCGCGGATCGACGAGGACGGGGTCGCGGGCCCCGACGAGACCGACAAGGAGAACTGATCGTGCGCTTCCCCTCCGACGAGGAGCTGATGTCCGGGCCGAACGCCTTCGGCGACGCCCCGCCGCAGGTCGACGCCGACGAGGAGGGGCCCGTCCCCGGCCCCGCTCCCGCCGACGGGCCGGACGGCGCGGGGATGGACGAGGACGGGGCCGACGGCCTCGACGACGCCGACGACGCGGACCTCGACGCCTTCGAGCGCCTGACCGACCTGCGCGCCCTGCGCGAGGACGCCGACGCCGGCGCCGCCCTCGTCGCCCCCGACTACCCGGAGGGGTTCCGCGCCGGATTCGTCTCCATCGTCGGACGGCCCAACGTCGGCAAGTCGACGCTGACGAACGCCCTCGTCGGCCGCAAGATCGCCATCACCTCGACGCGGCCGGAGACGACCCGCCACAACATCCGCGGCATCGTCCACGCCCCGGACTCCCAGCTCGTCCTCGTCGACACCCCCGGCTACCACCGTCCCCGCACGCTCCTGGGCAAGCGCCTCAACGACATGGTCCGCGAGGCCCTCGCCGAGGTCGACTGCGTCGTCCTGTGCCTGCCGGCCGACCAGAGGATCGGCCCGGGGGACCGCTTCATCGCCCGCGAGCTGCGCGACGTGCGCCGCCCCGTGGTGGCCGTCGCCACCAAATGCGACCTCGTGACCCGCGACCGCCTGATGAAGCACCTTCTGGCCATCGACGAGATGGGCGACTTCGCGGCCATCGTTCCCGTCAGCTCCGTCGAGGGGCGCGGCATCGACACCCTGACGCGGGTCCTCGTCGATCACGTCCCCCCGTCCCCGCCCCTGTACCCCGACGGCGACGTCACCGACGAGTCGCGCGACACCCTCATCGCCGAGTTCATCCGCGAAGCGGCCCTCGAGGGGGTGCGCGACGAGTTGCCGCACTCGCTGGCCGTCCAAGTCGAGGAGATCATCGAGAGGCCCCGCCGCGACGGCGACGACCGCGAGCCCCTCCTCGACGTCCACGTCAACGTCTACGTCGAGCGCGACTCCCAGAAGGCCATCATCATCGGCAAGCGCGGGTCCCGCCTCAAGCAGATCGGCACCGACGCGCGCCCCCGCATCGAGGAGCTCCTCGGACGGCGGATCTTCCTCGACCTGCACGTGCGCACCGCCAAGGACTGGCAGTCGGATCCGAAGATGCTCGGACGACTGGGATTCTGATGGCCCCCGCCGCCTCGCGCCACCGTGCCGACCGGACGGCCCCCCCGCGGGAGCGGACGGGGGCCCGCCTCGCCCTGTGGATCGCGGTGGCGGCCCTCGTCGTCGTCGTCCGCCTGGCGACCGGCGAGCTCGAGCCCCTCCCGTGGGAGAGAGCGCGCGACGTCGTCACCCTGTCGACGAGCGTGTTCCTCGAGGCCTTCCCCTTCGTCGTCCTCGGCGTCGCCCTGTCGGCCCTCCTGCGCGCCTGGGCCGACGACTCCCTCGTCCGGCCCCTCATCGACGCCCGCCCGTGGCTGCGCCGCCTGGCCGTGTCAGTCCTCGGCGCCGTGATCCCCGTGTGCGAATGCGGCAACGTCCCGCTCGCCCGTGGCCTCCTCGCCCGGGGGCTGCCGGTCCCCGACGTCATCGCCTTCACGCTCGCCGCCCCCCTCATCGCCCCGGTGACGATCCTGACGACCGCGCAGGCGTTCGGGTGGACCAGCCCGATCCTCCTGATCCGGGTCATCGGCGGGTTCGCCGTCGCCCACGTCGTCGCGGCCCTCGTCGCCCGGTGGGGAGCGCCCCCGCCCCCGGCCGCGCCCGCCGATGGGGGGACGGCCCCGCGGATCGGGGCCGTCGACGGGCTCCCGGCCCCGCTCGTCGCAGTCGACGGGGCGCACCCCGCGGGGGCCGGCGCCTGGAGACGGGCCCTGACGTTCTTCTCCCGCGAGATCCCCGCGCTCGTGCCGGCCCTAGCCGGGGGGAGCCTCGTCGCCGGGCTCATCCAGGTCTGCGTGGGCCGCGATGCGCTGACGGACCTGGGCTCCTCCCCGGTGGCCTCCGTGATCGCCGGGATGGTCCTGGCCTTCGTCGTGTCCGTGTGCTCGACCGTCGACGCCTTCTTCATCCTCGCCCTCGGATCGGCCTTCCTGCCCGGGGGGATCGTCTCCTTCCTCGTGTTCGGCGCGATGATCGACATCAAGATGCTCGCCCTGCTGCGCACGACCTTCACCACCCGCGTCGTCGCCTGCACCGCCATCGGCGCGGCGGGGGCCAGCCTGCTCCTCGGGCTCGTCGTCAACCTGGTGATGACCCGATGAAGCGCTCGACCCTCAGCCTCCTGGCCGCCCTCGTCGCCTCGTGCGTGATCCTCTGCTACGCCGCCACCGGGCGGCTGGTCCTCTACGTCCACCCCCGCCACGTCCTCCTGTCGGCCCTCATGGCCGCCATCGGCCTCATCGGGTCGATCGGCGCCCTCGCCCTGCGCGCCGGCGACGACCACGAGGACCACGGCGCCGCCACCCCGGGCGCGCGGGGGAGGCTGGCCGCCGGCGGCTCGGCCCTCCTCGTCATCGCGATGACCTGCGCCCTGGGCCTCGTCCCCGCGGCGTCCCTCAGCGCCTCGTCGGCGGCGCGCCGCGCCCCCGTCGGCGCCGCCGCCCCCCTGGCGCCGGCGCGCGAGCCGACCACCCTGGAGACCCTGCCCGAGCGGCCCACCGTGCGCGACTGGTCGGACGTGTCCGCCTCGACCGACCCCCGGGACCTCGACGGCCGCGACCTCGACGTCGACGGATTCGTCATGGTCACCGACTCCCTCGATGAGGACACGTACTGGGTGGCCAGATTCGCCATCACCTGCTGCGCCCTCGACGCGATCCCCGTCGGAGTGCCCGTGCGCGACCCCGGGTGGCGCAACCGGCTCCAGCCGGGGGACTGGGTGCGCCTGTCGGGGACGTTCACCGCCGACGAGCCCGCGCCCGTCGACGGGACGGTCCTCGTCCGCGCCGAGTCCGTCGTCCCCATCGACGAGCCGGACGACCCCTACGTCTACTGAACCGCCGCCCCCGAGCTCCTGACCTCGTGACACGGGAGCGGGGCGGGGCCATCGGCCCCGCCCCGCTCTCCCGCTCGCGGCCTCAGCCGGCGATGACGACCCGGAGGGTGCGCGGCCCGTGGACGCCGTTGACGCGCACGAGCTCGATGTCGCTGGTCGCCGACGGGCCCGCGATCCACGTGGTCGGGCGGGTCGGGTGCTCGCCGAGGATCGCGACGGCCTCGGGGACCGTCTCGACGATCATCGACCGGTCGAGGACGACGACGTGCGTGTCCGGCACCAGGGAGATCGCGCGGCGCCCCTGGTCCGGCTCGCCGTCGAGGACGATCGTGCCCGACAGGGACACGCCGACGCGAGAGCAGGTGACGACCGCGTCGACGCCGTCCAGGTCGAGGGTCGGCACGGGGGCGGTGCGCGAGTCCTCCCGGACCCGCCGGCCCGAACGGCCCGCGGCCTCCTTGTAGGCGTCGGGGAGCCCATCGGGGACGACGACGCTCGTCAGCCCCGCGAGCATCGAGTCGACGGCATCGGCGACCCCCGCCTCGTCGGCGGCCAGGACGACCTCGGCGCCGTAGTCCTCCAGGGCCTCGACCATCGCGGCCACCGCCTCGTCGGAGCCTGGCCCGAACTCCCCCCTGCGCGTGTATCCGCGGGGGATGTCGCCCACGGGCCGGCCCTGCTGGGACCGGGAGATCGCGTCGCGCGCGCGGGCGAGGATCGCCGTCTTCGCATCCATCGTCATCGCTGGGCCTCCTCGTCGTTCGTCAGGTCGGTCATTCCTCGCGAGCTCGCCAGGGGCACCCCCCGGGCGGGGGCGTCTGTGCGGGCCGCCGAGGCGTCGGAATCCGGGTGCGTCCTCTTCCACCACTGGCGGAACGTCTCCTTCGGGGGGACGGGGAGGTCGCGGGCGCCGGTCCACAGGGAGGCGGGGAACGGCAGGGCCCCGATGCGCCCCTTCTTCGCGCCCAGGAGCCTCATCGCCTTGGCGGCCTCGGTGGCGACGCGCCACAGCTTGTCGTTGGACATCACCGGGGCCGACGCGTGCATCCCGATGTCCCAGGCGTCGGGCAGCACCGTCCGCTTGACGTCGACGCTGCGGGCCCTCAACTCGATGAGGATCGACGGGATGTCGATCTTGACGGGGCACACGTCGGCGCACGCCCCGCACAGGGACGAGGCGAAGGGCAGGGTGTGGACCGGGTCGTCCTCGGCCAGGCCCTGGGTGAGCTGGGGGGTGAGGATCGCGCCGATCGGCCCCGGGTAGATCGACCCGTAGGCGTGGCCCGACGTGTGCTGGTACACGGGGCAGATGTTCATGCACGACCCGCAGCGGATGCAGGCCAGGGCCTGGCGGCCCACCGGGTCGGCCAGGGTCTTCGTCCGTCCGTTGTCCATGAGGACCAGGTGGAACTCCTGGGGGCCGTCGCCGGGGGTGACGCCCGTCCACATCGACGTGTAGGGGTTCATCCGCTCGCCGGTGGCCGACCGGGGCAGGAGCTGGGAGAAGATCTCGACGTCCTGGAAGCGCGGGACGATCTTCTCGATGCCCATGAGGGTGATGAGCGTGTCGGGCAGCGTCAGGCACATGCGGCCGTTGCCCTCGGACTCGTAGACGGACACGGTGCCCGTCTCGGCGATTCCCATGTTCGTGCCGGACACGGCGACCTTGGTGTGGAGGAACTTGCGGCGCAGGTGGGCGCGGGCCGCGGCGGTGAGCTCCTGGGGGTCGTCGGACAGGTCCTCGGGGGCGTCGTCCATGCGGTCGAGGAAGATGCCTCGGACCTCGGAGCGGTTGCGGTGGATCGCGGGGACGACGATGTGGCTGGGCATGTCGTCGGCGAGCTGGACGATCATCTCGGCGAGGTCGGTCTCGTGGGCCGTGATCCCCCGGGTCTTGAGGTACTCGTTGAGGTTCGTCTCCTGGGTGGCCATCGACTTGACCTTGACGACCTCGTCGACGCCCTTGGAGGCGATGATGTCGCCGATGATCCGGTTGGCCTCGGCGGCGTTGCGCGCCCAGTGGACGACGCCCCCGCGGGCGGTGACGTTGGCCTCGAACTGCTCGAGGAGCTCGGGCAGGCGCGAGGCGGTCTCGAACTTGACGGCCTCGGCGGCGTCGCGCAGCTCCTGCCAGTCGGGCATCTCGTCGACGCGCATCTGGCGCTTGGCGCGGATCGTCCGGGTCGCGTGGCCCAGGTTGCGGCGCATCTGCGTGTTCGCCAGGGTCTTGCGGGCGCCCTGGGGGAACGTCGTCCCCCAGCGCAGCGTGTTCTCGGGGATCTCGACGGTGGTCCGCCAGCCGCCGGTGTGCGGGGTCTGGGGGGCGGCGGGGGAGGGCATACCGAGGAACGTCGGGGTCATCGGGTCACCACCTGTGCGTGAGCGGGGGCGAAGGAGATATTGGCGAGGAAGGGGGATTCCTTCGTCGAGGCGAGGATCTCGGCCAGGTGCATGATGCGCACTCCCGACCGCAGCCGCGACAGGCCGCCGCCGATGTGCATGAGGCACGAGTAGTCGCCGGTGCACAGGACCTCGGCGCGCGTGGAGATGATGTTCGAGACCTTGTCGGCGAGCATCGCCGTCGAGGTGTCCGCGTTCTTCAGCGAGAATGTGCCGCCGAAGCCGCAGCACACCTCGGCGTCGGGCAGGTCGAGGAGGGTCAGCCCCTCGACGGCCCTGAGGAGGCGGTAGGGCCGGTCGCCGACGCGGGCGATCCTCATCGAGTGGCATGTCGGGTGGTAGGTGACGGTGTGGGGGAAGTAGGCGCCGACGTCCTCCAGGCCGAGGACGTCGGTGAGCAGCTCGGACAGGTCGTAGGTGTGGGCGGCGATCTGCGAGGCCCGGGCGGCCAGATCGCGGTCCCCGACGTGGTCGGCGACGAGCTCCTGTTCGTGGCGGGCGGCGCCGGTGCACGACCCGGAGGGCACGACGATCGCGTCCCATTCGCGGTCGAGGACGGGCTCGAAGGTCCTCACGTGGTTGCGGGCGATGGAGGCGGCCTGCTCGAAGTAGCCGGTGTTGGCGTGCATCTGGCCGCAGCACGTCTGCCCCTCGGGGAAGACGACCTCGTGCCCGAGGCGTTCGAGGACGGAGACGGTGGCCTGGGCGGCCTGGGGGAACATCGTGTCGGCCAGACACGTCGCGAACAGGGCGATGCGCACGGGTTTTCCTTTCACGGGCCCGCCCCTCGTCGGGCGGGCGAACGCCTCCGAGAGTAGGGCTGGGCCGGAGGTCCCGTGAACGGCTGCGGGCCCGAAGTTTCGACGAATCCTCATAAACGCCGGAATAGCAGCGTTTCCCGGTGCTGCGAGGAATCGGGGATGGGTCTTGGGTCCCGGCCCCGTTGGCCCCCGCCGTCGTCGGATTACACAACGGCCGCGCATAGTTTTTCCATGCGGGCGGGCGCCGGGACCCGGCCTCACACCGGCATATAGGCCCCGAACCACCCCTGCGAGGCGGCGAAGACGAGGGAGCACAGGACGAGGAGGAGCCCGAGCGAGTAGGGGGCGGCCTTCTTGAGGATCTGCGCGTCCGATCCCGGCGCGTCGACGGCGGTCGCGGCGATCGCCAGGTTCTGGGGGGAGACGATCTTGCCCAGGCCCCCACCGATGGTGTTGGCCGCCAGGAGGATCCTCGGGTCGAGGCCGGCGCCGGCGGCCGCCGTGGACTGGAGGTTGGCGAACAGGGCGCCGGCGCTCGTCGCCGAGCCGGCGACGGCCGTCCCGATCCACCCGAGGATCGGCGAGAGGAAGGCGAACGCGGTGCCGGTCGAGGCCAACGCGGCCCCCACGGCGCTCGTCTGCCCGGAGAAATTCATGATGTAGGCGAGGGCCATGACGGTCGCGATCGTCAGGATCGACAGGCGCAGCGAGTAGATCGTCTTGGGCAGGACGGCGAACATCTGCCCGACCGTGACCCGATAGCGACCGCCCGACGACCTCGTCCCGTACAGGACGGCGATGATCGCGGCGGTGACGAAGATCCACGTCCCCGGGTTCGACAGGGTTTGCAGCGTGTACACGGCCGACCCGGAGGCGGCGCCGTCGGCGCCCAGGAGGTGCCCGTACAGGCCCGGCCACGGGATCGGCACGTCGGTGGCGGCCAGCGCCTGGCGCAGGTCGACGCCGATCGTCCACAGCTTCGTCACCCCGATGATGACGACGACGAGGATGTACGGGGCGAGGGCCAGGAGGACGCGCCCGCGGTCGGGCCGGTCCTCGTCGAGCACCTGGGTGCGGTACTCCTCGGGGATCGTCGGCGTCCACACGAGGAGGAACAGGTAGGAGGCCGCGAGCCCCAGGAGGGAGGCGACGACCGCGGTCAGCTCGAAGGACAGGAACGGCGTGAAGAAGTGCCCGGCGGCTGTGGCCGCTCCGGCGACGAGGGCGAGGGGCCACAGCTGGGCGACGCCTCGGCGGCCGTCGAGGATGAGGAGGAGAAGGAGGGGGATCGTCGAGGCGATGATCCACGTCAGGTGCCCCATGTTCTGGGCGACGGATGCCGGCTCGGACCCGCCCAGGCGGGCGGCCGTGATGATCGGGATCGACATGGCCCCGAAGCCGACGTTGATCGCGTTGCCGACGATCGTGGCGACGGCGGCCTTCATCTTGGGGACGCCGACGGTCAGGAGCATCGCGGCGGCGATGGCCACGGGGGCGCCGAAGCCGGCGAGGCCTTCGAGGAGGCCGCAGAAGGAGAAGGCGATGATGAGCGCCTGAGCGCGCTGATCGCCCTTACCGATGGTGTTGAACACCGCTTTGAGGTCCGCGCTGCGCCCGGAGGTTTCGGTGAGGTTGTAGAGCCACACGGCCGCGATGATGATGTAGATGATCGGGACGAAACCCATCGCCAGGCCCTGGGTCCCTGACAGGAGCGTCAGCCCCACGGGCATGTGGAAGGCGACGACCGCGAGGACGGCAGCCGCGGCGCACGAGATCAGCGCGCACCAGTGGGTCGCGACCTTGAAGACTCCCATGAGCGTGAAGAACACGAGGAGGGGGAGGATGCCTACGGCCGCGGTCAGCCCGACCGATCCGCCGACGGCCGACGTCGAGGGAGTGAAGGACTGTATCGGGACGAGGGCGTGGGCACCGAGGGGAACGGTGAGGAGCATGGCGGCCTCCATGGACGCGGCGGTGATCGTGGTCGGATCCGATGCGACCGGGCATCGGACCTTGGTCCCACATCATTCCACATCGATCCGGCCCCGTGAACCGCGACGCCCCTGTCGACCTGCGCGGGGACGACGCCGGCGATGGGCCGGGCCGGGGCGGCCGCGCCGCCCACCGGCTCGCGCGGGAGCTGCGCCCGCCGCCGTGGGCAAGCGCCGGGCGGGCCCGAGGCGTCCCGTTCGCGCGGGGACGGCGGTTCGGCGACCTTTTTGGAGACGGTTTCGTTGCCCGATGTCCCGTTCGCGCGGGGACGGCGGTTCGACGAGACAAGGTCCTTGGACAGTGCGCCCTTTCACCGGCCCGCGCGGGGACCGGGCGCCGACGGCGGCGTCCACATGGTGTCGCCTCCCGCGCCCCGCGGACCCTCCTCCTACCCTTGGGGGCATGCGCGACGACATGCTCCTCCTCCTTGGGTGCCGCGGCGAGGCCTGACGGGCCGGAAACTCGCCGCGGCCGACACGCCCTCCGGTCCCCTCCCAGACCGTCCCCGCAGCAACGGAGCATGATGAAGACCACCGCCCGCGTCCCCGCCCCCGCCGGATACGGCATGCCGATCGGCAAGTACCGTTCTTTTCTCGACGTCAATCCCGTCCCCCTGACGGACCGGATGTGGCCCGACCGCAGGATCGTCCGCGCACCCCGGTGGATGTCCACCGACCTGCGCGACGGCAACCAGGCCCTCATCGAGCCGATGGATCCCGCGCGCAAGCGCCGGATGTTCGACCTTCTCGTGCGACTGGGCTACACGGAGATCGAGATCGGCTTCCCCGCGGCCTCGCAGGCCGACTTCGACTTCGTCCGCTCCCTCGTCGACGACGCGGCGGTCCCCGACGACGTCACCGTCTCCGTCCTCACCCAGTCGCGCCCCGAGATCATCGAGCGCACCGTCGAGGCCCTCGTCGGCCTCCCCCGGGCCACCGTCCACCTGTACAACGCGACCGCGCCCGTCTTCCGCGACGTCGTCTTCGGCAATGACCGCGCGCAGACCCTCGAACTGGCGGTGGCCGGCGCCCGCGAGGTCATCGCCCAGGCGGACAAGCGCCTCGGCGACGACACGGTGTTCGGATTCGAGTACTCGCCGGAGGTCTTCGTCGACACCGAGCCGGACTTCGCCCTCGACATCTGCGAGGCCGTCATGGACGTCTGGCAGCCCGACGAGGACCGCGAGATCATCCTCAACCTGCCGGCGACCGTCGAGAGGGCCACCCCCAACGTCTACGCCGACCAGATCGAGTACATGTCCCGGAACCTGACCCGGCGCGAGCACATCGCCCTGTCCGTCCACCCGCATAACGACCGGGGGACCGGGGTGGCGGCCGCCGAGCTGGCGATCATGGCGGGCGCCGACCGCGTCGAGGGCTGCCTCCTCGGCCAGGGCGAGCGCACCGGCAACGTCGACCTCGTCACCCTCGGCCTCAACCTGTTCAGCCAGGGCGTCGACCCGGGCGTCGACCTGTCCGACGTCGACGCGATCCGGCGCACCGTCGAGCAGTGCACGCAGATGGACACGCCCGTGCGCGCCCCCTACGTCGGCGACCTCGTCTACACGTCGTTCTCCGGCTCCCACCAGGACGCGATCAAGAAGGGGTTCGCCGCGCGCAAGGCCCGGGTCGACGCGGCAGGCGGCGACGAGGACGCGGTCGCGTGGGAGCTGCCCTACCTGCCGATCGACCCGCACGACGTGGGGCGCTCCTACGAGGCGGTCGTCCGCGTCAACTCCCAGTCCGGCAAGGGCGGGGTCGCCTACCTCATGTCGACGGCCCACAGCCTCGACCTGCCGCGCCGCCTCCAGGTCGAGTTCTCCCGCATCGTCCAGCGCCACACCGACACCTACGGCGGTGAGATCAACGCCCAGACCCTGTGGACGATCTTCGCAGATGAGTACCTGCCGACCAGTGCGGCTCCCGATCTGACGCCCTGGGGCCGGTTCGCCCTGGCATCCTCCCAGGTGACGACACGCGGCGACGAGGACGTCGACCTGCGGGCCGTCATCGTCGACTCGGGGGAGCGCGTCGAGGTCGTCTCCCACGGGACGGGGCCCGTCGACGCGTTCGTCGTCGCCCTCCACCAGTTCGATCTCGACGTGCGGGTCCTCGATTACGCCGAGCACGCGATGAGCCAGGGGCGCGACGCCAAGGCCGCGGCCTACGTCGAGGCGGCGGTCGACGGGCAGATCGTGTGGGGCGTCGGCATCGACTCGTCGATCACGCGCGCCTCCTATAAGGCTGTGGTCTCGGCGGTCAACCGGGCGCTGCGCTAGGCGAGTCCCCGCGTGCGGGGGCCGGGGGCCTGCTCCAGGACGAGGTGGGGGAGGCGGCGAAGAGCTCGAGGGAGCGGCGCACCTGCCCGTGGAGGATCCGTTCGATCCTCTCGACGAGCACATAGGGGTCGTCGCGCATGCGGGTCGCCAGCCAGTGGCTCAGGTGCCCCAGGACGGACAGGGTGAAGTGGTCGATGACGAAGGAGAGGTCGTCGTCGGCCGGCTCGAGGCCGTCGCCGACCTCGGCGGCGATGACCTCCATCATCGCGCGCAGCTGGCGGTGGAGGAAGATCTCGAAATCCTGGACGGACAGCGACTCGATGACGGCGTAGGTCTCGTCCGGGTGGGCGCGCATCCACACGAGCATCGAGAGGAACCCGTCGGACCACTGGTCGTAGGAGGCGTGGGCGAGGATGCGGTCGGCGATCTCGTGGGTGAAGACCCAGACCGTCAGGTCGTTGACGTTGGCGAAGTGGTAGTAGAAGGCCTGGCGGCTCACGCCGGCCAGGTCGCTCAGGCGCCGCACGGAGACGCGCGAGAGGGGGACGCGGGTGAGTTCCTCGGTCAGGGCCCGCGCGAGAGCCTCGCGCGCGTCCGACCGTCCGTCCGCCCTCATGCCGACCGCCTCCCCGTTGCCTTGACAGCAGGATAGGGCAACGGTCGTGGGGCCCGGAATCGCGGAGGATGAGAACTTGACACTTCCGGAGGAGTGTCCATGGTGCCGCGGCGAGGGGACCCGTACGGTGACGTCACCGTCCCATCGGGGATCGACGCCGATCCCCCCGTCCAAGGAGCTGCTGTGTTCCTCTTCGAATCCATCCCCTGGTATTCCTGGCTGGCCTGGCTGGGAGTCCTCCTCGCCCTCATCATCGGCAACGAAATCACCCGCCGCTGGAAGTGGGCGGGCCTGGCCATCTTCGTCGCCCTGCCGATCCTCCTGACGATCTTCGTGTGGCCGACGACCGCCGGCCCCGACTCCTCGACCGGCACGTGGTTCCACTGGGTCAAGGTCTACTCGGCCCTCGCCGGGTGCCTCGGCTTCATGGCGCTGAGGTACATTCCCCGGCTGTCGACCAACACATGGGCGCTGGCCTTCCCGCCGGCGATCCTCGCGATCAACATCCTCGAAGCGTGCATCCGCGACTTCGAGGTCGGCGCCATGGGCGCCAACGGCATGGTCGACGGCGTCTTCATGGTGTCGGGCCCGTGGAACTACATGAACGGCATCGCGGGGCTGCTCAACCTCCTGACGATCTGCGGGTGGACGGGCATCATCATCTCGAAGGACTCGGCCAAAACGATGGTGTGGCCCGACATGGTCTGGTTCTGGATCATCGCCTACGACCTGTGGAACTTCGCCTACGTCTACAACTGCGTCGGCGACCACTCGTTCTACGCGGGCGCCGCCCTGCTGATCTCGTGCACGATCCCCGCGTTCTTCCTCAAGAAGGGCGCCTGGCTCCAGCACCGTGCCCACACCCTCGCCCTGTGGATGATGTTCACCATGGCGGTGCCGTCTTTCGTCACCGACTCGCGGTTCGCCGTCGACGCCTCCCACGACCCGACGGCCCTCTTCGTCGTCTCGGCGATCGCCCTGGCGTCCAACGTCGCGGTCGCCATCTACCAGATCCGCGCCATCGTCGTCGGGCGCAAGAACCCGCTGCGCGACGAGCTCTACACGGACCTCGAGGCCTACCGCTCCGTGCGCGCGGCCAACGTCTGAGACCCCACCCCCCGGCGGGCGCCCCGCAGAGCCGTCGATGCTCCGCGGGGCGCCCGTCGGCTTCTCGTCGTCCGCCCCGCCGACGCCCCGGGGCCTCGTCGGCTCCCCGCGGTGGGACAATCGTCTGCGTGATGAGGAGCTACCGGGACGAGGCCGTGGTCCTGCGCACCCACAAGCTCGGCGAAGCCGACCGGATCATCACCCTGCTGACAAGCGAGCACGGCCAGGTCCGCGCCGTCGCCAAGGGAGTGCGGCGCACCTCCTCGAAGTTCGGCGCGCGCCTCGAGCCGTTCAGCGTCGTCGACGTCCAGCTCCACCGGGGCAGGACCCTCGACACCATCACGCAGGCCGAGACGATCGCCTCCCACGGCGAGGCCATCGCCGCCGACTACGGGCTGTACACGACGGCGACCGTCATCGTCGAGACCGCCGAGCGCCTGACCGGGGACCCCGAGGACGGCTCCCACTCCCAGTACCTCCTCCTCGTCGGCGCCCTCTTCGCCCTGGCGAAACGCCGCCACGACCCTCAGCTGATCCGCACCTCCTACACGCTGCGCGCCCTGGCCCTGGCCGGCTGGGCGCCGTCGTGCTTCGACTGCGCCTCCTGCGGGGCCCGCGGCCCCCACTCCTCCTTCTCCATCCCCGAGGGGGGAGCCGTATGCGACTCCTGCCGCCCCGCCGGCGCCGCCTCGCCCTCGCCCGACGCCATGTCCCTCCTCGGCGACCTCCTGTCGGGGGACTGGGCGTGCGCCGACGCCTCCGAGACCTACGCCCGGCCGGAGGCCGCCTCTCTGATCTCCTCCTACACCCAGTGGCACTTGGAGCGGCGCCTGCGCAGCCTCCAGGTCCTCGAAAGGAGCCGATGATGACGCCCGCCCCGTCGCAGCCGCGACCCACCCCGATGGACCGGGCGCCCCGCGACCCCGCCGCCCCCGTCGCCGGCCCCGGCCAGTGGTCGGCCCCCGCCCCCCGATTCGCCCCCGGCGAGGCGCCCGCCCACGTCGCCCTCATCATGGACGGCAACGGCCGGTGGGCGAACCAGCGGGGATTGGCCCGCACCGAGGGGCACCGGGCCGGCGAGTACGCCCTCATGGACACCATCGCCGGCGCCATCGACGCGGGCGTGCGCCATCTGAGCGTCTACACCTTCTCCACGGAGAACTGGCGGCGCAGCCCCGCCGAGGTCCGATTCATCATGGGCTATGCGACCGACGTCCTCGCCCGGCGCACCGCCCAGCTCGACGAATGGGGGGTCCACGTCCGCTGGAGCGGGCGCCGCCCCCGCCTGTGGAAGTCCGTGATCGGCGCCCTGGAGCGGGCCGAGGAGCGCACGCGGGGCAACAGCGTCCTCGACCTCGTCATGTGCGTCAACTACGGGGGACGGGCCGAACTGGCCGACGCCGCCCGCTCGATCGCCGCCGAGGCCGCCGCCGGACGCCTCGACCCGGCGCGGGTGGGCGAGCGGACCGTCGCGCGCCATCTCTACCTGCCCGACCTGCCCGACGTCGACCTGATGATCCGCACCTCCGGGGAGCAGCGGATCTCGAACTACCTCCTGTGGCAGATGGCGTACGCGGAGATGATGTTCTCCCCCGTGCCGTGGCCGGCCTTCGACCGCGAGGCCCTGTGGGACTGCCTCCTGGAGTACGCCGGGCGCGAGAGGCGCTTCGGAGGCGCCGAGGAGCTCGTCGCGCGGCCGGGCGCGGGGGGAGACGGGAGCTGAGGGCGGCGAGGCCCGTTCAGCGCCGGCTGTCGAGCGCGGGGACGGGGGCGTCGAGGACGGCCTCGGGCGTCTCCGATCCCGGGGCGCGGCGGGCGCGCCGCTTGGAGGCGACCCTCCACCAGACGAGCGCGACGACCAGGGCCATCCCCGCCCACCCCCAGGGGGAGCCCGCGACCGCGGTGATCGCCGCGGTCCACACGGCCAGCAGCCCGAGGCCGTACATCAGGGCCCACAGGACGCATCCGGGGAGCATGCACAGCGTGTAGGTCCTCCACCGCATGCGCACGACCCCCGCGCCGGCGTTGACGGCGGTCTGGACCCCGACGGTGAGGAAGCACAGGGGGATGACGACGAGCCCCCACTTCTCCAGGAGGGCCGCGCCCCTGCGGGGCGTGGGGCCGGTGAACCAGGAGGCCAGGCGCCCGAGGACCCCGCTCTTGTCGGCCCCGGCCAGGGCCCCGCGGGCCGCGAGGCGGCCGAGCCAGTACGTGCCCTGGGCGCGCAGGAGGACGACGAAGAAGAGGAAGATGATGAGGGGCGCCCCGGAGGAGGCCCAGTCGGGGATCATCGGTGTCGGCTCCTTCCCGTCGATCCGCTCGCGACCGTCGATGTCAGGGTAGCCTCACCTGCGTTGTCGCTTCCAGTCCCGGCGCAGACGCGGAGGCCGGATCACTGCGGGGAGGCCGAGCAGTTCGCGCACACGCCGAACAGGTCCATCGAGTGCGAGACCTCGGAGAACCCGTGGGAGGCGGCGATCTCCGACACCCACGACTCGATCTGCGACTGGGCGATCTCCTCGGCGTGCCCGCACACGCGGCACACGAGGTGGTGGTGGTGCTCGTCCGATTCGCAGATCCGGTAGAGGGCCTCGCCCTCCGTCGAGCGCAGGACGTCGACCCGCCGGTCCTCGGCGAGGGTCTGGAGGTTGCGGTAGACGGTGGCCAGGCCCACCCGGTGCCCCTGGAGGTGGAGGTCCTCGAAGATCTGCTGGGCGCTGCGGAAATCGGGGACGCGGGTCAGCTCCTCGAAGACCGCCTGACGCTGCTTCGTCATTCGTTGCATCATTCCTCCTGGACGTGCGGGCGCGGGACCCGGCGGAGCGCGCCCTGGCCCGACGGCCCACGGGCCCGGGCCGATCGGCTCGACGGACCGAACCGATGACACCGACCAGGATAGCGAAGACGGCGCGCCTGCCCCCGGGCGCGGTCCGATAGGATCATCGGGACCGATGCCGCGCCAGCCAGGCGCGGCCGCGATTCCCCAAGGAGCTCCACAGTGGCACACGGCCCTTCTCGCCTCGACTCCGTCATCAGCCTCGCCAAGCGGCGAGGCTTCGTCTTCCCGTGCGGCGACATCTACGGCGGCACCCGATCGGCCTGGGACTACGGGCCGCTCGGCGTCGAGCTCAAGGAGAACATCAAGAAGCAATGGTGGCAGTACATGGTCCGCTCCCGCGAGGACGTCGTGGGCCTGGACTCGTCCGTCATCCTCCCTCGCGAGACCTGGGTCGCCTCCGGTCACGTCAAGGCCTTCACCGACCCCCTCGTCGAATCCCTCCACACCCACAAGCGCTACCGCGCCGACGAGCTCATCGAGGACTACGCCCAGCGCAAGGGGCTCGACCCCGAGGACGTCACCCTCGACATGGTCCCCGACCCCGTGACCGGCCAGCCCGGCAGCTGGACCGAGCCGCGCGCCTTCTCCGGCCTGCTCAAGACCTACCTCGGCCCCGTCGACGACGAGGCCGGCCTGCACTACCTGCGCCCCGAGACCGCCCAGGGCATCTTCATCAACTACGCGAACGTCGCCGCCGCCTCGCGCAAGAAGCCGCCGTTCGGCATCGGCCAGATCGGCAAGTCCTTCCGCAACGAGATCACCCCGGGCAACTTCATCTTCCGCACCCGCGAGTTCGAGCAGATGGAGCTCGAATTCTTCTGCGCCCCCGGCACCGACGAGGAATGGCACCAGTACTGGATCGACTACCGGCGCGACTGGTACGTCGGCCTGGGCATCGACCCGGACAACCTGCGCCTCTACGAGCACCCGGCCGAGAAGCTCTCCCACTACTCCAAGCGCACCGTCGACATCGAGTACCGCTTCGGCTTCCAGGGATCGGAGTGGGGCGAGCTCGAGGGCGTCGCCAACCGCACCGACTACGACCTCGGCGTCCACTCCGAGGCCTCCGGGTCCAAGCTCGACCACTACGACCAGGCGACCGGCGAGCGCTGGACCCCCTACGTCATCGAGCCCAGCGCGGGCCTGACCCGCTCCCTCATGGCCTTCCTCATCGAGGCCTACCACGAGGACGAGGCCCCCAACACCAAGGGCGGCGTCGACACGCGCACCGTCCTGCGCCTGGACCCGCGCCTGTCGCCCGTCAAGGCCGCCGTGTTCCCCCTGTCGCGCAAGGACGAGCTGCAGGGCCCGGCCCGCGAGCTCGCCCAGGAGCTGCGCGGCATCTGGAACGTCGAGTACGACGACGCGGGCGCCGTCGGCCGGCGCTACCGCCGCCAGGACGAGATCGGCACCCCCTATTGCGTGACCTACGACTTCGACTCCCTCGCGGACGGGGCCGTCACCGTGCGCGACCGCGACACGATGAGCCAGGAGCGCATCGGGCTCGACGAGGTCAAGTCCTACCTCATCGACAAGCTCGGGGCCTGCTGAATGTCCGAGCCCCCGGGCGCGCCCGCCGGCCCGACCCCCGTCGTGGAGGTCGGGCCCCTGCGCCTGTGGTCCCCGGTCGTCCTGGCCCCCATGGCGGGGGTCACCGACGCGCCCTTCCGCAGGCTCTGCCGCGAGTTCGGCGAGCAGGGGCTGCCCGCCGAACTGTCCCCGGACTCTCCGGATCGTCGGATCGAGCCGATCCGCGGCGTCGACGCGCTCGCGGGACTGTACGTCATGGAGATGGTGACCTCGCGCGCCCTCGTCGAGGGGAACCGTCGCACCCTCGACATGGTCCGCCCCGACCCGCAGGAGCGGGTCCGCTCGGTCCAGTTGTACGGCGTCGACCCGGACACGATGGCGAAGGCGACGGAGATCCTCGTCGACTGCGACCTCGCCGACCACATCGACCTCAACTTCGGGTGCCCGGTCCCCAAGGTGACCCGCAAGGGCGGGGGAGCGGCGCTGCCGTGGAAGAAGGACCTCTTCGACGACCTCGTCCGCGCGGTCATCGACGCCTCGGAGCGGGCCGGGCGCAGGCGCGGCGCGGACGTGCCCGTGACGGTGAAGATGCGCATCGGCATCGACGACGAGCACGTGACCTACCTCGACGCCGCCCGAACCGCGGTCAACCGGGGCGTCGCCGCGGTCGCGCTCCACGCGCGCACCCAGACCCAGCACTATTCGGGCGCCGCCCGCTGGGAGGCGATCGCCCGCCTCAAGGAGGCGGTCCCCGTCCCGGTGCTCGGCAATGGCGACGTGTTCTCCGGCGAGGACGCGCAGCGGATGATGGGGGAGACGGGCTGCGACGCGGTCGTCGTCGGCCGCGGATGCCAGGGGCGCCCGTGGCTCTTCGCCGACATCGTCTCGACGCTGATGGACGGCCCCGCCTTCCAGGACCCGGGGCTGCGGGGCATCGCCTCGATCATCGAGACGCACGCCCGCTGGGCCGTCGACGACCAGGGGGACGAGTCCCGGGCGATGCGCGAGATGCGCAAGCACATCGGCTGGTATCTGCGAGGATTCTCCGTCGGCGGCGCGACCCGCCATGCCCTCGGCATGGTCTCGACCCTCGACGAGCTTCATGAACTCCTCACCGGCCTCGACCTCGATCAGGGGTTCCCGACAGCGGCGCGGGGCCCGCGCGGGCGCGCCGGCGGGGAGAAGACGCCCCACCTTCCCGACGGGTGGCTCGATTCGCCGTTCCTCTCCGAGGCGGAGCGGGCGGACCTCCACCTCGCCGAGGACGGCGCGAACGGAGGATGAGATGAACGAGAGCCCTGAGAACCGTTGCGGGGCCCCGCCGGACGATGACCCCCACGCCGGCCCGCTCCCCTGGGAGGGGAGAGCCGCCCGCCCTGTGCTGATCGGGACAGGCTCGTCGCCCCGGGGCGCCGTCGTGCTCGGCGGGCCAACCCGTATCATCGCGCCGATCATGGGGGCGACGCCCGAAGCGCTCGCGCACGAGATCGCGGCCCTGCCCGGCCATCCGGTCGATCTCGTCGAATGGCGCGTCGACCCGCTGCTCGCGGCCCTGCCCTCGGGCGCCGACCCGCGGGCCGCGGTCGAGGAGGCGTGGGGCCTCGCACTGTCCGCGAGCCGCCTGCCCGTCCTCGCGACGATCCGCACCGTCGACGAGGGAGGCGCCGCGGCTCTCGCGGCGGGGGAGTACGCGAGGCTGGTGCGTCTTCTGGCGCGCCTGGCCGACGCGGTCGATGTCGAGATCGACAGGGAGGTGGCGCCGGAGCTGATCGCCCGGGCGCACGCGGCGGGCGCAGTGGTCGTCTCCTCCCACCACGACTTCTCCGAGACCCCATCGGACCGCGTGATTCATTCCACCCTGACCCGCATGAGCGGAGCCGGAGCGGATGTCCTCAAGATCGCCTGCCGTGCGAATTCTCCCGAGGACGCGGTCCGCCTGCTCGCCGCTCAGGCGCGGGCGCGCGCGGAGCTTGCCCGTCCGCTGATCGTCATCGGAATGGGGCCCCTCGGAGCGCTCACGCGTGTCGCGGGTTCGGCGATGGGCTCTGCGGCGACCTTCGCCGCGGTGGGGTCCGCGTCTGCGCCCGGCCAGTTCACTGTGGAGGAGACGCGCGCGGTGCTCGATCTCGTCGAGCCCGATGGGCCGCCTTGGTTCGGCTGATTCGTGACGTTCCTCCCGGCGCTCGCGCCGCGACCGCGATTCCCCGATACTCCTGGGGGCCTGGATCGGCTCTAGGGCGTGTCTGCCATATTGTGGCTGAGGCTCGCGGCAGTCTTGTGGGGTGAGGTCGACGGGTTGGCGGTATCGGGCGTTTACGGACGATCAATTGGGAGCGGATCGAGCCGCTGTTGCCGTCGAACACGGGCCTGTGGGGACACCCGTTGGGTGATAACCGGCGCGTGGTGGAGGCCATCGCGTACCGGTTGCGGACGGGGATACCGTGGCGTGATCTGCCGCGCGATGAGTTCGGCCCGTGGTAGACGGTGTGCAAGCGGCACCGCCGTTACGCCGGGGACGGCACCTGGGACCGCGTGCTTGCGCAGATTCTTGCTGAGGCCGACGCGGCCGGGGAAGATCGACTGGGCGGTGTCGGCGGATGCCACGATCGCGCGTGCGCATCAGCATGCGACGAACACGACTCGTCCGGAGCAGGACACAGGGGGCGGAATCTAATCACAAGAATCTGCTCTTGCACGAGATAGAGCCGCCCGGTCACGGGATCGGGCGCTCTGGCGGTGGGTCGACGACAAAGATCCACCAGGGGGTCGACGCTAACGGCCGCCCGTTGGCGATGATCGTCATCGGTGGGCAGCGTAACGACGGGGCGATGCTCGCCCAGGTCCTCGTCCAGATCCACGTTCCTCGCCTCGGTCCGGGTCGGCCGCGCGTCCGGCCCGATGCGGTGATCGCCGACCGGGCGTATGCGACTGGTGTCATCGGCTCCGCGCTGGGCCGACGCGGCATCAAAGCAGTGATCCCTGACAACGCGACCAGGCAGCTGCTCGCAAGCGACGCGCCAGCCGGGGCGGACGCCCTGCCGGGCTCGACACGGTGGCCTACAAGGGGGGCCGCAACGTCATCGAGCGGCACTTCGCCCTGGCCAAGCAATGGCGCGGCATCACTACGAGGTTCGACAGACTCGCGATCACCTACCACGCCGGCATCACGACCTGCACCATCCCCACCTGGCCGCACCTATGGAGAAACACACCCTAACTATGGACTATCCGCCCTTGTGAACTAGGATTGCGTCAATCGTTCAGCCCGCCCCGGCTTAGGTTGGGAACGGGGTGGATCTCTGATAAGGGCTACATCTTGCGTCTTGACTTAATCGCAAGATCGTTGCTTAGCACCGCTCAATCAGGTAAAATGAGGACATCAAGACCGGTTCCGCTGCTCTTCGGAGCAGTCCAGGGCCGGTCCTCATTTTTCTTCGGTCGTTCCGAGGGGAGTTGCGTGTCACAACCGTCAAAAATCTTCAAATCTCACGGAGAGCAAATTGATCTTCTCCGCTCTCGAGGGATGCACATCGAAGATGAGGCTGAAGCCCGCCGGACTCTTGAACGGGTGAACTACTACCGACTCTCTGGATACTGGTATTCATACCGGCAGCTATCACCGAGCGGGTCCCAGAGGCGTGACGCCTTTGTCGAAGACACCTCATTTGCTGAAGTGGCGGCACTTTACGAGTTTGATGAACGTCTTCGCGCGGGTGTCTTCATGTGCCTCACGCCCATCGAGTTGGCCGTGCGGTCAACGCTGGGCCATGAACTTGGTCGCATCGATCCGCTGATCCATTTGAAACCGGAGCTACTTGGACCGGTGGCCCGAGAGCCTGGATCATCAACTGATCCCTCCGGCACATACAAGAAATGGAAGCGACTCTATGAAAAGGAGCTGTCCCTCTCACGGGAAGACTTTGTTGCACACCACAAGAACAAGTACTCAGGACAACTGCCGATATGGGCCGCCGTCGAAATTATCGACTGGGGTTCGCTGTCATACCTTTACCAGCTTGCCCCCATCGATTTGCGCGACACTATCGCCGCCAGAATCCGCCTAACCGCAGCTCAACTTGGATCATGGCTTAAAGCACTAAACATCGTCCGCAACTACTCAGCGCATCATGCCCGGATGTTTAATCGGGTTTACACCATCAAGCCGAAACTCCCCGCGCAATACGATGTACCAGAGCTTGAGCCCGCTGCAAATGCACTTAACCGATGCTTCGGCCAGCTCACACTCATCCAGTATCTCTTGAGTGAACTTGACGTCGGTGACTCGACCATTCTGCCAAACGTCGTGGAAACGTACCCCGCAGTAAAGGTGCTTCCTCAAAGCCACATGGGTGTCCCCTCCAATTGGGAAACGCTCACCCTCTGGCAACACTAATCCTTGCGGTAGTAGGAACATTCGAACACATCAGCATCCAATGGCAAACCTGCTGCCCACTCGGAGACGGTGGCCATGAGCTCACAGAGCTCATCAACTGTCACGCCGCTCGATTTGGGATGGTCGATGACGACTTCATCGTGGACATGCATGACGATCTTGTATCCAGCCTGCTCGAGGGTGTGCATGGGGTGGGTGAGGATGTCGCGGGCGATGGTTTGGACGATGTTCTCAGTCAATTTCCCTCCCTAGCTCCGTCTTTCTTTCTTCAGGGACTGAAGTTCCCGCACCTCTGCGCCCGGATTGCGACTTCGGTGCGTGAGGAGCAGGAAAGCAGTTTGATCAACTGACTCACATAGGTCCGGGCAGTTCCTTCGGAGAGGGCGAGTGCCCGGGCGATTCGCATTCTTGTTCTTCTCGATGATGAGTGAGGCCGGGGAGTTCCGGGGCGCATGTTTGAAGACATTGATGCACCCTTCCCTGATGATCGCGCTGAGGAGCGCCCGTCCCTCGACGTCGAGGTGCTCGTCTAATCCGGGCTCCACCTCGGAGTCGACGCTGATTCCATGGGAGGCGAGCAGTCGCGTCCCATCGGCGAGAACTGCTTCGAAGGATTCAGACCGGGGTGAAGGTGAGGAGTCGGAGTCGATGATGAGGCGGAGATCCATCATCGTCGAGCGCGTGGCGTCAAGCGCTGCTACAAGCGGTTCGGAGAGTCGTAGGCGCTCGGCGCATCGGGTGAGGAAAGTGTTGACATTCTGTGATATCAACAGTTCTTCCGGGTCGTGTGGTGGTCCCGTAGCCTGGAGCCGGCAGGAGCAACGGGGCTCCTGCGCAGGGGAAGAGGAAAACGATGAAGTTTCGGATGAAGGCTCTGGTGGGGGCTTGCGCGGCGAGCCTGGCGTTTTCCGCCGTGTTGGTCACTCCGGCGCATGCGGCTCCGAGAACGTGTGAAGCGCACAAGGTCGCGTCGAATTCAATGAAGTCGTTGTGCTTGGCCGGAACTCCTGGAAATGGACACTACGCTGAAGCGCGGCTTCAGTTTTCTGGATACTCAGCACTGCGTCAGTCGCTGAGGGCAGCGATGGGATATTGGAGCTATTCCGGTAATTACTCCGGCGGCTACATTTCCTCCGGTCCGTGGCCAGTCGTTGTCCCATGAGCGGAGCGTTGAAAAGGAGGGGGCTCGTCCTCGGGGCGAGCGCCCTCCTGTCGTTGGGGCTCTCCGGGTGCGTTGAAAACGCCGCTGGAACGGGCTTGCGCGGACCGGGCTATGGCCCCGAATTCGAGGAGCTTCGTTCTTCATCACCTTCTGATTTCCTGCGCGAAGTCCTCGCCGATGATGAGATTTCCGAGGCAGAAGTGATAGAAGCAAGAAGCCGGTTCGTCCAATGCGTCGGCGAATCGGGCAGACTCGCGGCGACTGATCTGACCGATGGAGGGTTCGAATACACTGGACCCGCGATTGACGCGGGCGACCACCAAGCGATCATCGATGCGTGCAATGAGAAGACCTCAGCCGATACGATCACGATGTATGCGTTGCGGATGCACGATAATCCGGAGAACGTCGATCCGAATGCCCTGATCGCCTTGTGCCTCGTGAAGAAGAAGGTCGTCGATCACTCCTATGGCGGTGAGCAGTACGCGGCGGATATGGAGCACTACTTCGCGCTCCCGGAGTCCCAGCGTCCGGGCGTCCTGGAATTCCCGAGCTTCGTCGACGAGGAGAACGGTCCTGCGGCGCACAGCGAGTGCATCGAAATGAGCGCTACGGAGATTCTTCAATTGCCGGGATAACCCCGTCGAATAGGCGGGGAGAGCCCCGCCACGACCTCTCGTATCGTCTGCGCTCTCGCCGTGCTGGTCGACAAAAGTCAATACCGAAGGGGTCCACTGTTCAGCAGTGACTCGCTTACAGTGGAAACCGCGGCGTCCGCGGACGCATGGACGCGGGAAGGGGAGACTCGAAGACGATCCCTCAGCCGTTCACCCCCGAGCCTCAGAGAGGGCATGGCCGATGACGCGGATACCACTGAGACCCCTCGCGATCGGAGCATTCGCTTGCCTTCTCTGCGCAGCCGGAGGAACTGCGCTCGGCGCACTCGTCCTCGCCCCTCCCGTCCCCGCATCCCTCGAAACAACCCGCACGTTCTCCTCCGCGCCGGTCGAATCCCGCGCCGTCGAGGACTCGCGCACGATCCCCCTCACCTTCGTCACAGGCGACACGACGAAGCTTTCTGCTCCTTTCCCCGGTAAAGTGACCGCCCTCGCCGTCTCCGCCGGGGACACGCTCGAATCCGGTGACACCATCGCACGGATCGACGGGACGCCGCTCATCGCCCTCGCCACAACCACGCCCCTGTACCGTCCGATCATCAACGGCATCGAAGGCGATGACATCCGCGCGCTCCAGACCGAACTCGCGCGCCTCGGTTACTCCGTCGACACGAGCGGCGTCGCCGACTGGAATACTCGCGCCGGCGCAGCGGATCTCCTCGGCATCGACGACGGCGCCGGGGGAGTGCCCGCCCACGTGCCGATCAGCGGATTCGCATGGATTCCCTCTCCCTCAGTCGCCGTCGTCTCCATCGACGTCGGACTCGGTCAGAACGTCGAGCCCGCCGGGCTCCTGCTCACCGTCGCCGACTCGGACGAACGCGGGGTCCTCACCATCCCCAAAGAGGCGATCCCCGGCGACCGCGTCATCACCCTGTCGACAGGGGTGCTGCCTGTGCCCGCCGACGGCATCATCACCGATCCCGAAACAGTTCGAGCGATCAAAGAATCCGAGCAATACACCGGCTTCACGGCGACCCTCGCTGACGGCGAAGGCGTCTTTTCCGTCCCCTGGTCCCTCGCCTCACCGATCAACGCCCTCGTCGTCCCGCCCTCCTCCCTCTTCGGGATCGTAGGGGCCGAGGCTTGCGTCGCCGAGAACGGAACTGTCCACAAGGCGCGTATCATCGGCTCCCAACTCGGACAGTCCTACATCACCGTCGCCGACCCGATCTCCAGCGTCGATCTGGACACTGAGGACCTCGTATGCCAGTGACAGTGAGCGGACTCGGACACCGATTCGGTGAGGGGCCATGGCTCTTCAGAGGCCTGAGCGAAGAGGTCAACGAAGGAGAGGTCGTCGCCCTCATCGGCCCTTCCGGCTCCGGTAAGTCCACGCTCCTGTCGATGATCTCCGGCTGGCTCGCCCCGGTGGAAGGCGTCATCGACGTCGGCGCCGCGGCATCGCCAGGCGTTACGCGATCGGCGGACGGCGCGCGTCTGCCCGATAGTGCGGGATTCCGAAAAGACACGGGAGAAGCTGAACACGCCCCGGCGCACCGTGAAAAACCCCGCATCGCCTGGGTCTTCCAGAACCCTCACGGCGTGCCCGGACGCAGCGTCCTCGACCACGTTGCCCTGCCATTCCTCGCCCGCGGGCTCGACCCCGACGAAGCCGACGACGAGGCCCGCCGACTCCTCGCTGACTTCCGCCTCGACCACGTCGCCGAGCGCCCCTTCAAGACCCTCTCCGGAGGGGAGGCCCAGAGGATGCTCCTGGCCAGAGCCCTTGCCTCCGACCCCGATGTGCTCCTCGTCGACGAGCCGACCGCCCAACTCGACCAGCGGACCGCCGCCCACGTCGCCGACACCCTCACCGCCCTGCGCGATCGGGAGCTCGTCGTCATCATCGCCACCCATGATCCCCACGTGAGGGACCGGTGCACGCGCATCATCGATCTCGCTGCCTACGTGGATGCCGACTCCGATGAACCGCAAGAAGACGATCGCACTCCCCACGAAGGCAGCGATGCCCCCATAGGGCCGAAACGGTCCCCGAGGCGGCCGGGAACCCCGATGCCTGAGCGGAGCATGAGAACGCGGGCCCTCGTCCGCGAAGCCTGTCGCGACGTGATGAGCGGCACCGCATGGATCGGAATCTGGACCCTCGTCGTCTCCCTCCTCGTCGGCGGCGGTATCGCGCTCGATCTGCGCATCATCGCACGGGAGGCAAACGCCGCCGAGGAATACCAGAAGGCGATGGCCTCCGTCCGCGTCATTGAAGCACACGGAGCGATTGACGGCGCCGGATGTCGAGCCTTCGCACGGCTCGATGGAGTCGAAGGGGCCCTCGCGATCCGAAAGGCCCGAGATCCCCTCACTTCGGCCGCGATGCCCTCTTCCTCCTTCCACACCTGGGAGTACGCTGGCGACATCGCAGGCGTTTTCGACATGGACTCCCTCGACGCCGGCGCATACGGCATCGTCGTGGCCCAACAGGTCGGGGAAGCCCTCGGACTCAAAGCGGGGAACGAGCTCGCCCTCGCCAACGGCGCATCGGCTCATCTTCAGGGCATCTACAGCTGGGACGAGACCGACGGGCGTCGCAGCGGCTACGCCTATTCCGCACTCGTCCCCGTGCCTGCAGGAGGAGCCTTCGACGCCTGCTGGGTGCGGCTGTGGCCCCTCAATCCGGAAATGGACTCCCTCATGAGGACCTCTGTCATCCCTACCGGAGAAGAGCAGCAGGTGGACATGTACTCGGTGAACGCGAACCTCGGTTCGTCCTTCGACGGGGAGGGTCGCTACCACGGCAGGATCACGGCGCCGATCATGTGGTTCATCGCGGCTGGGGCGTTCATCGTCGGCGCCCTCTCAGTGAGCAGGCGCCGCCTTGAAATCGCTTCCGACCTGCACGTCGGGGTCGCGCGCGTCGATCTGCTCATCAAACTCCTCATCCATGCCGCGATGGGGGGCTTGTCCGCTTGCATCGTCGTCTTTCCCGTCCTCACCCGGGTGATCCTCCTAGCGCCGACGGGGGACCAGAGCGCGCTGTGGGCGCACGCCGGACTGCTCGGTACCGTCGGAGCGGCGGGATTCCTCCTCGGAACGCTCGGCGCGGGACTGATGGTGCGCGAGAAGAAGCTCTTCGATTACTTCAAAACCCGTTGAGCGCCCTCTCACGCGCAGAAGGCGGATAGCGGCTCGCTCCGGGTCCTCAAGGGCGCGGCGCAAATCGTGGACAGCGCCTCAGTTCCGTGGGCCTGCGTCGTCGGCCCGGTTCGCGGTCAATCCCAGTAGGCGGCCTCGACCCGACGGACCCGCGCCGTGTCGAACCACGCGCACGAATGCGCGCCGACGCGGGAGGCGCCCGTCCGAGTGCGGGCGACGGGCGAGGAGGACACGAGGGGCTCGTGCTCGGCGGGGACCTCGACGGGGGAGTCGGAGGCGTTGAGGACGACGGTGACGCCCGCCGTCATATGGACGCCGACGCCGGCGCCGGCCCACGTCAGGCCGGTCAGGACGCCCATCGATCCGGAGCCCATCGCGCGCTCGCGGCGGATGCGTAGCGCGGCCGACAGGGTCGCGGCCGCGGCGGCGGACTCGTCGTCGCCGGCCCAGGAGGCGCGCGCGCCGCTGGGGGCCGTCTCGATGGAGCCCGCGCCGAACTGCCCGTAGGACATGTAGGCGGCGCCGGGCAGGGACAGTCCGAAGAGGCTCATCGCCCGGCGGCGCGACGCGTCGGCCCCCTCCTCCCAGGAGCCGGGGGCGATCGTCGCCTCTCCGGGCTCGCCCGCCGAGGTCAGGCCCGGCGTGTGCAGCCACGACCACGGGGCCACGGCGCCCGCCGGGTCGTGCAGGGCGAGGGCGGCGCAGGCGGCGTCCAGGGCGGCGCCCCCGTCCCACGGGACGCGGCGCAGGGAGCCCAGGCGCAGGTGGTGGAACCAGTCCTCCGCGAGGTGGTAGCCGGCCGCGGACGGGTTCCCGCCGGCGACGGAGGCCGCGAGGATCGGCGCCCGCTCGGCGACGGCCAGGTCGGACAGGAGGCGGCGCGTGAGGTCGGAGACGCGGCGGCGCTGCACGGCGGTGCGCACGGGGGACAGGGGGGAGTCCTCGGCGGGGGCGATGGACCCCAGGTCGATGCCGTCGGCACCGGCGGCGACCGCCGACCCGATCCGGCCGACGAGGACCTCCTCCCCCTCGGAGGCCAGGAGGGGCTCGTCGAGGCGCGGCAGGGACGCGCCGGTCATGCGCACGAGGACCCGCAGACCGCAGTCGTGGGCGGAGGCGATGAAGCGCGGCAGGGGCGAGCGGGGCGCCCAGGCGGCCTCGAGGCGGGAGGGGCGCACGCACACGGCGTCGAATCCGGCCGCCGCCAGGTGCGGCAGCAGGGAGGCGATCGCATCGAGCCCGGCCTCGTCGACGCCCGCGGTGACGTCGCAGACGACGCTCGTATGCCACCAGGGGGTCGGGCCGCGGCTGATCCTGTGGACGAGCGCGGTCGTGACGGGGGGCGCGGAGGCGTCGACGGCGAGCACGTGGAAATCCTGACACATCCGGGGGTTCAAGGCAGCGCCGTCCGCCATTAGGCTGGGCCGGTGACCCAGACCCAGAACCTCCCCCCGTCCGGGGCCGACACCGTCGTCCCCGCCGTGGTGGCGCGCCTGTCTTACGACGTCGCCGACCGCGAGCGCATGGTCGCCGAGCGCCCCAAATCCCCGATGCGCACGGATTTCGAGCGGGACCGGGCCCGTGTCCTCCATTCGTCGGCGCTGCGGCGCCTGGGGGAGAAGACGCAGGTCCTGGGCCCCTCGACGGACGACTTCGTGCGGACCCGGCTGACGCACTCCCTGGAGGTCGCCCAGGTGGGCCGCGAGCTCGGCAAGGAGCTGGGCGCCGATCCGGACGTCGTCGACGCCGCGTGCCTGTCCCACGACCTGGGGCACCCGCCCTTCGGGCACAACGGCGAGAGGACCCTCGACGCGCTGGCGTCGGACATCGGCGGGTTCGAGGGCAACGCCCAGACCCTGCGGATCGTCGCCCGCCTGGAACCGAAGGTCCTCACCGAGTCGGGGCGGCCCGCCGGGCTCAATCTGACGCGCGCGACCCTGGACGCGATCTGCAAGTACCCGTGGCGGCGCGGACAGGGCCCGGACGAGCAGCGGTCGATGCGCAAGTACTCGTGCTACGAGGACGACGCCGAGGTGTTCGAGTGGATGCGCCGGGGCGCCGAGCCGGGCAGGCGCTGCCTGGAGGCGCAGATCATGGACCTGTCGGACGACATCGCGTATTCGGTTCACGACGTCGAGGACGCGGTGGCGACGATGAAGTTCGATCCGGCGGATCTGCGCGACGACGCCCGGGTCGCCCAGATCATCGAGTCGACGATCGACTGGTACGGGCACGCGGTGGCCCGGGCGGATCTGGAGGACGCCGTCGAGCGGATCGCCCGCATGGACGGGTGGATCGACTCCTTCACGGGCTCCTACGCGGACCTGGCGCGTCTGAAGAACCTGACGAGCCACCTCATCGGGCGCTTCTGCACGGCGACGGTGCGCACGACGCGCGAGGCTTTCGGGGACGAGCCGCTGGGGCGGTACCTCGCCGATCTCGTCGTCCCGACGCAGACGCGTTCGGAGATCCAGGTCCTCAAGGGCATGGCGGTCCACTACGTCATGAGCCCGAGGGAGACCGAGCCCGTGTACTACCAGCAGCGCACGCTCCTGGCGGATCTGGTCGACGCCCTCGTCGAGCGCGGCGCCGACGCGCTCGAGCCCCTGTTCGCCGCCCAGTGGCGCCGGTGCGAGTCGGAGGACGATCGCCTGCGCGTCGTCGTCGACCAGGTGGCGTCGTTGACGGACTCGTCGGCGTCGGCCTGGCACGCGCGCCTGTGCGGGATGCTGTCGAGCCAGATGTGAGCGGCCGGGTCGGGGCGCCGTCGCGTCGGTAGACTGGCGGACATGCCCGGGCTCATTCGCAAGGAAGACATCGCCGCGGTCCGCGAGGCGGCGCGGATCGAGGAGATCGTCGGCGAGCACGTGACGCTCAAGTCGGCGGGCGTCGATTCGATGAAGGGCCTGTGCCCCTTCCACGACGAGCGCACGCCGAGCTTCCACGTGCGCCCGCACGTGGGGATGTGGCACTGCTTCGGGTGCGGCGAGGGCGGCGACGTCATCTCCTTCGTCCAGAGGATCGACCACCTGTCGTTCTCGGAGGCCGTGGAGTTCCTCGCCCAGCGCACGGGGATCGTCCTCCATTACGAGGAGGGGGGCCGTCAGGTCCGCTCGGAGGAACCGGGGCGGCGCCAGCGGCTCGTCGACGCCCATCGGGTCGCCGAGGAGTTCTACCGGGAGCAGTTGGCCTCGCCCCAGGCGCACGCCGGTCGGTCCTTCCTGGCCCAGAGGGGCTTCAATCAGGCGATGTGCGGCCATTTCGGGGTGGGCTACTCGCCGAACTCGTGGGACGCGCTGACCCGCCATCTGCGCTCGCGGGGCTTCACCGACGACGAGCTCGTCACGGCGGGCCTGGCCTCTCGGGGCGCCCGCGGCGCGTACGACCGGTTCCGGGGGCGGTTGATGTGGCCGATCCGGGACATCACGGGGACGACGGTGGGGTTCGGGGCGCGGCGCCTGGACGACGACGAGGACTCCCCGAAGTACCTCAACACCCCGGAGACCCCGATCTACAAGAAGGCGCAGCTCCTGTACGGCCTCGATCTGGCCAAGAGGGCGATCTCGTCGCAGCGGCGCGTCGTCGTCGTCGAAGGCTACACGGACGTCATGGCGGCGCACGTCGCGGGGGAGGGGTGCGCGGTGGCGACGTGCGGGACGGCGTTCGGGCCCGAGCACGTCAAGGTGATCCGGCGCCTCGTCGGGGACGCGGCAGATCCGGCGGCGGGGGTGCTCCTGTCGGGGGGCCGGGCCCGGGGGTCGGAGGTGATCTTCACCTTCGACGGGGACGAGGCCGGTCAGAAGGCGGCGCTGCGCGCCTACCACGAGGACCAGAACTTCGCGGCGCAGACGTTCGTCGCGGTGGAGCCGACGGGGATGGACCCGTGCGAACTGCGGATGGCGCGGGGGGACCGGGCGGTGCTCGATCTCGTGGGGTCCCGCACGCCGCTGTTCGAGTTCGTCATCCGATCGGTCCTGTCGCAGGTGGATTTGGGGTCGGCGGAGGGCCGGGTCGGGGCGCTGCGGGCGTCGGCCCCGGTCGTCGCGGGGATCAAGGACCGGGCGCTGCGCTCGGAGTACACGCGGTCCCTGGCGGGCTGGCTGGGCATGGACATCGGCTCGGTGGAGCAGCAGGTGCGGGCGGCGGGCCGCGACGCGGGGGCCCCGAGGCGCGAGGGGGGCGGGGCTTCGTCGCAGATGGCCGGGGCGGGGCGCCCGGCGCCGGCTCCGGGCCGGTCGGGACCGGAGGATCCGGTGGCGAGGGTCGAGCGCGAGGCCCTGGAGGCGGTGCTCCAGCATCCGCTGTACGTCATCGGCTCGGGATTCGAGGATCTGGAGGGGTCGTCCTTCACGGTGCCGGCCCATCGGGCGGTCCACGACGCGATCCGGGCGGCGGGCAGCCTCGACGAGTTCGCCCGGATGCTCGCGCGGGCGGAGGAACACTGGGGGGCCGGCGAGGAGTCCGTGGTCGCGGCGTCGCGCCGCTTCATCGAGGTCGTCCGCGAGACGGCGGGGGAGGTCGTCGGCGCGGCGGTCACCGAGCTGGCGGTGGCGCCGCTGCCGCAGGACGTCGACGGCGAGGGGATGCGCTCGTACTGCCGGGGGGTGGTCGCCGCGATGGTGAGGATGGACTTGACGCGCAGGATGGGCGAGGCTCGGGCCGCGCTGCAGCGCATGGACGAGGACGCCCCGGGCTTCGCCGAGGCGTTCTCGGAGCTGATGCGGCTGGAGAACCGCAGGCAGCAGTTCGTCGAGCGGGGGTGAGCGGCGTGTCACCGACTCCCACGGGTCGGGCGCGGTCGCGGGCCCCGGGCGCTGCGGCTACGGTGGGGCGGCGACGGCGATCCGCTCGGCGGGGTCACCGATCCGCATGATCGCACCGATGAATTGAGGAGCCCCCAATGGCAGACGTTGAATCCTTCACCCTCGACCACACCGCCGTCCTCGCCCCCTACGTCCGTCTCATCGGCACGGAGACGGGGCCGGCGGGGGATCGGATCTCGAACTTCGACCTGCGCCTCGTCCAGCCCAACGAGACCGCGATCCCCACGGGCGGGCTGCACACGATCGAGCACCTCCTCGCCTCGCTCCTGCGCGACCGCATGGACGGCGTCATCGACTGCTCCCCCTTCGGATGCCGCACCGGGTTCCACCTCATCACCTGGGGGACGCCCTCCGTCGAGGACGTCGTCCGCGCCCTCGCCTCCTCGCTGGAGGAGATCGCGACGACCGTGACCTGGGAGGACGTGCCCGGCACCGACGCCTATTCGTGCGGGAACTACCGGGACCACTCGCTGTTCAGCGCCCGGGAGTGGGCGCGCGCGATCCTCGACGAGGGGTTCTCCGTCGATCCCTTCGAGCGGCGCCTCCTGGGGGAGTGACCGTCGCGCCCCGAGCGCGCCGGGGGGACTTCAGTCGAGGCCGACGTCGTCGCGCACCTGCGCCTCGAGTCGGTCGGCGAGGGTCTGCGCCGGCCCGTCGAGAGGCCCGTCGGCCGTCAGCACGGAGAAGAGCGCGCCGTCCTCGCGGCGCCGCACCCACCCGGTGATCCGCGTCCCGTTGTCCGCGCGCGCCTCCTGGCGCACGACGAGGCTCCGGTCGACGCCCTCCGCCACGGCGCCCATGAAGGCGGCTGGGTCGGCGGACCGGGTGACGCCGACGAGGCCCGTCCTGGCCGGGTCCACCCAGGCGCAGGAGAAGCGGCGCGTCGCCGCCTCCCAGCGGGCCGACGCCACCTCGTACCACATGGCCGAGTCGACGACGGCCGCGGGACCGTCCCCGGGGTCGTCGACGACGATCAGGGCGTAGGACCCGGCGACGAGCCAGCGCCCGTCCTCCAGCGGCTCGGCGGGGGCGCGCCGGTCGGAGTCGGGCAGGACGGCGGTCACGGCGGCGGGGGGAGCGGGCGTCATGGGGCGATCCTACGGGCGGGCGTCCGACTGCGCCCCTTCCCGCCCGGTTCGGGCGCGTTCGGCCCGGGTCCGGGCCACATGCCGGAAGGGGCGGTCCGGCGCCTGCGCCCGACCCTATCCTGTGGGCGTTGAGACCCGGTGATCAGGAGGCCATGATGACGGCACGCGCGCACGTCCCGACGGAACTCGAGCGGCTCGGGGACCTCCCCCTCGCGGACGCCGACGCCCTCGCGGGGCGCTTCCCCCTGACGCGCAACGAGAATCCGGCCCCCGAGGCCGAGTACCAGCGGATCATGGGCGAGCTGGCCTTCGGGAGGGAGTTCACCGACCACATGGCCCATATGCGTTGGACGCGCGAGGGCGGGTGGTCGCAGCGCGAGGTCGTCGCCTTCGGTCCCCTGTCGCTGACGCCGGGGGCCGCGGTCCTGCACTACTCCCAGTCCGTGTTCGAGGGCATCAAGGCCTACCGCCACGCCGACGGGTCCGTGTGGACGTTCCGCCCGGGCTACAACGCGGCCCGCATCAACCATTCGGCCCGCCGCATGGCGCTGCCCCAGATCGATCCGGAGGACTTCGTCGCCTCCCTCGTCGACTACGTGCGCGCCGACGAGAAATGGGTTCCCGGCGGGGACGGGACGAGCCTGTACCTGCGGCCCTTCATGTTCGCCTCCGAGGAGTTCGTCGGCGTCCACCCGGCCGGGGTCGTCGACTACTACGTCATCGGCTCGCCCTCGGGCCGCTACTTCTCGGCGGGGCTGACGGGCGTGTCGATCTGGGTCGTCAAGGGGCACCATCGGGCGGGCCCGGGCGGGACGGGGTCGGCCAAGACCGGCGGCAACTACGCGGCGTCCCTGCTGCCCCAGGCGCAGGCCGCCGACAGGGGCTTCAGCCAGGTGTGCTTCCTCGACTCCTACGAGGAGAAGTACCTCGAGGAGCTCGGCGGGATGAACGTGTTCCTCGTCATGGCCGACGGCACGGTCCGCACGCCCGAACTGTCCGGGGTGATCCTCGAGGGCGGGACGCGCTCGGCGATCCTGCGGATGCTCGCCGACCGGGGCAGAGGGGTCGTCGAGGAGCCGATCGCCCTCGACGAGGTCGTCTGGGGGATCCGCTCGGGCGAGGTCGCCGAGGTGTTCGCCTGCGGGACCGCGGCCGTCGTCACCCCGATCACGCGCCTGGCCGGGGACGACTTCGATGTCGAGCTCGAGGTCGGCGCGACGACGACGCAGATCTACGAGGAGCTCACCGACATCCAGATGGGGCGCGCCGCCGACCCCTACGGGTGGACCTACCGGCTGGTGTGAGGGGGCGTCGGCGGCACGCGGCCCCGAGCAGCCGTCGATAGTGACTCCGTGTCAGAACATGACTAAGGTGAGCCTGGCACAACAAAGCGACGGAGGTTCCCTCATGACACGCGCGCTCGTCGTCGCCCTCGCCTGGCTCACCGCGCTCGCCCTGGGCACGGCCTACCTGCTCATCGGCCGGGGCGTCGATGCCGTCCTCGCCGGCGCCACATGGGACCACTGGCCCCTCGCCCTGGGCGCGGCCCTGCTCTCCGGCGCCGCCTCAGGAGCCGTCGCCGTCCTGACCTCCCGCGACGCGGCGCGCCTCGAACCCCATCTTCGGGGCGCGACCATCCGCCAGGTCTTCGCCCTGGGCCCCACCGAGCGCACCGCCGAGCGCGCCGGGCGCATCGTCAACACCGCCACCGACGGCGTCGAGCGCGCCGCCGCCTACAAGGGCGCCTTCATCGCCCCGATGATCGCCTCCCTGACCACGCCCGTCCTCGTCGTCCTCCTCATCGGCGCCACCCTCGACTGGACCGCCGCCGGATTCCTCGCGATCTCCATCCCCGTGGTCCCGCTGAGCGTCGGAGGATTCCAGAAGGCCTTCCGCCCCGTCTCCCGCCGCTACCGCAGCGCCTCGCGAGCACTGGCCGCCCAAGAGCTCGACGCCATCCAGGGCCTGGGAGCCCTGGCCCTGATGAACGCCGGCCGCCCCATGGGGCGGCGCCTGGCCCGCGCCTCCGAGGACGTCCGCTCGACCGTCATGCGCTACCTCGCGGGCAACCAGCTCGTCCTCCTCGTCATCGACTCGGTCTTCAGCCTCGGCATGATTACCGGCGCCGCCGCCCTGGCCCTCATCCGCGTCGACGCGGGAGCCCTGAGCGTGGGAGAGGGGCTGGCCCTCGTCCTCCTCTCGTCGATCATGCTCGACCCCCTCGACCGCATCGGCCAGTTCTTCTACATCGGCATGGGCGGGATCGCCGCCGACAAGGAGATCCGCCGATTCGCCTCCCAGACCCCTCTCGTCGCCGACCCGCCCGGCGCCGCCGCCCCCGACGAGCCGCCCGCCCCCGGTCGGATCGACATCGACGGCGTCTCCTTCGCCTACGACCCCGCCGCCCCCGTCCTCGTCGGAGCCACGGCCCGCATCGACCCCGGTGAGCACGTCGTCCTCACCGGGGCCTCCGGCGCCGGCAAATCCACGCTCTCCTCCCTCCTCCAGGCCCACCGGCGCCCCGACTCCGGACGCCTCAGCATCGACGGCGTCGACCTGGCCCGAGCCCCCCTCGACTGGATCCGCTCGCGCACCGGGGTCGTCGAGCAGGCGACCTACCTGTTCTCCGGGACCCTGCGCGACAACCTCCTCATCGCCGATCCCGCGGCCGACGACGCCCGGCTCATCGACGCGCTCACCCGCGCGCGCCTCGCCGACCTGCTCGCGCGCCTCCCCGACGGGCTCGACACGCGCGTCGGCAGCCGCGGCCTCGCCCTGTCCGGCGGCGAGGCCCAGCGCGTCGCCATCGCCCGGGCCCTCCTCAAGGACGCGCCGATCCTCCTCCTCGACGAGCCCACCGCCCACGTCGACCTCGCCAGCGAACGCGACATCCTCGACGCCCTCGCCGACGCCGGACGGGGGCGGACCGTGCTGACGATCTCCCACCGCACCGCCACCATCGCCGACGCCGACCGGCGCATCGACCTGACCGAGGGAGCCCTGCGATGACCCCCGCGACCCGGCCCGCCCTCGCCCGGCGCCTCCTGGCCGTCGCCCGCCCCGTCCTGGCCCCCCTGGGGCTGTCCGTCCTCGCGCGCACGGCCTTCCTCCTCCTGGGCGTCGGCCTGTTCGCCTTCGCCGGATGGGCCGTCGTCGCGATCCCGACGGGGGCCTGCGGCGCGTGGACCACGACGGGCGTCGTCTGGGCGCTCATCGCCATGTCCCTCCTCAAGGGCCTGGCCCGCTACCTCGAGCAGTTCGCCGGGCACTTCGTCGCCTTCCACAGCCTGGCGCTCCTGCGCGGCTACTTCTACGACCGGCTCGAACCCCAAGCGCCCGCCGCCACCGAGGGAGCCGACTCCGGCGACCTCCTCAACCGCGTCACCAAGGACATCGACCGTATCGAGGTCTTCTTCGCCCACACCCTCGCCCCCGGCCTGACCGCCGTCATCGTCCCGGTCGCCGCCCTGACCTGGATGGGCGCCGCGCTGTCCTGGTGGCTCGTCGCCGCCCTCGCCGCCCCGCTCCTGGCCGCAGGCCTCCTCGTCCCCATGATCGCCGGACGGGCGACCGCCGCGGCCGCCGTCGACATCCGCCGCACCCGCGGCGTCCTCGCCGCCCACGTCACCGACTCCGTCCAAGGAGTCCGCGAAGTCCTCGCCTTCGGCGCCCAGCGGCGACGCCTCGCCCAGATGCGCGCCCTCGAAGACCGGATCGCCGCCGCCCAAAGGGCCGCCGGCGCCCGCGTCGCACTGCGCCGGACCGTCAACCAGGCCCTCCTGGGCGGCTCCGTCATCGCCGTCGCCGCCACGGCCCTCGGCCTCGTCGGGGCCGGGGAGATCGCCGCTCCCGAGGCGGGCCTGGCCGTGGGCGCCGCCCTCGGCCTGTTCCCCTCGGTCCTGGCCGTCGAGGACTTCACGGCCGACCTCGACCAGGCCTTCGCCTCCGCGGCCCGCGTCTTCGCCGTCACCGACCGGCCCCCGGCCGTCACCGACCCCGCCGAGCCCGCCGACTCCGACGGCGCCGGGGATATCGACGTCGTCGGGGTCTCCTTCGCCTACCCGGCGCCTCCCGACGACACCGCCGCGCGCCCCGACGTCCTCCACGACCTGACGCTGCGGATCCCCGCCGGGCGCACCACCGCCGTCGTCGGAGCCTCCGGATCGGGCAAATCGACCCTCGGCGCACTCCTGACCCGCGTGTGGGACCCCGATCGTGGCTCGATCCGCATCGGCGGCGTCGACCTGCGCGACCTGCCCCTCGAACGCCTGCGCGACCTCGTCGCCTCGGCCCCCCAGCGCCCCTACATCTTCAACGCCTCCGTCCGGGACAACCTTCTGCTCGCCGTCCCCGGCGCCTCCGACGCCGATCTGGCCCGCGCATGCGCCGACGCGGGCCTCGACGAATGGATCGCCTCCGAGCCCGACGGGATGGGCACCGGCGTCGGCGAGATGGGCGAGCGGCTCTCCGGTGGCCAGCGCCAGCGCCTCGCCCTGGCCCGGGCCCTCCTGCGCGACGCCCCCATCGTCGTCCTCGATGAGGCGACCTCCCAGGTCGACGCCGCCACGGAGAAGACCGTCCTCGACGGGATCCGCCGGGCCACGCGCGGGCGCACCCTCGTCGTCATCGCCCACAGGATCTCCACGGTCGCCGACGCCGACCTCGTCGTCGTCATGGACGCCGGAAGGATCGTCGAGCAGGGGGCCTACGAGGAGCTCATGGCCTCCGGCGGGGCGCTCGCCGCGCTCGCGGCCCGCGAGACCGGGCTCTGACCGAAACCTGGGAAGGGCTGCGACCCCGCGCCGGTCGGGGTCGCCGACCGGCGCGGGGCCGCCAGGAGAGGGGGCCGGGCCGTTCCCGCGGGGAGCCGATCAGCGGGAGGCCAGGCGGGCCCCCTGGGCCAGCGCGTCGAGCTTGGCCCACGCGATCGATGGGTAGATGCGCCCGCCCAGGCCGCAGTCGGTCGCGGCGACGACCCGCTCATCGCCGACGAGGTCGGCGAACTGACGGATCCGCTGGGCGACGAGCTCGGGGTGCTCGACGACGTTCGTCGAGTGCGAGACGACGCCGGGGATCAGGTACTTCCCGTCGGGCAGGGCGATGTCCCTCCAGATCGTCCACTCGTGGGCGTGGCGGGCGTTGGCCGCCTCGAAGGTCAATCCGTTGGCGTTGACGGCCAGCGCCAGGTCGACGATGTCGGCGAAGGGGATGTCCGTCGTGTGGGGGCCGTGCCACGAGCCCCAGCACACGTGGAAACGCACGAGGTCCGGGTCGATCCCCTCGAGGGCGTGGTTGAGGGCGTCGATGCGCACGCGGGAGAAGGCCCGGTACTCCTCGAGGGAGGGCTCGATCGCGAACTGGTCCCACGACTCGGCCAGGTCGGGGGCGTCGATCTGGACGGTCAGCCCGGCGTCGGTGATCCGCTTGTACTCCTCGCGCAGGACGTCCGCGCAGGCCCACACGACGGCCTCGTCGTCCTCGTAGTGGGCGTTGGCGACCCTCGAGGCCGACCCGGGGGAGATCGCGGCGACGAAGCCCTCGGACACGGGCTTGCCGACGGCGGCGAGCGCGGCCTTGGTGGAGGCGATGTCGTGGTCGACGGCCTCGGCGCCGATGTAGGTCAGCTCCCCGGTGATCGTCGGGAAGCGCACGGGGTTCTTGTTGGCGATGTGGATCCCCGAATCCGGGTCGGCATAGGCGTCGGCGAAGCGCTGCCAGTCGCGGCGCTCGGCGAACGACGACAGGGACAGCCGCCCGGCGCGCCCGGCGGGCGGGCGGACGTCGAAGCGCTCGGTGTCCTCGAAGGACAGGCCCCCGAAGCGGGAGAAGGAGTAGGTCCACCAGGCGCCGTAGTCGACGGTGTCGAGCATCGCGTGCCCGTACTCGCCGTCGTTGACGATGGTGATCCCCAAGTCCGCCTGGCGCTTGACGACGGCGTCGACCTCGTCGGCGAGGATCGCGGCGAACTCGTCGGCGCCCAGCTCGCCGTCGTGCCGGGCCCTGTTGGCGTCGAGGAGGCGTGCGGATCGGGGCAGCGATCCGACGTGGGATGTGCGGATGGTCATGGGGTGTCCTCTCGGAAGCGGTGTGCGCCACCAGGGTAGGCGAGCGGGGGGCGGGACCCGGCGGTGTCCGACAGACGGTCGAATGTCACACGCAGTCCATGCTCCGATCACGACGGGCCGTCAGAACGCGCGGCTCTTACGCTGTGGGGGACACGAGTGCGAGGAGAGAACCGATGAGCCGACAACTGCGCTCCGCCACATCCACCCGGGGGCGGAACATGGCGGGGGCCCGCGCCCTGTGGCGCGCGACCGGCATGGGCGACGACGATTTCGGCAAGCCGATCATCGCGGTCGTCAACTCCTTCACCGAGTTCGTCCCCGGGCACGTCCACCTGCGCGACGTCGGCCGGATCGTCGCCGACGCCATCGTCGAGGCCGGCGGAGTCGCCAAGGAGATGAACACCATCGCCGTCGACGACGGCATCGCCATGGGCCACGGCGGGATGCTCTACTCGCTGCCGAGCCGCGAGGTCATCGCCGACTCCGTCGAGTACATGGTCCAAGCCCACTGCGCCGACGCCATGGTGTGCATCTCGAACTGCGACAAGATCACCCCCGGGATGCTCATCGCCGCGATGCGCCTGAACATCCCGACGGTCTTCGTCTCCGGGGGGCCGATGGAGGCCGGGAAGGACATCGACCCCGACCTCATCATCGGCCCGGCCGACATCGGCCACGGCAACCTCATCACCGTGATGAACGCGACCGCCAACGACGAGGTGAGCGACGACCAGCTCCTGGCCATCGAACGCCTCGCCTGCCCGACGTGCGGGTCCTGCTCGGGGATGTTCACCGCGAACTCGATGAACTGCCTGACCGAGGCCCTGGGTCTGTCCCTGCCCGGGAACGGCTCGACCCTGGCGACCCACGCGGCCCGCAGGGGCCTCTTCGAGCGGGCGGGGACGACGATCGTCGACCTGTGCCGGCGCTACTACGACGACGAGGACGACTCCGTGGCGCCGCGCGGCATCGCGACGGCCGACGCGTTCTGGAACGCCATGACCCTCGACATGGCGATGGGCGGGTCGTCGAACACGGTCCTGCACCTCCTGGCCGTCGCCCACGAGGGCGGCGTCGACTTCGACCTGGCCGACATCGCCGAATTGGGCCGGACCGTGCCGTGCCTGTCCAAAGTGGCGCCCAACCACAACGACTACCACATGGAGGACGTCCACCGCGCCGGCGGCATCCCCCGCCTCCTCGGCGAGCTCGACCGCGGCGGGCTCCTGCGCCACACCGTCCACTCCGTGCACTCGCCCGACCTCGCCTCGTGGCTGTCCGAATGGGACCCCGCCGGCGAGAACCCCTCGGCCCGGGCCCTCGACCTGTGGCACGCGGCCCCCGGCAACGTGCGCACCACCGAGGCGTTCTCCACGGACAACCGGTGGACCGACCTCGACCTCGACGCCGAAGCCGGGTGCATCCGCGACATCGAGCACGCGTACACCGCCAACGGCGGGCTCACCGTCCTCTTCGGCAATCTCGCCCCCGAGGGGGCGATCATCAAGGCCGCGGGCATCGACCCGTCCCTCTTCCATTTCGAGGGGAGGGCGCGCGTCATGGAGTCCCAGGAGGAGGCGATCGACAAGATCCTCGACCACACGGTCGAGGCCGGGGACGTCGTCGTCATCCGCTACGAGGGGCCGGCCGGAGGGCCGGGCATGCAGGAGATGCTCTACCCGACCTCGTTCATCAAGGGGAGGGGACTGGGCAAGGCGTGCGCGCTCATCACCGACGGGCGGTTCTCGGGGGGCACCTCCGGGATCTCCGTCGGTCACATCTCCCCGGAGGCCGCCGACGGGGGGCTCATCGGGCTCGTCGAGGATGGGGATCGGATCGTCATCGACGTCACCGAGGGGGTGCTTCGCCTCGACGTCGACGACGAGGAGATCAGCAGGCGCCGCGCAGCCCAGGAGGCGCGCGAGCACCCGTGGACGCCCGTGTCCCGCGACCGCGCGGTGTCCGACGCGCTCAGGCTCTACGCGGCCACCGCGATGTCGGCGTCGAGGGGGGCGGCGCGAGACGTGTCGCGCATCCTGCGCTGAACCGCCCGGGTTGGCCGCTGCCGGGCCCCTGGGGGACAATGCCGGTATGCATGGTGAGTACAAGGTCCCGGGCGGCAAGCTCGTCGTCGTCGACCTCGACGTCGTCGACGAGGCCCTGACCGGCGTCCGACTGTCCGGCGACTTCTTCCTCGACCCCGACGACGCGCTCTTCCGCATGGCCGCGGCGATCGAGGGGGCGCCGGCGTCGGCGGGCGCCAAGGAGATCTCCGCACGGGTCGGCGCGGCGCTGACGGATGGCGACACCCTCATGGGGATCACGCCCGAGGCCGTCGGCATCGCGGTTCGCCGGGCGGTGGGGGCGGCTTTGGCGTGGGAGGACATCGACTTCGAGGTGATCCACGGGCCGGTCGTCGACCCGATGATCAACGTCGCGATGGACGAGACCCTCGTCGAGGACGTCGCCGCGGGCCGGCGCAAACCGTTCATGCGCCTGTGGGAGTGGAACGCCCCGCAGGTCGTCATCGGCTCCTTCCAGTCCTACGAGAACGAGCTCCAGCCCGACGGCGTCGAGCGTCATGGGATCACGGTGTCCCGGCGGGTCACCGGCGGCGGCGCGATGTTCATGGAGCCGGGCAATTGCGTGACGTATTCGCTGGTCGTGCCGACGGCGCTCGTCGAGGGGATGAGCTTCGAGCAGTCCTACCCGTATCTCGACCAGTGGGTGATGGAGGTCCTCGACAGGCTCGGGATCCGCGCGAAGTACATCCCTCTGAACGACATCGCCTCCGACCTGGGCAAGATCGGCGGCGCCGCGCAGAAGAGGTGGGCGAACGGCTACATGATCCACCATGTGACGATGGCCTACGACATCGATGCGGTGAAGATGAACGAGGTCCTGCGCATCGGCATGGAGAAGATCCGCGACAAGGGGACGCGAAGCGCCGTCAAACGGGTTGATCCGATGCGCTCGCAGACCGGGTTGGAGCGCGAGGAGATCCTCAGGACCTTCTACGACTACTTCAAGGAGAAGTACCGGGCCGTCCCGGGGGAGATCACCGAGGCGGATATCGCCCGGGCCCGGCGGCGCTGCGAGGAGAAGTTCGCCACCCCCGAGTGGGTCCTCCGCATCCCCTGAGACGGGCGGCCCAGCGGAGCGGATGAGGGACGAGCTGGGTCTCACGGTGAGCGATCGGCGGCGCCTCGGGGTCAGGGACGGCGCGGCCCGAAGACCGCGGTGCCCAGGCGGACGATCGTCGCCCCCTCGGCCACGGCCCATTCGAGGTCGCCCGACATGCCCATCGACAGGTCGAGGTCTGCGGTCGCCACCCCCACGCGGTCCGCCGTATCGTCGCGCAGCCTCCTGAGATCCGCGTAGGCGGCGCGCACGTCCGCCTCGACGGGGGAGTTCAGCCCCACGGTCATGAACCCGGCCAAGCGCAGGTGCTCCGACTCGACGACGGCGTCGACGAGGCGGGGGGCGTCGTCGGGCCGGACGCCGTGCTTGGAGGGCTCTGCGGAGACGTTGACCTGGACGAGGACGTCGATGATGCGCTGGGCGCGCGCGTCGATCGCGTCGACGAGGCCCGGGGAATCGATGGTGTCGATCGCGTCGACGCAGGCCAGCGCCCTGTTGATCTTGTTCGTCTGGAGGGGGCCGATGAGACTGATCCTCGACCCGGGGACCTCGCGGATGGCGGGCGCCGTCGCTGTGGCCTCTTGGACGCGGTTGTGGCCCAGGAGCACCGGCAGGCCCAGGGACGCCAGGCCCTCGGCGGCTTCCCGGCACTCGTCGGGGGTCCGGGTCTTGACGGCGAGCTGGAGCGAGACGGTGTCGGCGCGCCCGGCGGCTGCGGCGGCCTCGTCGATGCGCAGGCGCGCGGAGGCGATGCCCTCGAGGAGTGTCATGAGGGGAATCCTAGTGCCGGTCCGACGCGGCCTCGGCCGGGGAACACGACCGGGGGCGATCCGGGGGGTCCCGGAGGAGAGGGGCCCGGCCCCGTCTGGGATAATGGGCGGGTCATGAGCGTCAAGTGAGGAGTGCACGCATGCGGACCCTGCTCAACGCCATCTGGTTCGTCTTCGCCGGACTGTGGCTGTGGATCGCCTACATCTTCTTCGGGGTCCTCGCCTGCGTCTTCATCGTGACGATCCCGGCGGGCGTCGCCTGCTTCCGCATCGCCGGCTACGTCGCCTTCCCCTTCAAGAAGCGGGTCGTCGACGCTCCCGGCGCGGGCACCGGGTCGGCGCTGATGAACGTCGTGTGGTTCCTCGTCGCGGGCCTGTGGCTCGCCATCGGGCACATCATGACGGCCGCCGCCCAGGCGGTGACGATCATCGGCATCCCCCTGGCCATCGCCAACCTCAAACTGATCCCCGTGACCTGCTTCCCCTTCGGCAAGACGGTCGTGGCCGATCCGAACGCCTCGATCCTGTGACATGGGCGGCTCGTCGTCGGCGCCCGGACGCGGTGCGACCCCCGCGCTGAGGGCCCTGGCCGCCGCCGGCGTCGACTTCGTCGTCCACGAGTACGAGCACTCCCCGGGGGAGCGGGCCTTCGGCGAGGAGGCCGTCGCCCTGCTCGGCGCCGACCCGGCCGCCACCTTCAAGACGCTGATGGTCGAGTGCTCCGACGGCGAGCACGTGTGCGCCGTCATCCCCGTGCCCGAGCGGCTGTCGATGAAGCTCATCGCCCGCGCCGCCGGCGCCAAGAGCGCGACCATGGCCGATCCGGCGAAGGCCGAGCGCCTGACCGGCTACGTCGTCGGGGGGATCTCCCCGCTGGGCCAGGCCAGGGCGCACCGGGTCTTCGTCGACTCCTCGTGCCTCGACCACGACAGGGTCATCGTGTCGGGAGGGCGACGGGGCTGCTCCGTGGAGCTCGCGCCCCGGGACCTCATCGAGGCGACGGGAGCGCGCTTGGTCGACCTGACGGCGATCCCCTGACGCCCCGGAGGCCGCCCTCATCGTAGAAGAGAGGCCCGGCCTGCCAGGGCCGGGGTCGAGCGGGCTCCTCGGGCGCCTGCCGGCGATGAGGACCGCCAGACCCCTTCGGCGTCAGCGCGGCCCGACGTCGAGGACCCGCAGGTCCACCGCGCCGTCCCGATCAGACCCGGCGACGTCCACGAGGGCGACGATCCGCCAGTCCCCGTCCCCCGCGGGGTCGACGAGCGTCTGCGTCGCCAGCCAGAACGACCCGGATGGCGCCTGCACCTCCTCCTCGGACGCCCCCGCGGCCAGCAGGCCGACCCGGTCCGGCTCCTCGTCGATGACGCACCGCGCGGCCGACCGCGCCTCCTGATCGATGCCGATCCAATCGTGCTCGGCCCAATACCGCGCCAGGACCCGGTCCCACCGCTCCTCGCCCCACCCGGCGGCCGAGTCCATGCGCGCCAGGCCCGCGACGTCGTCGCGGCTCATGCGCTCCACCCGGGCGAACAGGGCGGCGCGGATCGCCGTGCGGAACGCGTGGCGGTTCGCCGAGAAGGCGACGCGCCCGTCCTCGTCCGCGCCGAACGCCAGTTCCGCGCCCACCGCGTCCGGCCCGTCGACGGCCTCGCGGCCCGACGCCAGGGCCTCCCATTCGTCCAGGAGAGACGAGTCGACCGCCCGGATCAGCCCCGCCAGCCAGTCGACGATCGCCGCGACCTCGTCGGTCATCGCCTCGTCGGGGACGATCTGGCGCAACGCCCGGTAGGCGTCTGTCAGGTACCGCAGGACGACGCCCTCGGAGCGCCCGATGTCGTAGCGCGAGACGAGCTCGGTGAACGTCATCGCGTTCTCCACCATCTCGCGGACCACGGACTTCGGGGAGATCTCCAGATCCCCGACCCACGGGTTCGCTCTCACGTAGGCGGAGAACGCCGCGTGCAGCGGCTCGGCGAGGGGCTGGGGCCACGTCACCTCCTCCAGGGCCTCCCTGCGCTCCTCGTACTCCATGCCCTCGGCCTTCATCGCGGCCACGGCCTCGCCGCGCGCCGCCTTCTGCTGGGCGTACAGCAGCGGACGGGGGTCTTCGAGCACGGACTCGACGACCGAGACGACGTCGAGCGCATAGGACGGGGACTGCGGGTCGAGGAGGTCGAGGGCGGCCAGCGCGAACGGGGACAACGGCTGGTTGAGCGCGAAGTCGTCGGGCAGGTCGGTCGCCGCCCGCAGGCGGGGCAGGCCGTCGGCCGCGGCCCGCGCGCTCGATACGTGCTCGACGACGCCGGCGCGGCGCATCGACGAGTAGATGTCGCCGAGCCTGCGCAGATGGGGGTTCGACGCCTGCGGCGGATCGTCGTTGCCGGTCGCCAGGTCGACGAGGTGGGCGCCCGGGTCCCGCCCGGCCGCCTCGGCGCCGACCAGGACGTTGAGGACCATCGAATGGGTCAGGGAGAAGCGGGACCGCAGTTGCTCGGGGGAGGCGCCGACGAGGCGGTCGAAGGTCCCTCGCGTCCACGAGACTGCCCCGTCGGCGGGGCCCTTGCGCTTCTTCGCGGCCTTCTTCCGGGTCCGCTTGAGCTCGCGGGCGTCGCGGGCGGCCTCCTCGGCGGCGCTGAGCCGGGCGCGCTCGCGGGCCGCCTCGACCTCGTGCTCGGGGGCGAGGACGCGGACGAATCCGACGGTGTCGAAGCCCGCGCGTCCCGCACGGCCGGCGATCTGGTGGAACTCGCGCGCCGACAGGTGGCGCATCCGCTCGCCGTCGAACTTGACGAGGGAGGTCAGCAGGACCGTGCGTATCGGCACGTTGATCCCGACTCCCAGGGTGTCGGTGCCGCACACGATCGGCAGGAGCCCGTGTTGGGTCAGGCGCTCGACGAGGCGCCGGTAGCGCGGGAGCATCCCCGCGTGGTGGACGCCGATGCCCTGGGAGAGCAGGTGGCGCAGCGTCTGCCCGAAGCCGCGTCCGAAGCTCACGGTCGAGAGGGCCTGGCGGATGCGGGCGCGCTGCTCGTCGGTGATGAGGCGGGCCCGGTCGAAGGACTGGGCTGTCTCGACGGCGTCGCGCTGGGCGAAGTGGACGATGTAGACGGGCCAGCGGCCCTCGGCCAGGAGGCGCTCGACGGTGTCGCCCAGGGGGTCGACGACGTAGTCGAACTCGAGGGGGACGGGGCGCTCGGCGTCGTCGACGAGGGCGACGGGCCGGCCCGTGCGGCGGGCCCACTGCTCCTCGAATCGGGAGGTATCGCCGAGCGTGGCGGACATGGCGACGAACTGGGGGCCGGTGAGTTCCAGGAGGGGCACCTGCCAGGCCCAGCCGCGCTGGGGGTCGGAGTAGAAGTGGAACTCGTCCATGACGATCATGTCGGCGTCGAGGCCGGGCCCCTCGCGCAGGGCCTGGTTGGCGAGGATCTCGGCGGTGCAGCAGATGATGGGGGCGTCGGCGTTGAGGGAGACGTCCCCGGTGACCATGCCGACGTTGGCGGCCCCGAACAGGGCGACGAGGTCGAAGAATTTCTCCGACACGAGGGCTTTGAGGGGGGCGGTGTAGTAGGAGCGGCCCCCGTGGGCCATGGACGCGAAGTGGGCGGCCAGGGCGATCATCGATTTGCCGGATCCGGTGGGGGTGGCGGCGATGACGTGGCTCCCGGCGAGGATCTCGATGAGCGCCTCCTCCTGGTGGGGGTAGAGGGGGCGGCCGGTCGATTCGGCCCATGCGGAGAATGCCTCGTGGAGGGCGTCGGGGGAGGACGAGGAGCCCTCGTCCTCGAGGCGGTCGAGGAGGGCGTTGAGGGGGTGGACGCCGGCGTCCTGCGGGGTGGGGGAGGTCATGGGGCCATTGTCCCCCAGGGGAGGGGAGGGTCGCGCACCGCGGTGGGGGTGGGCGCGCCGCCGGGGGCGCGGGGATCAGGGGTGGGGCCGGGGAGTGACGAGGGGCGGCGCGGCGAAGCCCGGGGCTCCCCGACGGGGGATGAGGCGGGCGGTCGCGGGGCCGGGGAGGATCTCGTCGAGGCCGATGACGGCGACGAGGAGGCTCCGGTAGTCGTCGGCCTCCCAGGCGAGGACGAGGGTCTCGTCGTCGAGGGCGGCGAGGACGGAGTAGGCGGCGGCCCCCTCGTCGACGAGGATCGCGGGCCCCCACGACGCCCCTTCGTCGGGGGACACCCGCAGACTCAGGCGCCCTCGCCCCTCGGGGTGGTCGCACAGGGAGGCGACGAGGAGCCCGCCGATGCGGGTGAGGCCCCCGTTGCACGCGGGGTCGACGAGGGCGTCGACGGGCAGGGGCGACGAGAAGACGCGGCCCCCGTCGTGCGACAGGGCCTGGCGCCGCCGGGGAGTGGCGCGCGCGTGCATGAGGACGCGCGGGGCCGCGTCGGGGGCCGAGGCGGGGGAGGACAGGCCGACGACTTTGCTCTCGTCGCAGTCGGGTCCGACCGGCGAGCCCATCTGCCATGTGGCCCCGTGGTCGGCGGAGGTCGCGCACATCGCCCAGTCCTGCCCGTCGATCCGGGCAACGAAGGGCTGGGCGAGGGAGCCGTCGGACAGGACCGCGCCGTTGCCGCTCGCGCAGAACATGCCGGCGACTCCGCGGGGGCGCAGGGCGCTGAGGTCGCGATGCTCCCAGGTGAGGCCGTCGTCGTCGGAGGAGGCGAGCCACAGTTCCAGGCCCGGCGCGTCGGCGCGGGCGGAGAAGTAGGACTCCCCGGTGGAGCCGACGTACCAGCAGTGGATGCGGCCCGTGGCCGGGTCGACGGTCAACGAGGCGTCGCCGAATCCGTGCCCGGGCGCGTGGCGGCGCAGGGGGCGCGGCGGCGACCACGTCAGTCCGGCGTCGTCGCTGTGGCGCACGGCGATGTCGAAGTCGGCGGGCAGGTCGCGCCAGTCGGCGCGCACGTCGTAGGCCGCGATGATGCGGCCGCGGGGCGTCACCGTCAGGGCGGGGATCCGGTAGAGGGGCCTGTCGAAGGCCGAGCCGGGGAAGGGGTCGCCCGCACGGGCCAGGACGTGGGTTCTCATGGCAGTGATTCTCCCAGACGGGCCCGCCGTGATCGCGGTGCCGTGCCAGGCGCCCCGCCCGTCTTCACTGGTGGTGGTCGGCTCCCGGTCCCGTGTTCCTCGGCGCGGGAGCGGCCCATGTCCGCCCGCCCGCGGCGGCTGGGGGCTCGGCGGTACGTCGTGGGTGAAGGAAGTGGGGCGTCCGGGAGATCGGTTCTTCTGCGCTCGAACGCGGCTGTCGGCGTTGCCGTCGGACGGCGAATTCTTCCAACGCGCTCGAACGGGACACGGGGTGCTGCGAGAATTCAGGTGCGCGGCAGGGGTGTCAATTCTCGCTCTTTGTCCGACTCCTGCTTCTCTCGTCGGCTCCGGAGCCATGAATGCCTCCTGCGCGAGTGGCAATGAGGGCTGCTCCAATGGAGAGTATGGGAATCACGAAGAGGGACGTGACTGAAGCGGTGTGGGCTATTGCGAGGAGAAGAATGAGGAGAATGAGGTCTCTCAGTAGGACGGAGAGTGGGACGGCCTGTATGCGCAACAGTGAGAACAGCCAGGCCAAAGCCGCGACGGCGATCAGACCGTGAAGGGAGTAGAAGACGGCTGGATAGGCGGCGTCGAATCCTTCGCGAACCTCCACGGCCGCGGCGAGCGCTCCACCTCCTATGAAATAGTGGAACAGGCCCGAACGATAGAGTTTCGTCATCGTCTCGCGACTCAAATCTCTTTCACCTCCCAATGCGTTTCATTCAATCGCCGTCTTGATCGGCGGGAATCCCCATTGGGGATAGAAGGCGACGCCTTTGCCCTGCCAGAGCGCGCCGGTGATCTTAGCGGCGATATCGACGAGAATCCGATCCCCAGGAGTGCCACTCCGCCGCTCAAAGCTGTTCCAACGGGTCCGCCCATGAGGGAGGATACTCCGATAAAGGCGGCTGCTCGGGCCTCGGGGCTGATTGAGACCACTGTGGGAGGCCACGTTTCGCCGTGTCGAGCGCCCGGGGCCCCGTCCGGCTGACCCCTGCGACGTGCGGGGTTGTCGCCTGCCGGTGGCGCGGGCGATCGTGCGGCCCGATGACAGCGCCGAGCCACGCGCGGACTCCACGGACTTCACCCCTCCGCCCTCTCCACCCCCTCTTCCGCGTCAGCCCCTCGTGCCGTCATCGCGACGACGGCCTCTCCCTGGGACGACTCAGAGCGATCCCGAGGCGTGGAGGGATTGCGAGGAGGCGCCCGTCGTGTGCGATGCTGGCTGGCGGCGCGCGTGCGCGCCCCGGCCGCCCGGCTCCAGGCCTGCGGGACCGGGAAGTGGGAAAGGACTGACGTGGACGCACTAGCGAAGTCGATTCTCGACGTGGCCGACTGGATCACCCTGCACCTGACGGTCTGGATCCTCATCGGGGCGGGCCTGTACCTGACGATCCGCAGCCGCGCCGTCCAAGTGCGCCACTTCCCGTCGATGGTCCGCGCGACCCTCGGCTCGCGCGGGGGTGCCGCCGGGGGGATCTCCTCCTTCCAGGCGTTCGCGATCTCCCTGGCGGCGCGCGTCGGCGTCGGCAACGTCTTCGGCGTCGCCGCGGCGCTGCTCATGGGCGGCCCCGGCGCGATCTTCTGGATGTGGGTCGTCGCCCTCGTCGGCATGGCCACCGCGTTCTTCGAGGCGACGCTCGCCCAGATCTTCAAGGTGCGCGCCTCCGACGGGACCTTCCGCGGCGGCCCGGCCTTCTACATGGCGCGGGGCATGCGCAGCAGGGCGATGGGCGCCGTCTTCGCCGTCATCACGGTCGTCACCTGCGCCTTCGTCATCACCTCCGTCCAGTCGAACGCCGTCGCCGGCACCCTGTCGGCCGCGTTCGGCCAAGGGGCTAACCAGCCGATCCCCGGCCTCGGCGACTACTCGGCCGCTCAACTGACGGTCGCCGGCCTGATCTTCGTCTTCACGGCGATGGTGATCTTCGGCGGGATCCGCACGGTCGCCCGGGTCACCGAATGGATGGCGCCGATCATGGCGCTGATCTACATCGCCATGGTCGCCGTCGTCTGCCTCCTCAACATCGGCCGCTTCGGCGAGGTCCTCGGGCAGATCCTCTCCTCCGCCTTCGCCCCCGAGCCCCTCGTGTCCGGCCTGGGCGGCGGCCTTCTCGCGGCGATCATCAACGGCACCAAGCGCGGCCTCTTCTCCAACGAGGCGGGCCAGGGCACCGCCCCTAACGCCGCAGCCACCGCCACCGTCGCCCACCCCGTCCAGCAGGGGCTCATCCAGTCTCTCGGCGTCTTCGTCGACACCATCGTCGTATGCACCGCCACCGCCTTCGTCATCCTCATCGCCGGCCCCGACGTGTGGGGGGCCGAGGGCGCGAACCCGTCGAACCTGACGACCCTGGCGGTCGCCAGCGAACTCGGCGCGTGGACGGTCGTCCCCATGGCGATCCTCATCTTCGTCCTCGCCTTCTCGTCGATCATCGCCGCCTACGTGTACTCCGAGACGAATATGAGCTATCTCGTCTCCGACTCGACGGCGGCGACCTGGTTCGTCCGCGTCCTCTCGGTCTGCTCGGCGACCCTCGGAGGACTCGTCTCCCTCGACCTCGTGTGGAACTCCGTCGACATCGCGATGGCCGTCATGACGATCACCAACCTCGTCGCCCTCGTCGTCCTGTCCGCGTGGGGCCTGGGGGCGCTGAGGGACTACGAGGCCCAGCGCCGCGCCGGCGTCGTCTCCCCTGTGTTCTCCGGGGTCGGCAATCCGCATCTGCCCGGCGACCTCCCCGGGGAGGTCTGGGCCGACCGGGAGTGACGCAGTAGGCTCCATCCCATGAGAATCGTTCGTTTTTCCGACGGGGACAGCCCCCGTTACGGCGTCCTTGAGGACGACTCCACCCGCATCGTCGTCCTCAAGGGGGACCCTCTCTTCGCGCCCATCGAGCCCGACGGCCGCATCGTCGAACTCGACGAGGTCCGCCTCCTGTCGCCGGTGATCCCCCGCTCGAAGGTCGTCGGCCTGGCCGGCACGTACGGAGACGCCCAGCGCTGGCGCGACGACGGGACCCTGATCCCGCCGGGCCTGTTCCTCAAACCGAACACCTCGGTCATCGGCCCCGACGACCCGGTGGTCAACCCCGCGTGGGCCCGCGACGTCCTCCACGAGGGCGAGCTCGCCGTCGTCATCAAGACCCTCGCCAAGGACGTGCCGGCCGACCGCGCCGACGAGGTGATCCTCGGGTACACCTGCGCCGACGACGTCACCGCCTCGGGGTCCATGTCGCCCGGGGCCCCCTGGTCGACCGCCAAGGGCTTCGACACCGCCTGCCCCCTGGGGCCGTGGATCGTCGTCGACCCCGGGCTGGACGTGTCGAACCTGACGGTGACGACCTCGGTCGACGGCCGGGTGTGCGGGCGCGGCTCGACCGCCGACCTCAACATGTCCGTCGCGCAGATCGTCTCCTACGCCTCGAGCGTGTTCACCCTCCTGCCCGGCGACGTCATCATCACCGGAGCCCCGGCGGCGACCGGCGCCGTCGAGGCCGGCCGGCTCGTCGAAGTCGAGATCGAGGGGATCGGGACCCTCTCGACCCCCGTGCGCAGCTCCTAGCCGTACCAGGCCTCCCCCCCCGGTCAGGCCGCGCTCCGCGGACCCGAGGGGCCCGAGAATCCCGTCACTTCGTCAGAAAGGCCGTCATGTCCACCGCATCAGTCCCCGACGCCCCGCAGCAGGGCGCCCTCGCCGTCGAGATGGCCGGTCTCGACGTCATCCCCGAATCCGACCGCAAGGGCCGCCCCGCGGACCTGTTCATGCCGTGGTTCGCCGCGAACATCTCCGTCCTGGGGATCTCCTGGGGCTCGTGGGTCCTCGGGTTCGGCATCTCCTTCGTCCAGGCGGTCGTCGTCTCCGTCATCGGCGTCGCCCTGTCGTTCCTCGTGTGCGGCCTCATCGCCATCGCGGGCAAACGGGGCTCGGCCCCGACCCTCGTCCTGTCGCGCGCCGCCTTCGGGTACAACGGCAACCGCATCTCCGCGGTCATCTCGTGGATCCTCACCGTCGGGTGGGAGACCTTCCTGTGCGTCATGGCGGTCCAGGCCAGCGCCACCGTCATGGGGGCCCTCGGGTTCTCCAACCACCTCGCCGCCCAGGTCATCTCCCTCGTCCTCGTCGTCGCCCTGGCCGCGGGATCGGGCATCCTCGGCTTCGACATGATCATGCGCGTCCAGACGTGGATCACGTGGGCGACGGCGGTCCTCACGGTGATCTACCTCGTCCTCGCGTTCCCGACGATCGACATGGGCGCCGTCATGGCTCTGCCCGCCGGGTCGACGGCGGCCGTCGTCGGCGCCGGCTGCATGCTGCTCGTCGGCTTCGGCTTCGGGTGGATCAACGCCGCCGCGGACTACTCGCGCTACCTGCCCCGCCGGGCCTCGACCGCGGGCGTCGTCGGCTGGACGACCTTCGGCGCCGCCCTGCCGACCGTCGTCCTCGTCTTCTTCGGCCTGCTCCTGGCCGGGTCGAACGCCGAGCTCAACGAGGCGGTGTCCGCCGACCCCATCGGCGCGTTGACGACGATCCTGCCGACCTGGTTCCTCATCCCCTTCGCGCTCGTCGCCATCCTCGGCCTCGTCGGCGGCATCATCATGGACATCTACTCGTCGGGCCTGTCCCTCCTGGCGACCGGCGCCCCGGTGTCGCGGCCGGTGGCCACGGCGATCGACGGGACGATCATGACGCTCGGCACGATCGTCGTCGTGTTCTTCTCCGACTCGTTCTTCGGCCCCTTCCAGGGGTTCTTGACGACCCTGGGCGTCGTCATCGCCGGGTGGGGCGGGGTCATGCTCGCCGACATCGCCCTGCGCCGCAAGGACTACGACGAGCCGTCGCTCTTCACGCCCTCGGGCCGCTACGGGTCGGTCAACTGGGGCGCGATCGTCTCCCTGGCGCTCGCCTCCCTCATCGGCTGGGGCCTCGTCGTCAACACGTCGGCCTCGTGGCTGTCGTGGCAGGGCTACCTCCTCGGCGTCATCGGCGGCAAGGAGGGCGCGTGGGCGTTCTCGAACATCGGGATCCTCCTGGCCCTCGTCATCGGTTTCGTCGGCTACCTGGCGACGTCGAGCGGCCGCGTGCGCGCCCAGGAGCGCGAGGAGTCCCGCGTCTTCGGGGAGCAGTGACATGGGCGCCCAGACCGATCCGCCCGATCCTCGCTTCGCCGCGGCCCTCCTCGACGAGCCGACGAGGCGGGGGGCGCGTCTCCTCGCCGAGCGCACCGGGGCGGCGCGCCACGACGTCCTCGTCGTCCTGGGGTCCGGCTTGGCCTCGGCCCTCGATGGCGCCGACGGGTGGGGGAGCCCGGCCGCGACCCTCGCTCTGTCGGACCTGCCCGGCGTCCTCGCGCCCGTGGCCGACGGGCACGTCGACGAACTGCGCTCCTACGAGCGCGACGGCGCCCGCGTCCTCGTCGCCCTGGGGCGCACTCACCTGTACGAGGGCGTCGAGCCCGCGCGGGTGACCGCCCTGGCGCGCATCGCCGCCGCCGCGGGGGCGGGCCGGGCGGTCCTGGCCAATGCGAACGGGTGCCTGAGGGACTGGGGGCTCGGAGACGTCATGGCGATCACCGACCACGTCAACCTGTCGGGGTCGTCGCCGCTGACCGGCCCCCTGTTCTGCGACCCGACGGGCACGTGGGACGCGGGTCTCGCCCGGGTCCTCGATGGGGTGTGCCAGCGCTCCGGAACGTACGCGATCCTGCGGGGCCCCGAGTACCAGACGCGCGCCGAGACGCGGATCCTCGCGGCCCTGGGCGTCGACTGCGTCGGCATGTCGACGGTCATGGAGGCGCTGACCCTGCACGCCCTGGGGGTCCGCGTCGCCGGCATGTCGGTGGTGTCGGACCTGTCGTTCGCCGATTCCCCGACGGATCCGACGGCGGTCGTCGAGGCCGCCACTGCCGCGGGCGCCACCGTCCGCACGGGCGTTGAGGCGGTCATCGCCTCCTGACCGAAGGACCGTCGGCGAACGCGGATCGGGGGCGATGAGGGGAGAAACAGGGGGTTCCTGGATATCGGGGGCCGTGTCGGCGGGATGAGGATTCTTTTCAGGGCATAAATCCCATTGAAAGGAAGGCCTCGATGCCATCGCCGCTCCCCTCATCGCCTCGACCTCTTCTCGCCGAACGAGAGTTCCACGCCGACCCCGGCTCCGCGGTGCGACCTCGTCGATTCGGGATCAACCAGTACTGGATCAAACTCGCGATGGCGGCGCTCATGGTCACCGATCATCTCGAGCACGTTCCCGGGCTCATCGATCCCAATCTCGCCCTCGCCTTCCATGTCATCACCCGTTGCGTCGCCGTCTGGTTCGCCTACGGCGCGGTCGAGGGAGTCCTCCATACGCGAGACCTGAGGAGGTACCTCATTCGACTGTGGGGCGCGGCGGCCATCATGTTCCTCGGCAACGCGCTCCTCACCCGTCTGCTCGCCACACGCGGACTCGTCCACTTCGAGAACAACATCTTCTTGACCCTCGCCATCGGCGTCTCGCTGATCGCCGTCGCGCGCATGATCGTCAACCCGATGGCGCGGGGAGTCTACCTGGCGGTTATGGGCGTCGTCGGGGCCGTCGTGGGCGGGATCGTCGAGGGCGGCAATGTCATCATCCCGTTCATGCTCATCACTTTCGCCGCGTACCGGCGTCCTGTAGTCAGAGATATCGGCTACGTCCTGTTCGCGGTGGTGCTCTTCGCCATGTCGTGGGTGCCGTATTCGACGCCGGAGCAAACCCTGTCGATGCTCGCCTTCAACTCCGACTTCATGCTGATCCTCGTCATCCCGGTCCTGCACCTGTACAACGGGGAGCGCGGTCCGCACACGGCGTTCTCCAAGTACTTCTTCTACGTGTTCTATCCGGCGCACCTGTGGCTGCTCGCCCTCATCGCCTACATGCGGGCGTAGGGCCGGGCCGGCGCGGCTCCCGGCCCGGCGGCCGTGAACCGCGCCCGCATGGATGCGCAGAGGTCGGGCGTCACAGGATCGACAGGGCGGCCTCGGCGATCCGCGCGGCCGCGTCCGGCGAGCAGGCGAGGTTGATCCGCGCCCACTGCTCGTAGCCGGCCCCCAGGGCGCGCCCCGCGTTGGCTGCCACGCCGGCCCGGGAGAGCAGCTCGTCGGCGGGGGCTCCTCCCAGACCGGCGTCGGCGAACCCCCACCAGGTGAGGTAGGTGCCCTCGGGGCGGGTGAAGTCGATGGGTGAGCCCGCCAGGGCGTCGGCGACGATGGCGACGTTGCCGGCGACGATCGCGCAGACCTCGTCGAGCCAGTCGATGCCGTGCCGGTAGGCGGCGATGGCGCCGATCGCGCCGATGGTCGTCGCCCCGTGGGACAGGTGGGCGGCCCGTTCGTCCCACCGCTCGCGCAGGGCGCCGTCGGGCAGGATCACCTGGGCGCTGGGCAGTCCGGCGATATTCCACCCCTTCGACGCGGCGGTGGCCGTGACGGCGCGCGAGGCCGCCTCCGGGCTGAGCCGCGCGTAGGAGGTGAAGGCGGTGGCAGGGTCGAGGATCAGGGGGGAGTGGATCTCGTCGGCGAAGACGAGGGCGTCGTAGTCGGCGACGACGGCGTCGAGGGCGGCGAGCTCGGCGCGGGTGAGGACCCGCCCCGTCGGGTTCCACGGGTTGCACACGACGACGAGGCCGGCGCCGGCCTCCAGGCCCGCGCGGATCCCGTCGAGGTCGAGGGCCCAGCCGCGCCCATCGGCGTCGTCCCCGTGGCGGGAGGGGACTTCGATGACCGGGTGGCCGAGTTCGCCGGGGATCGTCAGGAACGGCATGTACGCGGGGGTGGGGACGACGACGGGGGAGCCGGGGGCGGTGAGGTGCTCGATGGTGGCGCGCAGGGCGGGCAGGACTGAGGCGACGAGGCGGATGTGGTCGGGGTCGAGGCTCCAGCCGAAGCGCTCCTCCTGGAAGGAGGCGGTGGCCTCGGCGACGGCTCCGGCGAGCCAGGAGGGCTGGTAGCCCAGGAGCCCGGAGTCGATGGCCCCCTTCATCGCGTCGGCGACGGCGGGCGCGGTCGCGAAGTCCATTTCCGCGACCCAGGCGCCGATGACGGGGCCGCCGTCCGGGCGGGACATCCCTGTCCATTTGAGGGAGCCGGCTTCTCGCAGGTGGTCGTCGGTGAAGAATCGGACGGGCATGGGCGCTCCTGACGTGGGGGACCGGACCACTGTAGGCCCGGCGGGGGCCGGCCCGCCCGCCCGAGCCGCGCGCCCCGCCCCGAGGGCCGGCAGCTCGGGCGAAGTACGCGGACTGGTTTGTGCACCTGCGCTCCCCGCTCCCGAGGACCGGCGGCCATCATTGGGCTTTCGGGGCCGTCGCATCGTCGTCCCCCTCCTGCGGGTCGGCGCGTGGAGCGCCTCGGCGTTCCGGGCGCTCCCGGTGCGGCTGCTCCCGAGGGCTCGTGGAATGGCCCGGTGCCCGACCGGTCTCTCGTCCTCGGGCGCGACCCGCGGGTCCCGGCTCGCGATAGGATCGAGGGCATCATGAGTGAAACGACTGCCACCGGCTCCGACATCCGCGTCCGCTTCTGCCCCTCGCCGACGGGGACCCCCCATGTGGGCATGGTCCGCACCTGCCTGTTCAACTGGGCGTACGCCCGCCATACCGGGGGCACCTTCGTCTTCCGCATCGAGGACACGGACGCCGCCCGCGATTCCGAGGAGTCCTTCGAGCAGATCCTCGACTCCCTGCGCTGGCTGGGCCTGGACTGGGACGAGGGCGTCGACAAGGGCGGGCCGCACGGCCCCTACCGCCAATCCGAGCGCATGAACGTGTACAGGGACGTCGCGGCGCGCCTCCTGGAGGCCGGCTACGCCTACGAGTCCTACTCGACGCCCGAGGAGATCGAGGAGCGCCACCGGGCCAAGGGGGAGGACCCCAAGCTCGGCTACGACGGCTTCGACCGGGACCTGAGCGACGAGCAGATCGCCGCCTATCGCGCCGAGGGCCGCCGCCCCGTCCTGCGCATCCGCATGCCCGACGAGGATGTGACCTTCGTCGACCTGATCCGCGGGGAGATCACGTTCAAGGCCGGGTCGGTGCCCGACTATGTCATCGTCCGCGCCAACGGCGATCCCCTGTACACCCTCGTCAACCCCGTGGACGACGCCCTGATGAGGATCACCCACGTCCTGCGGGGCGAGGACCTCCTGTCGTCGACGCCTCGCCAGATCGTCCTGTACCGGGCTCTGGAGGCCATCGGCGTCGCCGAGTTCATGCCCCGGTTCGGGCACCTGCCGTACGTCATGGGGGAGGGGAACAAGAAGCTGTCCAAGCGCGACCCGGAGTCGAACCTCCTGCTGCACCGCGAGGCGGGGATGATCCCCGAGGGGCTGAACAACTACCTGGCTCTCCTGGGCTGGTCGATCGCCCCCGACCGCGACGTCTTCTCGATGGAGGAGATGGTCGGGGCCTTCGACATCGGCGACGTCAACCCGAACCCGGCCCGCTTCGATCAGAAGAAGTGCGTGGCGATCAACGCCGAGCAGATCCGGCTCCTGGGCGCCGAGGACTTCCGGGCGCGCCTCGTCCCGTTCCTCGCCCGCGAGGGGCTCGTCTCGGCCTCCTCCTACGAAGGCCTGGAGGCTGCCGAGCGCGCGGTGCTGGACGCCGCCGCGCCCCTGGCCCAGACCCGCATCCAGATGCTCGGCGAGGCCGGCCCCCTCATGCGCTTCCTGTTCGTCGGGGCCGACGAGATCGAGTACGACGAACGCGCCCTGGGCAAGCTCAAGGACTCGGCGCCCGACGTCCTGCGGGCGGCCGCCGAGGCGCTGTCCGGCGTGGAGGAGTTCACGGCGGAGGCGATCAAGTCCGCCCTCGACGCCGCGCTCGTCGAGGGGATGGGCATCAAGCCGCGCCTGGCGTTCGGCCCTCTCTTCGTGGCGATGACGGGCACGAACGTCTCGTTGCCGGTCGTCGACTCGATGGCGATCCTCGGGCGTGACGAGGCGTTGGCCCGGGTGTCGCGCCTGCTCGACCGGCTCGCCTGACGCGCGGGTCGCGGGACTCCGCAGGATCTGCGCGGCCAGAGCCGATCGCAGCCCCTCGCGGCGGGCCCTCCGCGATGAGGGGAGGGAATCCGGCTCGTGTGAGGCGGGGCGCGCGGGGTCGCGGTGGCCGCGGAGGCGCTGGATGGCGCCGCAGCCTGTTCGCGGCCGCCGGCCGTGGGCGCGCCCGCGCGCGTGAGAGTCGCCACTGCCGGAGGATTTGGCGTCGCGCTCGCCTTTCGGCTACTGTTTTCTCTTGTCGCCACGGGCGCGCAGCGCCTGAGGGGACAAGCTATTGGGGTATGGTGTAATTGGCAACACAGCTGATTCTGGTTCAGCCATTCTAGGTTCGAGTCCTGGTACCCCAGCGGTCGGAAGCCTCCTGGTTTCCCACTCAGGCCCCCATCGTCTAGCGGCCTAGGACGACGCCCTCTCACGGCGTTAACGCCGGTTCAAATCCGGCTGGGGGTACTCATCCGTCAACGGATGACATACACCTGGAGACAGGTCATACAGGCCCCCATCGTCTAGCGGCCTAGGACGACGCCCTCTCACGGCGTTAACGCCGGTTCAAATCCGGCTGGGGGTACCGATTCGGGGAGGCGCATCGCGCCTCCCCGATTCTCATCTGCGAACCGGAGGCGCCTCGATCTCTCCAATTTTTCGGGTGCACGAAATTCGTGACATCGATCTTGACTAAATGAGGGGGCCCTTAATACGGTGAGCGCGGCCTGAAAGGGGCCTGGAAAAATCGTCACCTCGAATGGAGTCACATCGATGGCACTGCTGAAGAAGCTGGGCGCCCTGTGCGCTGCGGGCACCCTCGTCGCAGGCTTGGCGGCCTGCGGATCCGACAACGCCGGAGCCTCCCAGAGCGCCCCCGCGCCGGATGCCCCGACTGGCGCCCTGACCGTCTTCGCCACCACAGGCTATCTCGGCGACGCCGTCGCCAATATCGCCCCCGAGGCGCAGGTCACCGTCATGGTCAAGCCCGGAGGAGACCCCCACACCTACCAGCCGACCACGCAGGACATCGAGGCCATGCAGAGCGCCGACGTCGTCGTGTGGAACGGCCTCCACCTCGAGGCCCTGATGACCGACCAGCTCGAATCCCAGGGCGACCGGGCCCTCGAAGTCGGCAAGAACATCCCCGCCGACCTCCTCCTCGACTGGCCCGAGACCGACGACCACGGCAACCCCCTCTACGACCCACACATCTGGAACTCCCCGGAGATCTGGCAGAACGTCGTCACCCAGGTCGCCGACAAGCTCGCCCAGGTCGATGCCGACAACGCCGACGCCTACAAGAAGAACGCCGAGGCCTACAACGCCAAGATCCAGGAGATCGACGAGAAGGCGGCGAAGACCTTCGAGACGATCCCCGAGGCAAACCGGGTCCTCATCACCGGCCACGACGCCTTCAACTACCTCGGCAACCGCTACAACATGACGGTCCACGCCACCGACTTCGTCACCTCCGAGGCCCAGCTGTCCGCCGCCGACCTCGAAGAGCTCGCCACCCTCATCGCCGACGCGAAGGTCCCGACGATCTTCGTCGACAACCTCCAGAACCCCCAGGCCATCACCTCCCTCCAGGAGGCCGTCGCCTCGAAGGGCTGGGACGTCAAGGTCGCCGACGAGGAGCTCTACGCCGACTCCCTGGGCGAGGCCGCCCCCGTCGACACCTACCTGGGCGTCTTCCAGCACAACATCGACGCCATCACCGCGGGACTGGGCGCCCAGTGACCGCCGCCGCTCCGTTCGCGCTCGACGCCCAGTCGATCTCCGTCGCCTACCGGGACACCCCCGTTCTCACAGGGGCGTCCGTGCGCATCCCGGAGAACACCGTCACCGGCATCGTCGGGCCGAACGGAGCGGGCAAGTCCACCCTCCTCAAGGCCGTCCTCGGGCTGATCCCGACATTGACCGGCAGCGTCTCCTACTGGGGCGAGCCCCTCGCGCAGGTCCGCCGCAGGGTCGGCTACATGCCCCAGTCCGCCTCCGTCGACTGGGACTTCCCCGCGACCGTCGCCGACGTCGTCCTCATGGGCACCTACGCCTCCCTCCGATGGGGCCGGCGCCCCGACCGCCGGGCCCGCACCGCGGCGCGGACGGCCCTCGAAGCAGTCGGCATGGACGACTTCGCCTCGCGCCAGATCGGCGAACTGTCCGGGGGGCAGAAGCAGCGGGTCTTCCTCGCCCGGGTCCTCGCGCAGGACCCGGATCTGTACGTGATGGACGAGCCCTTCGCCGGCATCGACGCGGTGTCCGAGCGGGCGATCATGCGGGTCCTGCGCCGCCTCAAGGACGACGGGCACACCCTCGTCCTCGTCCACCACGACCTGTCGACCCTGCGACGGGTCTGCGACCGCGTCGTCCTCCTCAACAAGGAGACCATCGCCCAGGGGGACGTCGAGACGGTCCTGACCGCAGACGCCCTCAGAGCGACCTACGGAGGGCCCGAGATGAACTGGGCGCTCGACGGCGGCGACGGCGGCGCGGACGATCGGGACGCTCGATGATCCTCGAGATCCTCACCCAGACGGTCTACCAGCGGGTCATCGTCGGCAGCGCCCTCATCGGGTTGAGCTGCGGCTTCCTCGGGTGCTTCACCTACCTGCGCCGCCAGTCCCTCGTCGCCGACGTCATCGGCCACTCGTCGATGCTCGGCGTCTCCCTCGCCTTCCTCGCGAGCGTCCTCCTGCTGGGCGTCGACGGGCGCAACATGCTCGTCATCGTCGTCATGTGCGGATTCGTCGGGGTCCTCGCGACCCTGGCGACGACGTGGCTGCCGAAGGGGACGAGGGCAGGGACCGATGCGGCGATGGCCGTCGTCCTGGCCCTGACCTTCGGCGGGGGGATGGCGCTCCTCGCCGAGATCCGGTCGCGGCCCTTCCCGTCGTCCAAGGCGGGGCTCGAAGACTACCTCTTCGGCAACGCGACGACCCTGACCTGGCAGGACATCAGGATCAACGCGGTCTTCGCCGTCGTCGCCATCCTCGTCGTCCTCGTGTTCTGGAACGATATCGCCCTGCTCGTCTTCGACCGGGACGCCGCGCGCGTCCTGGGGCGCAGCGTCCGACTCGTCGAAGTGCTCCTCGTCGGGGCGACCGTCGTCGGCATCGTCATCGGCCTCAAATCCGTCGGCCTGGTCCTCGTCGTCGCCTACGTGGTCCTCCCGTCGGCCGCCGCCCGGCAGTGGGTCGACTCGCTGGGCGCCATGGCGGCCCTGGCCGGGTGCTTCGGCCTGCTGTCGTCCGTCGTCGGATCGGTGATCTCGGTGGTGGCCGGGAAAGTGCCGTCCGGACCGACGACCGTCCTCGTCCTGACCGCCATCATGCTCGTCTCGCTCTTCCTGTCGCCCAAGCGCTCGGTCCTCATGCGCGCACGGCGCAGGCACGAGGCCAGGGACCGGCTCCTGGCCGGCGTCGCCTCCGGCGCGGCCGGGGGGAAGGACGCCGCATGACCCCGTACGCGATCGGCGTCCTCGCCCTCATGCTCCTGACCGCCCTGGCCTGCGCCCTGCCCGGCGCCTACCTGGTGACCTCGCGCCAGTCGATGCTCGTCGACGCGATGAGCCACGCGGCCTTCCCCGGGATCGTCCTGGCGGCCCTGATCTGGCCGATCGGATCCCCGCTGCTCGTCCTGGGGGCCACCGCCCTCGCCCTCGTCGTCGTCCTGGCCGCGCAGTGGGCGGCCGACAGCGGCCTCGTCCCCGAGGACGCCGCGCTCGGACTGGTGTTCCCGGCGCTCTTCTCCATCGGCGTGATCCTCCTATCGACGCGCTTCTCCCACCTGCACCTGCACGAGGACGCGGTGCTCGTCGGGGATCCGAACATCGTCGCGGTGATCCCCCTGACGTTTGCCGGTGTCAATCTGGGGCCGTCCTACGCGTGGGTCATGGGGCTCGTCGTCGCAGCCAACGTCGCGTTCCTCGCCCTGACCCACAGGAAGCTCGCCCTGGTCGTCATGGACCCGGACTACGCGGCGGTTCTCGGCCTGCCGGTGCGACGGCTGCGGTCCGCGGCGATGGTGATGACGGCGCTGACGCTCACGGCCTCGTTCCACGCGGCCGGGGCGGTCCTCGTCATCGCCTTCGTCGTCGTGCCCGCGGCGACCGCCGCCCTGTTCGCCACGAGTTTCCCCGGAGTCATCAGGGGGTCGGTCGTCATCGCCCTCGTCGTGACGACGGCGGCGTTCTTCGGGACGTACTGGACGAACCGCCCGACCTCGTCGTGGACGGCGCTCCTGTTCGGACTCGTGTTCGTCGTGTGCACCCTGGGCGTCAAGGCGTCGAGGCGCGCGCGGGCCCGCCGGGCGGGGAGCGCCTGAGGGTCAGGGGAGCGAGCCCCGGGGGTTAGATCCCCGGCTCGTCGACGCTGCGCAGGAAGTCGGAGAGGCGGTTCGCGGCGGCGACGACCGAGGGGCCGTGCTGGCGCCCGGGCTGGCGGCCCATGCGCTCGATGGGCCCGGAGATCGACAGGGCCGCGAGGACGCGGCCCGACGGGCCGCGTACCGGGGCGGACACGGAGGCGACGCCGGGCTCGCGCTCTCCGACGGACTGGGCCCAGCCGCGACGGCGCACCTGGGAGAGCATCGTCGCGTTGAAGGAGGCCCCGTACAGGCCCCGGTGGAGGCGGTCGGGCTCCTCCCAGGCCAGGAGGACCTGGGCGGCCGAGCCCGCGCTCATCGACAGGGTCGCGCCGACGGGGATGGAGTCGCGCAGGCCCATCTCGCGCTCGGAGGCGGCGACGCACACGCGGTAGTCGCCCTGGCGGCGGTAGAGCTGGGAGGACTCCTTCGAGTGATCGCGCAGGGCCTGGAGGACGGGCATGGCGGCGGACAGGAGGCGGTCCTCGCCGGCGGCGGAGGACAGCTCCTGCAGGCGCGGGCCCAGGACGAAGCGGCCCTGCATGTCTCGGGCGACCATCCGATGGTATTCGAGGGCGACCGCAAGGCGGTGGGCGGTTGGGCGTGCCAGTCCGGTGGCGGAGACGAGCTGGGCCAGGGTCGACGGTCCGGCTTCCAATGCGCCAAGGACCAGTGCGGCCTTATCCAAGACTCCCACGCCGCTCGATGTCGAGTCCTCCATGGCCACATTGTGCATCTCATGTGGTGAGATCACAAGTCTCGGTATCGTGAAACAGGCCGACGATGAGCCCGATGCCGCCGCGACGGCGCCCCGCCGATCCGGCGAGACCGCGCGAGAAGAGCCCCGGTGAGGACCGAGCGGAGGAGGAGACCATGACCGGCACGATGGCTGAGAAAGTCTGGGCCGACCACGTCGTCGCCCACGGGGAGGACGGGGCCCCCGACCTCCTCTACATCGACCTCCACCTCGTCCACGAGGTGACGAGCCCCCAGGCCTTCGAAGGGCTGCGCCTGGCCGGGCGGAGGGTCCGCCGCCCCGACCTGACGATCGCCACCGAGGACCACAACACGCCGACCGTCGACATCGACCTGCCGATCGCCGACGAGACGAGCCGCACCCAGATCCACACGCTGCGCTCGAACGCCGAGGAGTTCGGGATCCGCCTGCACTCCCTGGGGGACGCCGACCAGGGGATCGTCCACGTCGTCGGCCCCCAGCTGGGCCTGACCCAGCCCGGGATGACGATCGTGTGCGGCGACTCCCACACGTCCACCCACGGGGCCTTCGGCGCCCTCGCCCTGGGGATCGGCACCAGCCAGGTCGAACACGTCCTGGCCACCCAGACCCTGCCGCTCGCCCCCTTCAAGACGATGGCGATCACCATCGACGGGGCCCTGCCCGCCGGCTCGACGGCGAAGGACATCATCCTCGCCGTCATCGCCGCAATCGGCACCGGCGGGGGACAGGGCTACGTCCTCGAGTACCGGGGGCAGGCGATCCGCGACCTGTCGATGGAGGGGCGGATGACGATCTGCAACATGTCGATCGAGGCCGGCGCGCGCGCCGGCATGGTCGCCCCCGACGAGACGACCTTCGCCTACCTCAAAGGGCGCCCCCACGCCCCCGAGGGCGACGACTGGGACCGCGCCGTCGAGCACTGGCGGGCCCTGGCCTCCGACCCGGACGCCGTGTTCGACGCCGAGGTCGTCCTCGACGCCGCCGACATCGAGCCCTTCGTCACCTGGGGGACCAACCCCGGCCAGGGCGTCCCCCTGTCCGCCGCCGTCCCCGACCCCGAGGAGTTCGGCGACGACACCCGGCGGGCGGCCGCCGAACGGGCCCTGGAGTACATGGGCCTTGAGGCGGGCACGCCCATGCGCGACATCAAGGTCGACGCCGTGTTCCTCGGCTCATGCACCAACGGCCGCATCGAGGACCTGCGCGCCGCCGCCTCGATCCTCAAAGGACGGACCAAGGCCGAGGGGGTGCGCATGCTCGTCGTCCCCGGCTCCGCCCGGGTGCGCCTCCAGGCCGAGGCCGAGGGCCTGGACGCCGTGTTCCGCGACTTCGGAGCCGAATGGCGCAACGCCGGGTGCTCGATGTGCCTGGGGATGAACCCCGACCAGCTCGCCCCCGGGGAGCGCGCCGCGTCCACCTCGAACCGCAACTTCGAGGGTCGCCAGGGCAAGGGGTCGCGCACCCACCTCGTCTCGCCCCTCGTCGCCGCCGCGACCGCGGTCCGCGGAACCCTGTCGAGCCCCGCGGACCTGTGACCCGCGCCGCCCCCAAGGAGGCCCTCATGGACAAGTTCACGACCCACACCGGCATCGGCGTGCCGATGCGCCGCTCGAACGTCGACACCGACCAGATCATCCCCGCCGTCTACCTCAAGAGGATCACCCGCACCGGCTTCGAGGACGCCCTCTTCGCCGCCTGGCGCTCCGACCCGGGCTTCGTCCTCAACCAGGACGCCTACCGCGCCGGCTCCGTCCTCGTCGCCGGATCCGACTTCGGCACCGGCTCGTCGCGCGAGCACGCCGTCTGGGCCCTCAAGGACTACGGGTTCCGCGTCGTCCTGGCCCCGAAGTTCGCCGACATCTTCCGCGGCAACGCGGGCAAGCAGGGGCTCGTCGCCGGCGTCGTCTCCCAGGAGGACTGCGAGTCCCTGTGGAAGGTCCTGGAGAACGAGCCGGGCACGAGCGTCACCGTCTCCCTCGTCGACACGACGGTCGTCGCCGGCCCCGTCCACTGCTCCTTCCAGATCGACGACTACGTCCGCTGGTGCCTGATGGAAGGACTCGACGACATCGCCCTGACCCTGCGCGACGAGGACAGGATCAGCGCCTACGAGGCGACCCGCCCCTCATTCGCGCCGACGACCCTGCCCGCCCGCTTCCTCCCCAAGGAGGAGGTCGTGCCAGCCCGGCCCGTCCCCCTGGGGATGCCGGCCGTCCGCTGAGGGCCGACGCGGCCGCGGGACGCCGATCGGCACGGCGGTGTGGGGGATCCGACCCCGCCCCGGGCTCCCGCCCGCGCGCCCCTGCTCTACAGTGGATTCGACCATCACGAGCGCGACGGCCATCAGGAGTTGGTACTCATGACCTCTGTGCTGAGGATCGAGGGCGGGCACCCGCTCAACGGCACGATCACCGTGCGCGGGGCGAAGAACTTCGTCCCCAAGGCGATGGTGGCCTCCCTCCTGGGGGACAGCCCCTCCCAGCTCGACAACGTCCCGCTGATCCGCGACGTCGACGTCGTCTCCGACCTCCTGCGCCTGCACGGCGTCACCGTCGAGTTCGACCAGAAGCGGGGCCGGATGAGCCTCGACCCGACGAACGTCAAGGTCGCCTCCCGTTCCGATATCGACTCCCTCGGCGGGTCCTCGCGCATCCCGATCCTGTTCTGCGGACCCCTGCTCCACCAGCTCGGCGAGGCATTCATCCCCGAACTCGGCGGATGCGCCATCGGGGGGCGGCCCATCGACTTCCACCTCGATACGCTGCGCAAGTTCGGGGCGGTCGTCGACAAGCGCTCCGACGGCATCCACATCACCCGCCCCGCCGAGGGCCTGCGCGGGGCGATCATCGACTTGCCGTTCCCGTCGGTGGGGGCCACCGAGCAGACGCTCCTGACGGCCGTGCGCGCCGAGGGCATCACGATCCTGCGGGGCGCGGCCGTCGAGCCGGAGATCATGGACCTCATCAACGTCCTGCAGAAGATGGGGGCGATCATCTCGGTCGACACGGACCGGACGATCCGCATCGAGGGCGTCGACCGCCTCGTCGGCTACACGCACGTCGCCCTGCCCGACCGCATCGAGGCGGCCTCCTGGGCGGCGGCGGCGCTGGCGACCCGCGGCGACATCTACGTCCTGGGAGCCCACCAGCCGGACATGACGACCTTCCTCAACACCTTCCGCAAGGTCGGCGGCGCCTTCGACATCGACGCGGAGGGCATCCGCTTCTACCACCCCGGTGGGGAGCTGCACGCGATCGCCCTGGAGACGGGCGTCCACCCCGGGTTCATGACGGACTGGCAGCAGCCCCTCGTCGTCGCCCTCACCCAGGCCCGGGGCTTGTCGATCGTCCACGAGACCGTCTACGAGAAGCGCTTCGGCTTCACCGAGGCCCTCAACCAGATGGGCGCGCAGATCCAGGTGTACCGGGAGTGCCTGGGAGGGTCGGAGTGCCGATTCGGGCAGCGCAACTTCTACCACTCGGCGGTCGTGTCGGGGCCGACGCCCCTGCACGGCGCCGACATCGTCGTCCCCGACCTGCGCGGCGGGTTCTCCCACCTCATCGCGGCCCTGGCCGCCGAGGGCACGTCGACGGTCGCGGGCATCGACGTCATCGCGCGGGGCTACGAGCACTTCACGACGAAGCTCGGGCAACTCGACGCCCGCGTCGCCTACGCGGCGGACTGACCGGTGGGGGCCCGTACGGAGGACGGGGCCAGGCGGGGCCTGCGCCTCCTCATCTCGTCGATGTCGGCGGCCGGCCGGTCGGTGTCCGCCGGGCCCGAGGTCGCCCGGATCCTGCGCGCCGGCGGCTGGCGGGTGCAGGCGGTGGTGACGACCAGCTCGGACGCGCCCGACCGGATCGCCGGGGACTGCGACGAGGAGGTCGTCGCGGCGATCGGCGGCGACGGCTACCTGTCGGCGGTGGCCCGCGGGTGCCACGACGCCGGCCGGGTCTTCGCCCCCATCCCCGGAGGGCGGGGCAACGACCTGTGCCGCGCGCTCGGCATCGGCACGGACCCGCGCGAGCGCGCCCGGTCCCTGGCCCCCCTGGGCCTGGCGGGCGCCTCGTCGGACGGGGAGTTCGACGGCCGGAAGCGGTCCCTGGACGGGATCTGGGTGGATTCGGCCGACGGCCTGCGCCTCGTCCTGGGGATCGTGTCCCTGGGGGTAGACGCGCAGGCGAATATCCGCGCCAACGAGTCCTCCCTCAATTACGGGCCGCTGGCCTACGCCTACGGAGCGATCGCCGCGTTCTCCCGCTACCGCCACATCCCGGTCCGGGGGATCGTCGACGGGGTCGAGCGCGATCTGACGGGCTGGCTGGCGTCGATCTCGAACTCGGGGCGCTTCGGCGGGGGGATCACCCTGGTCCCCCAGTCGGATCCCTTCGACGGGGTCCTCGAACTGTGCCACGCCCGCGCCGTGTCGCGGTGGACGGCCCTGCCGGTCCTCGCCCGCGCCCTGGGCGGGCGCGCCGCCGACGGCGACATCATCTCCATCGAGGAGGCGCGCCGCGTCGAGGTCGTCCAACCGGTCGGTATGCCCGTCATGGCGGACGGGGACCGGGTGGCCCGCGTCCCCTTCGTCGCGAGCGTCGCCCCGGGCGCGGTGACCGTTCTCGTGTGAGCCGCGAGCCGCTCCGTCTCCCGCTGGGGGCGCGGACGCCCGGAGCGCAGTCGCGCGACGGCGGGCCCCGTCGATCCGGCTAGGATCGCCCCATGGCTCCTGTCACCGGGTTCTACCGCTTCGCCCAGACCGTCCTCACCCCGATCATGGCCCCATGGGTGAGGATCGAGGCCACCGGGGAGGAGCACCTGCCGGCCGATGGCGGGTTCCTCCTCGTCGCCAATCACCTGTCGAACGTCGACCCCCTGTGCCTGTGCTGGTACTTCATGGGCCGGGGGACGGCCGTGCGCTTCCTCGCGAAGAAGTCGATGTTCGCGGTCCCCGTGTTCGGCCGGGTCATCGCGGGAATGGGGCTGATCCCCGTCGATCGCGACGTGTCGCCGGGCGCCGTCCTCGAACCGACGAGGCGGGCGCTGCGCGCCGGAGAGGTCGTCGGCATCTACCCGGAGGGCACGCTGACGCGCGAGCCGGACGAATGGCCGATGGCCTTCAAGTCGGGCGCGGCCCGCCTGGCCCTCGACACGGGCGTCCCGGTGATCCCCCTGTCCCAGTGGGGCGCCCAGGACATCCAGGGCCGCTACGACTCGACGATCGACCTGCGCCCGGGGCGGCGCATCCGCTACCGCTTCGGCGCCCCCGTCGACCTGTCGGACCTCATGGGGGAACAGGGGTCGTCCGATCGCAAGGCGGTGGCGGAGGCGACGGCCCGCCTCCACGCGGCGGTGACATCCGGCGTCGAGGAGCTGCGCGGGCGCAAGGCGCCCGACCGCGTGTGGGACCCGCAGACGAAAGAGGGCCCGTGGTGGGAGTACGAGCAGCGGATCGCCGCGAAGAAGGCGGCCAAACGGGCCAGGCGGGGAGGCCGGCCCCGGCCGGGGGGCGGGCGCTGACCCCGGCGCCTACTTCCGGATGTCGATGACGACGCGGCTGGGGGACTCGAGGAATCCGATCTGGAAGTCCCTGGGCTCGTCCATGCCGATGACCAGGTGGGTCGTGTCCTCGAAGGTCCCGTCCTCGCGCACGTCGAGGGGGCCGATGGGGATGTTGCGCTCGCCGGAGTAGTAGTCGGCCCGGGAGGCGTCGTCCAGGGGCATCGACGTCCCGGAGATCACCAGGTCCAGCCACGAGGACCCGGCGACGGGCAACTCCCGCCCGCGGCCCTGCTCGAGGGGCTTGTCGGCCCACGACTGGGAGACGCCGGGGACCCCTTCGCCGGTGAACTCGACGACGACCCGGTAGAAGGAGTCGTGCTCGCCGACGCGCAGGTCGTGGAAGACGAGGGAGTCGGCGCCCTCCGGCTCGGTCGGCTCGACGGAGGTCGCCCAGGCGTCGCCGAGGATCGGGGCGGCCGGCTCGGGAGAGGGGGCGTTAGACGAGGCCGGGGCCGCGGACTGGGCGGAGAGGCCGGATCGCGGGGCGGCGGACTGGGCGTCGCCGGAGGCGGCGGGCGGGGCCGACTGCGCGGCGGGGGAGGGGCCGGCGGGGGAGCAGGCCGCGAGAGCCGCGCACAGGGCCGGCAGGAGCAGCGGGACGATGGCGGGTGCGAAACGGCGCGACATGGGTGCCTCCTTGGAGTCCTCGTCCTTCGATCGTACTGGGCCGGTAGTCTCGGGGCATGAGCACTGCCGTTGAGATCCGCTCCGCCGCCGTCCTGGGCACCGGCGCCTGGGGGACGACCTTCGCCCAGGTCCTGGCCGACGCGGGCCTGCCCGTATCGATGTGGGGGCGCAACACTCAGACCGTCGAGTTCATCAACTCCGGGGAGAACCCGACGTATCTGCCGGGCATCGAGCTGTCCGACACGATCCGGGCGACGACGGACCTGCGCGGGGCGGTCGAGGGGGCCGATCTCGTCGCCGTCGCCGTGCCGGTCGCCGCGATCCGGCCGACGCTGGTCGAGGCAGCGCCGGCGCTCGCGGCCGATGCCGCGATCCTGTCCCTGGCCAAGGGGCTCGAATTGGAGTCCCTCGACACTGTCGACCGGGTGATCGCCCGCGCCGCCGGGGTCGACGACTCCCGGATCGCCGTGATGTCGGGGCCGAACCTGTCGCGCGAGATCGCCGAGCATCAGCCGGCGGCGACCGTCGTCGCCTCGCGCGACGTCGACCTGGCGGCGAGGATCGCCAAGGCCGCCCACACCTCCTACTTCCGCCCCTACGTGTCGGCCGACGTCGTCGGTACGGAGATCGCCGGGGCGACGAAGAACGTCATCGCCGTGGCCATCGGGGCGGCCGAGGGCATGGGCCTGGGGGTCAACACGCGGTCGACGCTGATGACGCGGGGCTTGGCGGAGATGACGAGGCTGGGGACGACGATGGGCGCCGATCCGGCGACCTTCGCGGGCCTGGCCGGCATCGGCGACCTCATCACGACGTGCTCGTCGCGCCTGTCGCGCAACTACTCGCTCGGCTACCGGATGGGGACCGGGATGGGGCTCGACGAGGCGCTGTCCCTGTCGCCGGGCGTCGTCGAGGGGGTTCGCTCGGCGGCGCCGATCCTCCAGGTGGCCCGTGGGCTCGACGTGGACATGCCGATCACCGAGTCCGTGGTCCGCGTCGTCTCGGGGAGGGCGAGCATCGAGGAGATGGGGGAGATGCTCTTGTCGCGGCCCCAGAAGATGGACGGGTGGCGCATCGAGCTCGTGTGACCCGGAGGGCGCCCGGGCCCGGGGCTGTCGGGCCGCCGCGACGCCATTCGACGACGAACAGGTCATCCCGCGCCCGCGCCCGGGTCCGCCGGTCGGGGAGGCGGCGGCCCTTCGGCGCGAGGGGAGTCGTCCGCGCGCGGGCCGTCGGCGGTGGCCGGCGACGGGGGCGGGTGCCGTTAGGCTGGACCCCATGACTGAAACGACCCGTCCCCGCGTCCTCATCGTCTTCGGAGGCCGTTCGAGCGAGCACGAGGTGTCGTGCGCGACCGCCGCGGGCATCCTGCGCGCCGTCGATCGAACGAAGTGGGAGGTCATCCCCCTGGGGATCACCCGCGACGGGCAGTGGGTCCGCGTCGCCGACGACCCGGAGGCCCTGGAGTTCCGCGACGGGCGGGGGCAGTCGGTGCGGGCCGGGCGCACGCGCATCGCCCTGACCCCCGGGGGGGCGTCGCTTATCGAGCTGACCTACGACGCCGACCCGTCGGACCCGGCGGCGCGCGTCGTCTCCGTCGAGGACCTGGGGCGCGTCGACGTCGTCATGCCCCTCCTCCACGGGCCCTACGGGGAGGACGGGACGATCCAGGGGCTCTTCGAGATGGCGGATGTGCGCTACGTCGGCTGCGGGGTGACGTCCAGCGCCATCAGCATGGACAAGCACCTGACGAAGACGGTCCTGGCGGCCGCCGGGATCGACGTCGGCTCGTGGGAACTCATCACTCCGCGCCAATGGGAGGACGACCCCCAGGGGTGCCTCGATCGCCTCGTCCCCTTGGGATTCCCCCTCTTCGTCAAGCCCTGCCGGGCCGGATCGTCGATCGGGATCAGCCGCGTCGACTGCGCCGAGGAGCTGGCGACGGCCGTCAAGGAGGCGCGCAACCACGATCCTCGCGTCATCGTCGAGGCCGGGGTCTCGGGCCGCGAGATCGAGTGCGGAGTCCTGGGGGGGCGGGACTCGTGGAGGAGCGGGACCGCGCCGCTCGGCGAGATCGAGGTGCCCGACGGGGAGTTCTACGACTACGAGCTCAAGTACGTCGACACGGAGGCCATCGGCCTCGTCTGCCCGGCGTCACTGCCCGAGCCGGTCGCCGAGTCGATCCGCTCCTTGGCGATGGAGGCCTTCGACGCCCTCGAATGCGAGGGGCTGGCGCGCGTCGATTTCTTCTACTGCGAGGACGACGGGCGGATCGTCGTCAACGAGGTCAACACGATGCCCGGGTTCACGCCGATCTCGATGTTCCCGCAGATGTGGGCCGTCGGCGGCCTCGACTACCCGGCGCTCCTCGACGCCCTCCTGGAGGAGGCCCGATCGCGCGACCTGGGCCTGCGCTGAGGAAGAGAGCCGGGCTGTGCGAATGCCGACGGCCGTCCGGGTAGAGTGAACGCATGACGTCTAAGCCCAAGGTCACCCTTGTGACCTCCGAGTCCATGCCGAACCTGTATCGCGGTGAGGAGGCCCTGCCCGACGCCCTGGCCGAGCGAGGCTGCGACCCGCGGATCGCGTGCTGGACCGACCCCGACATCGACTGGGCCGAGGCGGGGATGGTCGTCGTCCGCTCCGTGTCGGACTACCCGCGCCAGCGCGAGGCGTTCCTCGAATGGACGCGGAAGGTGCCGAGGATCCTCAACCACCGCGACGTCCTGGAGTGGAACACCCACAAGACCTACTTGCGGTCCCTGGCCACGCGCGGCCTGCCGACGATTCCGACGACGTGGCTCGAACCGGAGCAGGGGCTGTCCAAGCACCAGATCCACACGCGCTTCCCGGCGTCCGGCGAGTTCATCGTCAAGCCCGCGGTGTCCTCGGGCGTGCGCGACATCGGCCGGTACACGACGCTGTCGACGACCCAGCGCCAGGCGGCGATCTCCCAGGTCCAGGACATCCTCTCGCAGAACCGCTCGGTGATGATCCAGCGCTACGTCGAGCAGATCGACACCCACGGCGAGATCTCCCTCGTGTTCTTCAACGGGATCGTCTCTCACGCGGTGGAGAAGCGCGCCGTCCTCCACCCGGCGTCGGTCACCGATCCGACGATGCACGAGGCGGTCATCACGGCGGGGACCGCGGACAGCCAGGCGTGGCAGTGGGGCGAGCAGATCCGCAAGGTCCTCCACGAGTACGTGCGCGAGCGCATCGGTCGCGACGAGCAGTTCCTCTTCAACCGGGTCGATCTGGTGCCCGATGGGAAGGGGTCGTTCCTCGTCATGGAGGTGTCGCTCGTCGACGCGGACTTGTACCTGGGCGCGACCGATGAGGCGCTGGGCAATTTCGCCGACGCGATCTCGGTGCGCGCCCACTGGTGACGGACGTGCGCCCGGCAGGGAGCGGAACGATCGGGATGTTCGGCGAGGGGAGCGCGGCGTGCCCGTCGAGATGAACCGGGAGGAGTTCGAGTCGCTCGTCGCCGACGCCCTCGATGAGATCCCCGAGGAGTTCTGGGAGCAGGTGGACAACCTCGTCGTCCTCGTCGAGGACGATCCTCCCGCGGACATGGAGCCGGATCTGCTGGGCCTGTACGACGGGGTGGCATTGACCGAGCGGGACGATTACGCGGGCGTCCTGCCCGATCGGATCCTCGTGTTCCGCAATCCGACGCTGGCGATGTGCCGGGACGCGCGGGAGGTCGCCGAGGAGGTGCGGATCACGGTCCTGCACGAGTTCGGCCACTACTTCGGCATCGACGACGAGCAGCTCCACGAGATGGGGTGGGCGTAGGGACGGGGCCGCGCCGCGCCGTCGACGCGGGCGCAACGAGGGGCGTCCTGCGGTGATTTCGCCTCCGGGGGTGTCGGATGCTAGAGTTCCCTGCGTTGCACATGCGGCGACGACGGTGGCTGTAGTTCAGTTGGTAGAGCACCTGGTTGTGGTCCAGGACGTCGCGGGTTCGAGTCCCGTCAGCCACCCCAGTGTTTGTCCCCGGCTTCCGGTCCGGGGGCAAAGTGCTTCCGCAGCCACGTGAACAAACTCTCCGGTGATCATGCGATCGCGAGAAACCGGGCGAGCGTCGAAGTGGGACGTTCCAAGGAATCCAATAAGGATCGCGGTGCGTCAGCAGGCAGTCCCGAACCGGCCGTGGGCATTCGCGATGCACTCGTGCAGCAATGCTCGCATCGCTCCAGTTGGCGGTGCGCGCCCCTGATCTCTTTCAGTAGTGGCGCCTACACTTGATCTCATGAGGGTCGGCGTCTACATCGACGGATATAACCTGTACTACGGCGGTCGAGGACTGTGCGGCCGATCGACGCCCGGATGGCGCTGGCTCGATCTGGAGGCTCTCGCGTCTGATCTGATCGTCACGCACTCTCGCTGGCAGAGCCCAGTCATCAAGACAGTCACCTATTGCACTGCGAGAGTGAGCGGAGCGAGCAACCCCGTCGGTCAACGTGAACAGGACGTCTATCTGCGCGCCCTGGAGCGCTCCGGCTCGGCCACTCGGATCAGCTACGGCAACTACGTGGCACGGGTTGCCACGGCACCGCTTGCCACTGCTGGCCGGAATGGCAAACCGATCATCAGCCACCCGCAGTGGCCGCTGATGGTGCAGGACGGAGCCGGGCAAGACGTCCCTGACGCTCGGTTCATGGCCTCTGTTGCGCGCCGGGAGGAGAAGGGCTCCGACGTCAATGTTGCCTCGCATCTCCTCATCGATGTGCTCACCGATACGGTGGATGCCGCCGTGGTGATCTCCAACGACAGCGACCTGGCCTACCCCGTCGCCTTCAGCCGAGGCCGAGTGCCGATCGGACTCGTCAACCCCACCAAGGGGTACCTCGCTGGCAAACTCGCCGGCGATCACACCGATGGCGTCGGCAACCACTGGTGGTACCAGATGCAGCCTTCTGACTGGTACGACCACCAGCTGCCGTCGGCCATCGGCTCGAGAATCGTTAAGCCGCAGGAGTGGTAGCCAGAGCATTCGTGCTGCTATGCTGGAGCCATATCACCCGGCCCCTCTGGGGCCGGGTTTTCTCGTCTCACGCCTTTTCGGCCGATGGTGAGTCGTTAGGTGCGGAAAGTCGGGGTTATAGGTCAAATCGCGTTGTTCTGGCATCGATTTTTCGGCTTGGTGGTGGACCAAAGTCGGGGTTGAAGTTGGTGTGGGCGGCGTTGGGGGATGAATACTGCGAAATGCCCTTCCTGTCAGTGGGTGATGACTCGTCACGGCAAGGCCGCCTCGGGAGCCCAACGTTGGCGGTGCCGGGCTTGCAAGGTCACGAGCGTTGGTCGCATCGAGGCCACGGCGAAGGCCTTGGACGCGTTCCTCGCGTGGTTGCTGTCGGACGGTGATGGCCCAGATGCCCGGCAGGGGGGCGGTCATTTCGGTGCCGCTGCCAGCCGTTGTGGCAGATCTGGCCCCTAGCTCCCATCGTTGATGAGGTCCATGACGTGGTCTACGTCGACGGCATCCATCTGGGCCGCAAAGCCGTCGTCCTTATCGCGTGCACGGATACGCGCGTGCGGGGCTGGTATGCGGCCAGGAACGAGAACTTCAGGGCCTGGCAGGCTCTCCTGGCGAGGATCGGGCCACCGCTCATGGTGGTCTCCGATGGTGGGGGGCGGGTTCGCCAAAGCCAAGCAGGCGTGCTGGCCTGACACTTGGGTCCAGCGCTGCTTCTTCCACGTGTTCTCCCAGATCAAGACCGCCATGACCACTCGTCCCAGACTTCAGGCGTCTGGGGAGCTCTACCAGTTGGGCCTGCGCCTGATCCGGGTCACCACGCGGAGCCAGGCCGAGATCTGGGTGGAGGACTGGGTTGGTGTGGGCCGCCTGCTGGGAGTCTTTCCTTGCCGAGAAGACCCCTGTGCCTGAGGGCGGGTGGTGCTACGCGCATGAGCCCATCGTGAAGGTCCGTAACAGCGTCAACCGCCTGATCGGCCAGGGTTTGTTCTTCACCTTCCTCGACAGTGCGTGGCGTACGCCGATGCCTTCGATGAACAATCGGATCGAAGGGGGGTGTGAACGCGCCGTTGCGTCAGATGCTGGGTGACCAGTCGAGGACTGAGCCTGATGCGCCGGATCAAAGCGATCTTCTGGTGGTGCTACCAGCACTCGGATAACCCGCTGCCGGCCGCGCAGATCCTCAAGGTCATGCCCACCGATGCCGACATCGAAAGCGCTTACCGCAACGCCCAAACCGGCAAAGATCCCGGCCTCGTCCAACAATGGGGAGACGCCATCGCTTGGAACGAACTCCACCACGCCACCTCGTACGCGAACCCCTGGGACTAAACCCCCAGCAACACGTTCTGCCCTATAACCCAAGCCTCGGCGGTTCGCATCGTCTGCCGTCTTGTCGATGTCGGCCGTGTTCGATAGCAGGGTCGGCGAGTCATCGAGGTTCGTGTGGACGAAGGGGTACTCGTCGTGGCGGTTCTCGGCCGGATTCCTCCGTCGATCTCGGCTGTCTTGATCCAGGTGCGCAGAGCCTCGGGCTCGAGCGGGGGATACCCAGCTCGTCGGCGATCCGCTTGATCGCACCCTTAGCCCGCACCGGGTCCCGACGCGCCTCCACTACCGTCCTGGGGCCCGCTCACCCAACTTCGCCGGGTACTTCCCCGGTGCGCCAATAACAACGATCCTTCCGTGCAATCATCCCCTCCAACAAACTCGGAACAACCTAGTTGGCTTGGGGCACATCAAGAGTGGCATGATGAGATGACATGTGGGGACTTTCAGGGAATACCAGGGAATCTTGATTGAAACCCATCTTCCTGGACCAGCCCCGCGTGCACCCCGTCCCTCCCGCACTACCCCAACAATTCTTCCTCAGACCCTCACCCCTGACGAGAAAACCTCAGCGTCGGAGGCGGCTTACATACTTGATGGAAGCGTCGGAGGAAGCCACGAGGCAGTCACCGGCGAGAAGGAGAGCCCACATGGACAACGCGCGCGACGAGTCCAGCAGCGACGAGGCCATTGGTAGGCAGGTTGAGGATGACGGTCAGATCAGGTCCGACGCGCTTGAACTCGCAGCGTCTACGACCCTCGTCGAAGTGACGCCTGGTGTCGCAGTCGTGTTCGGCGAAGTGCCCGACGGCCTTGAACTCATCAGTCTTGACATGGTGCCATCATTCGATCGCGCTCAGCTCTCCACCGCCCTTGGTTTGCTCGGCAACGCGAGCACGATCGTCGGAAACATCGCGGAGGCAGTGTCGAACGCGCAAGGCCTCTTTCGCGTCAGTGAAGCGACTTTGTCTGTGCTGAGGAGCGGTGGGCAGATGGCGGTGAAGGACGGCGCCAAGCTCGGGGCGATTTTCAAGAACGGTAAACTGGTCGCCCAGGCGCGTTTCGTCCCCACCTCGATGACACCCGCTGCGGCGATCGCAGCCATCGGCCCGGCCGTAGCCATGATCGCCCTCCAAATACAGCTCGATGAAATTTCCGGCCTCGTCCGCTCCAATATCCAACTCACGACACAAACACTCAAGGCCATCCGAAATGAGCAATGGGCAGAGCTTGAAGGGCTGGCGGAGTCCGTCGATGAAGCGGTCAAGGAGACCCGTGAACTCGACGCCATCACAGACTCTGTCTGGGAACCCATCGCTTCCAGTGGCTCCAACATCCGCAAGCAACTGAATCTGTACCGCAAGAACGTGGCCGGCCACATCCAAGAACTAAGGAAGTTGGATGGTCGTGCTCGCCGCGAATACCTCGAAACCAACGCCGAAGCAATCGTCTTCGATACCTACGCGCTTCTCAGCTCGCTGAAGACCCACGCCGAGTATCAATCTGTCCGGGCCGCCCTCGCCAGAACACGAAGCACTAAGGACGAGAGCGAAGCGCAGCTCTTCGACCGGATTGTCCGAAACACGCCAGCCGAGATCGACGAGTCGCTCTCCGAAATCCGATCGCTGACCGAGTCACTCGTGCGCGAGTTGCGGATCATCGCCGAACTCCCCGGTCGCGCCGCCATGCCTCTCGCGAAGAAACGGAAGGACGCGAAGGCGTCCCAGTTCACATGCAGGCAACTCCTCAAAGCCATCAATCCCTTGGCCAATATGCTCCAGCCAGCAGTAGAGATGCCAGTGGTCCCAGAGACCGTATGCGCGCCGAAGGATCTTAAGCTCGATCCCTACCTGCGCATCCTCCGGTGGTTTCTTGAGGACGGTGAGACGCTTCGCAGCGTGGCGTTCCCCTACGAAGTGGGAACTCACAACTTCGCCGGAGCCGTGCCAGCGATTCTTGCTAAACGGGTTGACGTGACCTGGGATTCGCTCACGCCAGGAAAGGTTGGCGCAGTCGTTGAGAAATTCGCATCGAGCACCTTCGTAGCTGTCACCGATCGACGGATCGTCACCGCGCATCCGGGCAAACTCCTGAGGCAAGGCGAGCTCGGACCGATCTACTCACTGAACGACGTACGATACGTGCGCCCTCGGTCCAATCGTAGAGGGGGCATTCGACCGACCATCGATGTGACCACCGAGCAGCGGGACCTCCACTGGATGTTCCCTGACGCCGCCGCTCACGAGGACATCGACAGCTTGGCTGCGGTTCTCTCCGAGTTAACCTCCTGCGCAATCCCAGCCCCGTCGGCGATCGTCCGGCCCGCTCCATCGAACGCCGCCATCGACTCTTAGGCCCGTCGGCATAGCGGCAACGCTGCGGCGGTGAATGCTTGGACTTGCTGTCCGACGAAGAGCCGGGTCTCGCAGGAGGCTTGGATGGTGGCTTGTTCGATGGTGGCATTCCAGGGCGGCGGCGATGGCGGGGTCGCAGGCGGAGCACAGGATGACAGTGATCTGTCCGCTGGTCAGCCACGGGGAGGGCGCAAGGTCGGCGGAGCGGAGCGCGGCGACGAGGGCGTTCATCTCTTGGCGCAGGATGTTCGCCGGGCCCCGGATGCCGCCGACGACGATTCTGATCTGCCGTGCGGCCGCCTTCATGTCCAAGGAGAGGGAGAGCATGATATCGGGTCGTTCGCCTGCAGGTCCGGCACGTTCGATGAGTTCGGCGTAGGTGTCGGCGGCCCACGATCCGTCGGGGGGCCATGGGCGGCCCACCACTCGGCCAGTCCGGTGCCGGAGTCCGGCAGGGTCCGCTCCAAGACTTGCAGCGTGGCGACGCGGCCGGAGCGGCAAGACGATGGCCAGAACTTCGTGGACACGATCTACTACTCCTTCGGCGCTCGCGGCGCGGGCGGTGCGGGTTTCGGGGGCGCTGATCGAGGCGAGGGCGGCGTCGATGAATGCTGAGACCTGGGTGATCGCGACACCGAACAACAGGTTGTAGACGCTCACGTGGACCGGCCGGGTGACACCGATCAGGCCGATGGTCATTACCGCGCCGACGATGGTGCTCAACTGGTTGATCCCCGGCAGCCCGTTGGTGCTGGGGTCGATGTCGATGTCCATCGGCATCCGCCCGACGGCGGGCAAAACGGTAGTGGTGAGCAGATCGAACTCGATAGGTTCCTTGGCGAGCGGCGGCCCGGTAGCGTGGACGCGCAGCCGGGGTACACGCCACAGGCGCGCCCTGCACCCCGCGCCGCCTGGTGCTTGTCGGGCGGTTCTGGGAAACTTGAAGTATGAGTGAGCTCACAGAGTCGAGTCGACCGCGCGGCGATGATCTCGCGCGGCGTCCTGCGGCTGGGCTGCCGTCGTCAGGGCAAGACCTGCTAGCCCGAGTGTCAGCACTGATCGACGATGCTCGCGACTCGATCGCGTCCTACGCCAACGCGACCTTGACGATGACCTACTGGCAGATCGGGTCGATCATTGACTCCGAGGTGCTGCGCGAGGAACGAGCAGAGTACGGGGCGCAGACTCTTGTGACGCTGTCACACGAATTGACCGTGCGCTACGGCAAGGGGTTCGATCGACCGAACCTGAGCCGGATGGTCGCCTTCGCCAGGCTGTTCCCTGACCGCGAGATTGTTGCGACGCTGTCACACAAATTGAGCTGGTCGCACTTCCTCGCCCTCCTGCCGTTGTGCGCAGCGACGATGCGCGGGAATTCTACGCCGAGGCAGCGGTCGCGGGGCGGTGGACAGTGCGAGAGCCGCGTCGCGCGATCAGCCGCAAAGTCTATGAACGTCGCGAACTCGCAGACTCACAGCTCGGGCCGGGGTCACTGGTTCCCGCAGACACGTTCAGCGACCCGTACCTGCTCGACTTCCTCGGTCTCCACGACGGCTACCTCGAAGCGGACTTGGAAGTGGCGATTCTCCGTGACCTGGAAGCGTTCCTACTGGAGGTAGGCACAGGCTTCACCTTCGTTGAGCGCCAGAAGCGGATGGTGATCGATGGCAAGGACTTCCACCTTGACCTGCTCCTCTACCACCGGCCGCTGAGGCGGCTCGTTGCAGTGGAGCTCAAGATCGGCGAGTTCGACGCCCGCTACGAGGGTCAGATGAAGCTCTACCTGAAGTGGCTCAACCGGCATGAGCGCCACGACGGTGAGGAAGCGCCCGTCGGTCTGATCCTGTGCGCGGAGACCAGCCGCGAGCAGGTCGAACTGCTGGAGATGCATAAGGATGGCATCGTCGTCGCCGAGTACTGGACAGCATTGCCGCCCAAGCACGAACTCGAACAGCGACTCCAACTCATGCTCCGCGAGGCCCGCGAACGGCTCGCGCGACGAGAGCTCCCCTCAGCAGACGACGACTGACAGATGCAACCTGGCGCGCCGGGGGCGAGTGACACAGCCACGCGCTGCTGCTGGAGCTGTTGGCCGACGATATCCCCTCCAGGTGATCCGCGGCATCGGTTTCTCCGTCATCGAGACGGTCGGTGAGAAGCGTTCGACCTGGCGCAGATGGACCCTCGTGGCCGAGGCTACGAGGCAGACGATGGGGTGGCTCTTCACCACAAGTGAACGACCGTGAATCGGTGATCGCGATGGTCGCCGACGCCGCCCGGCTCGTATTCCTCCGGCTTACCTCACCCGAGCTCTCGCTCTCGCTAGTCGCCGTTCCGGCGCGACGACGGTGTCGTCGCCTCGAAGGCCCGCTACCGGTACGTCATCGGCATGTCGACGTTCCAACGGGATGCGCACGAGGCGGCGGCCCCGCATCCTGACGATGCGGGGCCGCCGTGCGCGCGGGGTGTCAGGTGTCAGGCTGGCGTTTCGTCGGCCTCGTCGGGGTGGGCCGAGGACGCATCGTACGACTCGCGGCCCACCTCCTCCTGGGCGCGGTCGGCCAGGCGTTGGACGGCGCCCTCGGCTTCGAGGCTCTCGTCGCCGGTGAGCCTGCCTGCGGCCTCCTTCGCCTCGCCCTCGCGCTGGTTGAGCGTGCCGGTGTCTTCGGCCATCGTGGCCTCCTCGTTCGTCGGGGAGCGCGTCGCGCGCTCCAAGAATACGGTCCGGGGACGCCGGCGGACTCGATGGCTGCCCCTCGCGCGGGACGTCCGTTCAGCGATTCATCGCCGAACAGGGCCGAGGGGAGTGACGAATCCGTCCTAGGTGAATGTGAATCACGCGCCCGTTCGGATCGGCTCCGGGAGTGGCCTCTTCGGTCGAGCAGCCCCGGTGGGGGAGGGGGGAGCGTCAGCGGGCCTCGTCGTCGCCGTCGAGGGCGTCCTTGGCGCGCTCGCCGAGGGCGGCGATGCCGCCTTTGAGGTCGTCGACCGCGTCCTTGACCTTGCCCTCGAGCTTCTGGAGCTTGCCCTCGGCCTCGAGCTTCTCGTCGCCGGTCACCTTCCCGGCGGCCTCCTTGGCGGTGCCGGAGATCTTGTCGAGCATCCCGTTGTCGTCGGTCATGTCGTCCTCCTGATGAGTGTCGTCGAGTTTCGTCGTGCCTCTCCACTGTCCCATGAGCATGTGAGCCCCGCAACAGGTGGGGTGGGGGAGGGGTGCTCGAAGAGGGGATGAAAAGGCCGCGATGGGGTACTGTGTGATGCATAGTAGTTGGTGGAACATAGGAGAAGGCATGGACTCTCAACTCAAAAAAGGCGCCCTCGAACTCATCGTCCTCGCCTCCCTCGCCCACGAGCCCGCCTACGGCGGCGCCCTCCTCGATCGCCTGACCGCCACTGGGCTCGCCCTCAGCGCCGGGACCCTCTACCCGCTGCTCACCCGCATGAAGAAGACCGGGCACATCACCAGCCACTGGGAGGAATCCCCCTCCGGCCCCCCGCGCAAGGTCTACTCCCTCACCCCCGCCGGGCGCGCACGAGCACACCACCTCGCCTCGCAATGGCGCGCCCTCGCCTCGATCGTCGACACCCACCTGAAAGGACTGTGAACGATGAACGCCGTCGGCCGCCCCCGTCGCGCCCTCCCGATCCCCGCCTCCCTCGACGGGCTCCTCTCCGCCGACGCCCGGCAGGACATCTTCGAACCGGAGAACCCCCGGCTCCTCGTCCCCCGGACCGTCGGCGTCGGATGGGACCTCAACTTCGGGGCTCTCGCCGTCCGTCTCGGACTGATCCGCCCCGACGACTCCCTGCCCGATCTGCGAGACCACATCCCCGAACGGGTCTCCCGCGCCCTCGCCCTCGCCCCCGTCCTCGGGCTGTGCGCAGTCGCCGGCACCGTCCTCGCCGCGCACAACCACCCCGAGCTCCCCAGCCGATGGACCCCCACGCTCCGACCGAAAACCTGGAAGCCCGCGCGCCGCGTCGGCCTCCAACACCTCGGCGTCGCCGGCCTCCTCGCCGCATGGGCCGAATGGGCCGACCAGACCGACGGCCGTGTCGACCCCGTCGCCTCAGCGCTGACCGCCGGGCTCCACTCCTCCTCGGTCCTCCTGCTCCTCGCCGCCGCACGAGCAGCCCGAAAACCGACCACCGACCACCCATCCGTCCTCGCCGCCGTCGCCATGGTCGCCCCCGTCGTCGTCACCACCGGACTCCTCGTTGCCACCGTCACCAGCGCCCTCGACCAGATCGCCGAAGACCTCGCACGCGCCCGCCACGACGCCACCGACGAGGCCCCAGTCCGCACGACTCCCCAGGAGAACCCCGATGAATGACCCCCTGACCGCGTGGAGCGCACTCCCCGGGCCCGCCCAGATCGGACTCGCCGTACTCGTCTGCTGCCAACTCCTCCTCCAAGCCGGAAGCCTCATCCTCCTGATCCGCCGGCCCGAACCTCGCGTCGCCGCGCTCCCCGCAATCGCATGGGCCGCGATCATCATCCTCGGGCAGATCATCGGGCCCCTCGTCTTCCTCACCTTGCGGCACCGCGCCCTGCGCGAACAGCGCGAACGCGCCCAATGGGAGAGCAGCGCCCGCCGGAGCGCCGCCCGCGTCGACGTCGACCGGATCGTCGAGGGACTCTATGAGCGCTGACCTCGCCATCGAGACCCGGGCGCTGCGCAAGCGCTACGGGCGCGTCGACGTGCTCCACGGGATCGATCTGAAAGTCCCCACCGGCTCGACCTACGGCCTCATCGGAGCCAACGGGGCCGGCAAGACGACGACCATCAGGATCCTCCTCGGACTGATCGCCGCCACCTCCGGGACGGCCCGCGTCCTCGACCTCGAACGCGGAACACTGCCGCCCCGGCCCAGCCCCGACATCGCCTACCTGCCCGACGTCCCCGACCTCGACCCGTGGATGCGCCCCGACGACGCCCTCGTCTACCTCGCAAGGCTCTGCGGCACCGCCCCCGACCTCGCCCGCCAACGCGCCGCCGACCTCCTCGACGCCGTGGGCCTGTCCCGGGCGCGGGGCCGGATCGGAGGGTTCTCGCGCGGGATGAAGCAGCGCCTGGGGATCGCCGCCGCCCTCGTCGCAGCGCCGCGCCTCCTCATCCTCGACGAGCCGACGAGCGCCCTCGACCCCCTGGGACGAGCCGACGTCCTCGCCCTGATCCGCGCCCTGCGCGGCCAGGCGACCATCGTCTTCACCTCCCACCTGCTCGGCGATGTCCAGGACGTGTGCGACCGCGTCGGGATGCTCAGCGAAGGCCGACTGCTCCTCGAAGGCCCCACCGCCGAGCTCCTCGCCGCCCACCGGGGCCGTCGCGCGACGATCACAGTGACCGCCGATGCGGCCGACGCCGATCGGCTGCGCAGGAGGATCGACGCCCTCCTGATCGACGAGGGCGTCGACGCGCGCCTCGACGTCGAGACCTCGACCCTCCACAGCATCTATGAGGACCTGACCAGAGGAGGCCGCGATGACTGACCCCCGATCGACCCGCGTGCTCGTCATCATCAACGGGATCGAACGCGCGCTGGCCAGCGGCCCGATTCGATTCCTCATCCTCATCGGCCTCCTCCTGGCCGTCGCCTCCCCGCTGACCGCCGCCCACTCCCAACGGATCCTCTCCGCGCTCGCCGGCGACGGCCTCGCCCAGGTCCTCGAAACGGCGCTGCCCGACCCGTCCTGGCGTGAGGCCAACGCCCAGTGGGTGAAGAACCTCATGCAGATCATGTCCGTCGCCGTCATCATCGTGTCGGCGACGAGCATCGTCGCCGACCTGACGCGCGGAAGCCTCCTGCTCGTTCTGACCCGCGACGTCTCGCGCAGGGCGTTCCTGACCAGTCGGGTCCTCGGCCTGCACGCGAGCCTCCTCATCGTCTCCGTCGGGGGAGCGTGCGCCGCGTGGGCGGTGACGCTCCTGGTCTTCGGCGACGGCTCGTTTGCGGCGGTCCTGGGCGCCTCGCTCGCCTGGTTCCTCCAGGCGTCGGTGGTCGTCGGGGCGGCGGTGCTCGCCGCGGTCGTCTCGCCTCGGGTGGCGTCCTCGGCGGGGGCGGCGTTCGGCGCCTACCTGCTGATCGTCGTCGGGTCGATGTGGTCGGCGGCGGCGAAGACCAGCCCGGTGGGGCTGCCGCTCCTGATGGAGGACCTGGCGTCGGGCGCCGGGATGGGCGAGGGAGCATGGGCGGTGGTCGCCTCAAGCGCGGCCGTGGTGGGAGCCTGCCTCATCGTGTCGTTGCGAGTCTTCGATGGGCGCGATCTGGGCGGGTGAGGCGGCGTTCTCTCCTCGCGTTTTCCCCCGAAAACGAACGTGTCGTGGTCGCCGCCATTCGCCCCAGCCCTCATTTCCCCCGAAAACGAACGTGTCGTGGTCGCCACCATTCGCCCCAGCCCTCATTTCCCCCGAAAACGAACATTTCCTGCGGAAAACGGGCCCAGAATTTCGTTTTCCGGGGAAACCGCTAGGCGGTGGCCAGGACACCCATGCCACCGAGGCCCCTGAGCGCCGCTGCGGGACGACTCGCCGGCTTCAGCCGGGCACGTGAAAACTCCGAGTACATGAACACCCAACACAGGCAAAAGTCCCAGGACAACCGGAAGGATGTCCTGGGACTTCACACAAGTCGGGGTGACAGGATTTGAACCTGCGACATCCTGCTCCCAAAGCAGGTGCGCTACCAAACTGCGCCACACCCCGGCGCGGCGCGAACGACGACCGCGCTCAAAATCATAGACGGTGCGGGGCAGGATTCGCGATCCCGATGAGCACTGGCTATGATCGTCCCGTGCCCATGGGCGCTGCGGATGTAGCTCAATGGTAGAGCCTCTGCCTTCCAAGCAGATCACGCGGGTTCGATTCCCGTCATCCGCTCCACGTGGACACCGCCTTGGATACAAGGCGGTTGTTGTTCTTCTGACCGGCATGGATACCGGGTTTTCGTTGAAATCAAGCGGTTTTCGGGTTCAAGGCCGGAATGTGTGCATGGGTTCGACGTGTCGTGGGCTTGTCATCGTAGTGAGTGTCCTGCCCAGCCGTGTTGGATGCGGCCTCCGTCTTCCCAGCTGAGGGTTGTGCCGTAGCGTGGTTGGGGTTTGGGTTCGGGTTCGTGGTGCTGGCGGGTGCGGGGTGGGTTGACGTGTTCGGGGCGGGCGAGGTCTTCGATGCGGTAGGGGTGTTCGCTCTTGGTGTTCAGTAGCCATTCCGCAGCGCGTCGAGCGTGGTCGCCACTGAGCCCGCGATGCTTGCGCAGAAGCTCTTTGACCAGTTGGTTTATCCCGCCCTCTAGTGGTGAGGTCGTGCGCCCTAGTTGTATTTTCCTGGGAGGTTGTGAACGGTTCGCGGGTGAGTGAAGACCTCCGACAGGTTATGGGTTAGCACACTCACAATCTGAAACCGGAGGTCTTCATGGTTCACGCTAATGCACCGTTGACACCTGAAGGGCGTCGCCGTCTTGCGGTCCTTTTGCGGTCATTGTCGTCGAGGAGGGCTGGTCATTGCGTCGGGCTGCCGATCGCTCTGACGGCGCAAAAGACTGGGCTTCCGACCTGGTCATTGCCCCAACGCACAAGGGCAAGACCTCGAAGATCGAGTACCACCACATCTTCCCGAAGGCATACCTCGAGAAAGTTCGTCCACACCTCGATAGCCAACAGATCAACCAGATCGGGAACATGGCGTTCATCGGCGCTGGAACCAATAAGAAGATCTCAGCGAGCGCACCGAGCGCGTACCGCTCCAAGTTTGCCGAGCACCATTTCGATGCCCAGCTGATTGACTTCTCTGACGGCAAGGATCAACCAGACAACTATGAGGAGTTCATCGACCGACGACTCGAACTCATCGCTACGCGAATCAACGAGTTTCTAGGTGTGGAAGCTGGTTAGGAGTGAGGAGCTACCAGCGTGTTGACTCAGAGGCAAGTCTCCCGACTGTAACTTCAGATACCAGCCCACACATGCTAGAATCTTCGTGAAGCCCCGGTGGAGCGCTACCTGTCAGTCTCGACTGACGAGGTATTCTCGCCGGGGCATTGACGTTTCTACCAGACTGCGAGGAGCCACAGGTGCCCGCTGCTGCTGAGCCTATCGACTGGGTTCAGGCGTGGCTGTCACCGGGGCGCTGGCAGCGCTACCTTGACCACTGCGGCGGCGATGCCGATCAGGCGCTGGAACTCTACGAGTGGAACGTCAGCCTGTCGGGCGCGGTGATGCACGATATCGCGCACATCGAAGTTGCGCTCCGCAACGTCTACGACCAAACCATCAGCTCCCGTTGGCAGGGCAATCGGCATTGGCTGTTCGACGGCGCATCTCCGGTAAACGCTCCACTGCTGCGAAGCCGAGGCGGCAGAACCCTCGACCTGAATGCGCGGAATAGAGCGAGCATCAGTGATGCTACCCGTCGGGTTCGTTCGTCGTCACCAACGCCTGGGCAGGTGATTACTGAGCTTCCGTTTGGATTCTGGAGGCATCTCACCGATGCCGCCCATGAGAAGACGTTGTGGATTCCGATTCTGAGTTGGGCGTTTCCGCACCGCGCGGATCGCAGACAGATTGAACGCAAGCTCACCTTGATCAACAGCGTGCGAAACCGTGCCTCCCACCACGAGCAGATGTTTGACGTGCGTCGCCAGGCAGAGGTTGTCCGGGCAGAGGATGCGATCATCGAGGTCGCCGAGATGCTCCTGCCCGAACTGGCCACTTACATCGCGACCACCTCTACCGTGAGTGAAGTAATCCGACGCAACCCGGCCTAGTCCTTCTCGTAGAAGGCGCATTCGTAGCCGTCGGCATCGGGTCTGTCTGAATAACGGTGTGTGAGGGTTTGGCTTGATCCGAGAGGAGATGGCCGTGGCTGACGCGACCGAACTATTGGACGGCGAGATGATCGATCCTGTGACTGGGGAGATTATTGATCGGAAAGAACTCGCCGAGCGGCTCGCGCAGGCGAAGGAACAGGGCGTGAGCTTGGTCGGCCCGGGAGGGTTGCTGAATCAGCTCACGAAGAACGTCCTTGAGACCGCGCTGGACGCCGAGCTGGCCGAGCGCCTCGGACACGATCACGGGGCACCCCGATCGCGCAGAACATGTGCAATGGAATCCGTGTGAAGACGGTGCTTACGCAGATCGGCCCGGTCGAGATCGAGGTCCCCAGGGATCGTGACGGCTTGTTCGAGCCGGTGATCGTGCTTGAGCGGAAGCGGCGTCTGGACGGCATTGACCAGATCGTGCTCTCCCTCAGAGTAAGAGGTTTGACGACCGGGGAGATCGCCGCGCACGTCGAGGAGGTCTATGGGGCGAAGGTCTTCAAGGACATGACCAGTCGGATCACCGAGAAAATCGCCGGCGAGCTCGCCGAGTGGGCGAGCAGGCCACTGGATGCGATTCTCACCGATGTTCTTCGTTGACACAATCGTGGTGAAAGTCCGTGATGGGGGGCAGGGGCGTAACACCCTGTTCTATGTCGTCATGGGCGTCACCACCAATGGGGAACGTGACATCCTCGGATCTGGGCTGGTGACGGGGCGCAAGGCGCCCGGTTCTGGTTGCAGGGTGTTCACCGAGCTGAAGAACCGCGGTGTCGAGGACGTGTTCATCGCGGTCTGTGACGGGTTGAAGGGGCTGTCGGAGGCGATGACCATTACGTGGGGGGCAGGCGGTCGTGTAGCAGTGGATCGTGCACCTGATCCGCAACTCGTTCTGTTACGCCGGGCGGCAGCATCGTGATGCGATCGTGAAGTCCCTCAAGCCCCGTTTATACGGACCCGTCCGAGCAGGCTGCGAAGGATCGGTTCGAGGAGTTCGGGCCGAAGTAGGGTGACCGGTATCCGGCGATCGTGCAGCTATGGCGGGCCTCCTGGGCGGAGTTCGTGCTGTTCCTGGAGTACGCCGTCGAGGTCCGCCGCGTGATCTGCACGATCAATGCGAGGTATCGCCGAGCAGTTCGCGCCCGCGGGCACTTCCCGAACGAGGCCGCGGCTCTCAAGCGCCTCTGCCTCGTGACTCGGTCGCTTGGCTCTCCCGGCGGCGGCAGGGCGCGCGGGGTGATGAGGTGGAAGCCCGCACTGGACGCGTTCGCGATCACCTTCGCCGGACGCTTCGAGAGAACCACTCGCTGATAAAACCGTCGGACCCCACACACCGTTTACCAGACAGAGCCGATAGCCGGTGCGGGGCCGTTCTTGTGTGACTTGGCGCGGGTGGGGTTCTCGTGCCCAGTCGTGCGCTCCCGACCACTCGGAGGCTTTCTTGGGCGGTGCGGGTGGGGTAAGCGGTGAGAACCGCTGGCGGCGCGCGAGACGGAGGCTTTCTCGGGCGCGCGAGGCGGAGGGTTTCTTGGGCGTGTGGATGGGGTGGTGCGAGGGTTTCCTCGGCCTGGCCCGTGATCGAGGCTCCTCGGGCGCGCGGGCGGGACTGTTCAGCGACACGGCGATCCTGTTGACGTGAGGTCTTCTCGGGCGCGTAGGTGGGGTTCTCGTGCCCAGTCGTGCGCTTCCGACCACTCGGAGGCTTTCTTGGGCGGTGCTGGTGGGGTAAGCGGTGAGAACCGCTGGCGGCGCGCGAGACGGAGGCTTTCTCGGGCGCGCGGGTGGAGGCGGCGTTGTCCCGGACTGCCACCGCGAAGCGGGTTCGGGCGAGACTTCCTCAGCGCGCAGGCGGGTTGTCCGGATGGCGAGGGGCTCGCACGTGAGGACGGCGGTGCGCATGAGGTCTCGCGGTGTTGCGGCGGCACATGAGCGGCGCATGAGTGGTGGGCGGGGGAGAGCCTCGCCGATTGAAATCGGGAATGATTATCAGTTAAGATTAGCGTGCCCATATCAGCCTGATGCGACTCTCGACGTGCCAGCAGAGGCGACCGCACCATCGTCGGCGGCCGAGGCCGCACTGATTCGGAAAGATTCAGATGAAACACCGCTCCGTGCGATCTGCGGTGGTGACGCTCGTAGCAGGCATCCTGCTCGCCCTCGTCGCCCCTATCGCTCATGCCGCCGACCCTCAACCGGTCGACGTAAAGACTCCCGTCACTTTGACGATGACCTCCGAAGGCGGAACCAGCGGCCTCCTCGTCTCGACGGGGGTCGGCGCCTCCAAGCAGGAGCATCCCGCTCAGAACGTCCGCATCGTCCTTCCGGCGTCGACCTATACTCGCGAGGACCTGCCCGAGCAGACGGGTCCTGGATACGCCGGATACATCCGTTACAGCGCGCGGGGACTCGACGAGGCGGACGCCTCGTCGCTGCGCTTCGATAAGGTGCGCGGCCCCTCCGATGATGCCTCTCTCGCTGTCTACGGGCAGACTGAGGAAGGCGATAACCAGCAGATCCTCACCAAGGACGGCAAGCCGGTGACGATCGTCGAGGAAGGGGCGGTTCTCACCCTGTCCGCTCAGGAGGCGAGTTCTGTCTGGCTCTTCTCGGCGAGCGGCGACTACGAGGTCGATCTTTCCCCCGTCACCGGCGAGGGGGACACGATCACTCTTCGGTTCCATGTCGAGAAGAGCGCGGACGAGGGCGCCGACCCGGGCGATGCCGATACCGACGATGAGGACTCCGACGCTGAAGAGCCGGCTGAGCCCAATGGCGATGCGGGTTCTTCCGGTTTGTACATCGCGCCCTCCAATGGGATTCGCCGCCTGAGCGACGGGCACGTGGACGCCTTCTACCTCTACAACAATCGCGACGATATGCGCCTGCTCGTCAAGGACGATTCCAGCGGTAATGTGCTGCGCAGGCCCGAGGACGTCGTCTTCGTCATCCAGTCGTTCACGTACGAGACCGGTCTCGATTTCGGAGGGACGGTCCCGGAGACCGCCGGCTACACGACGGCTGGCAGCAGGAAGGCGAGCTTCTCGCCCGGCTGGACCCTCAACAGCACCAGTGGCAACGGGTATCAGACGACGAAGGTCGAATTCACTGAGGTCTCGGGTCCCGGGAAGATCGTCCTGGGCTCTCGGACCATCGATAACACATTCTTCTCGTATCTCGACGACGGGCGTCCTTACGTCGAGACTGGCACCAAGGTGAAGATCGATAGCCACAAGCATCCGACGTGGTTCTTCACTCGCGCCGGCACCTACACGATGAAGGCCCGACTCGTCGGCACCGACCCCGATGGCACAACCGGCTATTCGCCCGAGGTGACGTACACGTGGGAGGTCGAGCACAACGACCAGGACCCCAATCCCGCGGGCCCGGCGGATTCCCCCTCGGCTCCCGCGCCCCCGGACACGCCCGGTGACACGCCCGACGGACGGGGCGGCAAGCCCGGCGCCACCCCTGGCGACAAGCCGGTGCCCCCGTCCACCGGCCCCGTCCTGCCCAAGCCGGAACCGCCGACGGAAACGAAGAAAGTCGTCCTCGACAGCGGACATATCGACCTCTTCAACGTCACCCCGGTCGATGGGAAGATGGTACTGGCCGTCAAGGAGGACACCCCCACTCGCGAGGCGATACACAAGCCCTCCGATGTCGTCATCAAGGTGTCGGATCGAGCCCTGATGGATCTTCCGGGCGACTACGCGTCGAATTTGGCCCCTCGGGGGTACTTCCTCGACAAGAACGGCGATAAGGGATTGCCCTACCCCGGGTGGGATACCGTTGCCCTGCGGCAGATGCTGTGCCCCAAGGCACCGCAGTCCTGCCCGCCCATCGATATCAAGTTCCTGTCGGTCTCCGGCCCCGGCAGCGCATTCCTCTTCGACAACGCGGGTTCTTCGCCCACCCAGATTCTGCGCGATGCCGACCAGGCGTTGACCTACAAGATCGGCCCCGGCACGTTCATCCACCAGGAGGAGCCCGGCCATCAACACGCGCACTGGCTCTTCACCGACCCGGGCGTGTACTCGATGACGGTGCGCGTCTCCGAGGGCGAGAAGCTCCTGGGACGCAGCGGCCTGGCCGCGCCTGCGACGTCGAACACCGAGACCTTCACCTGGGTCGTCGGCGACAACACGCCACTGCCCCCCGGATTCGGCACCGACAGCTCCTCCGACTCCAAGCCGGGGGCTGACAAGCCCGGAAGCGCGGGAGACAACACCAACGACGACAACACCGGCAAGGCCCCCAAGGGTGAGCCGGAGAAGCCGAAGGACACCGGCAAGCAGCGCTTCTCCGCCGGGCACTTCGACCTCTTCAACGTCGTCGCCGACAAGGGGAAGATCCTCCTCAACGCCAAGGAGGACACGACCGGAACGCCCAAGACGCACCGTCCCGAGAACCTCATCCTCGAAGTGACCGAGGCGTCGAAGGCGAACCTGCCCGACAACCTCCACCAGAACCTCGCGCCCTCGGGCTACTACCTGCCCGAGAGCGTCAAGAACACGAGCAAGATGCTGTGGCCCGGATGGGACACCAACGGGGTGCGCCCCGACTTCGGCGCGGTCGACATCAAGTTCCTCAACGTCACCGCCCCCGAAGGAGGCAAGGCCTACCTCTTCAAGGACATCGTCTTCCAAGGGCTCTCGCCGGTCCTCGCCTCGAAGTCCTACGAACTCGCCTCCGGGGAGATGATCCACCAGGACACGCCCGGCCACGTCCACGCCAGCTGGCTGTTCACCGCCCCCGGTGAATACACGATGACCGTCCAGGCCGAGGCCACCCCCGTCAACGGCGGACCCAAGGTCTCCTCGCAGCCCGCGACGTACACCTGGGTCGTCGGCGGCCAAGGGCCCGCCGAGTCCGACAAGGATGACGCGGACGCGAAGAAGGAGAAGGACGCGGCCGCCGATTCCGACGGGAAGAAGGACCAGTCGACGAACACGCAGCAGCCCGGAGGAACCGCCTCCGAGGCCGGCTCCGCCCCGACCGGGAACGCCGGCGCGAAGCCGACGACCGCGGCCGCCGGGCGCGCGGGCTCGGCAGCCGCCGCCCAGTGCTTCCCGACGAAGACGGAGGGCTCCGGCGAGGAGACGCTCCTGCCCCGTGTTAAGGACGATCGCACCGTCCCCGCCCAGTGGGTCGACCCCGCCGGACTCGCATTCGCCGTCGGCGACGCCAGCAAGGTGACGACCAACCAGGCCGCCGGATCCATCCCCTCGGGAACCACCGTGTGGATGATCGGCTCGGCCCAGAAGTCCGGCATCCCGTGGCTCGGCGCCAACACGCAGTCGCCCAGCTACCTCGAACGGGTCTCCGGTCCGATGACGATGTCCGTCACCTCCTTCTCCGGACCCGGCACCATGGAGGTCTTCACCTCCGGGACCCTCGGCATGGCCGTCGGAGACCACTGGTTCTCCGGCAACGGCGGCCAGGGCTCCGGATCGGTCTCCATCCCCGCGAACACCCACGTCCACCCCAATTGGGTGTTCACCAAGGCCGGCACCTACACGGTCGGCATCACCATGAGCGCGACGACGAAGGACGGCAAGGAGCTCTCCGGCTCGACGACGCTGACCTTCAACGTCGGCTCGGGCGATGGCGTCACCGACGGCCACTTCGACCTCGGGCCCGAGGTCGGCGCCGCCGGCTCGTCGATCGTGTGGAAGACGAAGGACGGCAAGCCCTGCGTCCCCACCGCCGCCGACCTCCTGGCCGCCGGCATGGACCCGAGCCTGGCGTCGACCGGCGCGAATGATGTGTGGCTGGTCCTGACCGGGGCGTGCCTGCTCGCCCTCGTCGGATTCGCCTCGCTGCGGATCAAGCGAACCATCTGATCCGCCGGATGCCAATGGGGCGGTGGGCGCTTCGTACGGGAGCGCCCACCGCCCCATTTCTCGTCTTCGTCAACTGTCACGGAACCGCTGGTGCGGCGTCGTTCGCCGGCGTCGGTATGGAGCGCATCGACGCCAGGGGAGTGGCCAGTGCGGGAAGGGCCGCGCAGGCGACGACCGTCGCCGCCATGAGGAGGCCGACGCCGAGCCCCCAGCGCTCGGAGACGAAGCCGCCGAGGAGGGAGCCCGCGGGCATGGCGCCCCACTCGGCGAAGCGCAGGGTCCCGAGGACTCGTCCCCGTGCCGAGGCCGGGGCGAGCGCTTGTCGCAGCCCCGCGGCAAGGGCTTGATGGAGCATGATCCCCAGACCCGTGAGCCCCGCGCCGACGTGGACGAGGACGAGGCCGGGGATGCTCGTCCGGCCGGCAGCCGTGAAGGCCGCGAGCCCGGCGGCCCCCACGAGAGGCCCCGCGACGTCGAGAAGGCCGCCCGGGCGACCACGCGCCTCGACTCCTTCGACATCGGCGTCGCCTCCGGCCAGGCCAGAATCATCCTCCGCTTCACCGCGCCCGACGAGTACACCGCTCGTCGCACCCACGCCGACCTCCTCCGAGCGGTCGCCGCCGTCGCGGACGTCCCACGGGCCCGCCTCGCCCTCGTCCGCGCCGGTCGCAGCGCCTTCCTCGACTGATCGGGCCCATCACGAGCCGACCCGGCGCCCGCCTCCCCGGCCTCAGCCCCGAGACGCCGAGATCGCCCCGACGTCGACCCGCTGGCCCGGTTCGGCCGCCACCGACTCGACCCCCAGCTCCTTACTCAACCGTCCGGCCAGCGCCGCCAGCGCCGACTCCTCCCCGTGGACGCAGAACACCCGGCTCGGCCGCGGCTCCAGCGCCGCCGCCCACTGCGTCAGATCCGACCCGTCCCCGTGCACGGAGAACTCCTCGTCGCGCACGATCCTCGCCCGCACCGCGACCTCCATCCCGTGCATCCTCAACGAGGTCGCCCCGTCCGCGAGCGCCCGCCCGCGGGTGCCGACCGCCTGGTATCCGGTCAAGACGACGCAATGACGCGGGTCGGGCAGCATCCGCTCCAAATGGTGGAGGACCCGCCCGCCCGTGGCCATCCCCGACGCGGAGATGATGATCGCGCTGCGCCCCAGAGAGTTCAGCGCCTTCGACTCCTCGACGCCGCGCACCTCGTGGACCTCCAGATGGGGCATCGTCAGCCCCCGGGCCTGCGGATTCAACTCCCCGGCCTGACCGCGCGCCCGATAGATCGACAGGGACGCCAACGCCATCGGCGAATCGACGTACACCGGCAGGCTCGGGATCCTCCCCTCGGCGACCATCTCGTCGAGCGCGAGGAGCACCACCTCGGTCCGGTCGACGGCGAACGCCGGGACGAGCACCGATCCGCCGGACGAGACCGCCTCGTTGATCGCCGAGGCGAACGCCTCATGCGCGGGCCCCTCGGGATCCATGTGCTCGCGGTCCCCGTACGTCGACTCGATGAGGAGCACGTCGGCGCCCTCGGGCACCTCGCGCGGACGCAGAACGGGGTGGGACGCGCGCCCCAGGTCGCCGGAGAAGAGGATCGCCCCGTCGGGGGTCGCCACCCGGATCGACGCCGAACCGAGGATGTGCCCGGCGCGCGTCCACGTCGCCTCCACGCCGTCCCCCAGGTCGAGGGGGCGGTCGAACTCGACCGAGCGCATCAGGGGCAGGGTCCGCTCGACGTCGCCGATCCGGTAGAGCGGCTGGGCGACAGCGTGCCGGGAGAACCCGTGGGCGTTGGCGAAGTCGGCGTCGCGCTCCTGGAGGAACGCCGAATCCCTCAGGACGATCTCGGCGAGGGCCAGGGTCGCGTCCGTCCCCCAGATCGAGCCGGAGAACCCGTTCTTCACCAGGCGCGGGAGGTAGCCCGTGTGGTCCATATGCGCGTGAGTCACGAGGACGTCGGTGATCGACGAGGGCGGGACGGGGAAATCCGACCAGTTGAGGAGACGGAGCCTCTTGACCCCCTGGAACATGCCGGCGTCGACGAGGATGCGGCGCAGGCCGGCGTCCGTGTCGACCTCGACGAGGTACTTCGACCCGGTGACGGTGCCCGCGCCCCCGAGGAACATCAGCGTCGTTGCTCCCATGGCCCCAGTGTGCTCGATCCGCGACCTCGACGCACGAGAATCGGAGCACGGGCCCAGGCGAGGGGAGGGCGGCCCGTGTGAGGCCCGACACCGGGAGGGCGGCGACATCGTCGATCGCCTGGCGTAGACTGGGCGAGTTGTCATGCGCCCGGTGAGGCGCCCCATTTGCCGACGTTTTGGAGTGCACGCCCGTGAAGAGCACCGTTGAGACTCTCGAACCGACCAAGGTTCGCCTGACCGTCGAGGTCCCCGCCGAGGACCTCGCGTCCGAGATGGACAAGGCCTACAAGGACATCGCCGGCCAGGTCACCATCCCCGGCTTCCGCAAGGGCCACGTCCCGGCGCGCATCATCGACCAGCGCTTCGGCCGCGCCGCCGTCATCGAGCAGGTCGTCAACGAGGTCCTCCCCGGCCACTACTCCGACGCGGTCGGGGAGAACGGCCTGCGCCCCATGGCCCAGCCCGAGATCGAGGTCACCGAGATCCCCGCCGTCACCGGCGCCTTCTCCGGCCAGCTCGTGTTCACCGCCGAGGTCCCCGTCGTCCCCGACTTCGACCTGCCCGAATTCGACGAGTCCACCGTCGTCACCGTCGACACCGCCGAGGTCACCGACGAGGACGTCGACAAGGAGCTCGACGAGCTGCGCGGCCGCTTCGCGACCCTCAAGACCATCACCCGCAAGGCCAAGACCGGCGACTTCGCGACCATCGACATGGTCGCCACCATCGACGGCGAGGAGATCGACTCGGTCTCCGACGTCTCCTACGAGATCGGCTCGGGCACCATGCTCGACGGGCAGGACAAGGCGCTGCGCGGCACCAAGGCCGATGAGGTCGTCACTTTCGCATCGACCCTCAAGGGCGGCGACCACGAGGGCGAGGAGGCCGAGGTGACGATCACCGTCAAGTCGGTCAAGGCCCGCGAACTGCCCAAGGCCGACGACGACTTCGCCCAGATGGTCTCCGAGTTCGACACCATGGACGAGCTCATGGACGACCTGCGGACCCAGGCGGCGGCGACGAAGACCTCCCAGCAGGCCCTCCAGGCCCGCGACCGGCTCGTCGAGCTCCTCCTCGACAAGACGGAGATCCTCCTGCCCGAGTCCGTCGTCGAGCACGAGGTCGGCCACCGCGTCGACGAGGGCGCCAAGCCCAAGGAGAAGAAGGAGGCCCGCGAGGCCGTCGAGAAGGAGCTGCGCACCGAGCTGCTGTCCGAGGCCATCGCCAAGAAGCTCGAGGTCCAGGTCTCCCAGCAGGAGCTCATCGACTACGCGATCCAGATGTCGCAGAACTTCGGCGTCGACATCAACCAGCTCTTCTCCTCCTCCCAGCAGATGGCGAACGTCGTCGCCGACCTGGGGCGCGCCAAGGCCCTCATCGAGGCGCTGCGCGTCGTCACCGTCAAGGACTCCGACGGCAACGACGTCGACCTGTCGGCGTTCCTCGGGCAGGACGCCGTCGACGCGGACGAGGACGCGCAGGACGAGGCCGACCCGCAGGCCGCTCAATCCGCCGAGGATACCGCCGACGAGCAGTGAGCGCGTCTCGCTGATCGCCTGATCGAACGAGAGTGGAGAGGGGCCCGGGCCCCTCTCCACTCTCGTCGTTCCCGCTGGGCGGGCCGACGTGCCTGGCGAGCGCGGGGCGCGGGGCTCGGGGGCGCAGGCGGTGCGCCGACAGCGAAAAGGCCCGGTTGGACGAGGCCGGGCCGCCCACCACCGGCTAGGTTGGAGGCCAGTGGGGTCCGGTAGGCGGACCCGGACATGGAGGAGGGCACGTGAACGACGTGCAGACGACCGCCGGCGGCGGCGACCAGACCCCGATGGGCCTGGGGGACTCGGTGTACCAGCGCCTGCTCAAAGAGCGCATCATCTGGCTCGGCGGCGAGGTCCGCGACGAGAACGCCAACGCGATCTGCGCCCAGATGCTCCTGCTCGCCGCCGAGGACCCGGACCGGGACATCTACCTGTACATCAACAGCCCCGGCGGATCCGTGACCGCGGGAATGGCCATCTACGACACGATGCAGTACATCAAGCCCGATGTCGTCACCGTCGCCATGGGGCTGGCCGCGTCGATGGGCCAGTTCCTCCTGACCGCCGGCGCCCCCGGGAAGCGCTTCATCACCCCGCACACCCGCGTCCTCCTCCACCAGCCCCTCGGCGGCGCCGGGGGATCGGCCACGGAGATCCGCATCAACGCCGACCTCATCCTCAAGATGAAGAAGGAGCTCGCCGAGATCACCGCCGAGCGCACCGGCAAGTCCGTCGAGCAGATCGAGGCCGACGCCGACCGCGACCACTGGTTCAGCGCCTACGAGGCCCTCGACTACGGGTTCGTCGACCGCGTCATCGAATCCCCCCAGGAGATCGGCACCCACCAGGACGGAGAGAACCGATGAGCACCGCCCCCTACTTCGAGGCAGTCGCGCGCCAGATGCCCCAGGCCCGCTACGTCCTGCCGAGCTTCGAGGAGCGCACCGCCTACGGGTTCAAGCGCCAGGACCCCTACGCCAAGCTCTTCGAGGACCGGATCGTCTTCCTCGGCGTCCAGGTCGACGACGCCTCCGCGGACGACGTCATGGCCCAGCTCCTCGTCCTCGAGTCCCAGGACCCGGACTCGCTCATCACGATGTACATCAACAGCCCCGGCGGCTCTTTCACGGCGCTGACCGCGATCTACGACACGATGCAGTACATCAAGCCGCACATTCAGACGGTGTGCTTGGGACAGGCGGCCTCCGCCGCGGCGGTCCTCCTCGCGGCCGGCTCCCCGGGTCGGCGCCTGGCCCTGCCCAACGCGCGCGTCCTCATCCACCAGCCCGCGATGGAGGGGATGCACGGGCAGGCCTCGGACATCCAGATCGTCGCCGACGAGATCGACCGGATGCGCCTGTGGCTCGAAGACACGCTCTCGCGCCACTCGGGGACCCCTGTCGAGCAGATCCGGCGCGACATCGAGCGCGACAAGATCCTCACGGCCGCCCAGGCCAAGGAGTACGGGCTCATCGACCAGGTCCTCGACTCCCGCAAGGGGGCCTGACCTCGGATCGACGATCGCTCCCCGTCCACGTCGGTGGCGGGGAGCGATCTGTGTTTCGACCAGGGGCGGGTACCATCGGTCCAGGCTGAGAATCACGTGTGGGGGATGGGCGAATGAGGTGAGGAGTAGATGGGGGCGCTCGCACGCCTCGCGCTCTGCCAATGGCGTGGAAGTACCGGCATGCATCGTCGATGCGACGCTGCCGCGCGCCCAATGGCGGACCGAACTCGCCTGCAATATCCTGACCCCTGTGATGATGCCCGAAACGGGGTGTCGACGAGTAAACGATGGAGGCCCGAGTGGCACGGCTCACCGACGGAGCGGAACTGCTCAAGTGCTCTTTCTGCGGGAAGAGCCAGAAGCAGGTCCGCAAGCTCATCGGCGGGTCCGGCGTGTACATCTGCGACGAATGCATCGACCTGTGCAACGAGATCATCGAGGAGGAGCTCGGCGATCAGCCCGCCCAGACGGCCGCCACGCCCCTGCCCAAGCCCCGGGAGATCAACGACTTCCTCGACTCGTGGGTCATCGGCCAGGACCGCGCCAAGAGGGCGCTCGCCGTCGCCGTGTACAACCACTACAAGCGCGTGCGCTCGCGCGAGGCCGGCAATGACGAGGACATGCTCGGCACCAAGTCGAACATCCTCCTCCTGGGCCCCACCGGCACCGGCAAGACCCATCTCGCCCGGTCCCTCGCCCGCCTCCTCCACGTGCCCTTCGCCATCGTCGACGCCACCGCCCTGACCGAAGCCGGCTACGTCGGCGAGGACGTGGAGAACATCCTCCTGCGCCTCATCCAAGAGGCCGACGGCGACATCAAGAAGGCCGAGCGCGGCATCATCTACGTCGACGAGATCGACAAGATCGGCCGCAAAGGCGAGAACGCCTCGATCACCCGCGACGTCTCCGGCGAGGGCGTCCAGCAAGCCCTCCTGAAGATCATCGAGGGCACCGTCGCCTCCGTCCCGCCCCAGGGCGGGCGCAAGCACCCCCATCAGCAGTTCCTCGAAATCGACACCTCCGGCATCCTGTTCATCGCCGCTGGCGCCTTCGCCGGCATCGAGGAGATCGTCAAAGCCCGCCTGGGCCAACGCTCCACCGGATTCGGCTCCGACCTGAAGTCCGCCGCCGAAATGGGCGACCTCTACGAGGCGATCACCGCCGAGGACCTCCACAAGTTCGGCATGATCCCCGAGTTCATCGGACGCCTGCCGATCCTCACCTCGACGAAGGAGCTCACCGAGGAGGACCTCGTGCGCGTCCTCACCGAGCCCCGCAACTCCCTGGTCCACCAGTACCAGCACCTCTTCGAACTCGACGGCATCGACCTGGAGTTCACCCGCGAGGCGCTCATGGCGATCGCCTCCCAGGCCAACGAGCGCAAGACCGGCGCCCGCGGCCTCTCGTCGATCATGGAGCAGACCCTCTCCGACCTCATGTTCGACCTGCCCAGCCGCGACGACGTCGCCCGCGTCGTCATCACCGCCGAGCACGTCGCCGGCACCGGCGCCGCCGAGCTGTACGCCGAGCGCTCCGCCGAGGTCCTCACCGCCTGAGCCAGGGAGCCCCACGATGAACGACGCGCAGGTCGCGGGCCCAGCCGACCCCGCGGGGGTCGACGTGCCCGCCGAACTGGCCGAGGCCCGCCGCACCATCGACAACATCGACGCCGCCCTCGTCCACATCCTCGCCGAGCGCTTCCGCTGCACCCAGCGGGTCGGGCACATCAAAGCCGCCTTCGGCCTGCCGCCCGCCGACCCCGCCCGCGAGGCCCGGCAGGTCGAGCGCCTGCGGGCCCTGGCCGCCCAGTCCGGCCTCGACCCCGACTTCGCCGAGACCTTCCTCGCGTTCATGGTGACCGAGGTGATCCGCCACCACGAGGCGATTCGGGCCGAATACCGTTCCGACTCCTGACGCGAGCGCCCGGACGCCGCCGACGACGGCGCAGCCGCCCGGCCGATGAACCGCTAGCGCCCCGACTCCTCGAGCGGCCCGCCGTAGATCTCGTCGATCTGGGCGGCGAAGCGCTCCAGAGCCGTAGTGCGCTTGACCTTCAACGAGGGGGTGAGCAGGCCGTTCGCCTCCGTGAAGTCCGTCGTCAACACCTTGATCTTGCGGATCGACTCGGCCCGCGACACGTGGGTGTTCGCCGCCTCGACCGCCTTCTCCAAGGAGGCGAGGACCTCGATGTTCGTCGCGGCCTCGCCGACCGACATCGACGGCAGCCCCCGGGCGTGCAGCCACGTCGGGAGCATCTCGGCGTCGAGGCTGATGAGGGCCGCGATGAACGGACGCTGATCGCCGACGACCAGGGCCTGGCTGATGAGCGGGTGGGCGCGCAGGTGGTTCTCCAGGGCCGCGGGAGCGACGTTCTTGCCGCCGGCGGTGACGATGATCTCCTTGGCGCGGCCGGTGATCCGCAGGTACCCGTCCCGGTCGAGGGAGCCGAGGTCGCCCGTGCGGAACCACCCGTCCTCGGTGAACGCGCGGGCGGTGGCCTCCGGATCATGGTGGTAGCCGACGAAGATCGACGGCCCCATGAGGAGGACCTCGCCCTCGTCGGAGATCTTCACCGACATCGGCGGCAGGGGAGGGCCGACCGTCGCGATCTTCGCCAGGCGGGGAGTCGACACGGACACGGGGCCGACCGTCTCGGTGAGGCCGTAGCCCTCGAGGACGGGGATGCCGATCCCCCGGTAGAAGTGGGCGAGCCAGGGGGCCAGGGGGGCGCCGCCGGAGATGATGTACTCGGCGTTGCCCCCGACGAGCCCCCGGATCGTCTGGTACACGAGGCGGTCGGCGAGGGCGCGCTGGGCCTTGAGCGCCTGGGACGGGCCCTCGGGCGTGTCGAGGGCCCGGGAGTAGTCGATGGCGACCTGGGCGGCCCAGCGGAACACCTTCTTCTTCGCGCCGCGCGAGGCCTTGGCGTCCGCGGAGTTGTAGATCTTCTCCAGGACGCGCGGGACGACGAGGAGGTAGCTCGGGCGGAACGACGCCAGGTCGGGCAGGAGCGACTTGATGTTCGGGACGTGGCCGAGGACGCCGTGCCCGGTGAGCTGGAACACCTGGAGGAATCGGGCGAAGACGTGGGCCAGGGGGAGGAACAGGAGCAGGCGCGACCCGTCGTGCATAGCGATCTCGGGCATCCACGCGTGCGAGTTGACGCACAGCTCGGTGAAGTTGCCGTGGTTGAGGACCGTCCCCTTCGGCGCCCCGGTCGTGCCCGACGTGTAGACGATGGTGGCGATCGACGCGGTCGTCAGGGACTCGGTGCGGGCCGCGACCTCGGCTCGGGCGACGGTCGCTCCCGTGTCGGTGATGGTCTCGACGGCTTCGGAGTCGAGGGACAGGACGGTCAGGCGGTCGCGTCCGCAGCGTTGGGCGGCGGCGCGCACGAGCTCGGCCATCGTCACGGTCTCGGCGACGACGAGGTCGACGTCGGCGTCGGTCAGGACGAATTCGATCTGGTCGATGGAACTCGTCTCGTAGATGGGGACGGGGACGAGGGCGGCGCTCCAGCAGGCGAAGTCGAGGAGCGTCCACTCGTACCGGGTCCGCGACATGATGGCGACGCGAGCGCCCGCCTCCAGGCCCATCCCGATGAGGCCCGCCGCCACGGCCTGGACCTCCTCGTAGAAGGTGCGGGCGGAAACGGGCTGCCACGTGTTCGACAGGGACTGCTTGCGCAGGATCAGGGGGCGCCGCGCCGAGCGCTGGACGCGCTGCTTGAGCAGGAGGGGGATCGTCGTCGACTCGTCGATGCGCACGAGGGTGGGGGCGTGCCATTCGAGGGCAGTCGTGCCCACCTCCTCGTCGGCGCCCGCCCCCTCCTGCGGGACGGCCGGGGCGGGTGTCTCGTCGGTCGGCCACTCGGCGCGGTCGGTGGTGTCTTCGCTGCTCATCGTCGCTCCTATCCGGGTCGGTCATCGGTCCGCGTCCAGGCTAACCCCGCAGGGCGCGCCTATGCGATGAGAAGAATCGGGGCGGGGAGTCCCTCATGGACGCCCCGCGGGCGCACGATCCGACGGATCAGCCCTTCTTCCTCGCCGGGGCCTCGCCCAACTCGAAGAGGCTGACGCGGGCCGCCTGATCGGCATCGTCCGAATCGCCCGCCGCCGTCAGCACCAGGGCCCCCGGCACCGTCTTCGAGGCCGCCTCCAGGTCCGCGACCACCGTCGCCAGGGCGTCGAGATGGGACTCGGGGGCCTCGACGGTGACCGACAGGAACGGGGTGCGCGGGGAGACCTTCGCCTCCGACTTCACGCGGCGCAGGGCGATGAGAGCGCCCGACGCCGCCGCCAGGACCTCCCGCTGCCCGCCCGCCTCGTCGAGGGCCTCGACGGTCGGCCACGCCGCCAGGTGCACCGAGCCGGGCCGGTACCAGCTCCACACCTCCTCGGTGACGAACGGCAGATACGGCGCCAAGAGGCGGACCACGGTGTCGATGACGATCGCCAGCGCCGCGCGAGCGGACCTGGCCTGCTCGGACGACCACGCGCCCTCGCGGTTGTACGCGCGCTCCTTGACCAGCTCCAGGTAGTCGTCGCAGAACGTCCAGAAGAACGACTCGGTGACCTCCAGGGCCCGCGCGTGATCGTAGGACGCCAACGACGCCGACGCCGACGCGACGACCTCGCGCAGCTCGGCGAGGACCGAGCGGTCCAGGGCCTCGGTCACATGCGACGGATCCAGGTCGAGGGCGACGCCCTCCCCGCCCATCGTCAGCGCGAACTTCGAGGCGTTGAGCACCTTGATCGCCAGGCGCCGCCCGATCTTCATCTGCGACTCGTCGAACGCCGGGTCCAGCCCCAGGCGCGCCGACGCCGCCCAGTAGCGCACGGCGTCCGAACCGTACGTGTCGAGCAGTCCCATGGGGGTGACGACATTGCCCTTCGACTTCGACATCTTCTTGTGGTCGGAGTCGAGGATCCACCCGGAGATGCCCGCGTGCCGCCACGGCAGGGCGCCGAACTCCAGGTGGGCGCGCACGACGGTGGAGAACAACCACGTGCGGATGATGTCCTGGCCCTGGGGGCGCAGATCCATCGGATACGTGCGGGAGAACAGATCCTCGTCGTCGAGCCAACCGCACGCCAGCTCCGGCGACAGGGAAGAGGTCGCCCACGTATCCATGATGTCGAGCTCGCCGACGAAACCGCCGGGCTCGCCGCGCTGATCCTCCGTGAACCCCTCGGGGGCGTCCGTCGACGGGTCGACGGGAAGCGAGTCCTCCGAGGGCGTGAGGATGTCGGAGTAATCGACCTCGCCGTCCTCGCGGACCCTGTACCACAGGGGGAAGGGGACCCCGAAGAAGCGCTGGCGCGAGATCAACCAGTCGTTGTTCAGGCCCGTCACCCAGTTCTCGTAGCGCACCCGCATGAAGTCCGGGTGGAAATCCAGCTCGCGCCCGCGCTCGACGAGCTCGGCGTTGAGGTCCCCGCCCGTCGCCGGGTTCGTCCACTCGCGCCCGCCGTTGCGGATGTACCACTGGCGCGACGTGACGATCTCCAAGGGCTTGTCGCCCTTCTCGAAGAAGTTCGTTTGACGCAGCGTCTTCGTCGGCTCGCCGCGCAGCTCGCCCGAGGCGCGGAGCCTCTCGACGACCGCCTCCCGGGCCGAGAACGTCGTCTTCCCGGCGATCTCGGCGAACGCGGCGGCGCCCTCGTCGGAGACGATCCACTCCGGGACGTCGCCCTGGATGCGCCCGTCCTTGCGCAGGATCGCCCGCAGCGGCAGCCCCAGGTCGCGCCACCAGTCGATGTCGGTGGTGTCGCCGAAGGTGCAGCACATCGCGATGCCCGCGCCCTTGTCCATCTCCGCCTCCGGGTGGGCGAGGACCGGCACCTCGACGCCGTAGACCGGCGAGGCGACCGTCGTGCCGAACAGGGGCTGGTAGCGCTCGTCATCGGGATGGGCGATGAGGGCGACGCAGGCGGCGAGCAGCTCGGGACGGGTCGTCTCGATGCACACGTCGACGCCGTCCTCGACCGGCGCGCCGGCGGCAGCGGCGCGAGCCGCGGCGTCCGCATCCGTCAGGTGGAAGGCGATGCGGTGGTAGAAGCCCGGGTACTCGCGGGATTCCAACTCGGCCTGGGCGACCGCCGTCTGGAAGGTCACGTCCCACAGGCCCGGGGCCTCCGCCTGATAGGCCTCGCCGCGCGCGAGGTTGCGCAGGAAGGCGGCCTGGGCGACCTTGCGGGCGCGCCGCCCGATCGTCTGGTAGTTCTGCGTCCAGTCGACCGACAGGCCCAGGTGGCGCCACAGCGCCTCGAACTGGGCCTCGTCCTCGACGGTCAGGCGCTCGCACAGCTCGACGAAGTTCTTGCGCGAGATCGGCTGCTGGTCGCGGGCCTTGATCGACTTGCCGTCACCGCCCTCGTGCGGCGGCACGAAGCCCTCGACGTAGGGCAGGGTCGGGTCGACGCGGACCCCGTAGTAGTTCTGGACGCGGCGCTCGGTCGGCAGGCCGTTGTCGTCCCAGCCCATCGGGTAGAACACGGACTTCCCGGTCATCCGCTGGTAGCGGGCGATGACGTCGGTGTGCGTGTAGGAGAAGACGTGGCCGACGTGCAGCGAGCCCGAGACGGTCGGCGGAGGAGTGTCGATCGAGTAGACGTCGGCCCGATCGGCCGTCCGATCGAAGGCGTAGGTCCCCTGAGCATCCCACTGCTCGCCCCACTTGGCCTCCAGGCCCTCGGCCCCGACCCGATCGGGAACCTGCGGAGGGGCGACGGTCGTGGGGGTGATGTCGGGGCGCTGTGCCATGTCGTGTGCTCTCCATCCGAGTCGTGGACCTGTACCCGCCCAGCGTACTAGGAGGAGGTGCCGCCTCCGTCCACACCCGGAGCGGTCGGCGTCACAGGACCATCGACGCGAGCCACCCGCCGACGAGGAGGGGGACGTTGAAGTGGAGGAACGTCGGGATCACCGTGTCGCGGATGTGATCGTGCTGGCCATCGACGTTCAGGCCGGTCGTCGGGCCGAGCGTCGAGTCCGAGGCCGGCGACCCCGCGTCGCCCAGGGCGCCGGCGGTGCCGATGAGGGCCACGGTCGCCAGCGGGGAGAAGCCGAGGGAGGCGCACAGCGGCACGTAGATCGCCGAGATGATCGGCAGCGTCGAGAACGACGAGCCGATGCCCATGGTGATGACAAGCCCGACGAGGAGCATCGCCAAGGAGGCGACGAGTCGGGAGCCCGCGAAGAGGTCCGCCGTGTGCTGGACGAGGGGGTCGATGTCCCCCGACGCCTTGAGGACCGAGGCGTACCCCTGGGCGGTGATCATGATGAGGCCGATGAGGGACATCATCTTCATCCCGCCGGTGAAGACGTCGTCGGCCCTGGCCCACGGGACCACCCGCATGAACAGGAGGAGGCACAGGCCGACGAGCGAGCCGACGAGGAGCGGGTCCGCCTCAGTGCCGATGAGGGTCAGCCACGTCTGGATGACGAAGCAGGCGACGAGGGCGACGACCGCCGCCCACACCTTGCGCATCTCGACGGGCTCGTCCGTCCGGCGCGAGAACTCACCGTCGACGACCGCGTAGTCGCGGGGCCTGCGGTAGGAGAAGAACAGGGCGATGAGCAGGCCGACGAGCATCGACGCCGCGGGGATCGCCATCGCCGAGACCGGCGACACCCCCGTCAGGTCCATGCCCGCGTCCTCGATGTTCTTCAAGAGGATGTCGTGCAGATAGATCCGGCCGAATCCGACGGGCAGGAACATGTAGGCGGTGACGACGCCGAAGGTGATCGCGCAGGCGACGGCCCGACGGTCCATCCGCAAGGCGGTCATCACGCCGATGAGCGGGGGGATCAGCAGGGGGATGAAGGCGATGTGGATGGGGATGACGTTCTCGGCCATGACGCCCATGGCGACGGTGCCGCCGAGGATCCCCCAGCGGGTCCAGCGCGCGGCGCGACCGGAGGCCCCGTCGGAGCCCCCGGTCCTGCCGATGAGCCAGTCCGCGAGGAGTCGGGGCAGGCCCGAGTGGGCGACGGCCATCGCGAACGCCCCGAGGAGCGCGTACGACAGGGCGATCCGGGCGCCCCCGGACAGGCCGTCCTGGAAGGCGACCATCGTCCCCTCCAGACCCATCCCCGCGGTCAGGCCCGCGAGGAGGGCGGCGACGAAGAGGGAGATGACGACGTGCACCCGAGCGACGGAGAGCACGAGCATGACGATGACGGAGAGGAGGACGGCGTTCATGGCTTCCTGGATCGTGTGACGGCAGCGGGCGGTCCGCGCGGGAGCGCGGGGCCGAGGCGATGGTACGGGACGGGCGTCGGGTCAGGCGAGGTCGGCGTCCCGCGCGACCGCGGCATCGACGGCGGCGACGAGGGCGGAGGACAGTCCGGCGTCCTCGGCGGCGAGGAGGCCCGCGATCGTCGTGCCCCCGGGGGAGCACACCTGGTCGATGAGCCGGGACGGGATCTCCCCGTCGCGGCTCGCCGCCAGGACGAGTCCCGCCGACCCGAGGACGGACTGGGCCGCGAACTGGGTGGCCGCGGCCTTCGTCAGGCCGTGCTTGACCCCGGCGCGCGCGAGGGCCTCGATGATCTGGAACACCCACGCGGGCGAGCAGCCGGCGATGGCCTGGAACGCGGGGAAATCCCGCTCCGCGATGCGGGCGACGGAGCCGACGGAGGCCATCAGCGAGGCGACGGCCTCGATCTGCTCCTCGGAGGCGCCGGCCGCGCAGATCGCGCTCATCGATTGGCCGATCTGGGCGTTGACGTTGGGCATGACGCGGACGAGGGGGACTCGGGCCCCGAAGTCGTCGGAGATGGCGTCGAGGGTGCGCCCGGCGGCCAGCGAGACGACGAACATCTCGGGGCGATCGCGGACGATGTGGGAGACCTGCTCGATGACCGCGGGCTGGACGCCGGGCTTGACGGCCAGGACGAGCATGTCGACCTGGTGGGCGAGCGAGCCGTTCGAACGGGCGGTCCGGGCGCCGAGCTCGTCCGCCAGGCGCTGGGCGGAGTCCCCGCTCAGGCTCGTGAACGTCAGATCCGATGCCGCAAGCCCCGCTGAGACGGCTCCCCGTGCGATGGCCGCGGCCATGTGGCCCGCGCCGATGAATCCGATGCGCATTTCCGCTCCTCGTCGTGATGGGTCCTGACCAGGTCCCGCATGGGCCAATCTAACCCGATGGGGGAGGGGTTCGTCGGAGCGTCCGGCCACCCGCGTCTGCGGGCGCCGAGCCGGGGCATGCCGGCCCGCCGCCCCTAGCGCCTGCGGGTGCCGAAGATCGACCGGGTGATCTCGCGGCCCGCGGTGCGCAGAACCGACCCGAGGACGGACTCGACCTGTCGGGTGCGCCGCTCGGCGGCCCTGCGCCGGGCGGCCTCCTCCTTCTCCCGCTGCCTCTGGGCGTCGCGGGCGGCCCGCTCGGCCTCCTTGGCCGCCGCCGCGCGCTCCTTGGCCAGGCGCTTCTCCAGGTCGGCTGCGTCCTTCTCGGCCTGCTTGCGTGCGGCCTCGGCGGCCTCGGCCCGGCGGCGCTCCTCCTCGGCGAGGGCGGCGCGCGCCGCGAGCTTCTCCTCGGCCGATTCGGGGTTGACGGCGTCGGCGTAGCGCGGCATCAGCGACGAGGAGGCGTTCAGGCGCGCGATCGTCTGCTCGGTCGCCGGCCCCATGACGGAAGCCGGGGCCCACAGGGCCGTCGGCGCCACCGGGGTGGGGCGGCCGTCCTCCCCGAGGACGGTGACGACGGCCTCGCCGGTGCCCAGGTTCGTCAGGACCTCGTCGAGGACGAGGTCGGTCTGCGGGAACGTCTGGACGGTGGCCTTGAGCTTCTTGTGGTCCTCCGGGGTGATGGCCCGCAGCCCGTGCTGGATGCGCGACCCCAGCTGGGCGAGGACATCGGAGGGGATGTCCTTGGGGGTCTGGGTGACGAAGACGACGCCGACCCCCTTCGAACGGATCAGGCGGACGGTCTGGACGACTTGGCGGAGGAACTCCTTCGTCGCGTCGGCGAAGAGGAGGTGGGCCTCGTCGAAGAAGAAGACGAGGCGGGGCCTGTCGGGATCGCCGACCTCGGGGAGGGTGGAGAAGAGGTCTGCGAGGAGCCACATGATGACCGCGGACACCAGGGCCGGGCGGGAGGAGATGTCGCCGACGCCCAGGAGGGAGACGACCCCTTTCCCGGAGGCGTCGACGCGCAGCAGGTCGGCCGTGTCGAATCCGGGATCGCCGAAGAAACGATCGGCTCCCTGGGACTCGAGGGCGGTCAGGGTGCGCAGAATAACGCCGGCGGTGGCCTTGGAGACCCCGCCGATCCCCTCGAGCTCGGCCTTCCCGTCGGCGCTGGTCAAGAACGAGATCACGGCGCGCAGGTCCGCCAGATCGACGAGCTCCAGGCCTCGCTCGTCCGCCCAGGAGAACACGAGCTGGAGGGCCTGCTCCTGAGTGGTGTTGAGGCCAAGGGCGCGTGACAGGAGGATCGGGCCGAAGTCGCAGACGCGGGCGCGGATCGGGGTGCCGGGGAACTGGACGGACAGCCCTCCCAGGTCGAGGAGTTCGAGGGGGAAGGAGTCCGGCGCCCACGCCTGCCCGTTCGCCGAGGTGCGGGCCAGGAGCTTGTCCGAGGGGGAGCCGGCCTCGGACAAGCCGGTCAGGTCGCCCTTGACGTCGCAGAGGACGACGGACGAGCCGGCCGCGGACAGACCCTCGGTCAGGAGCTGGAGGGTGCGGGTCTTCCCGGTGCCGGTCGCGCCGGCGACGAGCAGGTGGCGGTTGACCGTCGACAGGGGCATCGAGGTCGTCACGCCGGGCAGCCGGGCGCCGTCCTCGATGAGCGCGCCGAGGGTGATCGAGGGCCTCTCGAAGGAGTAGGCGCCGCGGATCCCCTCGGCGAACGGGGACAGGGGGGCGTGGGGCTCCGGGACGGGCGCCGGGTCCTGGGGCGCGGGATCCGCGCTCGCGGAAGAGTCCCCAGCGGGTGCCGAGGCGTGGTCGGCGGCGGCGAGCCGGGCCCGGAGGGCCTCCGCTTTGGCCTGGGCCGCTTCGGCCTGGGCGGCTTTCGCCTCGGCCTCGGCCTGGGCGAGCTGGGCGCGCAGTTCCTCGATGTCCTCGCTCATCGTGTTCCCCTCGGGTCGGTGGTGCTGGGACGATCCTAGAGGAGTCTGGCCCCACGGGGCCGCCGCGGCGCCCGACGCCGGGGCGGACGGGCAAGAACCGGAGGCTCGCCCTCTTCGCGGGCGATGCGCGGTGCTCGCGGGGCGGGTCCGCTCACAGGGGCGGTCCTCATCGACGATCTGGCCGATTGACTGCGCAGCCGCAGTGGCCTCCACAGGCGGCGGTGGGCCCATTCGATCCACAGGGGGCCGGGACCCGCTCGTCGTGTCGGCGGCCCGCGTCCTACTGTGCCCGCATGGATCGAGCGACGAGGATCAGGCTGCGCGCCCTGACGCGCGCCGTCTACGACTCCTCCCCGTCGGCCGCCCCTCGGCCGGACCGGATCCATCGGCTCCTCCCCTCGGCGCGGTCCGTGATGGTGCTCCTGGCCGTCGTGGCCGGGCTCTGCCTCCTGTCCCTGTGGCGCCTGTCGGGAGCACCTGGGGAGCCCGTCGCCGACGCCCCGCACTCGGCGGGCGAGGACGCGGCGGAGCCGACGGCCCGGGACCGGGGCCCGGCGCCCCCATCGCCGCGAGGGGAACCGCTTGCCGCCGAGCAGTCCGGCGCCGAGGGGATCGTCGTCCACGTCGTCGGGGCGGTCGCCGCGCCGGGCGTCGTCCGGCTGCCCCCCGGGTCCCGGGCGCAGGACGCGATCGCCTCGGCCGGGGGAGCCCTGCCCGAGGCGGACACGGCGGCCATCAACCTCGCCCGGCCGGTCGTCGACGGGGAGCAGATCGTCGTCCCCACGGCCGGCGAGGAGGGCGCCGCGCCGAGCGCCCCGGGAGGCGGGGTAGGAGGGGCGCCTGCTCCGTGCGTCGACCTGAACACGGCCGACGCCGCCGCCCTCGAGTCCCTCGACGGAGTCGGGCCGGCCCTGGCAGCCCGGATCGTCGCCCATCGGGAGGCGCACGGGCCCTTCGCGTCGGTCGGGGACGTCGATGACGTCCCCGGGATCGGACCGGCCCTCGTCGAGCGGATCGGGGCGGGGGCCTGCCCATGACCCCGCCGCGCCCCGTTCCCGACATGATCGACCTGCGCCTCGTCCCCGCCGCGTGCCTGGGGTGGGCGGCGTCGTGGACGACCACGTCCCCGCTCGTCGACGGGAGGGCGTCGCTGTGGATCGGCGCCTGCCTGGCCGTCGTCTGCCTCGTCCTGTGCGCGTGGGCGACGGCCGGGCGCGGGCCCCGCGGAGGCGCTCACGCTCTGACGCCGGGAGGATCCGTCCGGATGGCCGCCGCCCTCGCCTGCGCCGTCGCCCTGTGCTGCGCCCTGACGGGGGCGGCTGCCCGCGCCCGCCACGACGCCGACCCCGCCGTCGTCGCCGCCGCGGGCGGGGGAGGCCTGGACCTCCTCGTCGAGCTGGCCGGGGACCCCGCGCCGGGCGGGCGCCCCATCGACGCCTCTTTCTTCTCCGCGGACGCCAGGGTCTTCGCCGTCGTCGACGGGTCGGGCCTGCGGCGGCCCTCGCGCGCCCTCGTCCGGATCCGCGCGCGCGACTGGGGGCCCTACGCGCGCGGGGACCGACTGCGCGTCCGTGGGCGCGTCGACCCCTCCTTCCACTCCGACGCGCCCTTCATCGGCGAGCTCCGCGCGCAAGCGGAGACACTGATCGAACGACCACAGGGATGGGAGTCGTGGGCGAGGGCGACCCGCTCGGGGCTCGTCCGGGCGTGCGCCGGGCTTCCCGACCAGGGGCGGGCCCTCGTCGCGGGGATGGCGGTCGGGGACGACCGGGCGATGACTGGGGACCTGGCGACCGCGATGCGCCGCACCTCCCTGACCCACCTGGTCGCCGTCTCCGGCTCCCACATCGCCGTCGTCCTGGGGGCGGTGACCCACCTCCTGCCGTCCCGGCGCGCGTGGCGGGCGCCGGCGACCCTCGTGGTGCTCGCCGGAGTCGTCGCCCTCGTCGGCCCCGAGCCGTCGGTCCTGCGCTCGGTCGCGGTCGCGGCCGTCGGCGTCGCCGGCCTCGCCCTGGGACGGGCGGGGCAGTCGATGACGGCCCTGGCGGCCGTGGTCGTCGCCGCCCTCGTCTGGAGCCCCTGGGCGTCGCGCAGTGTCGGCTTCGCCCTGTCGGTCGGCGCCACCGCCGGGGTCGTCGGCCCGGCGGCCCGACTGACCGCCTGGGCGGACGCGAGGCTCCGGGACGACACGGCCCCGGGCAGGGCCTGCCGGCGCCTCGTCGGCCTCATCGCGGTGCCCGTCTGCGCCCAGGGATGCGTCCTGCCGATCCTCCTGGCCCTCGACAACCGCGCCCCGGTCTGGTCGGTCCTCGCCAACGTCCTCGCCGGGCCCGCCGTCGCCCCGGCGACGATCCTCGCCCTGGCGTGCGCCCTCGTCTCGCCCGTGGCGCCGGGCGCGGCCGAATCACTCGCGGGGATCGCGTCGCTGTTCACCGGATGGGTGGCGGGAGTGGCCCGAACCCTCGCCGAATGGCCGGGGGCTGAGGTCGAAGTCCCCGGGGGGCCGGCCGGGGCTCTCGCGGGATACGCCGCCGCGGCGGTCCTCGTCCTCGTCGGCTCGGCGACGCGCAGGAGGCGGCGTGCCGCCGAGCGCCGACGCCGCGCGGAGCCGTGATCGACAGGGGACGCGGCGGTCGCGGGAGTCGGGACTGACGGGCGGGGCCCCGGCCGGCGCGGGTGACGCAGACGAGGCAGGCGCGTGGGACACTGGTGCCCTGACGGGCCCGGTACCGGGCGCACCGATCCGGAGGGGACAGATGCCGACGAGGAAGCAGGCCGACCGCGGCCCGGTGGAGATCCGGCTCGCCCCCGTCGTCCTCGTCAAGGGATCCGAGGGCGTCCTCGTCGACCGCGCCCTCGACTCCCTGCGCGCCCAGGCCCTCCAGGCCGATCCCGCCGTCGAGCGCACCGACCTGTCGGCCGCCTCCTACCAGTCCGGCCAACTCGGCGTCATCGCCTCCCCGTCCCTCTTCGGGGAGTCGAGGCTCATCATCGTCCCCGATCTCGAGGCGATGAGCGACGCCCTCGCCGAGGACCTCCTCGCCTATATCGCCGATCCCGCCGACGACGTCTGGCTCCTCCTCGTCCACCCCGGCGGCAACGCCCGCGGCAAGAAGGTCGTCGACGCCGTCGCCAAGGCCCGATGGCCGGTGATCCCGGCCGATCCGATCAAACGGGACTCCGAGAAGCTCGACCTGGTCCGCGCCGACGTGCGCGCCGCCCGACGCCAGATGGACGCCGAGGCCATGCAGGCCCTCGTCGACGCCCTCGGCTCCGACCTGCGCTCGATGTGCGCCGCCGTGTCCCAGCTCCTGTCCGACGTCCAGGGGAGGATCACCATCGACGACGTCCGCCGCTACCAGGCCGGCCGCATCGAGGCCACCGGGTTCGACGTCGCCGACGCCGCCGTCCTGGGGGACACGGCCCGGGCCCTGACCCTCCTGCGCCACGCCTACGCCACCGGGGTCGACCCCCAACCGATCATCATCGCCCTGGCGATGAAGTTCCGGGCCCTGGCGAAGGTCTCAGTCGCCGGCTCCAAGGGCCCCGGGGCGCTCAAGATGGCTCCCTGGCAGATCGACCGGGCTAGGCGCGAGCTGCGCGGGTGGACCGACCAATCGCTCGCCGGCGCGATCCGGGCGCTCGCCGTCGCCGACGAGGAGACCAAAGGGGCGTCGCGCGACCCCCACAGGGCCGTCGAGAAGGCCGTCATCACGATCTGCCGACTGCGCGGCGCCCGCTGACAAGCCGACCCGCCGGCTCACCTCCTGAACGGGGCCTCGCGGTCCTCGTACAACGCGTCGGGCCGCCCCCACTGGGGGCGGCCCGACGTCGACAGGACTGTTCGGTCAGCCGAGCTTCGACACGCGCTTGGCGAGCTTCGACTTGCGGTTCGCGGCCTGGTTCTTGTGGATGACGCCCTTCGAAACGGCCTTGTCGAGCTTGCGCGAGGCGACCTTCAGGGCCTCGAGGGCCTGCTCCTTGTCGCCGGCCTCGACGGCCTCGCGGGTCTTGCGGACCAGGGTCTTGAGCTCGGACTTCACCGCCTGGTTGCGCACGCGGCGCTTCTCGTTGGTGCGGATCCGCTTGATCTGGGACTTGATATTCGCCACAGTCGGGTCACTCCTTGATTGGAAAACGTACAGGGTCGGTGAGGGCTGTGTCGGAGCCGGGACTGGGACGTGGGGACATCCGTGAACGGCTCAGACCAGACCCCCTGCCCGACCAGGCGCGGGAGTCCGACCGCTAACGATACCAGCGACCGCCGCGTCCTCTCCAATCGCGCACGGCCCTTCGGGAGTGAAGGCGCTCACGCCCAGGCGGTCGGGCCCCGGCCCCGCCGGTCCGCTACGCGCGGGCCCGCATCGCCTCGACGACGGCCTCCCACGTCGCGCGCGGCAGCGCCGCGCCCTCGCGCCTGACCTCCTCGACCGGCACCCACAGGGCCCTGTCCAGGCGGACCTCGGAGGGGCGCCCCCGCGGATCCCACGGTCCCGAGCCGATGTCGAGCCAATGCCGGCCCCACCGGGCCTCCTGCGCGGCGTCCCGGTCGTGATCCTTCGACGTCAACTGGGCGACGTACACGCCCCGGCCCTCGCGCCCGATGACGACGACCGGACGATCCTTCCCGCGGCTCGCGTCCTCCTCGTAGGGGACCCATGTCCACACGACTTCTCCGGGATCGGCGGCGCCATCGGCCTGCGGGGCGTACCGGGCGTGGGTCAGGGCCTCGGCGACCTCGACCTGACGGATCCGCCGCTGCCCGGTGGGCGTCGGCTCCGCCGCGCCGGCGCGCGCCGTGCGGGGCTCGGGACGGGGGCGCCCATCGCGATCGCGCTCCCGGAGGGGGCGCGGCTTCGCGCTCGCTCCGACGAGGTCGCGCAGCACTGAGACCGCGAGGGCCACCAGGCGTTCGCTCGGTGAGGCCATGAGTCCTCCCACAGGTTCGGTCGAGCCGTCGGTTCGCGGCATCGCAGACGCAGACGACTGTAGGCGATCGTCCGAGGGCGTGCGCGCACGCGCGCTCTCGCACGTGACGAGGTGCGAGGAAAAGCCGAGTACGGACCAACGTCATTCATGATTACGCCCCAACGTAGTTAGAGTTCTGTCCAGAAGCGGGGCCGAACCGGTCCCGTCCGACACAAGGAGGAAACACATGACCGACGACGCCATCACCAGCGCGCTCGACGACGCCGGAGTCTCCAACGAGGCCATCCGCGACTTCGTCCGCGAATGGGCCCTCATCACCCGACCCGAGCGCATCGAGGTCATCGGCGCCGCCGACGACGAGCGCCTCCTCGCCGAGGCCCTCGACGCCGGGGAGATCCTCCCGGCCGGCCCCGGACGCTACTACTCGCGCTCCCACGTCAAGGACACCGCCCGCTCCGAGGAGCGCACCGTCGTCGCCACCGCGGACCCGGCCGATCGCGGCGTCTACAACAACTGGCGCCCCTCCGACGAGGTCGTCGCCTCCCAGCGCGAGAAGATGACCGGCGCCCTGGAGGGCAAGACCATGTACGTCATCCCGTACCTCATGGCCGTCCCCGGCTCCCCCCTGGCCAAGTACGCCGCCGGCGTCCAGCTTTCCGACAACCGCGTCGTCGTCCTCCAGATGATCCGCATGGCCCGCGTCGGACTCGACCTCTTCGACGGGCTCGACGACCCCTCGTACTTCGTGCGCGCCGTCCACGTCACCGGCGACCTCGACGCCATCGCCCACGGCACCGACGCCGACTCCCGGCTCTTCGCCACCATCGCCGACCAGCGCCTGATCCTCCACTACGGCTCGGCCTACGGCGGAAACGCGATGCTCGGCAAGATCGCCCACTCCCTGCGCCAATCCGCCTACGACGGGTGGACCTCCGGAGAGTTCCTCGCCGAGCAGTTCATGCTCCTGGGCATCGTCGACACTCAGACCGGCCGCACCTACCACGTGTGCGGCGGCTTCCCCTCGGCCTCGGGCAAGACGAACCTCGCGATGACGCTGCCCCCCGACGCCCTCGGCGACCGCTATCGCGTCGAGTTCTACGGCGACGACATCACCTGGCTGTGGGTCGGCGAGGACGGGCGCCTGTACGGCATGAACTCCGAGAACGGCGTCTTCGGCGTCGCCAAGGACACCAACGAGACGACCAATCCCGCCGCCCTGAGCGCGATCCGAGAGGGATCGGGGGCCCTGTTCACCAACGTCGCCCACAACGCCCTCACCGGCGAGGTCTGGTGGGAGGGCAAGACCCCCGAGCCGCCGGCCGACCTCGACGGCTGGTGCGACTGGACCGGCGCGCGCATCGACGAGCGCACCGGCGACGAGATCGGCGCGCCCTGGGCCCACCCCAACAGCCGCTTCGCCACCTCCCTGACCAACGTCACCACCGTCGCCCCCGACATCGCCGACCCCGCGGGCGTCCCCATCGACGCCGTGATCTTCGGCGGGCGCACCCGCGACCGCGAACCGCTGATCCGCGCGATGACCGACCCGGCCGAGGGCGTCTACGACGGCCTCACCCTCGGAGCCGAGGCGACCTTCGCCGCCGAGGGCGTCGAGGGCAAGCTGCGCTACGACCCCATGTCGATGCGCCCCTTCATGTCCTACCCCGAGGGCGCCTACGCCGCCCACTGGCTCGACGTCCTCGGACGCCTGAGCGCCCCGCCGGTCTTCGCCCACGTCAACTGGTTCCAGCGCGACCCCGAGGACGGGCGCTTCCTCTGGCCCGGGTACCGGGAGAACCTGCGCGCCCTCCTGTGGCTCATCGACTACCAGGACGGAAAAGCCGCCGGCGTCCAGACTCCCGTCGGCGTCGTCCCCGCGGTCGAGGAGCTCGACCTCGACGGCCTCGACATCGCCGAGGACGACCTCGCGCGCCTCCTGACCATCGACACCGCGCGCTGGCGCGAGGAGATGGCCCACCGCAAGGCCCACCTCGACGCCTTCGACTCCTTGCCCGAGGCGATCAGCGCCGTCCACGACGCCATCGCCGCCCGACTGGAGTCCGACGAGGGCTGACGGACCCGCGGCCCGACGAGGGCTCGCGCCGCGGCGCCCCCGCCTCCCATCACGGGCGGGGGCGCCGTCGTCCGCAGGGCCCATCGGGAAGGGGCGGGAGAACGGTGAGCCGGGCGTCGATGCCGGCCGATGACGGGGAGGGGTCCGGCCGAACGACGGCGCGAGATCGGGGCCTCAGTCGCCGAGGGGGCGCACCCGCACCGCCCGGGCCGCAGCCGCCCCCAGGGAGCACGCCTCCGCCGAGGCCGGCGCGAGAACCTCGATCGTGTCGGAGAACGGGGGAGAGGCCACCCGCTCGACCTCGGCGCCGAAGCGGATACCGCGCTCGTCCAGGAAGCGCACGAGCAGGGGATCGGAATCGGAGACCCTCTCGACCAGCCCCCGCCTCCCCACGCCCAGATCCGCGAGGAGGATCGTCGCCGGCAGAAGAACCCGCCCGGACTCAGAGGGGATCGGGTCCCCGTGCGGATCCCGCTCGGGACGACCCAGCCGCTCGTCGATCCGCTCGACGAGCAGGTCCGACACGGCGTGCTCGAGAACCTCCGCCTCGGCGTGGACCTCGTCGGAGGAATACCCCAGGGCCTCGACGAGGAACGCCTCGATGAGGCGATGGCGCCGCACCATCTCGACGGCGAGGCGCTCGCCCTCGGCGGTCAGTTCCACCGACCCGTAGGGGGAGTGGGAGAGCAGCCCCCGATCGGTGAGCTTGCGGACCGCGTCCGAGGCCGACGACAGGCGCACCCCCGTGCGAGCCGCGAGCGTCGAGGCCGTCACCGGCTCGTCCGACCACTCGCGCAGGGTCCACACGGCCTTGAGGTAGTTCTGGCTGCTCGCCGACAGATCCGACACCGACATGCCGCCAGGGTAGCAACAGGGGGCGCTTCCCCCGCCGGCGCCCGCGACGACGGCGGGCAGACTCTCGATAGGGGTTGGGCCGGGCCCCCGCCGGTGTGCGCGACCCGTCAGCACCCGGGTTGGCGCCGGAGCCGTCGACAATGGGACGATGGGGACGACCAGTCCGATGGAGGTACCCGTGCCCATCCCCATGCCGGCGCACAGCGCGCTCATCCGCCCCGCGCACACCGAGCAGGCCCGCATCCGCAACTTCTGCATCATCGCGCACATCGACCACGGGAAATCGACCCTGGCCGACCGGATGCTCCAGCTCACCGGCGTCGTCGAGCAGCGCGAGATGAGGGCCCAGTACCTCGACCGCATGGACATCGAACGCGAACGCGGCATCACCATCAAATCGCAGGCCGTGCGCATGCCCTGGGCCGTCGACTCCCAGCCCTACGCCCTCAACATGATCGACACCCCCGGACACGTCGACTTCACCTACGAGGTCTCCCGCTCCCTGGCCGCCTGCGAGGGGGCCGTCCTCCTCATCGACGCCGCCCAGGGCATCGAGGCCCAGACCCTCGCCAACCTCTACCTGGCCATGGAGAACGACCTGGCGATCATCCCCGTCCTCAACAAGATCGACCTGCCCGGCGCCCAGCCCGAGAAGTACGCGCGCGAAGTCGCCCAGCTCATCGGCTGCGACGAGTCCGAGGTCCTGCGGGTCTCCGGCAAGACCGGAGAGGGCGTCCCCGAGCTCCTCGACCGCATCGTCGAGGTCGTCCCCGCCCCCGACGGAGACCCCGACGCGCCCACGCGCGCGATGATCTTCGACTCCGTCTACGACACCTACCGCGGCGTCGTCACCTACGTGCGCGTCGTCGACGGCTCCCTGTCGACCCGCCAGCGCGTGCGCATGATGGCGACGAACGCCACCCACGAGCTCCTCGAGATCGGCGTCATCTCTCCCGAACCCGTCCCCGCGGAGGGCATCGGCGCAGGCGAGGTCGGCTACCTCATCACCGGCGTCAAGGACGTGCGCCAGTCCAAGGTCGGCGACACGCTCACCGCCCAGGTCCGCGGCGCCGACGAGCCCCTGGCCGGCTACCAGGACCCCAAGCCGATGGTCTTCTCCGGGATCTACCCGGTCGACGGCACCGACTTCCCCGACCTGCGCGACGCCCTCGAGCGCCTCCAGCTCAACGACGCCGCCCTGACCTACGAGCCCGAGTCCTCCGCCGCCCTGGGGTTCGGATTCCGCTGCGGATTCCTCGGACTCCTCCACCTGGAGATCATCCGCGAGCGCCTCGAACGCGAATTCGGCCTCGACCTCATCGCCACCGCCCCCAACGTCGTCTACACGGTCGTCACCGAGGACGGCGCCAGCGTGCGCGTCGACAACCCGTCGGCCTTCCCCGAGGGCAAGATCTCCGAGGTCCACGAGCCCGTCGTCAATGCGACGATCCTGACCCCCACGGACTTCACCGGCACCATCATGGAGCTGTGCCAGGAGCGGCGCGGAACGATGAAAGGCATGGACTACCTGTCCGAGGAGCGCGTCGAGCTCCACTACCAGCTGCCGCTGGCCGAGATCGTCTTCGACTTCTTCGACCAGCTCAAGTCCCGCACCCGGGGCTACGCCTCCCTCGACTACCAGGAGTCCGGCAGCCAGACCGCCGACCTCGTCAAGGTCGACATCCTCCTCAACGGCGACCGCGTCGACGCCTTCAGCGCGATCGTCCACAAGGACCAGGCGTACGCCTACGGGGTGCGCATGACCAAGCGCCTCAAGGACCTGATCCCCCGCCAGCAGTTCGAGATCCCCGTCCAGGCCGCCGTCGGCGCCCGCGTGATCTCGCGCGAGACCATCAAGGCACTGCGCAAGGACATGCTCGCCAAGTGCTACGGCGGCGACATCACCCGCAAGCGCAAGCTCCTCGAGAAGCAGAAAGAGGGCAAGAAGCGCATGAAGTCCATCGGACGGGTCGACGTCCCCCAGGAGGCCTTCATCGCCGCCCTGACGTCCGACGTGCCCACGGGCAAGAAGTGAGCGCGCCCGGCGTGCCCGCCCGCCCCTCCCGCGCCGGCGAGGCCCCCGAGGGGCAGGTGTACCTCGCGCGCACCAAGTCCTTCACGAGGCGCTCGCGGGACCTGCCCGCGAACCTGCGGCGCACGTGGGAGCGATGGGCCGGCGACTACGTCGTCGAGGTCGAGCGCGGCATCGGCTACACGACGGTCGCCGAGGGGGTCCGCCTCGACCCTGCGGCCCTCTTCGGCAGGTCCGCCCCGCTGACCGTCGAGATCGGCTCGGGAACGGGCGAGCAGCTCGTCGCCGCGGCCGCGGCCCACCCCGACCGCGACTACCTCGCCCTCGAGGTGTGGGTCCCGGGCATCGCCAAGCTGATCTCCAAGGCCGTGGACGCGGGGGCGTCGAACATCCGGGTCGTCGAGGCCGACGCCGCCCAGGCGATCCCCCATCTGCTCGACGAGGCGAGCGTCGACGAGATGTGGACGTTCTTCCCCGACCCCTGGCGCAAGACCCGTCATCACAAGCGCCGCCTCGTGTCGAGGCCCTTCGCCCGCGAGGCCGCGCGCGTCCTCGTCGACGGCGGGGCGTGGCGCCTGGCGACCGACTGGGACGACTACGCGTGGCAGATGCGCGACGTCGTCGAGGACTGCCCGCCGCTGGCCAACCCCCACGAGGGCGAGCGCCCGGATGCGGCCGACCCCGAGCCGGGCCGCGGGGGGTTCGCCCCCCGCTTCGCCGGGCGGGTCGTCACCCACTTCGAGACCCGGGGGATCGACGCGGGCCGGGCCGTCCACGACGTCCTCGCGATCCGCTTGCCGCGCGGGGGCGCGCGCCCCGGCGACGACCCCGCGGGGCCGGGGCCCCGATGACCGGGGGCGGGGAGGCTGCTGCGGTCCGGGGCGGGGGAGTCGACCCGCGGGATCGGCGCACCGCCCGTCAGGCGCTCGTCGCGGCCCTCGTCCTCCTGGGATTCGCGATGCTCCTGCGCTCGCCGATCGCCGTCGTCCCGCCGTTGCTGGGCCGGATCGGCTCGGAGCTGTCGATGGACGGGGTCGGCCAGGGCGCCCTGACCGCGGCCCCCGTCCTGTGCTTCGGCCTCCTGACGCCGATGGGATCGGCGTGGGTGCGCAGGACCGGTCCGGACGGGGCCGCCGTGGGGTGCCTGGGCCTGCTGGCCGTCGGGGCGGTGGCGCGCTCGACGGGAGGAGTCGGAGCGCTCTTCGCCGGAACGATCCTCATGGGCTTGGCGATCACCGTCGGCAACCTCGTCGTCCCGATGATCATCGGCCGTGATTTCGCCCGTCGGGCCGCGACGATGACGGGCCTGTACACGGTGTCGACGAATGTCGGGGTCACCCTGGTGACGGCCGCCGCCGTGCCGACGGCCGCCGTCCTGGGGTGGAGGGGCTCGTCCCTCGTGTGGGTCGTCGTCCCGATCCTCGTCGTCGGACTCGCGTGGCGCCGGGCGTTCCCGCCGTCGGCGCCGGGCCCGCAGCCCCCCGCCTCCTCCCGGAGCGGGCGGGTGTGGAGATCCCCCGTCGTGTGGCTCCTGGCGGTCTCCTTCGCCGGGCACACCTTCTCCTACTTCTCGTTCGCGTCGTGGCTGCCGACGATGCTCCTGTCGCTGCGCACGATGACCGAGGCCGCAGCCGGCGCGGCCTCCTCGGTGTTCCATCTCACGGGGATCGTCGGCTCCCTGGTGCCGCCGTTGCTGGCGGGGCGATTCGGCTGGCGCCCGGGGCGGGTCCTCCTCCTCATCAGCGGATGCTGGCTGTCGATGCCGGTGGGGCTCCTGCTCGCCGACGGGTGGTGGCCCCTGTGGTCGGCGCTGTGCGGGATCGGGCACGGCGGCCTGTTCACCGCGCTCTTCACCCTCGTCATCGAGGCCGCCCCGGATATCGACGTCAACCGCCGCATCGTCGCCTTCGTCCAGTCCGTCGGCTACTGCGCGGCCGCCGTCGGACCGGTGGCGGTCGGCTGGCTGCGGGCCTCGACGGGGGGTTGGGGAGCGTCGTTCCTCGCCCTGATCGCCTCGTTGACGGTGATGACGGCCTGCTCCCAGGTCATCGCCCGTCGGCCGATCGACGTGTCGGCACTGGCCGGAGAAGAGCAGGCCCCGTGAGCCCCGCCCAGCCCGAGGGCACGCCCTGGCCCGACGACGGGCGGCTCGACCCCGCCCTCGTCGAGGCCGACGCCGGGCGCCCCCTGAGCGTGTACGTCCACGTCCCCTTCTGCTCGGTGCGCTGCGGCTACTGCGACTTCAACACGTACACGACGGGATTCGGGCCCGGCGCCGAGCCCGGGTCCTACGCCCCCTCGGTCCTCGCCGAGGCCGGCACGGCCGTCCGGGTCCTCGCCGACGCGGGGCTGCCCGCGCGACCGGCCTCGACCGTGTTCTTCGGCGGGGGGACCCCGACCCTCCTCGACGCCGATGAGCTCGCCGAGATCCTCGACGGACTGCGCGAGACCCTCGGCGTCGCCGCCGGGGCCGAGGTCACCGTCGAGGCCAATCCCGACAGCGTCGACGCCGCCGGGCTCGCCCGCCTGGCGCGGGCCGGGGCGACCCGCGTGTCCTTCGGCATGCAGTCGGCGGTCCCCTCGGTCCTGTCCATCCTCGATCGGACGCACCGCCCCGAGAGGGTCCCCGAGGTGGTCGCCGCCGCCCGCGACGCGGGCCTCGACGTCAGCGTCGACCTGATCTACGGGGCGCCCGGCGAGTCCCTCGACGACTGGCGGGCCTCCCTCGACGCGGCCCTGGACCTGGCCCCCGACCACATCAGCGCCTACGCCCTCGTCGTCGAGGAGGGGACCCGGATGGCGGCCCGCATCGCCCGAGGAGAGCTCGTCGACCCCGACCCCGACGACGAGGCCGCCAAATACGAGGCCGCCGACGCCGCCCTGGGGGCGGCGGGCTACCGCTGGTACGAGATCTCGAACTTCGCCCGCCTCGCGGACGGCGAGGGCGGCGACGCCGGGGCCGACCTCGCCCACGCGTCGCGCCACAACCTCGCGTACTGGCGGGACTGGGACTGGTGGGGACTGGGGCCCGGCGCCCACTCCCACGTCGGGCGGTACCGGTGGTGGAACGTCAAGCACCCCCGGGCGTACGCCGCCCGGGCGCGGGCCGGATCGCCGGGCGCCGCGGGGGAGGTCCTCGACGACCGGACGCGCCGTCTCGAACGGGTGATGCTCGCCGTGCGCACCGCCGAGGGCGTCGACGTCTCCCAGATCGCCCGCCCCGAGGCGGTGGGGAGGATGGTCGCGGAGGGCCTCGTCGACCCGGCGGCCGCCGGGGTCGGGCGCCTCGTCCTCACGCTGCGGGGCAGGCTCCTCGCCGATCACGTCGTTCGCGAGGCCATGGGATTCTAAGGCTTCGGTCACTCTCGTGATGCCGTCAGCGATACATCGGCGTAGCCTGACAGGCGTCCTCAGTCCCTGACGAAAGATCCGCGCATGTCCGCCCCGACCCAGGCCGCCGCCCCCTCCGTCAAAGAGCTCACGCTCCGGGGCGTGTGCATCGGCGGCCTCATCACGCTCGTCTTCACCGCCGCGAACGTCTACCTCGGGCTCAAGGCGGGCCTGACCTTCGCCACGTCGATCCCCGCGGCCGTCATCTCCATGGCGGTCCTGCGCTCCTTCAAGGACCACACGGTCCAGGAGAACAACATCGTCCAGACGATCGCCTCGGCTGCCGGGACCCTGTCGGCGATCATCTTCATCCTGCCGGGCCTCGTCATGGTCGGCTGGTGGCAGGGCTTCCCCTACTGGCAGTCGGTGTTCGTCATCGCCCTGGGAGGCGTCCTCGGCGTCATGTACTCCGTGCCGCTGCGACGCGCCCTCGTGTCCAAATCCGACCTGCCCTACCCCGAGGGAGTGGCCGCCGCCGAGGTCCTGCGCGTCGGGGACGCCGCCGAGGCCGGCGAGGAATCCCACCGCGGGCTCATGGCGATCATCTGGGGCGCCCTGTCATCCACGGCCTTCACCGTTCTCGGATCGCTCCGGGCGATCGGCACCGAGATCGGCGCGACCATCAAAGTCGGCGCCGGGGGGACGATGCTCTCCGGCTCCCTGTCCCTCGCCCTCATCGGCATCGGCCACCTCGTCGGCCTGGGCGTCGGCGTCGCGATGATCGTCGGCGTCCTCATCTCCTACGGGGTCCTCCTGCCGATGCAGACCTGGGGGTCGGTCCCGGTGGGGGACTCCGCGGCGTTCGCCGACGCGGTCTCCGGGGCGTTCCGCTCTCAGGTGCGCCTCATGGGCGCCGGCGCCATCGCCGTCGCCGCCGTGTGGACGCTCATCAAGCTCATCGTCCCGATCATCGGCGGCATCCGGGACTCCCTGGCGTCCTCGGCGCGGCGCAGCGCCGGTGAAGCGCTGCCCCTGACCGAGCAGGACCTGTCGGGCCGGGTCGTCATCGGCGTGACCCTCGCCTCGATGCCGCCCATCGGCGTGCTCCTGTGGCTCTTCCTCAAGGACTCGGCGCTCGCCGACCACAGGCTCGGACTCGTCGCGATCTCCGTGCTCTTCATCCTCGTGACGGGACTGGCGGTCGCCTCCGTGTGCGGCTACATGGCGGGCCTCATCGGGGCGTCGAACTCGCCGATCTCCGGGGTCGGCATCATCGTCGCCATCGCCGCGGCCCTCGTCGTCAAGGCCGTCCACGGCACCATCGAGGGCGATCAGCTCTCCGCCCTCGTCGCCTACACGCTGTTCACCGCGGCCGTCGTCTTCGGGATCGCGACGATCTCGAACGATAACCTCCAGGATCTCAAGACCGGTCAACTCGTCGGCGCGACCCCCTGGAAGCAGCAGGTCGCGCTCGTCATCGGCGTCCTCTTCGGGGCGATCATCATCCCCCCGGTCCTCAACCTCATGCAGACCGCGTTCGGCTTCGTCGGAGCCCCCGGGGCCGGGCCCAACGCGCTGGCCGCCCCCCAGGCCTCGTTGATCTCCAGTCTCATCGAGGGGGTCTTCGGCGGGGACCTCGACTGGCGCCTCCTGGGGATCGGCGCCCTCATCGGGGCCGTCGTCATCGCCGTCAACGAGGTCCTCACGCGCACGACGAGGAACCTGTCCCTGCCGGCTCTGGCCGTCGGGATGGGCATGTACCTGCCGATGTCCGTCACCGTGATGGTCCCCATCGGCGCCCTCCTGGGGGTGCTCCACGACCGGTGGGCCGGTCGGCAGGACGATCCGGAACGGGCCAGGCGCATCGGCACGCTCGTCGCCACGGGTCTCATCGTCGGCGAGTCCCTGTGGGGGGTCGTCTACGCCGGCATCGTCGGATTCACCGGGTCCGACGCCCCGCTCGCCCTCGTCCCCGAGTCGTTCGCCGCCGCGGGTCGGTGGATCGGCGTCATCCTCTTCGCCGGAATCGTCGCCACCCTCTACTCGCGGATGCGCCGCGACGGCTCCCGCCGGTAGGCGGCCGCGCCCCGGCCCGCCCCGATCGGCGCGCACGCGACAGCGGGGTGGGGCCGGGCACGAGCGACTGGACTCGGCCGATCCCCCGGATCCGCGCGCGGCCGGCGGGGTGCGTTAGAGCCGAGGCGGCGCGGTTAGGGCTATCCCCGGATCCGCGCGCGGCCGGCGGGGTGGCGAGCCCCGGATGCGCGCCTCCCCTAGGGTAAGCAGGTGCCTTTCACCCCCCTGGACCCCTACGGCGCCGACGTCCTTCGCGAGGACCCCCACCGCGACGGGCCGAACGCCCGGCGCCCCCGCTCGCGCGACGTCCGCGTCGAGATCGGCATGGTCCTCGAGGACGTCTCCTCCGGATGGGTCGGAGCGGTCACCCGCGTCGAGAAATCCGGCGGCATCCACCTCGTCGAGTTGGAGGATCGGCGGGGGGTCCGCCGCTCCTTCCCCCTGGGCGGCGGATTCTGGCTCGACGGCCGCCCGATCATCGCCCTGCCCCCGGTCGGCCCCCCGCCCGCGGGCGCCCGGCCGACAAGAACGACGCCGGGAGGCAGGGCCCTGACGAACTCCGGGTCCATCGCCGCCCCCAGAGGCCCGGCCCGGGTCGCGCGGGCGAGCAGGATCTGGGTCGAAGGACGCCACGACGCCGAGCTCGTCGAGCACGTGTGGGGGGACGACCTAGCCGAAGCGGGCATCGTCGTCGAGCTCCTCGACGGCGTCGATCGGCTGGAGGAGGTCCTCGAGGAGTTCCGCCCGACGGGCGCGGTCCGCGCCGGCGTCCTCGTCGACCACATGGTCGACGGGTCGAAGGAGTCCCGCATCGCCGAGGCGGCCGCCCGGCGATGGGGCGGGGGCGTCCTCGTCGTCGGTCACCCGTACGTCGACATCTGGCAGGCCGTCAAGCCCGAGCGCCTCGGACTGGCCTCCTGGCCGGATGTCCCCCGCGGTACCGACATCAAGCACGGCACCCTCGACGCCCTCGGATGGCCCCACGCCACCCAGGCGGACATCGCCCGCGGGTGGAAGCGGATCCTCTCGCGCGTGCGCACCTACAAGGACCTCGAGCCGGCCCTGCTGGGACGGGTCGAGGAGCTCATCGACTTCGTCACAGCACCGGACCTGGAATAGCCGATCGGCGCGCTCCGGCCTCCGACGAGGAGTACGATTGGCACTCGAATAAATCGAGTGCCAGGCGCGGGCCGCAGCCGGCGGGAAGGGGGACGAGATGAGCGAGGAGCGCCGTCTCGACGTCCTGCGCGCCATCGTCAGCGAATACGTCCACACCCGTGAGCCCGTCGGGTCCAAGGTCATCGCCCAATCCCACGACCTGGGCGTCTCCTCGGCCACCATCCGCAACGACATGGCCCTCCTCGAGGAGGCCGGCCTGATCTACCAGCCCCACACGAGCGCCGGGAGGGTCCCCACGGACAAGGGCTACCGCGTCTTCGTCGACCGGCTCTCCGCCCTCAAGCCGATGAGCGCCCCCGAGCGCCGGGCCGTCGAATCCTTCCTCGCCCGCAGCACCGACCTCGACGAGGTCGTCACCGGCACCGTCCGCCTCCTCGCCCAAGTCACCCGGCAGGTCGCCGTCGTCGAGTACCCGACGCCCGACGCCCAGAGGCTGCGCCGCGTCGAGATCGTCGAAATGGGCCCGGGGCGCCTCCTCGTCATCGTCATCACCGAGGCCGGTCTCGTCCACGAGCGCATCGTTGAGGGCCTCGACGACCTCGACCCCGACGACCTCGACGATCTGAGGACCCGGCTCAACGAGGCGGGGGAGGGACTGACCTCCGACGAGATGCGGCCCGCCCTCGACGCGCTCGCCGCCCAGGCCCCCACCCGCGTAGGAATCCCCGTCGTCGTCGAGACGCTCCTCGACCTCATGCGCCCCGCCGCCTCGTCGCGCATCGCCATCGCCGGGATATCGAACCTGGCCCGGGGGGCCGTCGACTTCCGCGACATCGCCCCCGTCCTCGACGCGCTCGAAGAGCAGGTCGTCCTCATGCGGCTCTTCGCCGAACTCGACTCCGACGAGGGCGTCCGCGTGACGATCGGCGCGGAGAACCCCCACGACGCGCTCGCCCAGGCCTCCGTTGTCACCGGGACCTACGGCGCCTCCGACGGGCCCCGGGCCCACCTCGGGGTCGTCGGCCCCACCCGCATGGACTACGCGCGCACGATGTCGTCGGTGCGCGCCGTCGCCGCCTACCTGTCCCGCTACCTCGCGCACTGACCGAGTGCGCCCACCGATGAGGAAAAGCCCCGAGTGAACGACTACTACGAGATCCTCGGCGTCGATCGCGACGCCGACCAGGCCGAGATCAAGAAGGCCTACCGGAAGAAGGCCCGACAGCTCCACCCCGACTACGCCGGACCGGAGTCAGAGGAGGCCTTCAAGGAGCTGTCGGTCGCCTACGAGACCCTCTCGGACCCCGAGAAACGCCGGATGTACGACCTCGGCGGCCCCGATGCCCTGCGCGGAGGCGGGGCCCAGGGTGCGGGCTTCGGATTCGGGGACTTCTTCGACGCCATGTTCGGCGGCGGCTTCTCCGCCGGATTCGGCTCCTCCGCACCCCCGTCGCGCACCCAGCGCGGCAAGGACCAGCGCGTCGCGCTGGAGATCACCCTCGAGGAAGCGGCCTTCGGCGGGGTCAAGGAGATCACGATCCCCTCCTACGTCCTGTGCCACGCCTGCTCCGGCTCCATGTGCGAGCCCGGCACCGAGCCCGCGACCTGCGCCAACTGCCGGGGCAGTGGCGTCGTCGTCCAGGTGCAGAACACCCTCCTGGGGCGGATGCAGACCCAGGCCCCGTGCCCCGCCTGCCAGGGGTACGGGACGACGATCCCCAGCCCGTGCCACGAGTGCTCGGGCACCGGGAGGGTCAGGACTACCCGGACCCTGAGCGTCGAGATCCCCGCGGGGGCCGCCTCCGACGTCCAGCTCAGGCAGACCGGCCAGGGGGAGGTCGGCCCCGGCGGGGGCCCCGCCGGCGACCTGTACATCGTCATCCGCGAGAAGAAACACCCGGTCTTCGACCGCCACGGCGACGACCTGCACACGTGGATCACCATCCCGATGACGACCGCCGCCCTGGGGACCGACTTCCAGCTCGACACTCTCGACGGGCCGACCGCCGTGACGATCCGCCCCGGAACCCAGCCCCACGAGGAGATCGTCCTCGACGGGCTGGGCGTCGGCCGCCTCCAGCGGCCCGGGCGCGGGGACCTCCACGTCCACATCGAGGTCGAGGTGCCGACGAAGCTCGACGCCCGCTCCCGCGAGCTCCTCGAGCAGCTCGCCGAGATCCGCGGCGAGGAGCACGTCCAGCCCCACCACCGCGAGCAGGGGTTCTTCGAGCGCCTGCGCGAGACCTTCACCGGCCAATGACCCGCCCCGTGTTCCTCGCCGACGAGCGCGAGGGGACGGCCGACCGGACGGCCGGGGACCGCGTCAGACTCGACGGCGACGAGGGCCGTCACGCCGCCCAGGTCCGACGCATCCGCGTCGGTGAGGAGGTCGATGTCGTCGACGGCGAGGGAACGAGGCTGACCTGTCGCGTCGAGGGCGCCGACAAGCAGGGCCTCGACCTGCTGGTCCTCGACCGGGTCGACGAGGGCGCGCCCTCACCCGGCATCGTCCTCGTTCAGGCCCTCGCCAAGGGCGGGCGCGACGAGCAGGCCGTCGATGTGTGCACTCAGATCGGCGTCGACGAGGTCGTCCCGTGGCAGTCGACGCGCGCGATCGTCAAGTGGGAGGGCCAACGAGCCGCCAAGGGACGGGCCAAGTGGGAGGCCGTGGCCAGGGCGTCCGCCAAGCAGGCCCGACGAGCCCGGGTCCCGCGCGTGCGCGAGGCGGTCGACTCGCGGGGCCTGGCCGGTCTCGTCGCCGACTGCGTCGACGGAGGCGGCCTCGCCCTCGTCTGCCACGAGGAGGCGACCGGATCCCTCACCCGGTTCCTCGCCGACACCCCCATCGGCCCGGACTGCCCCCGGGTCCTCCTCGTCGTCGGCCCCGAGGGCGGGATCGCCCCGGAGGAGGTCGAGGCGCTGACGGGCGCCGGCGCGCGCCTCATCGGCCTGGGCCCTACCGTCCTGCGCTCATCGACGGCCGGGGCCGTCGCCCTGACGCTCGTCGTCGCCGCCGCCGGGAGGATGTGATCGGCGGGCGACGACGGGGCAGTCAGTCCCGCGTCCCGTAGATCCTGAACGTCAGCGTGTGCTCCTGGCCGGGCTCCAGGACGACGACGTCGTCCCCGGAGTTGAAGGCGTCGGGCGGGCACGTCATCGGCTCGACGGCGACGCCGCGGCGCCCGAGGTTCTCGCCCGTGTACACCTGCACCCACCGGGCGTCGGCGCGCAGATTCGACGCGATCCCCGTCGACGGGTCGCGCAGCGTCGTCGTCCACTCCCCGTCGGGCAGGCCGCCGAAGGCGTGATCGACGTGCTGGCTCCCGATGACCCGGGTCCCCCGGAAGTCCATGCCCGCCGCGTCGACCGGCGTCGAGGCGATGGGGGAGAGGCGCTCGTCGGTCTCCAGGACGGTCGACGCCGGGCACGTCAACTCGTAGACGTCCGAGGGCGCCTCGTCGACGGTGAGGTAGGGGTGGGAGGAGACGCCGTAGGGGGCCGGCCGTGACCCGACGTTGCGGGCCGTCAGGGACACCGTCAGCCCCCGGACGTCGTCCAGGGCGTAGGTGGCCGAGGCCGACAGGGCCCACGGGTACCCGTAGCGGGGGGCGATGAACGCCCCGAGCGTCGCCGAGTCCCGGTCGGCGTGGATCACCGTCCAGTCGGTCCAGCACATGAGCCCGTGAAGGGCGGCGCCCGTCGACGCCTCGTTGATCGGGACCTCGTGGGTCTCGCCCTCCCACCGGTAGACCCCGCCGGCGATCCGGTTCGGCCAGGGCATCAGGGTCTTGCCCGAGTAGGACGTGGCGATCTCGTCGACCCCGTGCCCGACGACAAGGTCGTGGCCGTCGAAGCGCAGGCCCGCCAGGGCGGCGCCGACGGTGACGATCCTCGCCTCGTACCTGCCCGATGCCAGGGTGATCTGGGTTCCCGATGCGCTCGGCGCGCTCATGCGTCCTCCTCGACTCGATGGGGTGGCGACGACCAGCCTAGTACCCGCCGGGCGGCCAGGCCGCGCGAGGCGAGTACCATCGAGGCGACTCGCGCCCGCCCGGCATCCGACGAGAAAGGACCCGACACCCATGACAGACATCCGCCACGCCGTCACCGACGATCTCCTCGCCGACGTGCGCTCCGCCGCCCTGGACCCCACGGCCCGCCTGGCCCGCAACGCCGTCACCGTCTCCGGCGTCGACCCGTCCTCCTTCGACCGCGAGGCCGTCGTCGCCGCCACGACCTGCGTCTCCGACAAGATCGACGACTGGAAGGCCACCTGGCAGAAGAAGTCCGGCCGCTGCTGGCTCTTCTCGTCCCTCAACCTCCTGCGCTCGCGCGCCCGCACGAAAATGGGCCTGACCGACTTCGAGTTCTCCCAGAACTACGTCCTGTTCTGGGACAAGTTCGAGCGCGCCAACTGGTTCCTCTCCGACGTCATCGCCACCGCCGACGAGCCCCTGGACGGGCGGCTCCTCCAGTTCCTCCTCGCCGACGTCCTCGGCGACGGCGGCCAGTGGGATATGGCCGTGTCCCTCTACCTCGCTCACGGCCTCGTCCCCAAGGACGCGATGCCGGAGACGGAGTCCTCGTCGAACACCGACCCGATGAACCGCCGACTCCAGGTCCTCCTGCGCCGCACCGCCGTCGAGCTGCGGGACCTCATCGCCTCGGGCGCCGACGACGCCCGGGTGCGCGCCGCCAAGGAGGAGGCCCTGGCCGCGGTGTGGAGGATCCTGTCGATCTGCCTGGGCGAGCCCCCCACGCAGGTCGAGTGGCAGTGGCGCGATGACGAGGGGGCCTTCCACCGCGACGGCGTCCTCACCCCCCGCGAGTTCTACGCCCGCTACGTCGACATCGACCTGACCGACTACGTGTGCCTCGTCGACGACCCGCGCGCCGAGCACCCCAAGGGCACGATGATGACCGTCGACCACCTGGGCAACGTCGTCGGCGGGCGCCCGATCCGCTACCTCAACGTCGACATCGACCTCATCAAGCGCCTGGCCGCCGATGCGCTGCGCGCCGGTGAGCCCGTCTGGTTCGGCGCGGACTGCTCCCAGCAGTCCGACCGCGACCGGGGCCTGTTCGTCGAGGGGCTCCACGACTACTCCGGGCTCTTCGGCGTCGACCTGTCGACGACGAAGGAGCAGCGGGTCGTCACCGGAGAATCGGCGATGAACCACGCGATGCTCTTCACCGGCGTCGACCTGGGCGACGACGGCGCGCCGAGGCGCTGGCGGGTGGAGAACTCGTGGGGGGAGGAGCCCGGCGACAAGGGCTTCTTCACGATGGACGACGCGTGGTTCACCGAGTACGTGTTCGAGGTCGTCGTCCGCGTCGACGCCCTGCCCGAGGAGCTGCGCGCCGTTCTCGGCGACGAGCCGGTCCACCTGCCGGCGTGGGACCCGATGGGCACCCTCGCCTGACCGGGGGCGGTCCCCGCCCGCGCGGGCGGGGACGCCTGGGACCCCGATGCGGCGGGGGACTGGTGCGTGCGAGGATGGGGCGGGGACGCACCTCCGCCAGGAACACGTCCGGGAGACGAATCCTCGCGCATGCGAGGAGGGGGCGGGGACGTGCCCGAACAGCCCGTGAGCACCTGGAGGAAACGTGACCGCACCCGTGACCCGTGAATTCGCCTATGGACTGCCCAAGGCCGAGCTCCACCTGCACCTGGAGGGCACCCTTGAGCCCGATCTCAAACTGGCCCTGGCCACCAAGAACGGCGTCGACATCGGCCAGTCGACGATCGAGGAGGTCCAGGCCTCGTACCGATTCAACGACCTGACCTCCTTCCTGGCGGTCTACTACCCGGCGATGGAGGTCCTCCAGGACGAGGACGACTTCCACGACCTGGCGGCCGCCTACTTCGCCCGGGCCAGGAGCAACGGGGTGGTTCGGGCCGAGTGCTTCTTCGACCCGCAGGCCCACACCTCCCGGGGCGTCGCGATCGAGACCGTGATCCGCGGCTACCACCGGGCCGTCGAGGAGGCGAGAGAAGAGGGGCTGTCGGCGGATCTGATCCTGTGCTTCCTGCGCGATCTGCCCGCCGAATCCGCGATGGAGACGCTGCGCGCCGCCCTGCCCTACGCGGATATGTTCATCGGCGTGGGCCTGGACTCCGACGAGCGCGACAACCCGCCGGAGAAATTCGCCGAGGTCTTCGACCTGGCCAGGGAGAACGGGCTGCGAGTGACGATGCACTGCGACATCGACCAGGTCGGGTCCATCGACAACATCCGCCGGGCCCTCACCGAGCTCGGCGCCGAGCGGCTCGACCACGGGACGAACATTGTCGAGGACGACTCCCTCGTCGAGTTCGTGCGCGACAGGGGCATCGGCCTGACGTGCTGCCCGATGTCGAACTCCTTCGTCACCGAGGACATGAAGGGCGCTCAGATCGTCGATCTCATGCGCCGCGGCGTCAACGTCACCGTGAACTCCGATGATCCGGCGTACTTCGGCGGATACGTCGCCGACAACTACCTCGCGCTGGCCGAGCACTGCCGCCTGGACCGCGACGACCTGGCGCGTCTGGCCCGCAACTCCCTGGAGGTCGCGTGGGTCGACGGGGACGAGCGGGCCCGTCTCATCGGCCGGCTCGACGATTTCCTCGCCGAGAACTGACGCCGATCGGCCCGATGGGTCGCGCGACCCTCCGGGATCATGGGAGGGTCGCGCGGCTGTTCATCGGGCCTTGCGCGCGGTGGCTGCCAGCCTCTCGCGCAGGACGATGTCCATGATGCGCAGGTTGATGACCGCGAACTTGCCGAGCTGGAGCGGGATGAGCGAGCGGGCGCGCAGGGTTCCTGCTGTCGGCAGGGGTGCTCGCGCGATGCGCTCTTGCTGCTCGGGGTCGAGTTCGTCGATCGATGCGCGGTGGGTGGTGGTCATGCTCTCTCCTCAGGGGGCTGGTGGACGTCACTCGGGGATCAGGGACCAGCCGAAGCGGCCCTTGGCTTTGTGGAGGAACAGGTAGTGGAGCATGTGCTTGACCCAGTGCCCGAACAGGCCGATCTCGCCGCGCGTGTGGCGGGGGTGGCGTCCAGTCAGCGGGTACTTCCGGTAATCGGGGACGACCGGGTACATGATCATGGCCGCCGCTGAGCCGTGCATGAGGTCGGCGCCGGTCGAGGCGACGCAGGAGGCGCCCATGTCGGCCATCGACGCCTGATGGGCCGGCTTGTCACGGCCCTTGATGCGGTCGACGATCGTCTCGGCGACGGCGCGCGCGATCGTGCCCGAGGGCTGGCCCGTGCGCGGGGGCGCCGGAGCGATGGGCGTTCCGCCGGCTGATGCTCGCGGCTTCGAGATCGGGTGGGGAGGGGCGAAGGCGATCCCCGCGGCGAAGAGTGTGTCGTAGGTCGGGTTCTGGTACGTTCTCGGCCAGTCCTCGGCCGACCACTCCTCGTAGGAGGTCTTGGAGTAGTCGGCGTCCACTTTCATGAATCCCGAGGGCGCGAAGATCGTGTCGGTGATGTCCGTGCCGTCGTTGGCGTAGGCCGCGATCGGCTGGCCGCAGAAGGGAGGCAGGAGCATCGCGAAATCGAAGTCGAGCGCGTGCTCGACGCCGTCGAGGGTCTCGTAGACGAGCTCGCCCTCGTCGACCCTTGTCACCGCGGCGCCCGAAATCGCTTTGACTCCGCGTTCGCGGAACAGGGATTCGGTCCACAGCTGGGAGGTCGTGAAGAACCCGTTCTGCTTGAAGCGCATGCCTCCGACGCCGAAATCGCCGAGTTCGGCCTCGTTGGTCAGGTAGACGATCTCGCAGGCGTCGCGCACCCCGGCTTCGCGCAGTTCGAACTCGACGTTGAAGGTGTATTCGAATGCGGCCCCCTGGCAGGTGCAGGTGCCGTTGCCCATGCCGATGACGAGGCGCTGCCTGCGCCCGGATTTCGCGGCGTCGATGATCGCGGCGAGTCGTTGAGAGGCCTGTTCGGCGTGGGCGGCGGTGCATACCGACAGGGAATGGCCCGCGTCGGGGCCCAGGCCGGGGGTGGCCTCGAATTTGAGTTTGGGGCCGGTGGCGTTGATGAGGTAGTCGTAGCCGATCCTCGCGGTCCGGCCTTTCTGCTCGGGCGAGGTGTATTCGACTTCGACGTGCGGGGTGGAATCGGGGCCGAGCCCCTCGGGATAGATGGCGACGGCCTTGGCCTGGTGGAAGTCGATGCCTTTCTTCCGGTAGACGGGGGCAAGGGGGAAGAGGACCTGGTCTTTCGTCATCCGGCCGGTTCCGACCCAGATGTTCGACGGGATCCAGTTCCATTGGGAGTTGGGGCTGACGACGATGACGTCGTGTTGTCGGGGGAGCATTCGGCGCAGGTGCTGGGCCGCTGTGTGCCCGGCGACCCCGGCGCCGAGAACGATCACTCGAGCCATGGGCGATGACCTCGTTCGTGTGGGGGATGGCCTGACCTCTGCGTCAGGCTCGGCGTCACCCTACGTCGAAAAGATCACACATCGGGACCTTAGGCCCAAATTGAGCATCTGTTTGGCTCGCGTGGAAAAAAGTGCAGCGAAGGGCGGGTGGATCAGTGGACCTCGAAGCCGAGGGAGCGGAAGTAGTCGCGGACCTCCTCGGTGGCCTCGGGGGTGGGGGGGAGGGTGTCGTCGAGGGCGTACGCCAGACCGAGGTTCTTCCACTTGTCGCGGCCCATCTGGTGGAAGGGGAGGACCTCGACCCGGTCGATGACGTTTTTCCACTTGATGATGATGTCGCCGATGGCGCGGATGTTCTCCGGGGCGTCGGTCAGGCCGGGGACGAGGACGAACCGGATCCACACGCGGGTGTCTGCGCGGGCGGCGAGCCGGTCGCCGAAGTCGATGGTCGGCTGCAGGTCGCCGGTGGTCACGCGCGTGTAGGTCTCGGGGAGGCCGGATTTGACGTCGAGGAGGACGAGGTCGAGGTGGTCGAGGATGTCGTCGTCGCAGGCCGCGCCCAGGAAGCCCGAGGTGTCGAGGCAGGTGTGGACGCCCATCTCCTTGGCGCCGTGGACGATGCGCCGGACGAACTCGGGCTGCATCATCGCCTCGCCGCCGGAGATCGTCACGCCTCCGCCGGTGGTGCGGAAGATCCTGCGGTAGCGGCGGATCCGCCCGAGGATCTCGTCGATGGAGACGGGGGCACCGTCCTTCATGAGGAAGGTGTCCGGGTTGTGGCAGTACAGGCAGCGCAGGCCGCAGCCGTTGAGGAAGACGGTCAGGCGGGTGCCGGGGCCGTCGACGGCGGTGACGAGCTCCCAGGAGTGGACCGAGCCGAGGGTGCCGTCGTGCATCCGCCTGAGGCGCTCGTGGCGCTCGACATCGGTGAGCTCGACGAGGCCGGCGGTCCCCAGCCCGACGGCGCGCGACATCGGGGCCTGGAAGTCCTGGTCGCGCAGTCTGGCCGACGAGGGGTCCGCGCTCGTGCGAGGGACGATGCTGGAGCCGTCGCCCAGGGGGATCACGGTCTCGGTCTGCGACATGGGTCCTCTTCCGGGTAGGGGTGCGAAGTTCCGGGTGGGGCGCGGATCGGGGCGCGGGACGATACGTCCCGCGCCCCGATCGAGCGGGCTGCGCGCCGCGGCCTGTCAGGCCGAGTGGTGGAAGGTACGCGACAGGACGTCGAGCTGCTGCTCGCGGGTGAGCTTGACGAAGTTGACCGCGTAGCCGGAGACGCGAACGGTGAGGTTCGGGTACTTCTCGGGGTGCTCGATCGCGTCCTCGAGGGTCGAGCGGTCGAGGACGTTGATGTTGGCGTGGTAGAGGCCGTCGGAATCGCCGCGCTCGGCGCGGGCGGCCTTCATGTCGGCGAGGCGCTCCTCGTACGTCTTGGTGGCCATGGTGCTTCTCCTTCAGTGGTTGGGTGGTGCGGATATCGAGGCGGGAGGGGCTGCGGGGCGCATGGGCCGCCCCGCAGCCCGGGGATCAGTGCTGGGGGGTCATCTCGACGGCGCACTCGTCGTCGGGGACGAACCCGGCGTCGAGGATGCCGACGAGGTTGGCGACCTGCTCGTCCTTGGTGCGGCCCAGGCCCGAGGGGGTGATCGTGTTGGTCAGCGAGATGCCGTCCAGCGCGTCGTTGTAGTCGAGCTTGCCGACCGACAGCATGGAGGCGACCATGCCGTGCGTGTCGATGCCGTTCTCCGGGTTGGCGCCCGGCGCGAACGGGGTGCCGGCGCGGTGCCCGGACGGGAAGTTGCCGGTGGCCTTGCCGTAGACGACGTTCGAGGTGATCGTCAGCACCGACTGGGTGGGGATCGCGTCGCGGTACATCGGGATCGCGCGGATCTTGTCCATGATCGTGTGGACGATGGTCGCGGCGATGTCGTCGGCGCGGTCGTCGTCGTTGCCGTAGGTCGGGAACTCGCCCTCGGTCGTGTAGTCGACGACGAGGCCGGTCTCGTCGCGCACCGGCGTGACCTTCGCGTACTTGATGGCCGACAGGGAGTCGGCGACGATCGACAGGCCCGCGATGCCGCAGCCCATCGTCCGGATGATCTCCGAGTCGTGCAGGGCCATCTCGATGGACTCGTAGGCGTAGCGGTCGTGGCAGTAGTGGATGATGTTCAGGGCCTCGACGTAGGTGCCGACGACCCAGTCGAGCATGTCCTCGTACTTGGCCCAGACCTCGTCGAAGTTGAGCGGGCCGTCGCCGACGACGGGGTCCATGCCCGTGACGATCTGCTTGCCGCTCATCTCGTCGCGGCCGCCGTTGATCGCGTAGAGCAGGGTCTTGGCGGCGTTGACGCGCGCGCCGAAGAACTGCATCTGCTTGCCGACCTTCATGGGGGAGACGCAGCAGGCGATGGCGGCGTCGTCGCCCCAGTGCTCGCGGATCTGACCGTCGGACTCGTACTGGATGGAGGAGGTCTCGATCGAGATCGCGGCGCAGAACTCCTTGTAGCCCTTGGGCAGGTTCTCGTCCCAGAAGATCGTGATGTTCGGCTCGGGGGCCGGGCCGAGGTTGCGCAGCGTCTGGAGGAGGCGGAAGGAGGTCTTGGTGACCAGGGTCCTGCCATCGTCGCCGAAGCCGGCGTCCGACCAGGTCGCCCAGTAGGGGTCGCCGGAGAAGATCTGGTCGTAGTCGATGGTGCGCAGGAAGCGGGTGATGCGCAGCTTGATGACGAGGGCGTCGATGATCTCCTGCGCGCCGGACTCGTCGAGGACGCCGTTCTTCAGGTCGCGCTCGAAGTAGATGTCGAAGAAGCCGGACAGGCGGCCGATCGACATCGCGGCGCCGTCCTGGGACTTGACCGAGGCGAGATAGCCGAAGTAGGTCCACTGGACCGCTTCCTGGGCGGTGCGGGCCGGCCCGGAGATGTCGAAGCCGTAGTCGGCGGCCATCTTCTTGAGCTTCTTGAGGGCCTTGATCTGCTCGGAGTGCTCCTCGCGGTAGCGGGCCCAGTGCTCGGAGAAGGGCTGGTCGACGTAGCGGTCCTTGGACTCCTGCTTCTCCTCGATGAGGCGGTCGACGCCGTAGAGGGCGACGCGGCGGTAGTCGCCGATGATCCGCCCGCGGCCGTAGGCGTCGGGCAGGCCGGTGATGATGTGCGAGGAGCGGGCGGCGCGGATGCGCGGGGTGTAGATGTCGAAGACCGCGTCGTTGTGGGTCTTGCGGTACTGGGTGAAGATCTTCTTGACCTCGGGATCGACCTCCTTGCCGGCCTCCTTGATCGCGGTCTCGACCATGCGCCAGCCGCCGTTGGGCATCATCGCGCGCTTGAGCGGGGAGTCGGTCTGCAAGCCGACGACGACATCGTCGTCGTCGCAGATGTAGCCGGGCTTGAAAGCGTCGATGTCGGCGGGCGTGTGGGTGTCGACGTCGAGGATGCGGACCTTGCGCTCCTCGGACAGGTACTCCTTCTCGAGGACGTCCCAGACCCGCAGGGTCTTGTCGGTCGGCCCGGCGAGGAAGGAGGCGTCGCCCTCATAGGGCGTGTAGTTGCGCTGGATGAAGTCGCGGACGTCGATCTCGTGGTCCCACGCGCCCCTGTCGAATCCGGCCCAGGCCTCCGCGGTGAGGTCGTCGGCAGTGGTCTGCTCGTTCGTCATGTTTCCTCTTCTCGGTGTGGTGGCGCCTCCCCGGTCCGGGGCGGCGGGCGGAGGATCGGGACTCCGTCGTCGTGCCTCGTGGGCATCTGGGTCCATTGTCCTCCGGCTGTTGACAATCCGCTAGGCGGCTGGGTCGAGTGTCCTATGCGGTACCTCTCAGGAGTCGTTGATCGGCGCGCGCGACCCCTCAGTGATGGGACTTAGGTCCTTGATTGATCGTTCGCTCCATTCGATCCCCGCACGAGACCGCGGGCCCCGCCGATTCGGCGAGCGCGCCGGGAGGCGCCGAACGCGACCGCGCGATGAAGGAGGCCCCGATGAGCCCGGGTATGCATGAAACATTCAGGAAGAGGCGATACAACTCTCATCCCGTCGTGCCGACACGGCACCCGCGCAACGAAAGAACGAGAACGGAGAGCACAACGGATGGAGCACATGCGAGCACTCGGGCACGGACGCCCCGGCGCCGACGCCGAGCCCGCCCCCCTCGGTGTGAAAGGGGGGACGGAAGGAGCCGGGCGACGGCGCGAGGGGATCGCGGACGCCGTGAGAATCGTCGGACTCCTCGCGCTCCTGCCGACGATCCTCGGCATCGGCGCGGCCCTGACCCCCCAGCCCGAGGCGACCGCCCGGAGCGTCGACTCGATCACGCTCGAGGACGCCAGCTCGATCGCGACCATCGTTCCCGCCGACGGGTGGCAGGTCGAAGGCGACCACGGGAAGGACTGGGTGACCCTCGTCAAGGACGGCGTCCACGCGCGGGTCAACTTGCGAGGAACCGTCGAGGATCCGCAGACCGCATGGCCGCGCCACGTCGCCCAGCTCGCCGCCACCGGATTCGCCGTCTACTACGACGACGCCTCGGGCCGGTGCGTCACCATCGACCCCGCGAACAACGAGGAGGGGACCTGCGCTCGCAGGATCGAGGGGTCGGCCCTCCTCGTCGCCCTCGTCTCAGGCGCCGACAGCGCCGGGGTCGGCGAGCATCTCGTCGAGACCGCGCAGATCAGCGAGGACTCCGACGCAATCGAGGAGGAAACGGAATGACGCTCGACTCGTGGCGCAACGCCCCGGCACTGGCCATCACCTACTGCTGCCTCGTCCTGGTCGGAACGGCGGGCCTGTCCTGGGTCCTCAGCTCGATCGCCCACGGCTTCTCCTGGCCGATCCTCGCCGCGACCGCGGTCGTCCTCCTCGGCCTCCTCCTCATCGGGATCATCGTCGGCGTCGACGTCTACCGCGCGCGCCGCTGGAGCGCCCTCGTCCTGGGCGCGCTCATCGGCGGGACGCTCGCCCCATGGCTGTCGTCCTTCGCCAACGACTCGTTCGAGACGATCGTCAAGCGCCTCCTCGGCGAGCGCACCGCCTCGACCTGGGGGCCGGCGATCATGGGCCCCCTCGACGAGGAATGGATCAAGGGGGTCGGGATCCTCGCCGTCCTCCTGCTCATCGGGCGCTCGCGGATCCGCACGATCGACGGATTCCTCGTCGGCGCCTTCGCGGGCCTCGGATTCCAGATCTCCGAGGACCTCTATTACGCGATCGCCGGCATGAGCTCCAACCTGACGTCGGACATCAGGGGAGCCCTCCTCGTCTCGGCGATCCGCCTGGCGACCAGCCTGTGCTCCCACTGGGTGTTCTCCGCCTTCGTGGGGACAGGGATCGCCCTCGTCCTCGCGCGCCGCTCACCCGTCCGAGGCGGTGCCCTGATGCTCACCGGCTGGGGACTCCACTTCCTGTGGAACTCCCCGACGGAGACCTTCATCGACCCGCTCTTCATCCTCGTCAAGGCCGTCCTCGTCTTCGCCGCCTTCTTCGTCCTCGCCTCCTGGGTCAACGCCGACGAGGGGAGCGGTCTGGCCGCCCGCGCCCAGGAGGCCGGCCTGCCCTTCTCCTCGTGGAGGGACGCCCGGCGCGCCCGGCGAGCGATGGGCAGGAAAGAGCGCCGCGAGTCGAGAACGCGCTGGCGCGAACAGGTCGCCGCGCTCAGGAGGGCCATCGACCCCGACCCGGCCGACGAGCCCGCCGCGCCGACCCGCGCGCGGTGATGACCGCATGGCGGGGAGCGGTCCCCGACGACGCGGCGAAGCCGTAGACTCGGGGCGCCCCCGCCCGATGGAACAACCCGAGGAGCCCGCGTGCCCGAGTCCCCCGCCCCCCTGCGCATCGCCGTCCTCGGAGCAGGAACCGTCGGGTCCCAGGTGATCCGCCTCCTGCACGACCAGCACGACGACTTCGCCGCCCGCTCCGGCGTGGCGATCAGCGTCGAGAAGGTCCTCGTGCGCGACCCCGGCGCCCCCCGGGACGTCCCGATCGACCCGGCGCTGCTGACGACCGACCCCGTCGAGGCCATCGACGGAATGGACATCGTCATCGAGCTCATCGGCGGGATCGAACCGGCCCGCTCCCACGTCCTGCGCGCCCTCGAGCAGGGGATCTCCGTCATCACCGGCAACAAGGCCCTCCTGGCCGCCCACGGGCCCGAGCTCTACAACGCCGCCGCGGCCTCGGGCGCCGACCTCTACTACGAGGCCGCCGTCGCCGGGGCGATCCCCGTCGTCTACGGGCTGCGCGAATCGCTCGCCGGCGACCGGATCACCCGGATCATGGGCGTCGTCAACGGGACGACGAACTTCATCCTCGACGCCATGTCGGCCCAGGGCCTGAGCTACGAGGAGGCCCTCGCGCGAGCCCAGGAGCTCGGCTACGCCGAGGCCGACCCCAGCGCCGACGTCGACGGCCTCGACGCCGCCGCCAAGTGCTCGATCCTCGCGTCCCTGGCCTTCCACTCGCGCGTCGGCCTCGACGACGTCGCCGTCGAGGGCATCGCCTCGATCACCGCCGAGGACATCGCCGAGGCCGCCTTCTTCAACCGGACGATCAAGCTCCTAGCCATCGCGGAGCGCCGGATCGGCGAGGACGGGGCCGAGGGCGTCGCCATGCGGGTCCACCCCGCCCTTCTGCCGCTCGACCACCCGCTCGCCAGCGTCGACGGAGCCTTCAACGCGATCCTCGTCGAAGGGGAGGCCGCCGGGCGCCTGATGTTCTACGGGCAGGGGGCCGGAGGGGCCCCGACGGCCTCGGCCGTCCTCTCCGACCTCGTGGCCGCCGCGCACCACCGCGCCTACGGCGGGCACGCGCCGCGCGAATCCGTCTACGCCCGCCTCCCGATCCTCGACCCGGGGATCGCGCGGACCCGCTACCAGATCCGTCTCCAGGTCGAGGACCGCCTCGGGGTCCTCTCCGACGTCGCCGGGATCTTCGCCCGCCATGGGGTGTCGATCCACTCCGTCCACCAGCGCGACGACAAGGAGCCCGGCGCCTGCGTCATCGTCGCGACGACCCACCTGGCCCGCGAGGCCGACCTGCGGGCCGTGACCCGCGCGCTCGGCCAGTCGCCCGCGGTTCGGGAGGTCGCCTCGGCGATCCGCGTCGAGGGGGAGTGAGCATGCGCCTGCGCGAGGACTTCGTCGCCGTCCGCGTCCCCGCGTCGACGGCGAACATCGGCCCCGGGTTCGACTCCCTGGGCATGGCGCTCGACCTGTGGGACGAGATCAGCGTCCACGCGACCGCGGGCGCGACCGCGGTGACCGTCGAGGGGGAGGGGGCCGGATCGGTCCCCGACGGCGAGGACCACCTCGTCGTTCGCTCCCTGCGCATGGCCCTCGATCGCATCGGCGCACCGCAGATCGGCATCCGGATGCGCTGCCTCAACCGCATCCCCCATTCGAGAGGGCTGGGGTCGTCGGCCTCGGCGATCGTCGCCGGCATCGCCCTGGCCCGCGCCCTCGTCGGCGAGGAGGAGGTCCTGAGCCCCCAGGAGATCCTCGACCTCGGATCCCAGGTCGAAGGGCACCCGGACAACGTCGCGCCCGCCGTCCTGGGCGGGGCGACGGTCTCGTGGATGGACGGGGACCGAGCGGGCGCGGTCCGCGTCGACCCGCCCGAGAGCATCGCCCCCGTCGCCTTCATCCCCGGCTTCGACCTGCCGACCTCGACGGCCCGTCGAGTCCTGCCGGACGTCGTGCCCCACGAGGACGCCCGGTTCAACCTCGCGCGCGCCTCCCTCCTGACGGCCCTCCTGACGGGCGCGGCCCGGCCCGCGGGCCCCGTCTCCTTCCACGACCTGCTCATGGAGGCGACGCTCGATCGGCTCCACCAGGAGCAGCGACGGGCCTCGATGGAGCCCTCCCTCGCCCTCGTCGACTGGTTGCGGGGGGCGGGGATGGCGGCCGTCGTCTCCGGGGCGGGGCCGACCGTTGTCAGCCTGGAGGCCGTCCCCGCGAGCGTGCGCCGAGACGCCGAGGCCGCCGGGTGGCGGGTCCTCGACGCCCCCGTGGCCGCGTCGGGCGTGAGGATCACCCGCGGGCGCCTCGCGGGCCCGACGGGGGCCGCCGACTGAATCAGTCGGCCTGTGATCTTGTCCGCAGCCGCGCCCCCACGGGCCCCGGCGATGTTTGCATGAGGCCCCGGGATTGGTAGGATCCGAAGACAGGTCCTCGTGACCGGCCGCCCAGCGGCATCCCCACGACGTCGGACGATCCTCTTTCCTCCGCGTCCGCCTTCCCCGCTTTCCAGGGGGCTTTCACCTGCCCGGATCGGGCACATCCAGTAAGGATCATTCGTGAGCAACGAACAAGGCGCCACCCAGGCGAAGAGCCCGCTCTCGGCGATGAAGCTCGCCGAGCTCCAGGCGCTGGCCTCGTCCCGGGGCCTCAAGGGCATCTCCAAGATGCGCAAGTCCCAACTGATCGAGGCCCTCAGCGACGCCGCTCCCGCCTCGACCGCCCCCGCCCGCGCCCGCGCCGAACGCGCGCCCCGCCGTGCCCCGGCCCAGGAGGCGCCCGCGGCCTCCTCCGGGGAGCAGGCCGCGCAGGCCGGCCCCGCCGACGCCCCCGCGCCCGAGCCCCGCAAGTCGCGGCGTCGTCGCGCCGCCACGCAGGACGTCGTCGACCCCGCGCGCCTGACCCTCGACCTGCCGGCCCCCGTGCCGCCCTCGGAGCCGGAACCCCGCTCCGAAGCCGCCCAACGCCCCGCCGAGGCCCTCGACTCCATCGAACTGCCCGACGGCGACGACTCCGACTCCCGGGGGAGGGGACGCCGCGACCGCGGGCGGCGCAACCGTCGCGAGCGCGACCGCGATCGGCAGGGCAACCGCCGTGACCGCCCCCGCGAGCGAGACGGGCGCGACGAGCAGCCCCTGCGCGACGACGAGCAGCTCGCCCCCATCGCCGGCATCCTCGACGTCCAGGACAACCACGCGTTCGTGCGGACCTCCGGCTACCTGCCCGGCCCCAACGACGTCTACGTCACCCTCGGCAACGTCCGACGATGGGGCCTGCGCGCGGGCGACGCCGTCATGGGCGCCGTCCGCCAGCCCCGCGAGGGCGAGCGCCAGCAGCGACAGAAGTACAACGCCCTCGTGCGCGTCGACTCCGTCAACGGGATGAGCGTCGACGAGGCGAAGGCCCGCCGCGAGTTCGGTAAGCTCACGCCCCTCTACCCGGCCGAGCAGCTGCGCATGGAGACCTCCGCGAAGGCCTACACGCCGCGCGTCATCGACCTCGTCGCCCCCATCGGCAAGGGGCAGCGCGGCCTCATCGTCTCCCCGCCCAAGGCCGGGAAGACGATGGTGATCCAGCAGATCGCCAAGGCCATCGAGCTCAACAACCCCGAGGTGCACCTCATGGTCGTCCTCGTCGACGAGCGCCCCGAAGAAGTCACCGATATGCGCTCGATCGTCAACGGCGAGGTCATCGCCTCGACCTTCGACCGCCCGGCCTCCGACCACACGATCGTCGCCGAGCTGGCCATCGAGCGCGCCAAGCGCCTCGTCGAGCTCGGCCAGGACGTCGTCGTCCTCCTCGACTCCCTGACCCGCCTGTCGCGCGCCTACAACCTCGCGGCCCCCGCCTCCGGGCGCATCCTGTCGGGCGGCGTCGACGCCTCGGCCCTGTACCCGCCGAAGAAGTTCTTCGGAGCCGCCCGCAACCTCAAGGAGGGCGGTTCGTTGACGATCATCGCCTCGGCGCTCGTCGAGACCGGGTCGAAGATGGACGAGGTGATCTTCGAGGAGTTCAAGGGCACCGGCAACATGGAGCTGCGCCTGTCGCGCCAGCTGGCCGACCGTCGGATCTTCCCCGCGATCGACGTCAATGCCTCGGGCACCCGCCGCGAGGAGATGCTCTTCGCCCCCGAGGAACTGCGGATCATGTGGAAGCTGCGCCGCGTCCTGGGCACCCTCGACCAGCAGCCCGCCCTCGAGCTCGTCCTCGACAAGCTCAAGGAGACCCAGTCGAACGCCGAGTTCCTCATGCTCGTGCAGAAGACGACCCCGAGCGTCGACTGACACTCGCCGTACAACGGGTGCGCCCCGGAGCCTAGCTCCGGGGCGCACCCGAGCAGGGGTGCTCGCCGTGCACGGCAGCGTCTGCTCGCTGTGCAATTCCTGGGCGCGAGGAATCGGTATTCATGCCACACCCGCCGGGTTCCCGGTGCGCTGGAGCCGGTGATCGGCATGAAGAACAAGAAGGCGAAGTGGCTCGTCGTGATGATCGCGGGCGCGGGTACCGCCTGCTGGGCGCTCGGCGTGGTGCTCGCGCAGTCCATCCCCTACGGGCGCCTGGCGACCAGTATCGGGACGCTCCTGATGGGAATCGCCCTCATCGGATTCCTCGTCGGGACAACGCGTTCCCAATAGTGCTAGAAGAGGCTCAACGGCCCGCGTCCGCCCGCCACGATGCTTCTTCCGAAGCCGCGGTGGGCGGACGCTCACGGGGCACGATTCGCCGTCTCCCACGGAAGGCGGGGGAGTCGGCTTACTCTGTCCCGCCGCGACTGGAACGGCGCGCCACCAGCAGTCCCGTCCACTGGCCCGCCAGGACCATGAGGCCGACCGGCAGGACGTGCCACGGCAGGTGGAACACGACGATCGCGACGACCACCCCGACGATGAGGATGCCGCTGCCCGCAGCCGCCCATGCGATCCTCCGATCGCCCCTCATCGTCCCTCCGCATTCCATTCGTTCATTCTCCCGCGACGATCGGGCCCCCACAAGCCCCAGCCGATCCCGCCCGGCTTCCAACACGGCGACGCTGAGCGGCATCAGGAGGCCACGGGGAGGCACCCCGAGACGCCACTGTGAGGGGTGTCGATGGATGCGGGGCGCGGCGCCCCCGTCGGAGAGCCCCGACTCCCCGCGGCGCCCCGCCGCGTGCGACACGAGCACAAGCACGCAGGAGGCCGGCGCGCACGTGCACCCGGGCGCCCCGGTGTCGGCGAGGTCACCGGGAACGGGCCCGGCGGAGTTGGGGGTCAAGGCGCATCAGGTGGCACAATGGGCCCATCGGCTTCCGGTTCACCTCCTCGCCTCCGACGGCCCCGGCCGGGCGGCAGGAGAGCCCCCGTCAGATGCGGGGGACTCCGCGTGGGGGACCCGGGGCACCAACGAACCCAGGAGACTCCGTGAAGAAGGACATCCACCCCGAGTACGTCGAGACCCACGTGACCTGCACGTGCGGCAACAGCTTCACCACTCGCTCGACCCTCGCCTCCGGCGAGATGCGCGTCGACGTGTGCTCGGCCTGCCACCCGTTCTACACGGGCAAGCAGAAGATCCTCGACACCGGCGGCCGCGTCGCCAAGTTCGAGGCCCGCTACGGCAAGCGCACCCGTCCCTGATCGCAGGGCGCGCTCCGCGCCAACGGCCGCTGCGGCGTCGGTGATCCTCTGGTCGCCGACGCCGCACTGCATCCGCCCCGACCGATCCAGGAGAGCCGATGACCCCCCATCCTCCCGTAGACGACGAAGCAACAGCCCTGGCACCCCTCCTCGACGAGTACACCCGGATCGAGGCCCGCATGTCCGACCCGGACGTCCTCGCCGACCCCGGGGCCATGCGCCGCATCGGCCGTCGCTACGCCGAGCTCGGACGGATCAAGGCCGCGGCCGACCGCCTCGCCGCCGCCCGCGACGACCTGGGCGCCGCCCGCGAACTGGCCGACGAGGACGCCTCCTTCGCCGACGAGATCCCCGCCCTCGCCGCCGCCGAGCGCTCCGCCCACGACGCCCTCGTCTCCATCCTCGCCCCCCGCGACCCGCAGGACGGGCTCGACGCCATCGTCGAGATCAAGGCCGGCGAGGGCGGCGAGGAGTCCGCCCTCTTCGCCTCCGACCTGGCCCGCATGTACGCCCGCTACGCCGAATCCCAGGGATGGAGCGCCGTCGAGCTGTCGTCGACCCCGACCGGCCTCGGCGGCTGCAAGGACATCACCCTGGCGATCCGCGCGAAGGGCAGCCCCGCGCCCGACGAGGGGGTGTGGGCCCACCTGAAGTACGAGGGCGGCGTCCACCGCGTCCAGCGCGTCCCCGTCACCGAGTCCCAGGGCCGGATCCACACGAGCGCCGCCGGAGTCTTCGTCATGCCCGAGATCGAGGACGACGAGGAGATCGTCATCGACCCCGCCGATCTGCGCATCGACGTGTACCGCTCATCCGGGCCCGGCGGCCAGTCCGTCAACACGACCGACTCCGCCGTGCGCATCACCCACCTGCCGTCCGGCATCGTCGTGTCGATGCAGAACGAGAAGTCCCAGCTGCAGAACAAGGAGGCCGCCCTGAGGGTCCTCGCCTCCCGCCTGGCCGCCGAGGCCCGGGCCCGCAAGGAGGCCGAGGCCTCCGCCCAGCGCCTCTCCCAGGTGCGCACCGTCGACCGCTCCGAGCGCATCCGCACCTACAACTTCCCCGAGAACCGCATCGCCGACCACCGCACCGGTTACAAGGCCCACAACCTCGACCAGGTGCTCGCCGGCGCCCTGGGGCCGGTCATCGCCTCCCTGCGCGAGGCCGACGAGGCCGAGCGCCTCGCCCGGGCCGCCTCCTCCTGACATGACGACCGCCCCCGACTCCTCCCGCGTCGCCGTCCTCCTCGCATGGGCGCGCGCCCGCCTGGCCGGGATCGAGGCGTCCAATCCCGCCCAGGAGTCCGTCGAGCTCCTCGAATGGGCCGCCGGCGCCTCGCGATGGACGATGCCCGACCCCGTCGGGGACGAGGCGCGGAAGCGATTCCTCTCCGGCGTGCAACGGCGCGCCGCGCGAGAGCCTGTGCAGCACATCACCGCGAGGATGCACTTCCGCGGGCTCGTCCTGGCCGCCCGGCCCGGCGTCTTCATCTGCCGTCCGGAGACCGAGGTCGTCGCCGGGCTCGCCGTCGACGCGGCCCGGGCGATGGGCCCGCGCCCGCGCGTCGTCGACCTGTGCACCGGATCGGGGGCGATCGCCCTGGCGGTGGCGACCGAGGCCCCCTCGTGCGAGGTCGTCGCCGTCGAGATCGACGAGGCCGCCGCCGCGCTGGCCCGGATCAACATCGACGCCCTCGCTCCCGGGCGGGTCCGCCTGCTCCGGGCCGACGCGGCCGATCCCCAGACCCTCGCCGACCTCGACGGGACCGTTGACGTCGTCGTCTCCAACCCCCCCTACGTCCCCGCCGCCGAGTCCCCCGTCCAGCCCGAGGCCCTCGTCGACCCGCCGCTGGCCCTGTACGGAGGCGGGGAGGAGGGGATGGATGCGCCCCGCCGGATCCTCGCCACGGCCGCCCGACTCCTGCGCCCCGGCGGCGTCGTCGTCGTCGAGCACTCCCCCTCGCAGGCCGAGCAGATGCGCCGCGAGGCCCGGGCCGCCGGCTTCGCCGACGCGCGCACCGAGCCGGACCTCGCGGGGGCCTCGCGCGCCCTCGTCGCCCGTCGTGCGACAATGCCCCGGTGAACGTCCCCGTCCTCGCCTGCACGCCCGCGTGGGCCCCGGCCGATCTTCGGGCCGCGGTCCGGATCGTCGCCACCGGCGGCGTCGTCGTCCTGCCGACCGACACGGTCTACGGCATCGGGGCGAGGGCCGACGACCCCGCGGCCGTCGCCGCCGTCCTGAGGGCCAAGGGCAGGGGGCGCCAGATGCCCCCGCCGGTCCTCGTCGCCGACCCCGATTCCATCGACCGGCTCGCCGTCGACGCGCCCGCCGCGGCCCGTCGCCTCGCCGCGGCCCACTGGCCGGGCGGCCTCACCCTGATCCTCCCCGCCCGCCCCGGCCTCGGCTGGGACCTGGGGGACACCGGCGGGACCGTCGCCCTGCGAATGCCGGACTGCCGGCAGGCCCTCGACCTCCTCGCCGCCACGGGCCCCATGGCCGTCACCAGCGCGAATCTCACCGGGCGGCCCCCGGCCACCTCGATCGACGAGGCCATCGCCGCCTTCGGCGAGACGGTCGACGCCTACATCGACGCCGGGCCGACCGCCTCGTCGACGCCCTCGACGATCATCGACGTGGCGCACGGAGCCCCCCGGGCGATCCGCCTGGGCGCCCTGTCCCTCGACGAGCTCAGCGCCTCCGCGGGCGAGGCCATCGCCCCCGCCCCCCAGACCCCGGGGGCCGACGCCGGATGAAGGTCTACCTCCTCTTCATGCTCGTCGCGATGGGCGTCACCCTGGTGATGACGCCCGTCGTCCGATGGGCCTGCCTACGGTGGGGGATCCTGCCCGAGCTGAGGAGCCGCGACCTGCAGCGCACGCCGATCCCCCGACTGGGCGGCGTCGCGATGACCATCGGCCTCCTCGTCTCGATCGCCCTGGCCTCGCGCGTGCCCTACATGGCCCCGCTCTTCGCCGACTCCGTCCCCTGGGCCGTCATGTGGGCGGCCGCGGGCATGTGCGTCCTCGGCGTCATCGACGACGTCGTCGAGCTCGACTGGCTCGCCAAGCTCGCCGGCCAGGTCCTCATCGCCGGGGCCATGGCGTTCAACGGCGTCCAGCTCGTCACCTTCCCGATCTTCGGGGTGACCATCGGATCGTCGCGCCTATCCCTCATCGTCACCGTGTTCCTCGTCGTCGGGATCGTCAACGCCGTCAACTTCATCGACGGGCTCGACGGCCTGGCCGCGGGCGTCGTCGGCATCGGCGCCGGCGCGTTCTTCGTCTACTCCTACGTCCTCACCCGCCTCATGGGGGCGGCCTCCTACGCGACGACCGCCTCGCTCATCGTCATCGCCCTGTTCGGCGTGTGCCTCGGGTTCCTCTGGTACAACTTCCACCCCTCGTCGATCATGATGGGCGGGGGGGCCGAGACGCTCGGACTCGTCCTGGCGGCCTCCGGCATCATCGTCACCGGCCAGGTCGACCCGGCCCTCCTGGGGCGCCAGCAGATCCTCGTATCCGTCCTGCCGCTCGTCCTGCCGCTGTCGGTGATCTTCATGCCGGTCGCCGATCTCGTCATCACCTCGATCCGCCGGATGATCCGCGGGCACAGCCCCTTCAAGGCCGACCGCTCCCACTTCCACGACCGCCTCCTCCTGCGGGGGCACTCGCACCGGGGGGTCGTCGCGATCCTGTGGATGTGGACGGCGATCGTGTGCGTTCCCGCCGTCGGCCTCCTCATCGTCGACTGGACGAGGGTCGTCGCCCTCGCCCTCCCGGCGGTCGTCGTCGCCTGCATCATCACCGCCACCGAGTTCCCCATCCAGGCCCACCAGGAGGACAGCAGATGACCCAGCCGGGACTCGCCTCGGCGCCGCGACGAGCCGCCCGGGCCCTCGCCGCCGCCGCCCTCGTCCTCGCCGCCGCTCAGATCGGCTGGGCCGCCTGGGCGTCCTCGCAATGGGCCGAGGCCTGGCTCGGGGTCTCGCTGACGAGCGCCGTCCTCGCCGCCCAGTGGTTCTTCCTCGACAGACAGGTCGCCGACCCCGGCCGGGTCGTCGCCTGGGTCGCCTCCTCCTACGCGGCGAAGATCACGATCCTCGTCGCCGGTCTGAGGATCCCCGACGCGGTCGGCCTCGGCATCCGCGTCCCCGCGCTGGCCGCCGTCGCCGCGATCCTCGTGGCGGTGCTCGTCGAGGTCGTCGTCCTGGCCCGCAGTCGAGTCTCCGCCGTCGACCCGGCGCCAGAGGGCCGATGAGGCGATGGCCTCTGCCCGCTCCCGGCCCCTGCGCAAGCGGGCATCCGATCGACCAACTGATACGATGAACCGGCTGCCGCAGCCGCGGCCCACAGCCGATCGTCGATACCCACACCGCAGGAGGACGCGTCGCCCATGACAGCCGTGCAGTCCGCGCCGACCGCCCGCGCGATCCGCCGTCGCTCCACACCCCTGTGGTACCGGGTCCTCCTCGTCCTCCTCGTCGCGGTCATCGCGGCGACCGCGGTGCCCGCATTCACGGAGCACCCCCATCAGCCGGGCCTGGCCGATTTCTTCCCCGAGGCGATCGCCGGCGGCGGAACCCCGCTGGAGTTCACCCGCCTGACCCTCGCGCGCGTCATCATGGGCGCCCTCCTGTGCCTCGTCATGGTCCTCGTCGCCCGCAAGCCCCGGCTCGTCCCCGGGCGCGGCCAGATGGCCGTCGAGCTCCTCGCCGACTACGTGCGATCGAACGTCGCGCTGGAGATGCTCGGGCCGGCGCGGGGCAGGGCCTGGGCGGGATTCATCGGCTTCTGCTTCTTCGGTGTCCTCGCGATGAACCTGGCCGGAGTCCTGCCGGGGATCAACATCGCCGCCTCCTCGGTCGTCGCCGTGCCGATGGTGTTCGCCCTGATCTCCTACGCCGTCTTCATCGGGGCGGGGATCCGCGCCCAGGGCCTCCTCGGATACCTCAAGTCGCAGCTGCTCCCGCCGGGCCTGCCCGCGCCGATCTACCTGCTCATCACGCCGATCGAGTTCCTCTCGACATTCGTCATCCGACCGGTGACCCTCACCCTGCGACTCCTGTGCAACATGATCTCCGGGCACCTCCTGCTCGGGATGACGTACTTCGGCACCGCGATCCTCCTCCACCACCTGTCGGCCCTGTCGGCCGCCGGGGTCCTCACCGGGGCCGCGATGTTCATCATGACGGCCTTCGAGGTGTTCGTCGCCTTCCTCCAGGCCTACATCTTCACGATCCTCACCGCCGTCTACATCAAGCTGTCCGTCGAGAGCCACTGAGCCCTCATCCTCCACACCCACGCCCCCGGGCGACCCAACAGAAGGAAAACACATGGCAACCGCAGCATTCGCGTACATCGGCTACGGCCTGGCGACCCTCGGCCCCGCCCTCGGCATCGGCATGCTCGTCGGCAAGACCCAGGAGGCCACCGCCCGCCAGCCCGAGGTCGCGGGCCGCCTGTTCACCAACATGATCATCGGCGCCGGCATGGTCGAGGCCCTCGGCCTCATCGGCTTCGTCCTCCCGCTGATCGTCAAGTGACCGGCATGCGCCAGATGCTCGTCGCGGCCGAGGAGGCCGGCGGACTCGCCGTCGTCCTGCCGCCGCTGTATGAAATCTTCTGGTCGGCCCTCGTCCTGCTCGTCGTCCTGCTCGTCGTCGGACGCTACGCCCTGCCCCGCCTCTACGACACGATGGACCGGCGCCAGGCCGCGATCCAAGAGGGCCTCGACGCCGCCGCGCGAGCCAAGGCCGACCAGGCGGCCGCCGCGCGCGAACGCGACGAGATCCTCCGCGTCGCGCAGGCGGAGGCCGCCGAGATCCGCCGTCAGGCCGCGGAGGACGCCAAGGGGATCGTCGCGGCCGCACGGACCGAGGCCCAGGCCGAGGCGGCCCGGGTCCTCGACAACGCCCAGCGCCAGATCCTCGCCGAGAAGCAGGCGGCCGAGATCACCCTGCGCTCCGACGTCGGCCTGCTCGCCACCGAGCTCGCCGAGAAGATCGTCGGCGAGCACCTCGCCGACGCCGGGCTGACCGCGCGCGTCGTCGACCGGTTCCTCGACGACCTCGAATCCCAGCCCGTCCCCGGGGGCGCGCAGCGATGACCGAGGCCACGAGGATCGACTCCGTCGCCCACGCGGCCGACCTCGACCGCGCGCTGGCGCGGCCGGGGACCGACGCCATGCGCGTCGCCGAGGACCTCTTCGGCCTCGCCGACCTCATCCGGGCCGACTCGCGCCTGCGCAGGGCGCTGACCGATCCGGCTCGCAGCGGCGACGACAAGGCGGCCCTGGCACGCGACGCCTTCGGGAACCACGTCCAGGAGGCGACCCTGTCCGTGATCGAGGCGATGGCCCGCTCCCACTGGTCCCACCCGGAGGACGTCCACGACGCCCTCGAGGTCCTCGGGATCGTGTCGGTCCTCACCGACGCCCATCGGGCCGGCCGCCTCGACGAGGTCTCCGACGAGCTCTTCGACGTGCGCCGCCTCTTCGCCGACCAGCGCGAGCTGCGCCTGCGCCTGGCGGACCCGGCCACCGGGGACGCCCACCGGCGAGGGGACCTGGCCCAGGCCCTCCTTGAGGGCAGGATCACCGGGTGGACGATGCGCCTCGTGCGACGGGCGGTCGGCCGCTCGAAGCACGGCAGGCTCCTGCACAACCTGCGCCGCTTCGCCCGGTGGGCCGCGGTCCTCGAGGGCCGTCTGCTCGTCACCGTCGAATCGGCCGCGCAGATGACCCCCGAGCAGATCGACCGGCTCCGGTCGATCCTCGCCCGCCGCTTCGGGCAGGAGATCGCCCTGTCCGTGTCCATCGACCCCGACGTCGTCGGCGGATTCCGCGTGCGCGCGGGCACGACCGCCGTCGACGCCTCCCTGGCGACCCGCATGGCCGACATGCGCCGCCGACTCGTGGGCTGACCCCACCACCGCCTACTCGCCCCACCGACAGAAGGAATGCTCATGGCAGACCTGTCCATCAGTCCCGAGGAGATCCGCGGAGCGCTGGACTCCTTCATGGACTCCTACCGCCCCTCCGAGGTCGCGACCGAGGAGATCGGCCACGTCACCGAGACCGCCGACGGCATCGCCCACGTCGAGGGCCTGCCCGGGACCATGGCCAATGAGCTCCTGCGCTTCGAGGACGGCACCCTCGGCCTGGCGATGAACCTCGAGCAGCGCGAGATCGGCGCCGTCATCCTCGGCGACTTCGGCGGCATCGAGGAGGGCCAGGCCGTCCACCGGACCGGCGAGGTCCTGTCCGTCCCCGTCGGCGACGGCTACCTCGGGCGCACCGTCGACCCGTTGGGCCGCCCCATCGACGGGCTCGGCGAGATCCAGGGCCTCGAGGGGCGCCGCGCCCTCGAACTCCAGGCCCCCGGCGTCATGGCCCGCAAGTCCGTCCACGAGCCGCTCGCCACCGGCCTCAAGGCCATCGACTCGATGATCCCGATCGGGCGCGGCCAGCGCCAGCTCATCATCGGCGACCGCAAGACCGGCAAGACCGCGATCGCCCTCGACACGATCCTCAACCAGCGGGAGAACTGGGCGTCCGGCGACCCGTCCAAGCAGGTGCGCTGCGTCTACGTGGCCATCGGCCAGAAGGGCTCGACGATCGCCTCCGTGCGCTCGACCCTGGAGGACGCCGGGGCCATGGAGTACACGACGATCGTCGCCTCCCCGGCCTCCGACCCCGCCGGGTACAAGTACATGGCCCCCTACACGGGGTCGGCCATCGGCCAGCACTGGATGTACCAGGGCAAGCACGTCCTCATCGTGTTCGACGACCTGTCCAAGCAGGCCGAGGCCTACCGCGCCGTCTCCCTCCTCCTGCGCCGCCCGCCGGGGCGCGAGGCCTACCCGGGCGACGTCTTCTACCTGCACTCGCGCCTCCTCGAGCGCTGCGCGAAGCTCTCCGACGAGCTCGGCGCCGGCTCGATGACCGGGCTGCCGATCATCGAGACGAAGGCCAACGACGTGTCGGCGTACATCCCGACGAACGTCATCTCGATCACCGACGGGCAGATCTTCCTCCAGTCGGACCTGTTCAACGCCAACCAGCGGCCCGCGGTCGACGTCGGCATCTCCGTGTCGCGCGTCGGCGGCGACGCCCAGATCAAGGCGATGAAGAAGGTCGCGGGCACCCTCAAGCTCACCCTCGCCCAGTACCGGTCGATGGCGGCCTTCGCCATGTTCGCCTCCGACCTGGACGCCGCGACCCGCCAGCAGCTCACCCGCGGCGAGCGCCTCATGGAGCTCCTCAAGCAGCCCCAGTCGACGCCCTACGCCGTCGAGGACCAGGTGGCGTCGATCTGGGCCGGCACCCACGGCTACCTCGACGACATCGAGGTCGCCGACGTCCTCGACTTCGAGCGCGGCCTCCTCGACCACCTGCGGGCCCAGTCGACGGCCCTGGCGACGATCCGCGACACGGGGCTCCTCGACGAGGAGACGGAGGCCGAGCTCGACGCGCAGGTCCGCGCCTACCACGACCAGTGGATCGTCTCCGGACGGGCGACGGGCCCCCTCGACGCCGAGGACGTCTCGGCCGAGCACGCGCGCGAGGAGATCACCCGCGCCCGCCCCGGGGCGGAGGCCTGATCGGTGGGCGGCCAGCAGAGGATCTACAAGCAGCGCATCGCCTCGACGCGCACGCTCGCCAAGGTCTTCCGCGCGATGGAGATGATCGCGGCCTCGCGCATCGGGGCGGCGCGCCGCGCGGCGACCGAACTGGGCCCCTATGAGAAGGCCCTGACCCAGGCCGTCGCCGCGGTCGCGATCCACACGGACCTCGATCATCCGCTGACGCGCGAGCGCCACGACACGTCGCGCGTCGCCGTCCTCGTCGTCGCCTCCGACCGGGGGATGGCCGGCGCCTACGCGGCGACCATCCTGCGCGAGTCCGAGCGCCTCATCGCCCGCCTCGAATCGGAGGGGAAGACCCCCGTGGTCTACACCTACGGGCGACGGGCGAGCGCCTACTTCCGCTTCCGGTCGATCCCGATCCAGCAGTCGTGGGAGGGGGAATCCGACTCCCCGACGCCGGCCACGGCTCACGCCATCGGGCGCGAGCTCCTCGACCGGTTCACGGATCCGTCCCAGGAATCCGGCGTGTCCGAGGTCCATCTCGTCTACACGCGGTTCCAGACGGTGATGACCCAGGTCCCGCAAGTGCGCCAGATGCTGCCGCTGACCGTCGTCGACGCCCCCCAGGGCGACGGCGAGCGCGGCGAGGAGCGGGGATTCAGGGACGACCCGTCGTCGGCGATTCCCGAGTACGAGTTCATCCCCTCGCCGGAGGCGGTCCTGGGAGCGATCCTGCCCCTGTACGTGCAGAGCCGCATCCACAACGTCCTCCTCCAATCGGCGGCCTCCGAGTTGGCGTCGCGCCAGCGCGCGATGCACACGGCCACCGACAACGCCGAGGATCTCATCACCCAGTACACGCGCCTGGCCAACTCGGCCCGTCAGGCGGAGATCACCCAGGAGATCAGCGAGATCGTCGGCGGGGCCGACGCCCTGGTCGCGAGCTGACCCATGGATACGGAGAAGAACACCATGACCCAGGCACACACCGTCGCCGAAGGCCGCGTCGCGCGCGTCGTCGGACCCGTCGTCGACGTCGAGTTCCCGCCCGACCGCATCCCGCCGCTGTACAACGCGCTCCTCGTCACCGTCGATCTGGCCGGCCAGGGCGAGGGCGAGGGAGCCCTAACGATGACCCTGGAGGTCGCCCAGCACCTGGGCGACAACCTCGTGCGCACCATCGCCCTCAAGCCGACCGACGGCCTCGTGCGCGGAGCCCCCGTCACCGACACGGGCGCCCCCATCTCGGTGCCCGTCGGCGACATCACCAAGGGCCACGTCTTCAACGTCACCGGCGATCCCCTCAACCTCGCCGACGGCGAGACGCTGGAGATCACCGAGCGCTGGCCGATCCACCGCCAGCCCCCCGCCTTCGACCAGCTCGAGGGGCGCACCCAGATGTTCGAGACCGGCATCAAGGTCATCGACCTGCTGACGCCCTACGTCCAGGGCGGCAAGATCGGCCTCTTCGGCGGCGCGGGAGTCGGCAAGACCGTCCTCATCCAGGAGATGATCCAGCGCGTCGCCCAGGACCACGGCGGCGTCTCCGTCTTCGCCGGCGTCGGCGAGCGCACCCGTGAGGGCAACGACCTCATCCGCGAGATGGAGGAGGCCGGCGTCTTCGACAAGACCGCCCTCGTCTTCGGGCAGATGGACGAGCCGCCGGGCACGCGCCTGCGCATCGCCCTGACCGGCCTGACGATGGCCGAGTACTTCCGCGACGTCCAGCACCAGGACGTCCTCCTGTTCATCGACAACATCTTCCGCTTCACCCAGGCGGGCTCGGAGGTGTCGACGCTGCTGGGCCGCATGCCCTCGGCGGTCGGCTACCAGCCGAACCTGGCCGACGAGATGGGGCAGCTCCAGGAGCGCATCACCTCCGCCGGGGGGCACTCGATCACCTCGCTCCAGGCGATCTACGTGCCCGCCGACGACTACACGGACCCCGCGCCGGCGACGACCTTCGCCCACCTCGACGCGACGACCGAGCTGGCCCGAGAGATCGCCGCGAAGGGCATCTACCCGGCGGTGGACCCGCTGGCGTCGACCTCGCGGATCCTCGATCCGGCGATCGTCGGTCGCGAGCACTACGACACGGCGACGCACGTCAAGGCGATCCTCCAGAAGAACAAGGAGCTCCAGGACATCATCGCGATCCTCGGCGTCGACGAGCTCTCCGAGGACGACAAGGTCACGGTGGCCCGCGCGCGCCGTATCGAGCAGTTCCTCTCGCAGAACACGTACATGGCCGAGAAGTTCACCGGCGTGGCCGGGTCGACCGTCCCGCTGTCGGAGACCATCGAGGCCTTCAAGCGCATCGCCAACGGGCATTACGACGAGGTCCCCGAGCAGGCGTTCTACAACATCGGCGGGATCGAGGACCTCGAGCGGCGCTGGCACGAACTGAGCAAGGACGCCTGATGGCCGGCGGCAATCTCCAGGTCGAGGTGGTCTCCCACGAGGGGCGCCTGTGGCACGGGGCGGCCGCGTCCGTCCAGGTGCCCGCCGTCGACGGCCAGCTCGGCATCCTGCCGGGGCGCCAGCCGCTGCTGGCGATGCTCGGGTCGGGCAGCGTCGTCGTCCTGACCGACGGCGGTCGTCCCACCCGGGTCGACGTCGACGGGGGCATCGTGTCCGTCGACTCCGATTTCGTCACCGTCGTGGCCGATCACGCTACACTTCACTGACACGGGAGGCCCCCGTCCGCTCCCGGACGGGGGCGCCGCCACAGGAGCCGCGTCAGGAGGAGGGAGGACGGCATGTCGGGATGGATCTCGGTCCTGGTCTGGGCGCTCGTCGTCCTCGCCGCCGTGGGCGTCCTCCTGTGGGCGTACATCAACATCCGCGCGAATCGGCTGATCTCCCACGTCGGCTCCTTCCGCGCGTGGTCGAGGCCGGACACGCACTCGGGGTGGACCTCGGGCATCGGGATGTACGGCGTCGAGACGCTGAGCTGGTACCGGCTCGTGGGATTGACGAGCCGGGCCGTGTACACGCTGCCGCGCCGGGGCCTGGAGCTGTCGGCGCCCATCGACCACTCGCCCGACGGGCTCATCGTCGAGATCCGTTTGAAGTACGCCGACCGGCGCTACGAGATGGCGGTGACGCAGGAGAGCTACAACGGCCTCGTGTCGTGGATCGAGTCGGGTCCTCCCCACGTGCGCTGAACGGGGGAGCCGCACTGGTAGGCTCGCGCCGTGCGAGTCCTCATAGCCACGTGCACGGTCGATTACTCCGGCCGCCTGTCCGCCCACCTCGACCCCGCGAAGAGGGTCATCATGGTCAAGGCCGACGGCTCCGTCCTCATCCACTCCGACGGGGGGTCGTACAAGCCGCTCAACTGGATGAACGCGCCGTGCTCGATCGCCGTCGACGAGCCGGGGGAGTCCGAGGAGTTCGACGGCGTCACCCAGGTGTGGACCGTTCAGGCCGCCAAGAGCGACGACCGCCTCGTCATCCGCCTGCACGACGTCGTCGCCGACGTCGTCGAGGACCTCGGCATCGATCCCGGCCTCGTCAAGGACGGTGTCGAGACGCATCTCCAGCAGCTCCTCGCCGAGCAGGTCCCGCAGATCCTCGGGGACGGCTGGTCCCTCGAGCGCCGCGAGTACCCGACCCCGATCGGCCCCGTCGACCTCATGGTCCGCACCCCCCGGGGGGCGCCCGTCGTCATCGAGGTCAAGAGGCGCGGCGGCATCGACGGCGTCGAGCAGTTGACCCGCTACCTGTCGCTGCTCGGGCGTGACCCGCTCCTCGAGGGGATCAGCGGGGTCTTCGCCGCCCAGGAGATCTCCAAGCAGGCCCGGACACTCGCCGAGGACCGGGGGATCCGGTGCCTCGTCCTCGACTACGACGCGATGCGCGGATTCGACGACCCCGAGTCGAGGCTCTTCTGACATGGGCGCGCAATCGCCCCTGCCCCGCGAGGCCTCCCTCGTGCGGATCATCAGCCAGGGCCTGATCCGCCCGACCCGGGCGCCCGGCCCCGTCGAGGCCGTCTCCTCGCTCCTGGCCGTTCAAGGCCAGCAGGTCGGCGCGATCCCGCACGCGATCCTCTCCCGCTGCGACGGGGCCGGCTCCGACGTCGCCGCCGCCTTCAACCAGTCGGCTCTCATCCGGTCGTGGCCGATGCGCGGCACGGTCCACGTGACGACCCGCGCCGACCACCACTGGCTGCGCGAGGCCCTCGTCCACCGCTACGGGGCGTGGATCGACTCGACCCGGCGCGCGGGGACGAGCGATGAGGCGCTCGACCGGGCCGCTCGCCTCGCCCTCGACCTCATCGCCTCCGAGGGGCCCGTCACCCGCGCGAGGCTCATCGGCGCGTGGGGCGAGGCCGGACTCGCCTCGTCCTCGCCCGAATGGATCCCCAGCGGCGGCGGGCCGCGGCCCGAGGGGATCAACCGGCGTCACCTGATCGTCCGGCTCCATCTGTCCGGCGTTCTCGCGCAGGGGCCCGTCGGCGCCAACGAGCACCTGATCGTCGATGCCTCCGCCCTGCCGGCGTCCTCGACCGGGGCGGGAGGGGCCGAGGGCGTCCGTCACGGGCAGCCGGGGCACCGCCAGGCGCTCGCCGAGATCGCCCGGCGCTACGCCCTGGGGCACGGCCCGGTCAGCGCCCACGACCTCGCCCGGTGGACGGGGCTGGCCGTCGGCGCGGCCCACGGGGCTCTCGAGGACGCCGTGGAATCCGGGGCCGTCGGGGGAGCGCCCGCTCTCGCGCGCCTGGGCGTCGACCCCCGCGGGCGGGGGCGCCTCGTCGACCGGGCGCAGGCGGTCCGCCGGCCCGACCCGCAGGCCCTGTACGCCCGAGCCGACTGGGCGGACCTCCTCGCCGATCATCGGAGGGCCGCGTCGGCGACGTTCTTCCTCGCCTCCTTCGACGAGCTCCACGTCGGCTACCGCGACCGGTCCTGCCTGACGGACGAGGCGGGGGAGCTCCTCATCTGCCCGGCGCGCAACGGGATGTTCCGCCCGCTGCTCGTCGACTCCGGGCGGCTCGTCGGCGTGCGCCCCGTGGCCGAGGGCCTCATCATGGCCGCCCCGGCCCCCTCGGCGCGCCTGCAGCGCGACGTGGCGTCGGCGATCGCCCGGATGGAGGCGCGTCTGCGGAGGTGAGGCCGGCGCGATCGGGGCGGTGGCACAATGGGGGCATGTCCACTCATCAGACCCTCCTGCGCGGCCGGCTCGTCCTCGTCGACCGGATCATCGACGACGGCGTCCTCGTCCTCGAGGGCGACACGATCACCCGGGTCCTCGATGCCCGGGAGCCCGGGGCCGGCGCCGAGCGCCTCCTCGACGAGGCCGCCCCGTCCTCGTCGACCTTCCTGCCGGGCCTCGTCGACGTCCACTGCCACGGCGGGGGAGGCAGCTCCTTCCCGAACTCGACCAGCCGCGAGCAGGCCCAGGTCGCCATCGACGAGCACCGCCGCCACGGGACGACGACGCTCGTCTCCTCCCTCGTCACCGCTCATGCGGATGTCCTGCGCGAACGGGCGGCCCTCCTGGCCGAACTGGCTGAGGACGGCGAACTCGCCGGCATCCATTTCGAGGGGCCGTTCGTCTCCCACGCCCGTTGCGGGGCCCAGGACCCGCAGTACATCATCGACCCGGATCCGGCCCTGACTCGCGAGCTCCTCGACATCTGCAAGGGCCACGCCCTGTCGATGACCCTCGCCCCGGAGAAGGACGGGGCCTACGGTCCGGGCTCGGTCGCCGAGGTCCTCATCCGCGGGCGCGCCCTGCCCTCGTGGGGCCACACGGATTCGGGGTCGGCCCCGGCGCGCGCGGCCCTGGAGTACTCGCGCGAGGAGATCGCCGCCACCCCGGGGGCCCGCTGCGCCCACGCGACGATCACCCACCTGTTCAACGGCATGCGCCCCCTGCACCACCGCGACACCGGCCCCATCGCCGAGTTCCTGTCCGACGCGACGCGCGGCGGGGCGATCGCCGAGATGATCTGCGACGGCGTCCACCTCGACCCGACCCTCGTGCGCGACGTGTACGAGATGCTCGGGCGCGACGCCTGCGTCCTCGTGACCGACGCGATGGAGGCCGCGGGCATGCCCAACGGCACCTACGAGCTCGGCTCTCAGAGGGTCGACGTCGCCGACGGCTTCGCCTACATCGCCGGGACGACGACTCTCGCCGGCGGGACCGCCCACCTCCTCGACTGCGTGCGCGTCGCCACCGCTGAGGGGGGGATCCCCCTCGTCGACGCCGTCTACATGGCGAGCGCCCAGGGCGCGAAGATCCTCGCCGACGAGACGATCGGCCGTCTCGAGGCGGGCGTCCGCGCCGACGTCGTCGAGGTCGACTCCGATCTGCGCCCGCTGAGGGTGTGGCGCCGGGGCGTCCTCGTCTGATGGCCAGACGGCATTCGAAAAGGCCCTGGGGAGGCCCTCATCGGGAACTGAGCATGGGCGCGCTCGCGTCGATCCCCCACTCGGAGCGGGGGCCGGACGGGTCGTCGTACCAGGTGCGTCATCTGCGCTCCTCGTCGAAGGAGTACACGTGCCCGGCGTGCCTGCGGCCGGTGCCCGTGGGGAGCGTCCATGTCGTCGCCTGGCCGGAGGAGGCCGCCTACGGCCTGCCCCAGGGGGTCGAGGCGCGTCGGCACTGGCATTCGGAGTGCTGGAGGCGGCGGCTGAGCCCCGGGTGATCGGCGGCGCGACGGCGTCCGCGCGAGCACGCCGTCCCATGCGATGCATCACGGGCTCGGACGAGGATGTGCCCGCCGACCGGCGATGCCCGTAAAATCGAAGGGTCTCGATCGTTCCCGGATGAGGAGTGGGCGCCCGTGAAGCTCATCAAGCAGTATTCCGCCGCAGCGCTGACCGCACTGGTCGCCCTGGTGTCCGCGGTCGTCGGGGTCCTCTCCCTGACGGTTCTCGCGCCCCCTCAGGAGCAGGGCTCCCGGGCGCTCGTCCCGACGACGCTCGTCATGACCCGCGACGGGGTCCTCCCCCTGCTCTCGGATGCGGTCCGGGTCAGCGCCGAGTCGGCCAGCGGCGCCGACGTCCACCTGATCCTCGGCACGTCGAGCGATGTCGTCGGCTGGATCGGCGACGACTCGTACACGGAGGTCATCGGGATCGACGCGGATCGCGACAGCCTGAAGCTCCAGGAGCACTCCTCGCGTCCGGGCGCAGATCGCGCCCAGTCGGGGGAGGCTCAGTCGGGGGAGGCTCAGTCGGGGGAGGCCCAGTCCGGCGAGGCCCAGTCCGGGGCCCCGCAGTCGGCGGCCCAGTCCGGGCAGGCGGCTCAGTCGGGGGCTGACCCGCAGTCGGGTGGAGAGCCCCAGTCCGGGTCCGGGGAAGCAGACCGATCCGGTCCTCGTCCGCGGGCCGCGGCGCTGGCCGAGGAGCTCGAGGCGTCCGACATGTGGCTCGATCGGGCCTCGGGAGCGGGCTCGGCGCAGCTCGACCTGCGGAGCATCCCGGCGGGGCGCTCGATCATCGCGATGTCCTCCGCCGGCGACGGCGACCTCACGCTCCGGCTCACGTGGGCGGTCGAGCGACCGAACACCCTGGGGATCGTCGCCTTCCTCCTGGCCGGGGTCTTCGCCCTGGCCACGGTCCTCCTGGCGGTCGGTCGGCGCCGCACCCTCGCCGATCGCGCCGATCGGGCGGACCGCCTGGCCCGGCGGGCGGGGGCCGACATCACCGACACCCAGTCGATCAACACCGCGCAGGTCGCGGCGATGGCCGAGGCCGAGCGGGCCAACCGGGCCGGGGACGGTCCCGCCGCAGGAGCCGGGGCCGCCGGCGACGAGGCGCTCGCCAACGGTGAGCCGACCGTCGGGGAGCCGATCGACGAGCAGCGCGAGGAGACTCCCGTCGCCGACCTCCCCGCGATCGACGCCCCGGCGGCCCAGCACGTCGACGAGCCGACCGGGCCCGTAGGGGAGCCGGCCGGCGAGGCCGCCGCGGGCGGCGGGGACGAGCACCCCGACAGGGGCCGGACCGGCGAACCGCCGACGGTCCGCGGCCGTCACGGCTCCACCGACGGCCCGATCGACGAGGACCCGCCGGAGACGGTCCCCACCGACACCGGCATCATCGACCTGTCCGCGGTCCGACCCGGCGCCGCCCTGCCCACCCGGCGCGCCCTGCGCGAGGCCCGGGAGAAAGGCGAGGAGAAGATCGTTATCGACGGCCACGAATTCGACACCGGCTTGATCCCCGTGGTCCCCTCCCCGTCGAAGGATTCCCGCGACGAGACCCCGACCCCGCAGGAGACGCCCGACGCCGCCGGGACCGCCGACGAGGACGCCGAGTCCACGGCCCGCGGCGGATGGACCTCGGTCCTGTCCTCCTGGTTCTCCCGGGGCAAGGGGGCAGACCGATGAGGCCCGTCGCCCCCCTCGCCGCCGCCCTCGCCGCGACCACCGCCCTGGCGCTCACCGCCTGCGCCGCCGACCCCATCGTCGTCGACGAGGCCGCGCCCCAGTCCGCAGCCGGGCCCAACCTCGACGAGGAGCGCATCGACGCGGTCCTCACCGAGATCCAGGAGGCCCTGGCCGACGCCGACGAGGCGAAGGACGCGGAACTGCTCGGCGACCGGGTCTCCGACGCGGCGGCCCGGACCCGAGCGGCCCAGTACGCGTACGCGACCGCCACCGGCGACTCCGTTCCCGCCCTCAACCTGACCCCCCAGGCCGTGGCCATCACGAACTCGGGGACCTGGCCGCGCGCCGTCTTCAACATCACCGAGTCGAGCTCGTCGAACCTGCCCGTCGTCGAGGTCGTCGTCCAGGACGACGCCCGATCGACCTACCAGCTCAGCTCCTGGGCCCGACTCCTCGGCGGGACCCAGATCACCCTGCCCACGGCCGACCAGGGCGCGAGCGTCGTCGAGGCGGACTCTACCGGATACGTCATGACCCCCGACGCGGCCGTCACCGCCTACGTCGACCTCCTCAACTCCGGGAGCGGGCAATCCGAGGACTTCGCGAGCGACGAATTCACGAAGACCTACTTCGACACCACGGAGAAGCTCTCATCGAGCCTGGCCGCCGCCGGATCGGTGACCGCCGCCGCCGAACGGACCGAGGACCCCCTCATCGGGATCCGCATGCAGGACGGCTCCGCCCTGCTCGCCGCCAACCTCACCTACACGCTGACCTACGCGCGCACCGTCGCCGGCTCGACCATGCGCCTGGCGGGGCAGACCGCGGCGATGAACCCGGGCGACGAGGACACGGTGGCCGGCACCGCGGCCGCGACCTACCTCGTCACCGTCCTCCTGCAGATCCCCAGCGCCCAGACCGGCGGGGCCATGCAGGTCGTCGGCGCCGAGCGCGTCCTCGAATCCGTGACGATGGACGACTCGTCCACCCCCGACCACTAGCGGGAACTGGCTCCCGAGCGTCGACCGCGACATCGTCCGGCGTCAAACGAAGGAAAGGCACCCCCACTGATGAACGACTCACCGACGATCCATCCGGCCGATAGCCACGGCGCGATCGACCTGTCCGCCGGCCCCCAGGCGCCCGCGGCCGCCTCCCCCGAGGCCCCCGAGGCGACGGGACTCGACCTGCCGCTCATCACGACCGCCGGCGTCGAGACCTTCGAATCGGTCATGCAGACCTCCCAGGTCGTTCCCGTCGTCGTCGCCCTGTGGTCGTCCCGGTCGCTCGAATCCAAGCCCGTCGTCTCCCTCATGGAGGAGGCCGCCCGCGCCGGCGCCGGCGCCTTCCAGCTCGTCGAGATCGACGTCGACCAGGCGCCCCAGATCGCCCAGGCCTTCGGCCTCCAAGGGGTGCCCGCCGTCGTCGCCCTGCTCTCGGGGCGCCCCGTGCCCCTCTTCCAGGGGCCGGCGACCAAGGAGCAGATCCAGGCGCTCATCGCCCAGCTCCTCGAGGGCGCCGCCCAGATGGGCGTCGTCGGGCGCATCGCCGTCACCGAGCAGCAGGTCGCCGCGCCCACGCCCGCCGAGCACGAGGGCCCCCTCGCCCTGGAGGAGGCGGGGGACCTCGACGCGGCCAGGGCCGCCTGGGAGCGCCTCATCGACCTCAATCCCCGCGACGAGGACGCCAAATCGCATCTGGCCAGGGTGCGCATCGCCCTGCGGTCGGCGGAGGCCGACGACTCCGATCCGGCGGCGCGCGCCGACGCCCTCTTCGCCGAGGGGCGTCAGGAGGAGGCCTTCGACGCCCTCCTGGGGATCATGGAGCGGACCGCCGACGAGCAGGAGAGGGACGCGGCCCGCATCCGCCTCCTCGACCTCTTCCGGGTCGCCGGGCCCTCCCCGCAGGTCGCCCGGGCGCGCATGCGCCTGGCCAGCCTCCTCATGGTCTGACCCCCGGCGGCGGAGCCGCATGCCGGAGCAAACGGGGCCCGCAGCCGATCGGCTGCGGGCCCCGCGCGTCGTGGAGGTGCGGGCCGTCAGCGCACCGGCCGCAGCCAGAGCGCCCCCAAGGGCGGGACCCTGAGCTCGACGGACGCCGGCCGGCCGTTCCACGGGATCTCCTCGGCGAGGATCGGCCCGATGTTGACGACCCCGGAACCGGCGAACTCCTCGGCGTCGGTGTTGAGGACCTCCTCCCAGACGCCGGCGAAGGGCAGGCCGACGCGCAGACCCTCATGGGGTGTGCCCGCGAAGTTCGAGACGCACACGAGGAGGCGCTGCTCCCCGTCGTGCGACGCCCCCTTGCGGATGTAGGAGATGAGGTTGTGATCGCCGTCGGAGGCGTCGATCCACTCGAAGCCCGTGTAGTCGTCGTCCCACAGGGCCGGCTCGTGGACGTAGATGTCGTTGAGGGCGGCGACGAGACGCTGGACCCCGGCATGACGCGGATCGTCCGTGAGCCACCAATCCAGGGAGTAGGAGTCGTTCCACTCCTGGCCCTGGGCGAACTCCTGGCCCATGAAGAGGAGCTGCTTGCCCGGATGGGACCACTGGTAGGCGTAGAGGGAGCGGACCCCCGCCAGCCGCTGCCAGTCGTCGCCCGGCATCTTCGAGACGATCGAGCCCTTGCCGTGGACGACCTCGTCGTGGGAGAGCGGCAGGAGGTAGTTCTCCGAGAACGCGTAGACGAGGGAGAAGGTCAGCTCCCCGTGGTGCCAGCGCCGGTTGACCGGATCCTCCTGCAGGTAGCGCAGGGTGTCGTTCATCCACCCCATGTTCCACTTGAGGCCGAATCCGAGGCCGCCGCCGCTGGTCGGCGCGGTCACGCCGGGCCACGCGGTCGACTCCTCGGCGATCATGACGATGCCCGGGTGGAGGCGGTAGGCCGTCGCGTTGGCCTCCTGGATGAACTCGATGGCTTCGAGGTTCTCGCGCCCGCCGTACTGGTTGGGCCGCCACTGGCCATCCTTACGCGAGTAGTCGAGGTAGAGCATCGAGGCGACGGCGTCGACGCGCAGGCCGTCGATGTGGAACTCCTCCAGCCAGTACAGGGCGTTGGCGACGAGGAAGTTGCGGACCTCCCGGCGCCCGAAGTTGAAGACGTAGGTGCCCCAGTCCGGGTGCTCGCCGCGCAGCGGGTCGGGATCCTCGTACAGGGGGGTGCCGTCGAAGCGGGCGAGGGCCCAATCGTCCTTGGGGAAGTGGGCGGGCACCCAGTCGAGGATCACGCCGATGCCGGCGCGGTGGAGGGCGTCGACGAGGTAGCGGAAGTCGTCGGGCGTGCCAAAACGCGAGGTCGGCGCGTAGTACGACGTCACCTGGTAGCCCCACGACGGCCCGAAGGGGTGCTCGGCCAGGGGCATGAACTCCACATGGGTGAACCCCATGTCCTTGAGGTAGGGGACGAGCTCGTCGGCCAGCCCCCGATAGCCCAGCCCCTGCTTCCACGACCCGGCGTGGAGCTCGTAGACGGACATGGGGCCGACGTGGGGGTTGCGCGCGCGCCGGGCGGCCATCCACTCGTCGTCCGTCCACTCGTGGAAGAGGTCGGTGACGACCGACGCCGTCGCCGGGGGGATCTCCGTGGCCCGCGCCAGGGGGTCGGCCTTCTGGAACCAGGTGCCGCCGGGGCCCTGGATCTCGAACTTGTAGCGGGCCCCGACGCCGACCCCGGGGATGAACAGCTCCCACAGGCCCGACGACCCGAGGGAGCGCATCGCCGATCCGGTCCCGTCCCAGTAGTTGAAGTCGCCGACGACGCGCACGGCCCGCGCGTTGGGGGCCCAGACGGCGAAGGCGACGCCCTCGACCTCGCCCATCTCGCCCTCGTAGTGCTTGACGTGGGCGCCGAGGACCTTCCAGAGCTGCTCGTGGCGGCCCTCGGTGATGAGGTAGATGTCCATCTCGCCGAGCGTGGGCAGGAAGCGGTAGGGGTCGTCGAGCGTGGTGATCTGGTCGCCGTAGGTGACGCGGACGCGGTAGTCGGGGATCTCGTCGAGGGGCAGGACGGCGGTCCACACGCCGCCGCGCTCGTGGACCGCCGGATGGGCCCCGGTCGCGGTGACGATCTCGACGGCGTCGGCGAGGTGGTGGACGGTCCGCACCGTCACCCCGGACTCGCCGAGGTGGGCTCCGAGGACCGAGTGGGGCGAGTAGTGGGCGCCCGCCCCGATGGCGTCGAGGACGTCGGGGGGGACGGGGATGGGGGAGAGGTCGGATTCCATGCCCTCAGTGTCGCACGAATCCCCGTGGCGGTGTGACGTGACTCATGGTCGATCGGCGATCTGGGCGCCGGATCACGCCCCCGCGCGCGGGCCGGTCAGCGGCTCGACGGCGAACACGTGCCCGAGCCTGGTCAGGGGGGACAGCGACACCCAGTTGCTCGCCCCCCACGTGTAGCTCATCCCATCGAGCTCGTCGACGACGCGCACGAGCCCTCCGGTGGTCTCCACGCCGAGGGAGGACAGGTCGATGTCCACCGTGGCCTCCACCCCCGCGTGGGGGTCGAGGGAGATCACGCAGATCACCGCGTCGGCGATGCCGGACTCGGTGAAGCGGGCCGGGACCCTCTTGGAGAAGCACAGGACCGAGGGGTGGGAGGTCGGGTGGATCCTCAGGTCGTGGAGCTGGCGCAGCGCCGGGTGCTTGGCGCGCGCGGCGTTGAGGAGGCAGAACAGCCGCGAGACGCCGAGGGGCTCGGCGGCGCTCCAGTCGCGCGGACGGTACTCGTACTTCTCGTTGTCGTTGTGCTCCTCGAATCCGGGCCGCTGGACGTCTTCGACGAGCTCGTACCCGGAGTAGACGCCCCACGTCGGCGAGCCCAGGGCCGCGAGCATCGCCCGGATCGCGTGGATCGCGATCCCCCCGGTCGTCATTTGCGGCGTGAGGATGTCGTGGGTCGTCGGCCAGAACGAGGGGCGCAGCAGGTGGGCGGTCCGGGTCGACACCTCCCGCAGGTAGTCCTCGATCTCCTCCTTCCCGGTGCGCCAGGCGAAGTACGTGTACGACTGGTCGAAGCCGACCGCGCCCAGGGTCCGCATCATCGCCGGCCGGGTGAAGGCCTCGGCGAGGAAGAACACCTCGGGATGATCGGCCTGGACGTCGGCGATGAAGCGCTGCCAGAAGCGCACGGGCTTCGTGTGGGGGTTGTCGACGCGGAAGATCGTCACCCCGTGGTCGATCCACACCTCGACGACCTCGCGGATGGCCGCGTAGATGCCCTCGGGGTCGTTGTCGAAGTTCAGCGGGTAGATGTCCTGGTACTTCTTCGGGGGGTTCTCCGCATAGGCGATGGTCCCGTCGGCCCGGGAGGTGAACCACTCGGGGTGCTCGGCGACCCACGGGTGGTCGGGCGAGCACTGGAGGGCCAGGTCGAGGGCGACCTCCAGGCCCAGGCCGCGGGCGGCGGCGACGAAGGCGTCGAAGTCGTCGAATCCGCCCAGATCCGGGTGGATCGCGTCGTGGCCGCCGTCGGGCGAGCCGATCCCGTAGGGGGACCCCGGGTCGGAGGCGCCGGCGGTCAGCGAGTTGTTGCGGCCCTTGCGGTGGGTCGTGCCGATCGGGTGGATCGGCGTCAGGTAGACGACGTCGAAGCCCATGGCGGCGATCCTGTCGAGCTGGGCGGCCGCCGTGCGCAGCGTGCCCGACTCCCACGAGCCGTCGGCGCGCTGGAAGGCGCCGGCCGAGCGCGGGAAGATCTCGTACCAGGCGCCCGTCAGGGCCCTCTCGCGGGCGACGGCCAGCGGGTAGGAGCGGGTCGACCCGAGGAGGTCGCGCAGCGGATGGCGCGAGAACACGTCGCGCACCCGCGAGGCGACCCCGGCCGAGAGGCGCTGCTGGTCCGATCGGGAGCGGTCCCGCATCGCCGAGGCGGCAGCCCGCAGGACGCTCGCGTCCTCGGCGCTCGGGCGCGAGGGGGCGGCCGATCCGAGGGCCCGGCCGGCCGCGGCCCTGTCCATGAGGCGGGCGCCCTCCTCGAGCATGAGCTCGACGTCGACGCCCGCGTCGATCTTCACGGTCGCGTCGTGGCGCCACGTCGCGTAGGGGTCGGACCAGGTGTCGACGCGGAACCGCCAGGGGCCGGGACGGTCGGCGACGACCCACGCCTCGTAGCGGTCCAGGCCCGGCGCGATGTCGGCCATCGGCGTCCGCGAGTGCTCGCGCCCCCGCGGATCGATGAGCACGGCTTCGGCGGCGTAGGCGTCGTGGCCCTCGCGGAACACGGTCGCCCGGATCGGGAAGGGCTCGGCTTCGGCGGCCTTGGCGGGCAGGGTCCCGTCCTCGACGACGGGGAAGAGCTCGACGGCGGGGATGCGGGGCAGGAGAGTGTCGCTCACAGCACCCAGGGTAGTGGGTCGTGAGGCGGGGCGGACGCCGGACGGGTCAGACCGACACCCCGAAGAGGTGCCCGACGCCGTAGGTCAGCGCCATCGCCGCCGCCCCGCCGACGACGAGGCGGACGACGGCGCGCGCCCGCGGCGCGCGGCCCAGGACGGCGCTGATCCACCCCGTGGCCGCCAGCGCCACGACCACGGAGACCATCGTGCCCGCGATCCGAAGCCCCGGGGGCAGCAGGAGCATGGTCGCCAGGGGCAGGAGCGAGCCGGCGAGGAACGCGAGGAAGGAGGACAGGGCGGCCGCCCACGGGTTCGTCAGGTCCTCCGCGTCGATGTTGTGCTCGACGGCCATGTGGGCCCCGAGGGCGTCGCGGGCCCCCAGCTCGCGGGCGACGGCCGTCGCGGTCGCTTCGCTCAGCCCCTTGTCCCGCCACATCCGGACCAGCCTGCGCTCCTGGCCGACGGGGTCCTCGTCGAGGAGCCGTCGCGTGGAGGCGACGACTTGGCGCTCGGTGTCGCGCTGGGTCGACACCGAGACGTACTCGCCGACCGACATCGACACGGCCGCCGACGCGATGCCCGCCAGACCGGCGATCGCGATGGCCAGGGTGTTCGACGGATCGACCGCGGCGACCCCGACGAGTAGCCCCGAGATCGACACGATCCCGTCATTGGCTCCGAGGACCCCGGCGCGCAGCCAATTGAGCCTGCCGGCCAGCGAGCCGCCGGAGCGGGCCGGCGCCGCCTCTGGCGGGCGGTCCTCGGCCCGCGCAGCGCCGGTCCCGAATCGCAGGGGCGCCGACGATGCCGGACGGGGGAGTTCCAGGAGTGCCATGGCCTCACGATAACCGTGGAATCTCAACGATTCCACGAAGAGAACGCTGTCCTGAACGGGCTTGGGGAACGCTCTCCTGCCCCGTGTTGGGGCGCCCTGACCGCCGCCGGGGCGGGAACCGACCCGCCACCGGCGTGCGCCCGCAGGCGGCCCCTCAGTAGTCCATCCGCATCGCCCGCCGCACCTCGTCGAGCGTGGCCTCGGCCTGCTCGGCGGCGCGCGCGTTGCCGGCGCGCAGCACGTCGAGCAGATGCGCCTCGTCGGCCATGAGCTCGCCGCGGCGCGCGCGCATCGGCGCGAGCATCTCGTTGAGGGCCTCGGTGACGAGGGCTTTGAGGGCTCCGGCCCCCCGGTCCCCGATGCCCTCGGCGATCTCCTCCGGGGAGCGCCCCGAGGCCAGCGACGCGAGCATCAGGAGATTGGCGACCTCGGGACGCCCCTGCGGGTCGTAGGTGATGACCCGCTCGGCGTCGGTCTTCGCCTTCTTGAGGATCCGCGCGGTCTCGTCGGCGCTCATCCCCAGTTCGATGGTGTTGCCCCGCGACTTCGACATCTTCTGCCCGTCGGTGCCCAGCAGGAGGGGCGTCTCAGACAGGAGGGCCTCGGGCCTGGGGAACACGGGGCGATCGGCATCGGCCCGCCCGTAGCGCTTGTCGAAGCGCTGGGCGATGACGCGGGCCTGCTCCAGGTGGGGGAGTTGATCCTGGCCGACGGGCACGAGGTTCGCCTTGCAGAAGAGGATGTCCGCCGCCTGGTGGACCGGGTAGGTCAGCATGAGGCCGGTCATCGCCCGCCCGTTCGTCGCCTCCAGCTCCGACTTGACCGTCGGGTTGCGGTGCAGCTCGGACTCGGTGACGAGCGACAGGAAGGGGAGCATGAGCTGATTGAGCGCCGGGATCGCCGAGTGGTTGAAGATCGTCGAGCGCTCCGGGTCGATGCCGGCCGCCAGGTAGTCGGCCACGAGGCCCAGGACGCGCTCGCGGATCGGGCCGACCCCGTCGCGGTCCGTGATGACCTGGTAGTCGGCGACGAGCACCCACGTCTCCACCCCGCGGTCCTGCAGGAGGACCCTGTTGCGCAGGGTCCCGAAGTAGTGGCCCAGGTGCAGGTGCCCCGTCGGGCGGTCCCCGGTGAGGATCCGGAACTTCGAGGGGTCCTCGTCGATGGCGAGGTCGATCTGGGCCGACCGGGCCTTCGAGCGCGCGAGGGAGGCGTCGGATGTCGAGTTCGCGAGGGCGTCTTCAGCAGTGCTCATGGGCCGATCCTACCGGGCTGCGGGAGCCGGCCGCCGCCCCGGTCAGTCGAGGGCGCGCGTGGGGATGTCCGACAGGAGGACGAGCATCGAATGGGCCTCGACGCCGAGGACCGACCCGGTGGGGACCCTCCTCAGGCCCTCCCCGAGGCGGCGCGGATCCGTGTCGGGCAGGATGCCGCCGTCGGCGGGCGACGACCACGCGGTGTCGACGGCGACGAGCCAGTCGAGTCCGTGGCCGGCGGGCAGGCGCACCTCCTGGTCGTCGAGGGTCGCGTTGATGACGACGAGGGCGTCGTGGTCGCCGGCGGGCACCCCCGACCGGAGCATCTGGAAGACCCGGTGGGCCGGGTCGTGCCACCCGTCCTCGGGCATGCCCGACCCGTCCGCCGTGTACCAGGACAGGTCCGCGATCGTGTCGGACAGCGTCGGCTCGCCGGTCGCGAAATCCACCGGGCGCAGCACCGGGTGGGCGCGCCGCAGGGCGATGAGCCACGAGACGAAGGCGATCGAGTCGCGCTGGTCGGCGGCCAGATCCCAGTCGACCCACGAGATCGGGGAATCCTGGCAGTAGGCGTTGTTGTTGCCGTACTGGGTGCGCCCGAACTCGTCCCCGCCCAGGAGCATCGGCGTGCCGGCCGACACCATGAGGGTCGTCAGGATGTTGCGCCGGGTCCTGGCGCGCAGCGCCGCGATCTCGGTCTCGTTGAGGCCGCTGGGGGACAGGTCGAGATCCGGGTCCGGCCCGTCGGTCGTCGCGGCGACCGTCCCCTCGACCCCGTGGTTCCACGAGCGGTTGTCCTCGCTCCCGTCGCGGTTGTCCTCCAGGTTCGCCAGATTGTGCTTGCCGTTGTAGGCCGTCAGATCCGCCAGCGTGAACCCGTCGTGAGCGGTGATGAAGTTGATCGAGGCGCGGGGGCCGCGCAGGCGCCCGATGCCGTGGTCGAAGACGTCCTGCGACCCCGACAGGCGCGTCGCCAGCCCCGTCGGCCCGGCGGGGTGGCCGCCCTCGACCATCGCCCGCAGGTCCGTCAACCAGAAGCCCCGCAGGCTCCCGCGGTACTGGTCGTTCCACTCGGAGAACGGAGCCGGGAAGTTCCCGGTCTGCCAGCCGCCCGGCCCGATGTCCCACGGCTCGGCGATGAGCTTGTCCATCGACAGGTCGTCGTCGGTGGCCATCCCGATGAGCAGGGGGTGCAGGGGGGTGAATCCGCTGGCGAAGCGCCCCAGCGTCGCCGCCAGGTCGAAGCGGAACCCGTCGACGCCCATCTGGGAGCTCCAGTAGCGCAGCGAGTCCAGGACCAGCTTGATCGCCTTGGGGTGGTCCCCGTTGAGGGTGTTGCCGCAGCCCGTGTCGTCGATCGGATGACTGGGGGACCCGGGGGTGCGCCGGTAGTACAACTCCGAGTCGAGCCCCCGGAACGACAGGGTCGGCCCGGAGTCGCCGCCCTCGCACGTGTGGTTGTACACGACGTCGAGGATCACCTCGATGCCCGCCTCGTGGAGGATCGACACCATGCCGCGGAACTCGTCGACGACCGCCCTGGCCCCGCGCTCGCGGGCGGACGCCGTGGCGTAGGAGGGCTCGGGGGCGAAGAAGCCGAGGGTCGAGTACCCCCAGTAGTTCGTCAGCCCGCGCTCGGTGAGGAAGGGCTCGTCGCACTTGGCGTGGACCGGGAGCAGCTCGACGGCGGTGACCCCCAGCGTCTTGAGGTAGTCGATCGAGGCGGGGTGGGCCAGGCCCGCGTAGGTCCCGCGCAGCTCCTCGGGCATCTGCGTCATGTTCTTCGTGAACCCCTTGACGTGGATCTCGTAGATCACCGTCTCGGACCAGGGGGTCCGGGGCTTGGGGGCGATGGGGAAGTCGGAGTCGACGACGACCGACACCGGGACGTGGCCGGCCGAGTCGATGCCCGAGCGCTCCAGGGGGTAGCTCGTCGGGTACTCGTCGTCGTCGACGCTGTGCGCGTAGATGGCCGGCCCCATGTCGACCTCCCCCTCCAGGCCGCGCGCATACGGGTCGATGAGGAGCTTCGCCGGGTTGTGGAAGAGGCCGTTGTCCGGGTCCCACGGGCCGTGGACGCGGAACCCGTAGCGGGTGCCCTCTCCTAGCGAGGGGATCCGCCCGTGCCAGACCCCCGTATCGGGCCCCAGGAGGCGGTAGTGGGTCTCGGCGCCGTCGTCGTCGAGGACGCAGAAGTCGACGCGGGTCGCCCACCGGGCGACGACCGCGACATCGAGTCCGGAGCCGTTGAGGTGGACGCCCAGGCGGCTGGGGACCGGGTTCGCCTCGGTGACGTCGATCGTGGACGCGGGCCCGCCTGCGGGGGACTGACTCATCGTGGAACTCCTCGAAGGACTGTACAGTCCATCGATGATACCCGTCTGCGCTGGTGGGGCGGCTACTCGGGGTTCCGCCGGTGAGGGGAATCTCAAAGGGGGAGGGGCCCGGGGGTGTGGCACGCTAGTGGCATGAGAATTGTCGTGTGCGTCAAGCACGTCCCTGATGCGCAGTCCGAGCGCAGATTCGAAGACGGCCGGATGGTCCGAGGAGAGGACGACGTCCTCAACGAGCTCGACGAGAACGCCGTCGAGGCGGCCGTCAGCCTCGTCGAGGAGCACGGAGGAGAGGCGATCGCCCTGACCATGGGCCCCGAGGACGCCGAGGACGCCCTCATGCGCGCCCTCCAGATGGGCGCCGACCGCGCCGTCCTCGTCACCGACGACCGGCTCGCCGGATCCGACGTCGTCACCACCGCGGCGGTCCTGGCCGCGGCGATCACCCGCCTGGGGGAGGAGGCCCCCGTCGACCTCGTCATCACCGGAATGGCCTCCCTCGACGCGATGACCTCGATGCTGCCCGCGGCCCTGGCGACCAGGCTCCGCCTGCCGCTGCTCGGCCTGGCCCACGCGCTCGACGTCGATCCGCAGTCCGGCGTCGTCGAGGTCTCGCGCAGCGCCGACGGCTACGAGGACCGCCTGCGCGCCGCCGCTCCCGTCGTCGTGTCGATCACCGATCAGCTCAACGAGCCCCGCTACCCGGCGTTCGCCGCCATGAAGGCCGCCCGCTCCAAGCCCCTCGACCAGTGGGGCCTCGACGATCTCGCCTCGACCCCGGGAGGAGCCGATCTGGCCGAGCGGATCCCGGCCACCCGTGTCGTCGAGGCGCATGAGAACGCGCGCGACGGCGCCGGGACGATCATCGCGGACGCCGGCGACGCCGGCGTCCGCCTGGCCCAGTACCTCCTCGAAGTGGTGAAGTGACGATGCCCCGACTCGATCAGCCCCTCCTCGTCCTCGTCACCCATGTCCAGGCCCCGGCCGGGTACGAGCTGACACCCGCCTCCGCCCAGGTCCTCGCCCTCGCGCGATCCCTGACCTCGGGCCCCGTCGACGCGGTGAGCCTCGTCGATGCCCCCGACGCCCAGGCCCTCGCGGCCCACGGCGTCAGGACGATCCTCCTGCCGGGCCTCGGCGGGCGCTCCGCGCGCCCCTCCGCCGTCGCCGCGGACGCCGTCCTCGCCTGCCTCGGAGCCGACGACTACGGCGCGCTCCTCCTCGTCTCCACCTACCGGGGGCGCGAGATCGCCTCGCGGCTCGCCGCCCTGACGGAGGCCGGCGCGGTCGTCGACGCCGCCGGGGTCGAGGTCGTCGACTCGGGCCTGCGGGTCTCGAAGACCGCCCTGGCGGGGTCGTGGACGACATCGCTGTCCATCACACGGGGGACCCCGATCATCGCCGTGCGTTCCGGCGCCTTCGAGGACGAGCCGGCCCCCGCCGCCACCGCCCCCTCCGTCGTCCCCGTCGACGTGGCCTTCAGCCCGGAGGCCGACGCGATCCAGGTCGTCTCCTCCGTGGGGGCCGCCGGATCGGGGGACGGCCGTCCGGCGCTGGCCGACGCCTCGACCGTCGTCGTCGGCGGACGAGGCACCGACGGGGACTTCGGGATCGTCGAGGAACTGGCCGACGCCCTGTCGGGGGCCGTCGGCGCGACCCGCGTCGCCTCCGACGAGGGGTGGGTGCCGCGCTCCATCCAGATCGGGCAGACCGGCCTGTCCGTGTCCCCGAACCTGTACGTCGGCCTGGGGGTGTCCGGGGCGATCCACCACACGGTCGGCATGCAGTCGAGCGCCCACATCGTCGCCGTCTGCGACGACCCCGACGCGCCGATCTTCGAGATCGCCGACTTCGGCGTCGTCGGGGACCTCTTCGACGTCGTCCCGCAGGCGCTCGAGGAGATCCGCCGGATCCGCTCGGGACAGTGACCCACTACCTCGACCACGCGGCGACGGCCCCGATCCTGCCCGAGGCCCTGGAGGCATGGGCCAGGGCCCAGCGCGACCTGGCCGCCAGCCCGGGCAACCCCGCCTCCCTCCACTCGGGCGGCAGGCGCGCCAAGCGCGCCCTCGAGGACGCCCGCGAGAGGATCGGCGCCGCGCTCGGCGCCGAGCGCCACGAGGTCGTCCTGACCTCCGGAGCCACCGAGGCCGACGCCCTCGGCGTCGTCGGCGCGGCGCGCGCCGCGCGCGAACGGGATCCGCGCCGACGGACCGTCGTCGTCTCCGGCGCCGAGCACGACGCCGTCGGCGAGCAGGCCCGGGTCCTGTCCCGCGACGGATTCGACGTCATGCGCCTGGACCTGGACCGCGACGGCGTCAGCGTCCTCGACCCCGCCCTGGCCGGGCTCGCGCCCACCATCGCCTGCGCGTCGATGACCCTCGTGTGCGCCGAGACCGGGGCCCGCCAGCCCGTCGGCGATCTCGTCTCCCTCCTGCGCGCCGGCGGCGCGGGCGCCGCGGACCACTCCGGCCCGGCGATCCACACGGACGCCGCCCAGGCCATTGCCCTCGACGACGTCGACTTCGCGCGACTGGGCGTCGACGCGCTCAGCGTCGGCGGCCACAAGATCGGGGCCCCCGTCGGCACGGGCGCCCTCCTCGTCAGGCGCTCCCTGCCGGTGACGACCGATCGGCCCGGCGGAGGGCACGAGCGCGGCCTGCGATCGGGCACGCCGGACGTCGCCGGGGCCTGCGCCCTGGCGGCCGCCCTCGAAACGGTCGTCGCCCGGCGCGACCGGGCCCGCGCCCGGGCCGAGGGCCTGCGCGACCGGCTGCTGGCCTCCCTGCCCGATGGAGTCGTCGCCACCGTCCCCGCCGACCGGTCCCTCGCCTCGATCATCCACCTGACGGTGCCGACTTCGCGTCCCGAGGCGGTCCTCATGAGCATGGACATGGCCGGCGTCCTCGTCTCCGTCGGCTCCGCGTGCCACGCCGGCGTCGCCCGGCCCTCGCGGATCCTCATGCGCATGGGCCGCACCCAGGACGAGGCGCTCGGAGTCCTGCGGGTCTCGACCGGCTTCGATACGACCCGGGCCGACATCGACGCCCTCCTCGCGGCCCTGCCCGCCGCGATCGAGGCGGGACTCAGGCTCGACGGGCGCGGCCGCGAGGCGGCGGGCGCATGAGGGTCCTGGCGGCCCTGTCCGGGGGAGTGGACTCCGCTGTCGCCGCGGCCCTGGCCGTGGAGGCGGGGCACGAGGTCGTCGGCGTCCACATGGCCCTGTCGTCCCAGCCGGCCGCGTGCCGGGTCGGCTCGCGCGGCTGCTGCTCGGTCGAGGACGCGGGCGACGCCGCGCGGGCCGCGGAGATCATCGGCATCCCGTTCTACGTGTGGGACCTCGCCGAGGAGTTCGAGGAGGCGGTCATCGCCGACTTCGTCGAACAGTACCGGGCGGGCCACACCCCGAACCCGTGCGTGCGCTGCAACGAGTTCGTCAAGTTCCGCGAGCTCTCCGACAGGGCCCGAGCCCTCGGCTTCGACGCCGTGTGCACCGGGCACTACGCGGCCCTCGTCGACGGACCGTCCGGGCCGGAGCTGCACCGGGGCGCGGACCCGGACAAGGACCAGTCGTACGTGCTCGCCGTCATGGGGCCGCAGGAGCTGGGCCGCGTCGTCCTGCCCCTGGGCGAGGCCCCGTCGAAGGCGTGGGTGCGGGCCGAGGCCGAGCGCCGGGGCCTGGGGGTGTCGAACAAGCCGGACTCCTACGACATCTGCTTCATCCCCGACGGGGACACTCAGGGGTTCCTGCGCGAGCGCCTGGGGGAGGAGACGGGCAGGATCGTCAGCCCCGACGGGCGGGTCCTGGGGAGCCACCAGGGGTACTGGAACTTCACCGTGGGCCAGCGCCGCGGTCTGCGCCTCGACAGGCCCGCGCCCGACGGCGCGCCCCGCTACGTCATCGAGACGCGCCCGGAGTCGAACGAGGTCGTCGTCGGGGCCGCGCAGCTCCTGAGCGTCGAGAGGATCGAGTGCGAGCGCGCGGTGTGGTTGGCCGCCGACGACCCGGGGGAGGGCGCCGAGGGGCTGTCGGCGCAGATCCGGGCCCATGGGGAGCCGATCCCCGTGGCGCGTCTGACGCGATCGGGTGAGCGTCTCGTCGTCGATCTGGCCGAGGCGACGCGCGGGGTCGCGGCCGGCCAATCACTCGTCGTCTACCGCGGGACGCGGGTCCTGGGGGAGGCGACTATCGCGTCGGCGACCAGGCGGGGGCCCGACGCCTGATCGGCTCGGCGACCCGGGGACGCGCGCCCCGGGGGCCCGGCCCCGTATGCTGGGGGCGCGCGCGAGTGGCGGAATTGGCAGACGCGCTGGATTTAGGTTCCAGTGTCCTTGACGTGTGGGTTCGAGTCCCATCTCGCGCACCACACTGTGCCGCAGGATTCTGCGGAAGAGCCGAGGCTCCTCGCGCTCCGCGACTACTGTGCGACGACATAGACGAGAATTTCACTCCTCATCCCCTCTCGCGCACCGAGCCGACGCGAGCCCCGACGGTCAGGCGACCGCGATGAGGGGGAGCCTCCAGCGGACGACGAGGACGACCGCCGTGAGCACCGCGATGGACGCGACCGCGCCGAGGAGCCCGGATCCCGTCAAAGCGAAGAGGCAGTAGCCGATCAGGGAGCCCGCGGCGCCCAGGAGCGCATACGGCAACTGCGTGTTGACGTGGGCGATGTGGTTGCAGCCGGCGCCCGTGCTCGACAGGATCGTCGTATCGGAGATGGGGGAGCAGTGGTCGCCGAAGACCGCGCCCGCCAGGACCGCGCCGAACGCGGGGATCAGCAGCTCCGCCCCGTCGGGAACCGCCCCCATGACGTCGCCGGCGATCGGCAGGAGGATGCCGAAGGACCCCCACGACGTCCCGGTGGCGAACGCCATGGCGCCGGCCACGAGGAACAGCAGCGGGATCAGCCACCGGGGCGCGACGTCGGCGGATTCGACGAGGGAGCCCAGGTAGGCGCCGGTGCCCAGGTCGGAGACCAGGGCCCCGAGCATCCAGGCGAACAGGAGGATCTCGATGGCCGGGAGCATCGACCGGGCCCCCTCCCACGCGCCCGTGAGGAAGGTCCTCGCTTCGAAGGCCGGGTCCGCGCGCGTGAAGCGCACGTAGTAGAAGGCGGCGGCGGCCAGGCCCGCCAGGCCGCCGATGGTCAGGGACAGGGCGACGTCGGTGCCCGAGAGGATCGCGAGGGCGTCCCACGACCCCGCGGCCGCCCGCCCGGTCGCGACGATCCCGCCGACGACGCCGACGACGAGGACGAGGAAGGGGACGATGAGGGCGCGCATCGCCCCCGGCTCGTGGCGGGGGAGGGAGTCGGCGAGCTGCCCGGGGATCTGCTGGTCCGGGTCGTAGACGTGCCCGCGCGTGACCGCGCGCCGCTCCTCGCCGCGCATCGGGCCCAAGTCGACCCCCAGGAGGACGACGAGCCACAGGAGGACGACGGCGCCCAGGGCGTAGTAGTTCATCCCGGCGGCCCGGATGAACGCGCCGGCGTCGGAGACCTCGAGACCGACCGCGGCGACGATGGGCGCCATGATCCCGATGATCGAGGCCCCCCACGACGACAGGGGGACGAGGACCGCGACGGGCGCGGAGGACGAGTCGATGAGGTAGGCGAGTTTGGCCCGTGAGACCCGCTGGCGGTCGCAGACCGGTCGGGAGACCTGGCCGACGGCCAGGGCGTTGAAGTAGTCGTCGACGAAGATCCCGGTGCCCAGGGCGGCGGCGAGCACCTGCGCCCCGCGCCGCGAGCGGATCCGCGTCATCGCCCAGTCGGAGAAGGCCGACGTCCCCCCGGACATGAGGACGAGCGACGTGATGACGCCGAGGACCAGGAGGAACGCGAGGATGAGGATGTTCGAGGAGTTGACGGCCCCCTCGTCCCAGAAGATCCGCGCGAAGGCGCCCCAGACGGCGCCGAGGGACGCCACCGGGTCGAGGTCGTGGATGAGCGCGCCCGCGGCGAGGACGCCGGCCGCCAGGGAGACGACGACCTTCTTCGTCGTGATGACCAGGACGATCGCGAGGATCGGCGGGATGAGGGTGAGGATCGGGGCGGACTCGATCACCGGGACTCCATTCAGGTGCACGGTCGGACGGACTCACACTAGGGGGCTGCGCCCGGGCTCGCTCGTCGCGCGGGGCCCGCGTCGGGCTTCTTAGAATGAATCACATGACCGTTCTTGAACCCGGAGCCCCCGCCCCCGATTTCACCGCCGAGTCCACTGCCGGCACGATCCGCCTGTCCGAGACGGCGGCCTCGTCCGACAGGGGCGTCGTCGTCTACTTCTACCCGAAGGCCTCGACCCCGGGGTGCACGCGGCAGGCCTGCGACTTCCGCGACTCCCTCAACTCCCTGTCCGCGGCCGGGTACTCGGTGATCGGGGTGAGCGCCGATCCGATGGTCGCGCTCGAACGGTTCGCCGCCAAGCAATCGTTGAACTTCCCGCTGGTCTCCGACCCCGATCACGAGATCTTGGGCGCGTGGGGGGCGTGGGGCGAGAAGAAGAACTACGGCCGCACATACACGGGGATCATCCGGTCGACGGTCGTCGTCTCCCCCGACGGCGTCGTCGAGCGCGCGATGTACAACGTCAAGGCGACCGGCCACGTCGCCCGTCTGCGCCGAGAGCTCGGCATCGAGGGCTGAAGGCGCGAGAACGACGAAGCCGGCGGGACTCCTGTCCCGCCGGCTCTACCGAATCGACTGGTGCGTCATGGGGGACTTGAACCCTCAACCCGCTGATTAAGAGTCAGCTGCTCTGCCAATTGAGCTAATGACGCGGGCGCCCTCGATCGGAGGTCCGATGTCGAGCGGTGCGTCATGGGGGACTTGAACCCTCAACCCGCTGATTAAGAGTCAGCTGCTCTGCCAATTGAGCTAATGACGCGGGGGCCGTGCGGCCGGACTCAAACTTTACCCGCTCGTCGGGGCGAACGCAAAAAACCCGGGTGCGGGGATCGCCACAATCGGGCGCCTCGTCCGGTCGGCGCCGCCGCGTGGCGGGCCGGCGGTTGTGCCCCTATCGTGAAGGGGGGACGACCCGAGGAGGAGGGCCCATGGACGCGCTCGTCGACGGCTGGTTGACGCCGGTTGCCCAGGACTACCTCAAGGCGCTGTGGTCGGCCGACGAGGCCGGGGCGCGGGGCATGTCCGTCAACGAACTCGCCGCGCGCAGCGGCGTCGTCGCCTCGACGGCCTCGGAGAATGTCCGGCGGCTGACCGCCCAGGGCCTGCTCTCCCACGAGCCCTACCAGAAGGTCCACCTGACCGAGAAGGGCAGGCGGCTCGCCATCGGGATGATCCGCCGCCACCGGCTCCTCGAGACCTATCTCCATCAGGCCCTCGGCTTCGAATGGGACGAGGTCCACGCCGAGGCGGAGATCCTCGAGCACGCCGTCTCCGACCGCCTCCTCGACCGTCTCGACGCGGTCCTGGGATACCCGACGCGGGACCCCCACGGCGACCCCATCCCCCGCGAGGACGGAACCGTCTGCGCGCGCCCGCGCGTCCCCCTGGCGCAGATCCCCGTCGGGGACCGGGCCAGGATCGTGCGCCTGTCCGACGGCGACGCCCAGATCCTGCGCGACCTCGACGAGGCCGGCCTCGTCCTCGACACCGTCGTCGAGGTCGCCGATCGGGACGGGGACCGCGTGTCCCTCGCGCGCGGGGACGGGGGCGCCCGCGTGACGATCGCCGAGGAGGCGTCCCGGGCGATCTGGGTCGAGCCGCTCGTCTGACGGGTCAGCTCAGCGCGGCCGACGACATCCGCGCGGGGACGTGGGCCCCGTGGCCCGAGGCCAGCAGCTGGTCGCGCAGGGCGCCCATCGCCCGGTCGAGCTCCTCGTCCGAGGCGGGGGCGGCCCGCGACAGGAGGACGTCGGACTCGTCGCGCAGGGGGATGACGTGCAGATGCGCGTGAGGGACCTCGAAGCCGGCGATCACCAGGCCCGACCGGTCCACGCCGAACGCCGCCTCCTGCGCCAGGCCGATGACGCGGGCGACGGTCATCAGATGGGCGGCGACGTCGCTGGGGGCGTCCGTCCACTTGGCGTAGGGGGCGCGGGGGACGACGAGGACGTGGCCGGGGGCGGTCGGCTCGATCGTGGCGAAGACGACGCAGACCTCGTCGGCCCACGCGAAGCGGCCGGCCCACTGGCCGGAGATGATCTTCTCGAAGACGGTGCTCATGGCGACCATTGTCGCCCCGCGGCGCGTTCTCGGCCACCGGCCGGGACCCGGCGGCCCCCGAGCGATGGCCTATCCTTGGCGAGGCCGTCAGTAACACCGAAGCACGCAACGACAAAGGGGAGCCCGATGACCCAGACCCCGGGAGCCGAACCCGCTCATCGCTACACCGCCGACCTCGCCGGGCGGATCGAGACCGCGTGGCAGGACCGGTGGGACGAGCGCGGCACCTTCCACGCCGACAACCCCGAGGGCGACCTCGCCGGCCCTCTGGCCGAGCGTCCCGCCTACTTCCTCCTCGACATGTTCCCCTACCCGTCGGGCAAGGGGCTGCACGTCGGGCACCCCCTCGGCTACATCGCGACCGACACGCTCGCGCGCTTCCGCCGCATGAAGGGCGACAACGTCCTGTACACGATGGGCTACGACGCCTTCGGCCTGCCCGCCGAGCAGTACGCCGTCCAGACCGGCCAGCACCCACGGATCACCACCGAGGAGAACATCGCGAACATGCGCCGCCAACTGCGGCGCCTGGGCCTGTCGCACGACACCCGCCGGTCGCTGGCGACCACCGACACCGACTACGTCCACTGGACCCAGTGGATCTTCCTGCAGATCTTCAACTCGTGGTTCGACCCCGACGCCACGGCCCCCGACGGCTCGGTCGGCGCCGCCCGACCCATCGAGGAGCTGCGCGCCAAACTCGCCTCCGGCGACGTCGCCGTCCCCGACGGGCGCGCGTGGGCCGACCTCGACGAGGTCGAGCGCGCCCGAGTCGTCGACTCCTTCCGTCTCGCCTACGTGTCCGAGGCCCCCGTCAACTGGTGCCCCGGGCTGGGCACTGTCCTGGCCAACGAGGAGGTCACCGCCGAGGGGCGCTCCGAGCGCGGCAACTACCCGGTCTTCACCCGCAGCCTGCGCCAGTGGATGATGCGGATCACCGCCTACGGCAAGCGGCTCGCCGACGACCTGGAGACCATCGACTGGCCCGAGAAGGTCCGGTCGATGCAGCGCAATTGGATCGGCCGCTCGGAGGGCGCCACCGTGCGCTTCAAGGTGCCCGGGGCCGCAGGGGACGACGGGCTGGGGGCCGGGCTCGACGTGTACACGACCCGCCCCGACACCCTCTTCGGCGCGACCTTCATGGTCGTCGCCCCCGAGCACCCGATCCTCGGCGGGACCACGGCCGGGGCCGCCGACGACGAGGCCGCCCTCGCCCTGCCCGACGCGTGGCCCGAGGGGGCGCGCCCGGCGTGGACCGGCGGGGCGTCGTGCCCGCGCGCGGCCGTCGGCGCCTACCGCGCCCAGGCCGCCGCCAAGACCGAGGCCGAGCGCACCGACGAGGCGCGGGCGAAGACCGGCGTGTTCACCGGCCTCTTCGGCGTCAACCCGGTCGACGGGAGGCGGATCCCCGTCTTCGTCGCCGACTACGTCCTGTGGGGGTACGGGACCGGCGCGATCATGGCTGTGCCCGCCCACGACGACCGGGACTGGGAGTTCGCCCGGGCCTACGACCTCGACGTCGTCCGGACCATCGGCCCGGCCGACGACCCCTACGGGCACGACCTCGACGAGGGCGCGTATACGGGCGACGGCGTGGCCGTCGACTCGGCGAACGACGAGATCAGCCTCAACGGCCTCGACAAGGAGCGGGCGAAGGCCGCGATGATCGAGTGGCTCGAGGCGCGCGGCCACGGGCGGGCGACCGTCACCTACCGCCTGCGCGACTGGCTCTTCTCCCGCCAGCGCTACTGGGGCGAGCCTTTCCCGATCGTGTGGGATGAGGACGGCCTGCCCCACGCCGTGCCCGAGGAGATGCTCCCCATCGAGCTCCCGGAGGTCACCGACTACTCGCCGCGCACCTTCGACCCCGACGACGCCGACACCGCGCCCGAGGCCCCCCTGGGCCGGGCCGAGGAGTGGGCGAACGTCGAGCTCGACCTGGGCGACGGCCCGAAGCGATACCGGCGCGAGACGAACACGATGCCGCAGTGGGCCGGCTCGTGCTGGTACGAGATGCGCTACACCGACCCGACGAATCCCGACGCCTTCGCCTCCCAGGCGAACCTCGACTACTGGATGGGGCCGCGCGAGGGCAAGGAATCGGGGGGCACCGACATGTACGTCGGCGGTGTCGAGCACGCGGTCCTCCACCTCCTCTACTCGCGCTTCTGGCAGAAGGTCCTCTTCGACCTGGGCAAGGTCCCCGACTCCGAGCCCTATCACACGCTCTTCAACCAGGGCTACGTCCAGGCCTACGCCTACAAGGACGCGCGCGGCCAGTACGTCCCGGCCGACGAGGTCATCGGCGACGAGGCCTCCGGATTCACCTGGCAGGGCCAGGAGGTGACCCGCGAGTACGGGAAGATGGGCAAGTCCCTGAAGAACATCGTCACGCCGGACGACATGTACGACGCCTACGGCGCCGACGTCTTCCGCGTGTACGAGATGAGCATGGGCCCCCTGGACGTCTCGCGCCCCTGGGACACCCGCGCGGTCGTCGGATCCCAGCGATTCCTCCAGCGCCTGTGGCGCAACGCCGTCGACGAGGAGACCGGCGAGGTCACGGTCGTCGACGAGCCCGCCGACCCGCAGACGCGCCGCCTCGTGGCCCGGACGATCGCCGAGACGACCGTCGAGTACGAGAACCTGCGGATCAACACGGCGATCTCCAAGCTCATCGTCCTCAACAACCACCTGACCCAGCTCGACGCGGTGCCGCGCGAGGCCATCGAGGCGCTGATCCTCATGCTCTCGCCCGTCGCCCCGCACATCTGCGAGGAGTTGTGGATGAGGCTGGGCCACGCCGAGTCGCTCGCCCGCGAGCCCTTCCCCGTCGTCGACGACGAGTCGCTCCTCGTCGAGGACGAGGTGACGGCGATCGTCCAGGTCAACGGCAAGGTCCGCGCCCGGCTGGACGTGCCCCCGTCGATCGACGAGGAGGAGTTGCGCTCGCGGGCCCTCGCCCAGGGGCCGATCATCAAGGCCCTCGACGGGCGCGAGCCTCTCAAGGTCATCGTCCGGGCGCCCGGCCTGGTCAACGTCGTCCTTCCCCGCTGACCCGGACCCGGGCCCGCCGGCTCCCCGGCCGCGCGGGCGGGCCCGGGACGTGGTCTCATAGGGGGAGCGCGCCGGCCCGGCGGATCCGGGTGTCGGCCGTCCACGGCACGAGTACGCGACACGCACGGAGGGGACCATGCCCGAAGGAGATGCGATCCGCCGACTGGCGGCCACGTTCGACGAGCTGTTCGTCGGCGAGGGGGTGCGCGCCTCCTCCCCGCAGGGGCGCTTCGCGGCCTCCGCGGCGCGCCTCGACGGGGCGGTGCTCGAACGGGTCCGCGTCCACGGCAAGCACATGTTCATGGGGTTCGCGCGCCCGGGGGCGGAGGGATCCCGGCCCGAGCAATGGGTCCACATCCATCTGGGCCTGTACGGGTGGTGGCGCTTCAACGGGGACGAGACCCTCGTCGACGAGGGGCACGGCGTCGCCCATCGGATCCCGGACGTGCCCTCGGGGCAGTGGAACGGCCATTCGGAGACCCGTTGGGGCGAAGGGTACGGGACGGCCGAGGCGGGGGCGTGGGAGCCTCCCGAACCGGTCGGCCAGGTGCGCCTGCGCCTCGTCAACGATCATGCGGTCGCCGACCTGGTGGGCCCCAACCGGTGCGAGCTCATCACGGACGAGGAGCGCGAGGCGGTCGAGGCTCGACTCGGGCCCGATCCGCTCGAGCCCGGCGCCCGCGACGACGCCCGGGCGCGCGAGCGTTTCGCGTCGGTGGCCCACGCCAAGCGACGGGCGATCGGGGAGATCGTCATGGATCAGTCGATCATCGCCGGGGTGGGCAACATCTACCGGGCCGACGCCCTGTTCCTCGCGGGGATCTCCCCGCACCGCAAGGGGACGAACGTCTCCGTCAAGCGATTGGAGGACCTGTGGGTCCTCATCTGCGACCTGATGAACCGGGGGCTGGCGGCCGGGCGGCTGGAGACGATGGACCCGGACGAGGCTCCGGTCCCGCCGATCGAGGGGGATCAGGAGGCGTCGCGCTGGTACGTGTACCACCGTACGGGCCGCCCGTGCCTGAGGTGCGGGACGCCGATCCGCGAGGCCCTCATGCAGAACCGCCGGCTCTTCTGGTGCCCGTCCTGCCAGCGGTGAGCGCGCCGGGGCGCGCTCCTGCGAGGGCGCTTCGGGTGTCGTCGGGATCCGTCGGTGGGGGCGGGGGCCCCGAGTCCTCGGGGCGGTGGAGGAGGAGCCGGTTCGCCGTCGCCAGATCGGTGACGAAGTGGTCGACGATCCCCGAGCGCAAGGACGCCGTGATGGCGGGGATCTTCTCCTCGCCCCAGGCGACGGCGACGACGTTCGGGATGGCTTCGAGCCTGTCGAAGGGAACGGCGATGAGACGCTGGCAGAAGTCGAGGTCGACGTGCCGGCCCGACGCGTCGATGTGGTGGCCCACGATATGCCCGACCGCGCCGGCGATGAGGAGGTCCCGGTGCTCGTCCGCGGCGATGTAGCCGTCGAAGATGGCCCCATCCCCGGTCGGGGTCGTCGCGCCGATGCCCGTGATGAGCACGTCCGCGTGCGAGGCCATCGCCAGCGGCATCGCGACCCTGCCCTCCCGGCGCAGAGCGCGGGCCATCTGCCTGCTCGACACGACGAGGGGGGCAGGCAGGGTCTGGTAGGGGGAGCCGAGGGCGTCGGCGAATCTGCCGCAGATCTGCGGCGAGTCGATGAGGTGGTTGTCGTGGGCGATCACTCCGAGCGCCTGGACGACCGTCATGTGGGGATGGCGGCCGCGCGATAGGGCCCCGGCGATTTCGGAGACCGTGCGCCCGTTCGTCACGGACAGGACGCTGTCGGGCTCGAGGAGGCCGTCGACGACCTGCGCGCCGAGCCTGATGGTCTCGACCGCCGAGACTCCGGGATCGGCGAGGCAGACCCGGGCGCTGGCCAGCCCGAAGGCCCGAACGAGGCCGCGCTCGGCCTCGAACGCCCGCTCGAGGGGATGGCCGACGGAGAAGGTGACGACCCCCTCGCGCCGGGCCTCGTCGAGGAGCCTCGACACCATCGAGCGCGAGTAGCCGATCTCCTCGGCGATCGTCCCCTGGTCGGCTCGGTCGATCCAGTAGCGGCGCGCGACCGCGACGAGGAGTTCGACCCGTTGCCGATCAATCATTCGATTCACATTCTTGCGTTTAGCGTAATAAAAACATGTCATTTTTAACTAGAAATCAGCGCGATGTCAATGGCTTAGTCGTCGCTCATTCATAAATATGAATCGGTTCTCTTGAATGTCATGTCTGAGGGGAGGAGAACTCTCTTCCACCGGGCACTCGTCCGAGAGAAGGGAGCATCCTCATGGCAATCGTTCGCACCATCAACGGCGACGTGGATCCCGCGGCGCTCGGGGTCGTCAACGCGCACGATCATCTCATCCGCGTCGGCGCGGGGGAGGTCTACATCGATCCCGACCACCTCCTCGACGACGTCGACAAGGCGGTCGAGGAGGCGACCTACTACGTCCGGGCCTCGAAGAAGTGGGCCCGGGGCGGGACCATCGTCGACATGTGCCCGGCCTCCTCGGGCCGCGACGTCCTCAAACTGCGCGAGGTCGCCTCCCGCGTCCCCGATCTGCACGTCGTCCAGGCCACGGGCTTCCACCAGCAGAAGGTCTACCTCGAATGGCGCCAGTCCTGGGCGAACCAGTACTCGGTCGCCCAGATCGCCGACCTGCTCATCGCCGACATCGTCGAGGGCGTCGACCGCTACGACTACATGGGGCCCATCGTCGAGCGCACCGACGTGCGCGCCGGGGTCATCAAGTGGGCGACGGCGTACGGCAGGATCACCCCGTGGGAGGTCAAGACCGGACGCGCCGTCGCGATCGCCGCGAAGGAGACGGGATGCCCGGTGAACACCCACGTCACCGCCGGGACCTGCGGACCCGAGCAGGCCCGTTTCCTCGTCGAGGAGGGCGTCGAGCCCTCGAAGATCGCCATCGGGCACATCCAGCGCAACTGGGATCCATGGGTCCTCGAGCAGATCTGCGCGCTCGGATGCTACGTCGAGCTCGACGGGACGAACCGGATCAAATACGTTCCCGATCACGCCCGAGTCGCCCTCATCAAGGCCCTCGGGGAGAAGGGGTACGGCAAGCAGGTCCTGCTCGGCACCGATTCGGGCAAGGCCTCCTACCAGAAGGCCTACGGGTCGGTGACCGGCGTCGACTTCGACCCCGCGGTCTTCGCGCCGCGCCTCATCGAGGACGAGGGCGTCGACCGCTCCTATGTCGAGGACCTCCTCATCGGCAACGCCGCCGTCTTCTTCGCCTGGAACCCGATAGGAGACTGACCGATGACGGCATCGCCCATGCTCCAGATGGCGCTCGACACCGTGGACCTGCCCAGCGCGCTCGCCCCCCTCCAGAGGGCGTCCAGGCACATCGACGTCATCGAATGCGGAACGATCCTGGTCCTGTGCGAGGGGTATCGCGCCGTGCGGATCATCCGCTCCCTCTTCCCCGACAAGGCGATCCTCGCCGATGTGCGCATCGCCGAGGCCGGGGCGAAGATCTCGCGCCTGGCGTTCGAGGCGGGCGCCGACCTCGTCTCCTGCGTCGCGGGAGCATCGCTGACGACCATCCGCCAGGTCTGCGCCACGGCCGAGGAGTTCTCGGGCCAGGTGCAAGTCGAGCTCTCGGACGAGTGGTACGACCCAGACCGGGCCCGGGCCTGGTACGAGGCGGGAGCCCGCCACGCCATCGTCAAGCGCTCCCGCGATCGCGAGGCGGAGGGGGACCTGTCGTGGGGGCCCGAGGACATGGATCGCATCGACGAGCTCGCGCAGATGGGATTCACCGTGACCATCACCGGGGGGATCGTCCCGGAGGACCTCCCGTGCTTCGCCGGGCGCGAGGTGGGGATCGTCATCGCCGGGCGCTCGATCACCGCGGCCGAGGACCCCGAAGCCGCCGCGAGGACATTGCGGGAGACCCTCGACGAGGTGTGGCGATGACGACCCTCGAAGACGGGATCCGGCTGGGCGTCTACGAGAAGGCCCTGATCTCCACCCCCTGTCGAACGGACGACGACTGGCGCAGGTACTTCTCGCAGGTCCGACGCGCGGGATTCTCCTTCGTCGACCTGTCGATCGACGAGTCGCCCCAGCGCCGAACGCGCCTGGACTGGGACGCGGCGACGTGCCGAATGGTCCGACGGGCGGCGGACGCCGAGGACGCGATGATCGGCGCGGTCTGCCTGTCGATCCACCGCCAGCTCGGACCGGGCAGCTCGGACCCGCGGACGCGGGAACGGGCGAGGGCGGCCATGGCCGATGGACTGCGGGTGTGCCACGACCTGGGGGTCGGTCTCGTCCAGGTCGCGGGCTACTACTGCTACTACGAGGACCCGACCGCCGACGCCGAACGGTGGTACGGGCAGATGCTCGCCGACGCGGTGCCGATGGCCGCCCGGCTCGGCGTCGTCATGGGCATCGAGAACGTCGACGGAACGGACGTCACATCGATCCGCGAGGCGATGCGGTTCGTCGACCGGATCGACTCGCCCTGGCTCCAGGTCTATCCCGACCTCGGGAACATCGCCGAGCAGGGCTGCGATCCAGTGACGGAACTGGCCGCGGGACGCGGGCACATGGTCGCGATCCATGCCAAGGACGTCCGACGCGGCGAGCCCCGCCGCGTCGACATGGGAACCGGGATCGTCGATTGGGACACGAGCTTCCGCGTCCTCAAGGACCAGTCGTGGGCGGGGCGGCTCATGATCGAGATGTGGAACGACGACGCCCCCGACTCGAACGAGAAATCGATCCGGGCCCGCGAGTTCATCGCGGCCCGCGCGAGCGCCGCGGGCCTGTCCATCGTCTCCTGACTTCCCCGCGCCGTCGACCCGCGGCGCACCGGGGAACAAGAAGGACACCCCCTCATCCACCCCATTCCCGTCCGACAAGGAGGAACGAACACATGCTCGAAGCACTCAAGGAAGAGGTCTGCGCGGGCAATCTCGAATTACCCCGCCACGGCCTCGTGATCTGGACCGGGGGCAACCTCTCGGCGATCGACCCCCAGACGGGGCTCGTCGTCATCAAGCCGTCGGGGATGCCCTACGAGGACATGACCCCGGACGACATGGTCGTCGTCGACCTCGACGGCAACGTCGTCGAGGGGGCCCGCGGCCCCTCGACCGACACGGCGTCCCACCTCTACGTCTACGCGAACATGCCGCATGTGCGCAGCGTGATTCATACGCACTCGACGTTCGCGACGGCGTGGGCCGCGACGGGCCGGCCCATCCCCTGCTGCCTGACCGCGGTCGCCGATGAATTCGGCGGACCGATCCCCTGCGGCGGCTACGCCACGATCGGCACCGAGGAGATCGGTGCGCAGATCGTCGAGCACATCGGCGACTCGCCGGCGATCCTCCTCAAGCAGCACGGCGTCTTCACGATCGGCGAATCCATTGACGCGGCCCTCAAATCGGCAGTGATGGTGGAGGACGTCGCACGGACCATCACCTTCGCGATGATCGTCGGCCCGATCGAAGAGCTTCCCCAAGAAGACATCGACATCAATCACGACAGGTACGTCAACAGATACGCGACCGCTGCGGCCTCGAGGGGAGTCCACGCATGACCTACGACATCTCGACCATCGGCGAGGGGCAGATCCGCCTGACCTGCTTCAAGGGCGAACGCCTCTCCAACGCCAATCAGCTGCGCATGTCGGCGGCCTGCTCCGAGGCCAACGTCGCCGGGCTGCTGTCCCAACTGGGCCGCAGCGCCCTGTGGACCTCGAGACTGCCCCAGGGGGAGCTGACCACCAAGATCGTCCGCGAATACCGCTCCGTGGGAGTCGACGTCTCGAACGTCGTCCTCGTCGAGAAGGGGAGGACGGCCCTGTACTTCATGGAGCCGGGGGAGTACCCCATGCCCGCCAAAGTCTCCTACGACCGCGAGTACACCCCGTTCCGCAGCATCCGGATCGAGGACTTCGACTGGGAGAAGATGCTCGACACGCGCCTCGTGTTCGTCACCGGCATCACCGCCGCGTTGACGCCCGACACCGCGAAGGTCGTCAGGCACTTCGTCGACGAGGCCCACGAACGCGGGATCGACATCGCCCTGGACGTCAACTACCGGTCCCTGCTGTGGGCCCCGGAGCAGGCGCGGCTCGTCCTCGAACCGATCGCCCGCAAATCGACCATCGTCTTCTGCTCGCGCACCGACGGTCAGGTCGTCTTCGGCCTGGAGGAGCAGGGCGCCGACGTCTGCAAGGCCCTGCGCGAGAGGTTCGGCGTCGAGACGGTCGTCTCGACCGATCAGGTCGCGGGCGTCTACTACTCCGACCGCGAGCACGGCGAGATGACCTTCCCCGTGACCCCGGTCCCCGTCGTCGACCGCCCCGGCGCCGGCGACTCCTTCGTCGCGGGAGTCCTCCACGGCTTCCTCAACGGGGACGTCCTGACCGGCATCCACTACGGTCAGCGCACCAGCGCCTACGCGCTCACCCATCACGGCGATCTGACCCGCGTGTCGGCCGCTGAGCTGGACATCCCCACGACCACTGACATCGTGCGCTGAGGCGCCGCCTCGCAGCGCACGGGAAAGAGAATCATCGTGATGAAAGCGCATGGGGCGTCCGCCCTCGACCACATCGACTCGCGTCCGTTGACCCGGCACCAGAAGAGCCTGATCGGCCTGGTCGTCATCGGGAACATCTCGGAGTTCTTCGACATGTTCCTCATCGGCTTCGTCATCTCCCTGCTGACGAAGCCCTGGAATCTGTCCGGCACGGAGACGGGGATCGTCCTGGCCTGCTCGGGACTCGGCACCGTCATCGGCGCCATCGCATGGGGGCGCCTCGCCGACAAAATCGGCCGCAGGAGCGCTTTCTCCTGGTGCGTCCTGATCTTCACGCTCTTCACAATCGTCTCCGTATTCACCCCCGAGCGCGGCTGGATCATGCTGGCGGTCCTGCGCGTCCTCGTCGGCGTCGGCGTCGGGGGCCTCAACATCGTGTCGATCCCCTACGTCCAGGAGTTCGTGCCCTCCAAGCAGCGCGGCCTGCTCGCGGGCCTGGGCTCCGTCTTCATCCCGCTCGGCCTGTTCCTCGGCGCGCTCGCGCAAAGGGCCCTGCACGACAACTGGCGGGCCCTCATCGCCCTCGGAGCCATCCCCATCCTCCTGCTGTTCTGGATCCGGGTCGTTCCCGAGTCCCCCCGCTTCCTCCTGTCCAAGGGACGCGAGCGGGAGGCGCGTGAGGCCCTCGCCTGGGCGCTCGAGATGCCCGCCGATGAGATCGGCGACCTGCCCAAGGCCGAGGCCCCCGAGAACGCGTCCTACTCGACGGTCTTCACGAAGTACGGGAAGCCGCTCCTGATCGTCACTCTCGGATCCTTCAGCTTCATCCTCGGGTCCTTCACGATCCAATCGTGGGGCCAGACGCTCCTCCACGAGGGGTACGGCATCGAGGCGACGACGGTGGCCTCCCTCTTCATGCTCGTCTCCTTGGCGGACCTCCTCGGGCGCCTCGGCTCGGCATGGCTGGCCGATCACCTGGGGCGGCGATGGACCATGTTCCTCTTCGGGTCCGTCGGCGCGGTCGGCTCCCTCATCGTCGCGTTCTCCGCCCGGGCGGGGGAGAGCGGATCGTGGATGGTCTTCTTCATCGGGATCCTCATCGCGATGGCTTTCGGCGACGGGGCCTTCGGGATCCTCAACGCCTTCGGGGCCGAGCAGTTCCCCAATGAGGCTCGTGGGACCGGGCTCGGCCTCGGCTACGGGATCGGCGCCACCGCGAAGATCTTCGGCCCACTCATCATGGGGGCGATGATCGGGGGGAGCGCCGTCAAGCAGGAGGTCACCCTCCACGCGGTGTTCCCGGCGTTCCTGTTCTTCTCGGCGCTGCTGTTCGTCGGCGGGCTCGTCTACCTCCTCGCCCGCGAGACGAAGGGGTCGTCCTTGGAAGAGATCTGATCGTCGTCCTCCTCAGGGAGGCTCAGGATCCACTGACGCCGTCGGCGGGCGGGCGCGCACAGAACCTCTTCGATCCGATCAGGCCATGCGGGCCGCGTCGTCCGCCCGGCCTTGGGCGAGCGCCCGGCGCGCGCGGAACGCGTCGTCGGGTCGGGCCCGGGCTTCGGGTGGGCGGAGGCAAGACGAGGCCCTTCCGTCCCGAAGGACGAGGAGCGGGAGGACGCGCGTATGCGGCATCTCGCAGGCCAGCGCGGTTGAGGGTGTTAGCGCGGTCGTCGAAGTCGTGCGCGTCCGGTGTCCGGGAAGACGCCGGTTCAGGCCCCGATCTCGTCGAATCCGAGGACGCTGTAGAGCTCGTGGGCGCCGGAGTGGCGCGAGTCGAGGCGCAGGGACAGGGAGTCGAAGCCCCAGTCGCGGCATCTGCTCGCCGCCTCGTTGACGAGGGCGGTGGCGATGCCGCGGCGCCGGTACTCGGGGTCGACGACGAGGTCCATGACGACGGGGTCGTCGGTCGGCTCGTCCCAGGGGGAGCCGCGCACGACGAGGATCGCGCCGACGAGGGCGCCGCCGTCCCAGGCTCCGATGAAGGAGTCCTCGGTGATGGGGCCGAAGGCGCCGTCAAAGCTCAGGCGGATCTCCTCGGAGGCCTCGAGGACGGATTCGGCGGTGACGGGCTCCCCGTAGGCCTCGAGGGTGAGGATCGCGAGGGTGGGGATGTCGTAGGGCGTGAGCGTGGCGATCTCGATGCCCGCGGGGCGGGCGGCATCGGCCAACGCGTCCAACTGGGCCTGTAGTGTTCGCTGCTCCATGAGCCCAGCATAGGTGACGGGCGTCACTATGTCTGGTGGTCAGGGCCGATCCGATCCGCGTCCGCGGTCCGGAGCGGGCGCGATGAGACGATCAGATGTACAGCTCGGGCTCGTCGAAGAAGTAGTTGACGTCGACGCTCTCGTCGGATCTCGACGCCTCGGGGACCGGCCGCAGTCGGGCGGGCACGCCGATCGCGACCTTCCCGCAGGGGACGTCCTTGGTGACGACGGCGTTCGCGCCGACCTTGACGCCGCTGCCGATGGTGATCGGGCCGAGGATCTTCGCCCCCGCCCCGATCATCGCGTGGTCGCGGATCGTCGGGTGGCGCTTGCCCGGGTGCATCGAGACGCCGCCGAGGGTGACGCCGTGGAAGATCAGGACGTCCTCGCCGACCTCGGCGGTCTCCCCGATGACGACACCGGTCGCGTGGTCGATGAAGACGCGGCGGCCGATGGTGGCGCCGGGGTGGATGTCGACGCCGGTGACCGTCCTGGCGAGGGAGGACAGGACCCGGGCCGGAGTGCGGGCCCCTCGGTTCCACAGGGCGTGGGACACCCGGTGGGCCCACAGGGCGTGGACCCCCGGGTAGGCGAGGGCCACTTCGAGGGTGCTCGTCGCCGCGGGATCGCGCCTGCGGGCTGTGCGCAGGTCTTCGCGGAAGAGACGCAGGGCGGTGCGGGGCAGCAGGGGCATGAGTCCTCGATGTCTCGATCGTGTCGGGGGGCGGTTCGGCCCCGGAGTCCCTCCCCGGGGCCGAACCGATCGGCGGCGCGGCGGCTCAGTCCCTCAGGGACTCGAAGAGGGCCGTCGACAGGTAACGCTCGCCCGTGTCGGGCAGGACGGTGACGATCCTCTTGCCGGCGAACTCGGGACGGGCGGCGATCTCGGCGGTGCCGGCCAGGGCGGCGCCGGAGGAGATCCCGACGAGGAGGCCCTCCTCGGCGGCGGCCCGGCGGGCGTAGTCGAGCGCGGTCGAGGACTCGACCGAGACGACCTCGTCGACGAGGGAGGCGTTGTAGGTGTCGGGGAGGAAGTTGGGCATGAGGCCCTGGATCCCGTGGGGCGCGGCGTCCCCGCCGGTCAGGAGCGGGGACTCGGCGGGCTGGACGGCGATGACCCGAAGGTCCGGCTTGCGCTCCTTGAGGACCTTGGCGACGCCGGAGATGGTGCCGCCGGTGCCGACGCCGGCGACGAACACGTCGATCTGCCCATCGGTGTCCGCCCAGATCTCCTCGGCGGTCGTCGCCTCGTGGATCGCGGGGTTCGCCGGGTTGGTGAACTGCGAGGCGATGATCGACCCGGGCCTCTCGTCGCGGATGCGCTCGGCTTCGGCGACCGCCGCGGCGACGCCGCCCTTGGGGTCGGTGAGGACGAGCTCGGCGCCGAAGGCCCGGACGATGATCCGGCGCTCGACGCTCATTGACGCGGGCATGACGATGACGACCCGGTAGCCGCGGGCGACGCCGACCATCGCCAGGGCCAGACCGGTGTTGCCGGAGGTCGCCTCGATGATGGTCCCGCCGGGGGCGAGATCGCCGGAGGCCTCGGCGGCGTCGATGATCGAACGGGCGATGCGGTCCTTGACGGAGGAACCGGGGTTGAATGCCTCGACTTTGGCGACGACGTCGACGCCGTCGCCGGCGACGCGGTTGATGCGCACGAGGGGGGTGTTGCCGATGAGGTCGGCGACGGTGGAAGCGATACGGGTCATGGTGACTCCAAACTCAGGGGAGGGGCCGACGCGCACGGCGCGCGACGACGGGAGGGGAGGAAAAACGGGGGAGGGGAGGGCGGGCGAACGACGGCGCGGATCGGCGCACGGCTGGGTCATTCGCCCGACGGACAGGGCTCGCGGCGCGCGTAGGAGCCCGTCTGGGGGCCGAGGGGCGCGAGGTCTGAGGTCTGCGTGAGCACCGCTTCAGGTTAGGGCCGGGGCCCCGGACCCGCCACTTCAACGACCGTGGTGCCCGCCTCGTGGAATCGTGTGACACCGCCGGTCGCCCGAAGAGCGATCTCCCCGATGGCGGCGGCGTCGGCCTCGTCGACGGCCAGGCGCACCAGGGTCCGCGTGCCCCAGTCGACGGCGAGGACGTGGGCTCCGGCAGTGCGGACCTCGGCCTCGATCCTCCCCGCTTCGCCGGCGGCGAACGAGGCCTCGAGGACGAGACGCCGCTCGAGCCGGGCGCGCGGGGCCAGGGCGAGGGCCTGGGCGACCGATGAGGAGTAGGCGCGCACGAGCCCGCCGCCGCCCAGGAGGACTCCGCCGAAATAGCGGGTGACGACGGCGGTCGCATTCCATACGCCCTCGGCGCGCAGGGCCTCGAGCATCGGCGTTCCCGCGGTGCCCGACGGCTCCCCGTCGTCGCTCGAGTGCTGCTGGGGATTGAGGCCGTCGGCGTCGATGAGGTAGGCGGAGCAGTGGTGGCGGGCCTGCGGGTGCGCTGACCTCACGGCGGCGATGAGGGCCCGGGCCTCCTCGCTGGAGTCGGTGCGGGCCAGGGTCGTGATGAAGCGCGACCGCTTGATCTCGATCTCGTGGGTCAGGCGCGTCCCCGACGCGAGGGTGTCGATGCCCCGTCCCATGGCCCGGCCTCAGGCGCCTGCGGTGCGGGGCGTCGCGCCGGCTGCTCGTTCGATCGTGCTCATGGGATCCTCCAGGGGACGGGGTGGGCACCAGTCTAGGACTCGCGGATCCGAGGAGCCGTCGGGCTACTCGTCGAACCAGACGCCCAGGCCGTCGTCGACGCCGACCCAGTCGAGGGCCTGCTCCATCTCCTCGGGGGTCATCAGGAGGCGCTCGAAGGCCGCGCGGACCGCTTCGCGCTGGGACTCACCGCCGGTCCCGGTGACGATGAGGTGCGTGTAGGCGCCGTCGTCCCAGTAGCCGGCCGATCCGACCGACGCGCCGCCGCCGGCGACCTCCCACGTGCCGATCATCGTCGGGCGGGAGGGGAGCCAGAAGCATCCTCGCGCGCAGACGCCCTCGGGTGCGAGGGACGCGGCCTCATCCCGCAGACGGCGGGGGTGCAGGGGGCGCTCCGAATGCAGGTCGAGGGTCCACACCCCGTGGTCGGCGGGCCCTCCCCACGCCTCGGTCATCGCCGGGTGGATCCTGGCGATCGCCTGATCGGGGTCGTGGCGGGAGTCGAAGAGGAGGGGGCCGTCGATCTGCTCGAGGTGGTGGACGAGGAGGGTGTCGAGGGGGCGCAGGTGCTCGATGAGGTCGAGGCCGGTCGGGTCGGAGCCCAGGGCGCACACGACGTCGGCGTACCCGGTGCCGTTCATCAGCGCTTCCCCGGTGCATCGGTCGTCGCCATCGAAGAGGGCCGATCCGAGGTCGGCGAGGGGGATGTGCTCGAAGAGGTCGCGCGCGGCGGTGTCGGCGTCGACGAGGTGGAGGTTCGTCGTCAGGGAGCAGTGCCGCAGGGCCTCGTCCGGCTCGGTGAGGGCGGCGAGGGAGGGCAGGCAGGTCATCGCCTCGGCGCCGACGGGAAGGGCGAGGATCAGGCGGTCGAGGCCGTCGTCGGCCAGGTCGGCGAGGAGGGGGAGGATCCCCTCGCGCAGGGAGCAGGTGATGCAGGCGTGGGCGAGGGGGACGCGGGTGTCGAGGAGCCGGTCCCATCCGTCGACGAGACGCATGGAGACGCCCTCCTCGTCGATGTCGGTGACGAGGATCGGGGCCGTATCGGCGAGGGCCAGGAGCGCGGCGGATCGGAGCATGGCGGAGGAGGTGGTCAATGCGGCGATCTTCACGTGGAGTCGGTCCCTTTCAACTTGCATGAGAACGATTATCAATACTATAACTGGGGCATCGTCCGGCGACCAAGCCGGCCCGCGTCCGGAAGGCACCACATGAGCAGGCACTGCCAAGTCCTGGGAACCGCGCCGAGCTTCGGCAAGAGCGTCTCCCACTCCCACAAGCGCACGTCGCGCCGCTGGGACCCCAACGTCCAGACGAAGCACTACTGGGTGCCCTCCCTCGGCAGGAACATCACGCTGCGGGTCAGCGCACGCGGCATCAAGACCATCGACAAGCTCGGTATCGAGGCCGTCGTCGCCGACATGCGGGCGCGAGGGGAGAAGTTCTGACATGGCCTCGAAGACCGCCGACGTCCGTCCCGTCATCACCCTGGAATCGAGCGCGGGAACGGGCTACCGCTACGTCACCCGCAAGAACCGCCGCAACACCCCCGACCGGATGCGCATCCGCAAGTACGACCCGGTCGTCCGCAAGCACGTCGAATTCGTGGAGACCCGCTGACATGGCCAAGAAGTCCAAGATCGCCCGCAACCTCCAGCGCGAGGCCGTCGTCGCCAAATACGCCGAGCGGCGCGCCGCCCTCAAGAAGGCGAGCGTCGACCCCCATCTGGCCCCGAACGAGCGCGAGGAGGCGATGCGCGCCCTTCATGCCCTGCCGCGTGACGCCTCGCCGACCCGGCTGCGCGGCCGCGGCGCCAGCGACGGGCGCCCCCGCGGGTACCTGCGCCGATTCGGCCTGTCCCGCGTCCAATTCCGACAGATGGCCCTGCGCGGGGAGCTCCCCGGCGTCACCAAGTCCTCCTGGTGAGCCCGGGCCGAGCACAGAAAGAAGAATCCTCATGAAACCGGGAATCCACCCCGACTACCATCCGGTCGTCTTCCGCGATCGCGCGGCCGATTTCGCCTTCCTCACGCGCTCGACGATCGTCACCGACAAGACGATCGAATGGGAGGACGGCAACACCTATCCGGTCGTCGACGTCGAGATCTCCTCGGCCTCCCACCCCTTCTGGACCGGCAAGTCCCGCCTCGTCGACACCGCCGGCCGAGTCGAGAAGTTCCGCGCCCGTTACGGGGACCGCTACGCCGGCGGCTCGAAGAAGGGGGAGGGCAAGTGAAGGTCCGCGCATCCCTGAGGTCCCTGGCCAAGCAGCCCGGCTCCGTCGTCGTCCGGCGCAGGGGCCACCTGTACGTCATCAACAAGAAGAACCCCCGTCTCAAGGCCCGTCAGGGCTGAGACGAGGATCGCACCGGGCCGGGCCGGGCCGGCTTCGTCGACGCGCGAGCGCCGTGCTAGTCTGTCCGGGTTGCCGGAATGCGAGGCGCCCCGAGGGGTTTCTCCCGGTGAAGACAATCATCCGATTGAGAAGAGGAGCGAGGACATGGCGGTTCCCAAGCGCAAGATGTCGCGAGCCAATACCCGCACTCGCCGGTCTGCATGGAAGGCCGATCTCACCGAGCTGAACACCGTCAAGGTTGCCGGCCGTGAGATCCGCGTGCCCCGCCGCCTGGCGAAGGCGTACAAGAACGGCCTGCTGGATATCGAGGCCTGACCTCGATCCTGGCGGGGGCCCGGTGCGAGAGCGCCGGGCCTTTTCGTTCACCCACTGCGGGGTCCCGGGAACAGCCGATGAACCCTGACTTCCGCGCGCCTCGGACAGACGGCGGAGGGGTCGACGGAGAAAGGACGGGGAGAAGAGGCGGGCGGAGGCTTTGGATGGCGGGGGAGCGAGCCGCTACCCTGGAGCCGGGCGCGCGCCATGCCTCCGTAGCTCAATGGATAGAGCACCGGCCTTCTAATCCGATGGTTGCAGGTTCGAGTCCTGTCGGGGGCGCCCTGTGAAGTCCCGGGACATCGTTAACGGGTGTCCCGGGACTTCGTTTATTTCCTGGGCGGTCGTCGGGCCGTGTGAGAGTCCCGGTTCGGTGCCGAGGGCTTCATCAGGTGGGACGGGCCCGCGTGTCACATTCGCCCATCATGCGGACGCGGGGAGAGCCGAATTGACGCGGCGCCGCGAATCGGCCAAACTCTCAGCCATGAGTGCTTTCGCGGACCTGATGCGCAGCCCCCGGGGCTGCGACATGCGTGCGCGAATGTGTATGTGATTGACGCCTCGACCCCTGTCAATCACTGCCGCAGTGATCCAACGGCCCACCATGACGCGTGGGCGTGCGGCACCGAAGAATCGGATACCACCATGGCCCTCGTCTACACCCCCGCCGCCGCGACCGATGCCGACGCCCCCACCTCCTACGACGACTTCCTCGACGTCCTCGCGGGCCTGACGCTCACCGCCAACCGCCTCGAGATCGACATCGACCGTCAAACCGTCACCATCGCCGGGAGGGACGCGCAGCTGCGCGGCAAGGAGTACCAGCTCCTCGCCCACCTCGCGGCCAACGCCGATCGGATCGTCTCCCGCGAGGAGCTCTTCGCCACCGTGTGGGCCGGCTCCGGCCTGGGCGCGGATTCGCGCACCGTCGACGCGCACATCCGGCGCCTGCGCGCCAAGCTCTCGACCCTCCCCGACGCGATCTCGACCGTGCGGGGACGAGGCTACCGGTTCAACTCGGCGCCCGGCGTCCTCGTCCGCCTCTCCCGCGCCCACGCGCTCGCCGCCTGACGGTCCGGACCGGATCGCCTGCGCCGGCTCCCGCTCCTGCCGACCGCGCGCCGCGGACCGACGGATGAGCGGAGGGACGCGGCCCTCACACGAGCATCCGGAAGATCTCCGAATCGGGCTCCAGCTCCTCGACGTGCAGGGGCGAGGACTCCATCCTGCGGCGCAGCCCCTCGATGTCCTCCCGCGAGGCGATGTCGATGCCGACCAGCGCCGGACCCGACTCGCGGTTGTTCTTCTTCGTGTACTCGAAGTGGACGATGTCGTCGGTCGGCGATAGCACGTCCTCCAGGAACATCCGCAGGGCCCCCGGCTGCTGCGGGAAGGTGACGAGGAAGTAGTGGCGCAGCCCCTCATGGCGCAGCGACCGCTCCATGATCTCGGCGTAGCGCGTCAAGTCGTTGTTCCCCCCGGACACCAGGCAGACGACGGCGCCGTCCGCCCGGCCCAGGAGGCGCGCGCGGTCCTCGGCGGTCCCCAGGTGCATGCGGGCCGCCGCCGATGCCAGGGCGCCGGCGGGCTCGGCGATGACCCCGTCGGACTGGTACAGGTCGATCATCTCCGTGCACACCGCCCCCTCGGGGACCACGAGCACGTCGTCGACGTGGCGCATGACCGCCTCGAAGGGGACGGCCCCCGCCAGGCCGACCGCCGTGCCGTCGACGAAGGGGTCGACTCCGTCGAGGGGGACGGGGCGGCCGGCGTCCATGGCCGCCCGCATCGAGGCCGCGCCGGCCGGCTCCACGCCGATGATCCGCACGCCCGGGGCCGCCTCGTGCAGCCACGTCGCGATCCCCGCCAGGAGTCCGCCGCCCCCGACGGGGACGAGGACCGCCGCCGTGTCATCGGGCATCTGATCGACGAGCTCGACGCCGATCGTCCCCTGCCCGGCGATCGTCCTGGGGTCGTCGTAGGGGTGGACGAGGAGGCGGCCGGAGACGCGCGCCGCCTCCCGGGCCAAGGCGTTCGCCTTGTCGAAGGGGCCGTCGACGATCACCTGCTCGACCCACTCGCCGCCGAAGGAGGCGATCCGCGAGCGCTTCTGACGCGGGGTGTTCGACGGCAGGTAGATCGTGCCGCGCACCCGCAGGTGGGCGCAGGCGTAGGCCACTCCCTGGGCGTGATTGCCGGCCGACGCGCAGACGACGCCGCGCTCGCGCTCGGGCCCGGACATCCGCGACATCAGCGCGTAGGCGCCGCGGACCTTGAAGGACCGGCAGCGCTGCTGGTCCTCCCGCTTGAGCAGGACGGGGATCCCCAGGGCGGAGCTCAGACGCTCCGAGGGGGATAGGGGAGTGCGGTGGACGACCCCTCGCAGGGCGTCGGCCGCGGCCTCGATGTCAGAGGGGGTGGCCGCGGGGCGCGCGCCTTCGCTCATGGGACTCTCCTTCGCGCTGTGTGGGCGTCCTCGGGCCGACGGAACGGGATGACGGGCGCCCCGTCCGAGCGGAGGATCGATGTGCAGTGTAACGACGGGGACCTGCGTCTCTTGCGCGGTGCTCACCAGGCGAGTGGGAGGGCGATCGCGAGGACGCGCCGATAAGGCCAACCTTGCCTAATGGCTCCGGTGTGCTTGAAGATTTTGACGAGCCTCGGCCCCACAGGGCCCCGCTCGCCATCCATCCCTATACGTGAGGAACAGCCCCATGAGGACAATGGAGGAAACACCGCTTCCGACCTACACCCCCGAGGAGGACGAGCGGATCATCCGCAACAAGGACGGAATCCCCGTCGGCATCCGCCCCGAGACGAGGATGACCCCCACCAGGATCGCGGTGTGGGCTCTCATCACCGCCCTGGGCGTCGCCGGATGGTGGATGCTCGCCGTCTCCCGAGGCGAGCAGGTCAACACGATCTGGTTCGTCATCACCGCGATCAGCACCTACGTCATCGCCTACCGGTTCTACGCGCTCTACATCCAGCGCAAGATCATGCGCCCCGACGACTCCAACGCCACACCCGCCGAGCGCATCAACAACGGCCGCGACTACGACCCCACGCACCGCGTCGTCCTCTTCGGCCACCACTTCGCCGCCATCGCCGGGGCAGGCCCCCTCGTCGGCCCCGTCCTGGCGGCCCAGATGGGCTACCTGCCCGGCACCCTGTGGATCATCCTCGGCGTCGTCGTCGCCGGAGCCGTCCAGGACATGCTCGTCCTCCACTTCTCAATGCGCCGAGGAGGGCGCTCTCTCGGGCAGATGGCCACCGACGAGATCGGCCGGATCGGCGGCGTCGTCGCCACCGTCATCATCTTCGTCATGCTGATGATCGTCCTGGCGGTCCTGGCCATGGTCTGCGTCAACGCCCTGGCCGAATCGCCCTGGGGCGTCTTCTCCGTCGGCATGACGATCCCCATCGCCATCGGCATGGGACTGTGGCTGCGCTACGTCCAGCCCGGCAGGATCACCCAGGTCTCGGTCGCCGGCTTCGCGATCCTCATCGCCGTCATCATCGGCGGGCGCTGGGTCGCCGAATCCGATTTCGGCCGCTTCCTCCACCTGTCCCCGACGACCCTCGTCTGGGCGATGGTCGTCTACGGGTTCTTCGCCGCCGTCCTGCCCGTGTGGGTCCTCCTGACGCCCCGCGACTACCTGTCGACCTTCATGAAGGTCGGGACGATCGTCATCCTCGCCGTCGGCATCGTCCTCGTGCGCCCCCTCGTCGAGATGGCCGCCGTCTCCGATTTCGCCCTTAATACCGACGGCCCCGTCTTCGCCGGATCGATCTTCCCCTTCCTGTTCATCACCATCGCCTGCGGCGCCCTGTCCGGCATGCACGCGACGGTCTCAGCCGGGACGAGCCCGAAGATGATCCAGAAGGAATCCCACGTGAGGATGATCGGCTACGCCGGCATGCTCATGGAGTCCTTCGTCGCGATCATGGCCCTGGCCGCCGCCGTGTCGCTCAGCCCGGGCGTCTACTTCTCGATGAACACCTCCGCCGCGACGATGGACCGCCTCGCCGGACCCGAGGCCGTCGCCGCCGCCCCCGACCGCGAGGCCGTCGCCGACGTCGCCGTCGAGAACCTCGTCGTCACCGACATCCACGGCGAGCGCCTCGAACCGGTCTGGGAATCCTGGGACGAGAACGGCGCCCCGACGACCTACACCGGCGCCGACGCGCTGCGCCAGGTCGCCGCCGACGTCGGCGAGCCCTCGATCGTCTCGCGCACCGGCGGCGCGCCGACCCTGTCGGTCGGCATGGCGCACATCCTCCACCAGATCGGCGGGGGCCGGGCGATGATGGGCTTCTGGTACCACTTCGCCATCATGTTCGAGGCCCTGTTCATCCTCTCGGCGGTCGACGCCGTCACCCGAGTCGCCCGCTTCCAGCTGGGCGAGGCCCTGGGCAACATCTGGCCCAAGTTCCGCGACCCCTCGTGGCACGTCGGCGCCTGGGCGACCACCGGCGTCGTCGTCGCCGCCTGGGGCTCGCTGCTGCTCATGGGGGTGACCGACCCGCGCGGGGGCATCCAAACGCTCTACCCGCTGTTCGGCATCGCCAACCAGCTGATCGCGGCCGTCGCCCTCCTCCTCGTCACCGTGATGACCGTGCGCAAGGGCTACGTCAAGTACGTGTGGATCCCCGCGGTCCCCCTCGCCTGGGACACGATCGTCACCTTCGCCGCCTCCTGGGAGAAGATCTTCTCCACGGATCCGCGCGTCGGCTACTTCCAGCAGTGGCGGGACGCCCGAGCGCTCCTGCCGACCCTGACCGATCCCGAGCAGATCGGCGTCCAGCAGGCCATCGTGCGCAACACGATGATCCAGGGCACCCTGTCGGTCGTCTTCCTCGTCGCCGTCGCCTTCGTCATGGTGTGCGCCGCCGTGCGCATCGTCCGCACGATCCGCGCGAAGGACACGTGGACCTCGGAGGACCCGTACCAGGAGTCCCGGCTCTTCGCCCCCGACACGATGATCGCCTCGGCGCTGGCCAAGAAAGCGGCCGCGGAGTTCGCCGCAGTCGGCGACCCGGCGCTCGTGCGCTCCTCCCACGGAGGTCACTGACGTGGGCGGAGCATCGGCCGGCGGGGCGCCGGGATTGAGGGGCCGGCTGGCCCTGGCCCGATCCCTGTGGCGCGACTTCACCGGGGAATCCGCCTACGAGCGCTACGTCGAGCGCCACCGGATCGACCACGACGGCCACGAGCCGATGGGGGAGAAGGAGTTCTGGGAGCAGCGCCGGCGCGAGGCCGAGACCGGGGTCCAGGCCCGCTGCTGTTGACGAGCCGCCGTCCCGCACGGCCCACGGCTGGGCGGGGCGGCGCCGTCGTCGGCGCTGGGACCGAGGGCACAGGCCGGTCGCCGGGGCGCGCCTAAGATGGGCCCGTGAGTACACAGATCAAGGATCCCCTCGTGTGGATCGATTGCGAAATGACCGGCCTCGACGTGGACTCCGACGCCCTCATCGAAGTGGCCGTCGTCATCACCGATGCGGACCTGACCATCGTCGACCCCGGCATCGATGTGCTCATCGCCCCTCCGCAGGCGGCCCTCGACTCGATGAACGACTTCGTCCGCCAGATGCACACCTCCTCCGGCCTCCTCGACGACCTCAAGGACGGCCTGACCATGGAGGAGGCCACGGCCCAGGTTCTCGACTACATCAAGAGGTTCGTGCCCGCGCCGGGCAAGGCCCTGCTCGCCGGCAACTCCGTCGGAACCGACAAGGCATTCCTCGAGGCCAACATGCCCGAGGTCATCGACCACCTCCACTACCGCCTCGTCGACGTCTCCTCGATCAAAGAGCTCGCTAAGCGCTGGTATCGGGCGGCGTTCACCGAATCCCCGGACAAGCACGGCGGGCACCGGGCCCTCGCCGACATCCTCGAGTCCATCCAGGAACTCGAGTACTACCGACGAGTCCTCTTCCCCAAGGAGCCGGTGCGAGCGGACGACGCCCGGGCCGTCGCCGCCGAGGTCGTCGCCCTGGGCATCACCGGGGCCTCCTCCTGACCGATCGGATCCCGCACGAAGGCCGGCGCCTCGGCGCCGGCCTTCGTCTATCCACAGGCGACGGGGACCCGCGCTCATCCCCAGGCGCGTCGACGCCACTGGTCCAGATGGCGCCTTCCGCAGGATTCTGAGGGCACCGGAACACGCCGGGACGCTCAAGGAGACCATGATGAACGAGACGACGATGACCCTGCGCGGCCGGGTCGGCACCGACCTGCGCACCTTCACGACATCAGGCGGGCACATCCACGCCCGATTCCGCCTGGCGGTCAGCCGATGGCGGGTCAACGACGCCGGGGCCCTCGCCGACGAGCGGACGACCTGGTACACGATCCGCGTATGGGACAGCCTCGCCGAGAACGTCCTGCGCTCGGTCCGCAAGGGAGAGCCCGTCATCGTCGTCGGGCGCCCCGGGACGAACGCCTACATCGACAAGAACGGCGAGGCGCGCGGCGAGCTCATCATCACCGCCCAGTCCGTGGGCCACGACCTGGCACGCGGCGTCGGATCGTTCTCGAAGCCCCAGGTTCCCGGGTCGGCGCGGACCCCCGACGACGATCGGCTCCTCAACGCCGAATCCCACGAGGGCGACGAGCCCGAGGCGGCGCCCGTCGGGAGGCCGGCCCCGAGCAACGACCATCCGATCGCGCAGGATCCGGATCGATTCTGCGCGACTGCGGCGACCATCCCGGCCGACCAGGGGGGAGGCGGATGCGGGGAGCCGAACGACGGGGAGGAAGAGGGCGCCGGCCTCGGAGGCACTCGCGTTCTCGAGGCCTGCGCGTGATCGGGGGCCGGGACGGGGGAGTCGGTCGCGGGAGCGGGGAGCGGGTGATTGGCGCCTCACCCGCCCCGCCCCCCGAAGGGGCCCCGCCCGGGCGCCGTGTCCTACCATGGGAGGCGATCCGGCGCCCGTGCGCCCCCTACGTACCCTGGACGGAGAACAGTGGCGGAGTTCATCTACCAAATGATCAAGGCCCGCAAGGCCATCGGCGACAAGGTGATCCTCGACGATGTCACCATGGCCTTCTACCCCGGCGCGAAGATCGGCATGGTCGGCCCCAACGGCGCCGGCAAGTCCTCGATCCTCAAGATCATGGCGGGCCTCGACGAGCCGAGCAACGGGGAGGCGCGGCTCTCGCCCGGGTACAGCGTCGGGATCCTCATGCAAGAGCCCCAGCTCGACGACACGAAGACCGTCATCGAGAACGTGCGCCTGGGGGCGGCCGACACCTTCGCCAAGCTCGCCCGATTCAACGAGATCTCCGAGCAGATGGCCGATCCCGATGCGGACTTCGACGCCCTCATGGACGAGATGGGCAAGCTCCAGACCGAGATCGACGCGCTGGGGGCCTGGGACATCGACTCCCAACTGGAACAGGCCATGGACGCCCTGCGCTGCCCGCCCGCCGACCAGGAGGTGTCGGTCCTGTCGGGGGGCGAGCGCCGTCGTGTCGCCCTGTGCCGCCTCCTCATCGAGGCCCCCGACCTGCTCCTCCTCGACGAGCCGACGAACCACCTCGACGCCGAGTCCGTTGAATGGCTGGAGAAGCATCTGGCCTCCTACCCGGGAGCCGTCATCGCCGTCACCCACGACCGCTACTTCCTCGACCACGTCGCCGGATGGATCGCCGAAGTCGACCGCGGCCACCTCTACCCCTACGAGGGCAACTACTCGACCTATCTCGAGACGAAGGAGAAGCGCCTTCAGGTCCAGGGGCAGAAGGACGCCAAGCTCGCCAAGCGCCTCAAGGAGGAGCTGGAGTGGGTCCGCTCCAACCCCAAGGGCCGTCAGGCCAAGTCGAAGGCCCGTCTGGAGCGCTACGAGGAGATGGCGGCCGAGGCCGAGCGCACCCGCAAGCTCGACTTCGAGGAGATCCAGATCCCGCCGGGCCCCCGACTGGGCTCCGTCGTCATCGAGGCGAAGGACCTGAAGAAGGGCTTCGGCGATCGCACGCTCATCGACGGCCTGTCGTTCTCCCTGCCGCGCAACGGCATCGTCGGCGTCATCGGCCCCAACGGCGTCGGCAAGACGACGCTCTTCAAGACGATCGTCGGCCTCGAGCCCCTCGACGGGGGCGAGCTCACCATCGGCGAGACCGTCGCAATCAGCTACGTCGACCAGACCCGCGCCGGCATCGACCCCGACAAGACCCTGTGGGAGGTCGTCTCCGACGGCCTCGACTACATCCAAGTCGGCAATGTCGAGATGCCGTCGCGCGCCTACGTGTCGGCCTTCGGCTTCAAGGGCCCCGATCAGCAGAAACCCGCCGGCGTCCTGTCCGGCGGCGAGCGCAACCGGCTCAATCTCGCCCTGACCCTCAAGCAGGGCGGCAACCTGCTCCTCCTCGACGAGCCGACGAACGACCTCGACGTCGAGACCCTCGGATCGCTGGAGAACGCCCTCCTGCAGTTCCCCGGATGCGCCGTCGTCGTCACCCACGACCGGTGGTTCCTCGACCGCGTCGCCACGCACATCCTCGCATGGGAGGGGACCGAGGAGAACCCCGCTCAGTGGTACTGGTACGAGGGCAACTTCGAGTCCTACGAGAAGAACAAGATCCAGCGCCTGGGGCTGGAGGCCGCCACGCCGCACCGGGTCACCCACCGCAAGCTCACGCGCGACTGACCGCGCCTCATCGAGACGAGGACGGCTTCAGTCAGGCCCGCGCCGGCTTCGACGCATCCGCGCCCGCCGCACGGCTCGTCGTCTCCTGCGACGGGGCGGCGGGCGGCGGCCCCTGCGAGCACCATCGCCGCCCCGCATCGCCGTCGGCCCCGTTCCGGCAGCCCCTCCGCTGCCGGCGCCCCGAACGGATGCGGCTAAGCGGCGCCGACGCGCACCGCCCCCGTCGCCGGGTCGACGCCGAAGCCCCAGCGCCCCGACCCCCGCGACGCCCCGTCGGGCACGCGCAACATCCCCTGCTGCTCGGCCTCGGCCACGAGCGCGCCCGCGCGCGTGAAGACCCGGGTCCGGCACAGGGTCCGGCCGTTATTGACATTCGAGCACTCCCCCTCGAAGAGCAGCCACTCGTTGACGTCCACGTCCCGATGGAACCACATCGCATGATCGAGGGAGGCCGCCGACATCCCCGGCGTCATCCACGACAATCCGAGGACCCTCATCGCCGGCTCGAACATCACCTGATCGATGACGTACGCCAGGAGGGCGCGGTGGACCACCTGGGACGCCGACTCCGGCACCGTCGAGCGCGGCCGCATCCACAGGCACTGGCGCGGCGACCGGGACTCGTCGGCCGCCGTGTACAGAGAACGACCCACGTGGCGCACATCGAAGGCGCTCGTCTTCCCGAGGAAGCGCCCTACCGGGTGCTCCATCGCCCGGAAGATCTCCAACGCGCTCGTCAACGACTCCGGCTCGGCGACGTCCGGTTTGCGCCAGGCGTGGATCAGCCCCTCCTCCGGGCCCTCGAAGGACGCGAGGAACGAGAGGATCTCCGCGCCGTCCTGGAGGCACGAGGCCCGTCGGCTCGAGAACGACCGCCCATCGCGCAGCCGCTCGACCTCCAATGAGAAGGGGGAGGAGGGGTCGCCCCCGCGCAGGAAGTACGCGTGGAACGAATGGGGGAGCCGCTGCTCGTCGTCGACCGTGGCCGCGCAGGCCAGGAGCGCCTGGGCGATGACCTGGCCGCCGTACACCCGGCGGACCTGCGGGAGCGAACGGGCCGTGAACGCGTCCCCCTCGCCCCCGTCGAGGCGCAGGATCCGCAGGACCGAGGCCACGGGCTCGTCGGACGTCAGGGGGATCTCACAAGGGAGGGTCATGCCCCCATTGTCCCCCCGATCAGGCCGGGCGCATCCCGGTTGCCGCTCAGCCGCGATGGGCACTACCATGTGATGCGCATCGCACGGGCGTGGGAACGGGTGCGGATGATCGATCGAGGAGTCTGAGACCGGAATGGACGCTGCGCGTGAGCTCATCGCGGCACTGGGGGGCTCCGCCAACATCCTCGACGTCGAGCCCTGCGCCATGCGGATCCGCGTCGAAGTCGACAGCCAAGCCGACGTCCGGGAGCCCGGCCTGCGGATCCCCGGAGTCCTCGGCGTCGTCCGATCCGGATCCTTCGTCCAGATCATCGCCGGGCTCGACTCCGAGCCCCTCGCCGATTCCATGCGCGACCTCCTCGTGGCGGAACGCACAGCCGGGGCCTCCCTCGTCGACAGCGCCGACGCCTACGATGAGCCGTGAATCCTGGCCGATGACGACGAACGCGAGCACACATGACCACTGACCCCGCCGCCATCGACATCGACGCCCTGCGGCGACTGGCCGACCTGCACGGGGTCGCCACCGGCTACTGGGACTTCCACGGGCGCCGCGTCGACGTCGAGGCGCAGTCCCTCCTGGCGGTTCTCGGCGCGCTTGGCGCCCCTGTCGACGGGACCAGCGACGACGAGGACATCCGATCGGCGCTGCGCGCCGCCGAGGACGCCCCGTGGACCCGGGTGCTCGCACCGACCGTCGTCGTCCGTCGCGGCAATGGCCCGGAGATCCCCGTCAACGTCCCCCACGGATCATGGGTCACCCTGACGTGGGTGTGCGAGGACGGCGCCAGCGGGGAATGCGCCCAGGTCGATCGATGGGTCGAGCCCCACGAGGTCGACGGTCAGCTGATCGGACGGGCCACATTCCTCCTGCCCGACGACCTGCCGCTCGGATACCACCGGCTCGTCGCGACCGTCGAGGGGGGCCTCGTCGACTCCTCCACGCTGATCGTCGTCCCCGACGCCCTCGAGCACCCCCTCCTGTCGCAGGACCAGCGCGCGTGGGGGGTCAGCGCGCAGATGTACTCGACCAGATCCGCCTCCTCCTGGGGGGTGGGGGACGCCGCCGACCTCAGCGACCTCGTCGCCGTGTGCGCGGACCGGGGCGCCGACTTCCTCCTCATCAACCCCGTCCACGCCTCCCAGCCGATCCTCCCCGTCGAGGACTCCCCGTACCTGCCGGTCTCGCGCCGGTGGATCAACCCCCTGTACATCCGGCCCGAGGCGATCCCCGAGTACGCGCTCCTGCCCGACGCCTCCCGGCGCGCGGTCGAGGAACTGCGCCTGGAGACGTCGCAATGGAACACGGGATCCGACCTCATCGACCGGGACCGCTCATGGGAGGCCAAGCGCAAGGCCCTCGACGTGATCTTCTCCGCCGGGCGCGCCGGACACAGGGACTCCCTGTTCCGCAGATTCATCGCCGACGGCGGGCCCGACTTGGCGAACTTCGCCCTGTGGTGCGCGATGGTCGAGGATTCCGGGTCCATGCACCTGCCCGGCGACCTGGCGAAGGTCTCGTCGACGACCGTCGACCGGATGAGATTCGACATGGCCGATCGCGTCGAGTTCTGGCAGTGGTGCCAATGGGTCGTCGCCGAGCAGCTGGCCGACGCCCACCGGGTCGGCCTCGACCTGGGGATGCGAGTCGGGCTCATGGCCGACCTCGCCGTCGGCGTCCACCCGTCGGGCTCGGAGCCCTGGGCGAGCCCGGAGTTCTTCGCCTCGGGGATGTCGGTGGGGGCGCCGCCCGACATGTACTCCCAGCAGGGGCAGAACTGGTCGCAGCACCCGTGGTCGCCGCGCGCCCTGGCCGACGCCGGGTACGCGCCGCTGCGGGACATGGTGCGCGCCGCCCTGGCCAACGCCGGGGCCGTGAGGATCGACCACATCCTCGGCCTCTTCCGCCTGTGGTGGATCCCCGAGGGCGGGCCGGCCGACCGGGGGACCTACGTCTACTACGATCACGAGGCGATGGTCGGGGTCGTCCTCCTCGAGGCGACGCGGGCCGGCGCCCTCGTCATCGGCGAGGACCTGGGGGTCGTCGAACCCTGGGTCCGCGACTACCTGCGCGATCGGGGGGTCCTCGGCACCGCCGTCGTCTGGTTCGAGAAGGACTCGGCGGGATGGCCCCTGCACCCGGGCGACTATCGTCGCGAGTGCCTCGCCGCCGTCAACATCCACGACCTGCCGCCCACCGGCGGCTACCTCGCGGGCGTGCAGACGACGCTGCGCGACGAATTGGGCCTCCTCGTCGAGGACGTCGAGGACGTGCGAGACCGGGACCGCCTGGAATTGGAGAAGGTCGTCGCCCGCCTGCGCGAATACGACCTGATCCGCGCGGCCGAACCCTCCGAGAAGGACCTCGTCGAGGCCCTCTACGCCTATGTGGCGGCGACGCCGGCCCGTCTCGTCGTCGCCTCGCTCGTCGACGCGGTGGGGGACCACCGTCCCCAGAACATGCCCGGGACCCATCTCGAATACCCGAATTGGCGGATCCCCCTGTGCGACGCGGCAGGAGTCGAGGTGCCGGTCGAGGACCTGGCGTCGAATGAGCGACTGACATCCCTGTTCGCCCTGCTCCAGTCCGCGCTGGGCTGACGATCCGCTGCGATCGCGGTCAGTCGATCCTCAGCAGGGGCGCTCCGGCGACCACCGGCGTCCCGGGGCCCACCGACGGCGACACCGACGCCCCGGCCGGTTCGAGGACGATCACGGGGACGACGGTGGACAGCCCCGTTTCCGCCGCGGCCGACGGGTCCCAGAAGATCACGGGCTCGCCGGATTCCACGCGATCCCCCTTGCCGACGAGGACCTCGAAGCCGCGCCCGCCGAGCTCGACGGTGTCGATCCCGACGTGGACGAGCACCGCCTGGCCGGAATCAGCGCGCACGACGAAAGCGTGCGGGTGGAGCGCGACCACCGTGCCGGAGAACGGGGAGACGACGCGGATCCGGGCCGACACCGCGGGCTGGACGGCCAGCCCGGTGCCGACGATCTCCTGGGCGAAGACGGGGTCGGGGACATTGGCGAGCGCGACCGCCTCCCCGGCGACGGGGGAGGCGACCTGGAGGCTCACCGCAGGGCTTCGATCTGAAGGACGAGATCCTCGGTCTGCGGGCCCATGACGACTTGGACGGAGTCGCCGACGGTGATGACGTCGAATGCGCCCGCCGCGCGCAGAGCCTCGGAGTCGACCGCCGAGTCGTCGACGACGTCGAGCCGGATCCGGGTGATGCAGGCCTCGAGGCTCGAAATGTTCGTCCAGCCCCCGAGGGCGTCGAGGATCTGCTGCGCCTGGCTCATGGAAAGCCCCCTTCTCACTCACAGGCACCCGATGAGGTGCGAATCACATTCAGGGTAGCGCACGGGCGCGCGCCCCGTCCCCGTCTCCGCCGAGCCGGGCGGCGGGGGTCAGGGCCATGAGCCCCCCGGCGACGAGAGCCCCCGCCGTGAAGACGTACATCGCCGCCTCCACTCCCATCCGCTCGGCGAGGGCGCCGCAGGCCAACGACCCCAGTGGCATCATCCCCCACACGGCGAAACGGAAGGTCGCGTTCAACCTGCCGAGGAGCTCCGGAGGGCACAGTCGCTGGCGCAGACTCATCTGGGTGACGTTGTAGATCGTCAGGAAGAAAGAGCCGACGACGCTCGCGGCGACGATCACCGCGGCCGCCAGGGAGCCGGCCCTCGCCGACAGCGGCAGCCCCAGCGACGCGACGACCCCGATGACATTGCACAGGTAGATCGACCGGCCCTCGCCGAGACGACGGACGATCCGGGGCCGGGCGATCGCCCCGATCAATCCCCCGACGGCCCCCAGGGACAGCAGGCCGCCGAGGGTCGACGCCGACATCCCCAGGGTGCGCAGGACGAGGACCGGAACGAGGACCACCTGGGCCTGCATGAAGAACGAGGCCATCGAGATGCAGGCGAACAGGGGAGCGAGGAGCGGCTCGGACCGGACGTAGTCCAGGCCCTCGCGGATCTGGCGCCACAGACCGGTGCCGGCGAGGGGAACGGGGCGCGCCTCCGGCTCGGAGATCCTCCACACCGCCAGCGCCGAGAACCCGTAGGCCCCGGCCGTCGCCGCATAGGCCAGGGGGGCCGAGGCCACGGCGCTCAGCCACCCGCCCAGGCCGGGCCCGCCGATCCTCGCGATCTGGAAGGAGGCCTCGAGGCGGCCGTTCGCGTCGCCGACCTGAGTGGGGCCGACGATGACGGGGACGTACGACTGGTAGGCGACGTCGAAGAAGACGGTGGCCAGGCCCATGACGGCCGCGACGACCATGAGGTGCGCGAGGGTCAGCCCGCCGAGCATGTCGGCGATCGGCACGGAGGCCAGGGCCGCGACGCGCACGAGGTCGGCCGCGATCATCGTTCGGCGCTTCCTCCACCGATCGACCCACGCGCCGGCCGGCAGGCCGATGAGGAGGAAGGCGATCGTCTGCAGGGCGTTGAGGAGCCCGACCTCGTCGGTCGAGGCGTGCAGGATCGTGATCGCCATGGCGCTCGTGGCCAGCGCGGCCACCTGGAACCCGATCTGGCTGGCGGTCTCGCCCGCCCACAGGTGGAGGAAGGCGGAATTGGAGTTCAGGGGCTCGGGCTCGGGCGTCGATTCGCGCCCGGAGGAAGTCGAACCGTCTGGGAGGGATCCCATGGCCTCCGCCTCAGATCAGGTCGAGCTCGGCGAATGCCCAGGCGAAGCCGTCCTCGTCGATCCGCGGGGCGACGAGATCGGCGACGGAGAGGACCTCGTCGGCCGATCCCCCCATCGCGACCCCCGTGCCCGCGGTGCGCAGGGCGTCGATGTCGTTCGTCGAGTCCCCGATGGCGATCGTCTCGGCGACGTCGACCTCCAGGCGCTCGCATACGAGCCGGATGCCGGTGCCCTTGGAGATGTCATCGGGCATCAACTCGACGGCCAGCGCGTCGCCGGCCCCCACCGAGCCGCCGATGACCTGGAAGCCCTCGGGCATCCGGGGTCTGAGCGCCTCCAGGTCGGCTCGATCGGACGGGATGTAGACGGTGCACTTGCTCGACGACTCCGGCAGGCCCGTGCGCACGAACGGCCCGACGGAGTCCGCGTAGTCCGCCCAATCCCCGTCCGATTCCCCCGCCGTCGCCAGGAAGGCCGACATGTACCCGGGCTTGGGGTGCATGGCGTCGGGACCCTGCCAGATCCACATCCCGTCGACATCGTCCCAGACCGTGGTGATGCGGCGAATGTCCTGCGCCCCGATCCTCCTGTCGAGGAGGACGTCCTCGCCGACGCGCACGTAGGCGCCCGCCGCCCCGATGATGCCGGCGAATCCCAGGTCCCACACCCACGGGTAGATCTCGGGGACGGAGCGCCCCGTGCACAGCATCAGCGTATGGCCGGCGCCGACGGCGTCCCGGCAGGCGCGGACGGCCGATTCCGGGGGTCGCTGGGTGCGGTCGAAGAGGGTGCCGTCGAGGTCGACGAAGACGAGGCGGGTCCGGTGCGCAATCACAGTGCGAGCCTATCGGGTCGGCGGCCGGCGGACCGGGGCAGTCCGAGGAGGGCTCGCGCGGCGCCTCGACCACGGTGACTCGCCCGGTCGAGTCACGGGAATGTCACGGCGGGGCAGATTGTGCCTCTGCAATGACAGATTGTGCATCGCCGGGGGTGCGAGTCTCATCCCCGTCCCTAGCCTGGCCGTGCACTGATGCCGAGCGGACGTCCCCGTCGACGCGCGACTCGGCGGAGAAGCATCACCATTTCCAGCTCGATGAAGAACTACCACGTTGTGAGGGGAATTCAATGAGGATCTCTCGTTCGACGAGCGCGGTCGCGGTGGTCGGCGCTGCAGCTTTCGCTTTGGCGGGTTGCTCGACCGGCGCACCGCAGTCCCAATCGGGGACCGCTGAGAACACCGGCACCACCTACGTCACCACCGAGATGACCGACGGCAAAACAGAGTTCACGCAGGTGAAGAACCCGAACGGCGGGCAGGTCCTCTCGTTCGCCACCGGCGGTGCCATGAAGGTCGTCGAGGCGAAGGACGGCGACTACACCTACGCCTTCAAGGACATCAACGGCAACGGGGAGCTCGACCCGGCCGAGGACTGGCGCCTCGACGCCAAGGAGCGCGCGGCCGCCTACGTCAAGGGCCTGACGAAGGAGCAGATGAGCGGCCTCATGCTCTTCTCCTCCCACGAGCGCGCCCCCGGCGACGGCCTCACCGAGGACCAGAAGACGTACCTGTCGCAGTCCTACCTGCGCAACGTCCTCAACGCCGGCCCCTCCGACGTCAAGATGAACGTCCAGTGGGTCAACGAGATGCAGGCCTACGTCGAGACCCTCGGCAGCGCCGAGCTCCCGTACATCCCCGTGAACTACTCGTCGGATCCGCGCTCCGACGCCTCGCAGGCGGCCTCCTTCTCCGAGGCCGGCGAGATCTCGAAGTGGCCGAGCTCCCTGGGGCTGGCCGCGACCTTCGACCCCGACACGGTTCTCGAATTCGGCAAGATGGCCTCCCAGGAGTACAAGGCCCTGGGCATCGCGACCGCGCTGTCCCCGCAGATCGACCTGGCGACCGAGCCCCGCTGGCTGCGCGTGTCCGGGACCTTCGGCGAGGACGCCCAGATGGCCGGAGCCATGGCGAAGTCCTACGTCGACGGCTTCCAGGGGACCTTCTCCGAGGGCGGCGAGAACACCGGCTGGGGCGATCAGTCCGTCAACGCGATGATCAAGCACTGGCCCGGCGACGGCGCGGGCGAGGGAGGGCGCGAGTCCCACACGTCGGCCGGCCAGTACGAGGTCATGGTCGGCGGCAACTCCGCCGAGCACATCTCCGTCTTCCAGCAGGCCCTCGACGCCGCCTCGGTGATGACCTCCTACTCGATCACCCTCGACGCGAACGGTGACCCCGAGTACACCGACCGCATGGGGTCCTCCTACGACGCGGGTAAGCTCTCGGCGCTGCGCGACGACAACGGCTTCGACGGCGTCGTGTGCACCGACTGGGGCGTCACCAACGCGCTGTCCGACCCCGACGCGTTCATCGCGACCGGATGGGGCTCCGACTCCCTGACGAAGGAGGAGCGCCACTACGCGATCATCAAGAACGGCACCGACATGTTCGGCGGCAACAACGACGCCGCGCCGGTCCTCGCCGCGTACGACATGTGGCAGGCAGACTACGAGGCCGGCACGAACGACATCGACGCCCAGACCCGCTGGGCCCAGTCCGCTCAGCGCGTCCTGACGATGATCTTCAACGCCGACGCCTTCGACAACCCCTTCCTCGACCTCGACGCCTCCTCGGCCGCCGTCGGCTCCGACGACAAGGTCGAGGCGGGCCGTCAGGCCCAGCTCAACTCCATCGTCCTGCTGAAGAACGACGGGGCCATCACCCTCGATGAGAACGCGGACTACTCCGACAAGACCGTGTACGTGCCGCACACCTACGACACGGGCCGCGCCTCGCTGTTCTCCCCCGAACCCGAGGTGACCGAGGGGATCTCCCTCGACGAGGAGCTCCTCTCGAAGTACTTCGGGACGGTCGTCACCGACACGGTCGTCGACAACGGGGACGGGACCTTCTCCTACACGGCCCCCGACCTGACCGACGTGGACGTCGTCCTGGTCGGCATGAAGTCGCCGAACTCGGGAGCGGTGTTCGCCAACTCGGGACTGGACGCCGAGACCGGAACGTACTACCCGCTCTCCCTCCAGTACCGCCCCTACACCGCTGACGGGCCCAACGTCCGCCAGACCTCGATCTCGGGCGACATCCTGCCCGACGGGACCAAGGAGAACCGCTCCTACTACGGTCAGACCTCGCGACTGACGAACGAAGCCGATCTCGACGCCCTCCTGCGCGCCCGCGAAGCCGTCGACGCCTCCGGCAAGGACATCCCCGTCATCGCCGTGCTCAAGGCGAACAACCCGGTGATCCCCGCCGAGTTCGAAGCCCAGTCGGACGCCATCGTCGTCGGATTCGGCACCGCTCAGGAGGCCCTCATCGAGATCGCCCTGGGCAAGCACGAGGCCAACGGCCGCCTGCCGATCCAGTTCCCCCAGGACATGGACACGGTCGAGGCCAACAAGGAGGACGTCGCCAAGGACGTCACGCCCTACACCGATTCGGCGGGCAACGTCTACGACTACGGCTTCGGCCTGCATATCGACGGATCGGTCATCACCGACTGACCCGATCGACGCGGACGCCTCCGGGCGGGCCCTCCCAGCGGGGGAGGGCCCGCCCCAGCGGCCACCAATAACGAACGGATAACGGAAACGCAGATTGTGCGGCCCGGCCGACAGATTGTGCGCCCCCGCTTCATCCGCGTTCCCGACGATCCATAGGATCGCCCCAGGCCCGATCCCCTCCGACGCCCGCATGACGGCGAGGAGACGGAGACGGCGGCACACGCACGTCAACGATGATCGACCAGCCCGACGAACCCCGGAGCGGCCGCCCGACGCAGTCGCCCCGCCCCGGAGACGACCGCGGATCATGCGCTGACGCACGACCCGAAGACAGTCGAAGTGGAAGGGACCACTGACCATGAAGAACTCGCTCCTGCGCATCGGCCTGGCCGCCGCCATCGCCATGACCGGCACCGCGGGCCTCGCCGCCTGCTCCGGCTCCTCCGACGCGCCGGCCGCGGCCGGCCAATCCGCCGCCGTCGAGGGCGAGGACGCGGCGACCAAGGACGACCTCGTCCGCGCGCGCCAGACGATCCTCGACACCCTCGAGTCCAACCCGTCCTTGACCCAGATCTACCTGGCCAACGACGTCGACAAGCCCACCGAGAAGTACGGCATGCTCGTCGTCCCCTACGACTGGTCGGACGACACCGAGAAGCTGACGACCTCCATCGTCAAGATCGAGGGCGGCACAAACTTCGTCATCGGCGCGCTCGCGGCCCAGTCGCAGAAGACCTACCAGATCGACCAGGACGGCACGATCTCCGAGGTCGAGGCCAAATGACCCGCGGCCCCAGCAGGGGCTGACCCGAGCGGGACCCGGGGGGACGCCTCGGGCCCCGCCCCACCGGGGGACCGCCCCCGACCGTCGCCCGATGACCGGCGACGCACCCGGCGCCAGCGGCGGCCGGGCCGACACCATCAACGAAGGGGCTTGGGCAGTGGCTACCAAGGCAAACAAGGCTCCGATGACGAACAAGAGATTCCTGGCGATCTGGATCCCCATCCTCGCGGTCCTCGCCGTCCTCGTCATCGTCGCGAATGTCGCGATCGGCATTTTCAACAGCTGGATCGGCGGCGCGCTGGGCGCCGGCGAGTACACGGTGACGAATCCCGAATCCGCTCAGGGCTGGGACACCGACTACTACGACGCCGACTACGACACCGTCGAGGAGATGAACGCCGCCGCCGCGACCCTCATCGAGGAGATCGAGGGCGAGGGCATCGTCCTGGCGAAGAACGACGCCCGGGCCCTCCCCCTGCCCGCCGGCTCCGCCGTGACGATGCTCGGGCGCACCGCCGCCGACCCCGTCTACGGGGGCTCAGGATCCGGCTCGGTCGACGTCACCACCGCCGTCAACGCCCGCCAGGGCCTCGAGAACGCCGGGATGAGCGTCAACGACGCCATGTACCAGGCGATCGACGCCTACGCGCAGGCCAACGACCGCGCCGTCATCGAGATGGACAAGCCCGAGATCTCCACCTACGTCATCGGCGAAATGCCCGTGTCCGAATACGAGGCGCACGCCGACTCGATCGCCGACTACCAGGACGCGGCGATCGTCTACATCGGACGGGGCGGCGGCGAGGGCGGGGACCTCGCCCAGTCGATGCAGGGATGGGACGACAACTACGTCGACGGCCAGCACCAGCTCGAACTCAACAAGGACGAGAAGGACCTCTTGGAGTTCGCCAAGTCGAACTTCGACACGGTTGTCGTCGTCGTCAACGCCTCCACCACCCTCGAAATGGGGGACATCCAAGCGGACCCCGGCATCGACTCCGTCCTCCTCATCGGCTCGCCCGGCCTGTCCGGCTTCAACGCCGTCGGCAAGGTCATCGCCGGGCAGATCCCCCCTTCGGGCCGCACGACCGACACGTGGGCCTCCGACTTCACACAGGACCCGACCTTCGTCAACTTCGGGGACTTCACCTACGAGGACCTCGCCGCCTCCTACTCGTCGTCGGCCCTGTCGAGCGCCGCGTCAAACGCGACCGTCACCGAGGACGCCCCCTTCGTCAACTACCAGGAGGGCATCTACATCGGCTACCGCTACTACGAGACGGCCGCCGTCGAGGGATTCATCGACTACGACCGGGCCGTCGTCTACCCCTTCGGATACGGCCTGAGCTACACCGACTTCTCGCAGACGGTCGTCGGCCAGGACTTCGGCGGCGTCGACGGCCAGATCAGCGTCGACGTCGAGGTGACGAACACCGGTTCGGCCCCCGGCAAGGACGTCGTCCAGGTCTACTACTCGGCTCCCTACACGCGCGGGGGCATCGAGAAGCCCGCCGTCGTCCTCGGCGGCTTCGCCAAGACCGACGAACTCGCCCCCGGCGCCTCGCAGACCCTCACCGTCTCCTTCGCCGTCGAGGACATGGCGTCCTACGACTACGAGCAGGCTCGCGCCTACGTCCTCGAGGCCGGGGACTACGAGATCACCCTCCGATCCGATTCCCACACCCCGGTCGACGGGGCGTCCCCGATGACCTACACCGTCGACGAGACCGTCGTCTACGGCGAGTCGAATCCCCGCTCGACCGACGAGACGGCCGCCGTCAACCAGTTCGACGACGTCTCCGGGGACTTCACGGACGACCCCTCCCAGACCGGGAAGATCCTCAACATGTCGCGCGCCGACTTCGCCGGGACCTTCCCCCGCTCCCCCCTCGGCACCGAGCTCATGAAGGCCTCCGAGGCCGCGCGCGCCGGGTTCGCCGAGTACGACGCCCGGGCCGCCGCCGAGGCGTTCGAGGGGGAGACGCCGACAACGGGAGCGGACACCGACCTCACCCTCGTCGACCTGCGAGGAGCCGCCTACGACGACCCCCGATGGGATGAACTCCTCGACTCCCTCGAGGTCTCGGACATGACGAACATGCTCCTCAACGGCGCCTACAACTCCGCGGCCCTGCCGTCGATCGCCAAGCCCGCGGTCACGGACCTCGACGGTCCCGCCGGGTTCTCCTCGTTCATCAACGCCTCGGTCAACGGCCCCGCCTACCCGTCCGAGTTCACCATCGCCCAGACGTGGAACGTCGACCTGGGCGAGGCCATGGGGGCCATGGTCGGCAACGAGTCCCTCCTGAAGAAGGTCTCCGGCTGGTACGCCCCGGCGATGAACCTCCACCGCAGCCCCTTCGCGGGGCGCAACTTCGAGTACTACTCGGAGGACCCGATCCTGTCGGGCGAGATGGCCGCCGCCGTCTCGCAGGGGGCCCTCGACAAGGGCCTGTACACGACGCTCAAGCACTTCGCGCTCAACGACCAGGAGACCAACCGTGTGAACAACGGGATCGCCTCGTGGGCCAATGAGCAGACGATCCGCGAGCTCTACCTCAAGCCCTTCGAGATCGCAGTCAAGGGCGTGACCTCCCAGGTCGACTACATCGCCGACGAGCAGGGGACCACCGCCACCGCCCAGATCGGCTCCCTCGCGGTGATGAGCTCCTTCAACCGCATCGGCGCCACCTGGGCGGGCGGCTCGAAAGCGCTGATGACGAACGTCCTGCGCGACGAGTGGGGATTCACCGGGTTCGCCATCACGGACTTCAACCTCTACAACTACATGAGCCCCGACCAGGCGATCGACGCGGGAACCGACCTCACCTTGTCCTTCGCCCCGTCCAAGTCCTACAAGGACGACTCGTCGGCACTGGGGGTGGCCAACATCCGCAAGGCGACGAAGAACATCCTGTACGCGGTCGCCAACTCGAACGCGATGAACGGTCTCGCCCCCGGAGCGACCGTCTCCTACGAGCCCCCGATGTGGAAGTACGGTCAGTGGATCGGCACGGCGGTGCTGTCCCTGGGGATCCTCGCCGGAGCCGTCGCCGTCTACCGGCGCGTCGCCAAGCACGCCGGCGACTCGCAGATCCGGGTGAAGGACGCCCGACGCGAGTGATCCGCCGGAGGCGGAGGCGATGGGCCCGGGCCCATCGCCTCCGCCCATCGGGCCCGACAGAATACCGATTCACAACGACAGATCATGCACCCCGGCCCGCCGGCACCGCCGGAGCCCCGATTCACTGGGGCCAACCCCCGACGATGACGGCGCGCGGCGAGCACGAGAAGGGAACGACGACGTGGCCTCGACGATTGAGCCCGAACTGACGCTGCTGGAAGCCGCGTCCCTCCTATCAGGTTCGTCCGAATGGGACTCCCGGCCCCTGCCGGCCAAAGGCGTCCCCTCCTTCGTCATGTCCGATGGCCCCCACGGGATCCGCCGTCAGCTCGGCTCCGGCGACCACCTGGGGATCGCCCAGTCCGAGCCCGCCACGTGCTTCCCGACGGCCGCCGCCGTCGCCACCTCCTGGGACCCCGGCCTCGCCGAGGACATGGGACGGGCCCTCGGCGACGAGGCGCTCGCCCTGGGGGTCGACGTCGTCCTCGGCCCAGGCCTCAACATCAAGCGGTCCCCGCTGTGCGGTCGCAACTTCGAGTACTACTCGGAGGACCCCCTCCTCGCCGGGCGGATGGCGGCCGGACTCGTCCGCGGCATTCAATCGACCGGGGTGTCGGCCTGCCCCAAGCACTTCGCGGTCAACTCCCAGGAACTGCGCCGCATGGCCTCCGACTCGGTCGTCGACGAGCGCACGATGCGCGAGATCTACCTGACGGCCTTCGAGATCGTCGTCCGCGAGTCCGGGCCGCGCGCCCTGATGAGCTCCTACAACCTCGTCAACGGCACCTACGCCCACGAGAACCCCCACCTGCTGACGGACATCCTCAGGGAGGAATGGGGCTTCGACGGCATGGTCGTATCCGACTGGGGGGGATCGAACTCGGCGGTCGCCGCCGCCCGCGCCGGCGGCTCGCTGGAGATGCCCGCCCCCGGCCTGCACAGCGCCCGCGAGATCGTCGCGGCCGTCGAACGCGGCGACCTCGCGGAGTCCCACGTGCGCGAACGCGCCGCGGAGGTCCTGACGATGGCCCGAGCGGCCGCCGCCTCTCGCGATCCCCGCCCCGTCCTCGACGCCGACGCCCACCACGCCCTCGCCCGGAGGATCGCCGCGGAGTCCATCGTCCTCATGCGCAACGAGGACTCGATCCTCCCACTCGCCCCCGGCACCCGCGTGGGCGTCGTCGGGGACATGGCGAAGACCCCGCGCTACCAGGGGTCCGGCTCCTCCCAGGTCAACCCGACCCGACTGGAGACGATCCTCGACGCGATCGGCGCCACCGACCTCGACCTCGTCGGCTACGCCCAGGGTTACGACCGCCAAGGCGCCGAGAACGAGGCCCTCGCCGCCGAGGCCCTCGATCTGGCCGGCCGCTGCGACGTCGTCTTGGCCTGCATCGGACTCGACGAACTCTCCGAGTCCGAGGGGCTCGACCGCTCCCACATGCGCCTGCCCCGCGTCCAGACCTCCCTCGTCGAGCGGCTCGCCGAGATCAACCGCAATGTCGTCGTCGTCTTGTCGACCGGATCGGCCGTCGAGACCTACTGGGTCGAGCACGCGCGCGCGGTGATCCACACCGGCCTGTCCGGCCAGGCCGGGGCCTCCGCCGCCCTGCGGGTCCTCACCGGGGACGTCAACCCCTCCGGGCGCCTGGCCGAGACCTACCCCCTGCGCTACGAGGACACGCCGACCGCCGGCTGGTACCCGGCCGAGGGCCCCCTGTCGCTCTACCGCGAAGGCCCCTACGTCGGCTACCGGTACTACGCGTCGACGGGCATCGACGTCGCCTACCCCTTCGGATTCGGCCTGTCCTACTGCGACATCGAGTACTCCGACCTGCGCGTCGGAGCCGACGGCGCCCGAGTGACGCTGACGAACGCCTCCGACGTCGACGGGGCCGAGGTCGTCCAGCTCTACGTGCGCGCTCCCGGCGGCGTCTTCGGCCCGGACCGCGAGCTCAAGGGATTCGTCAAGGCCCGCGTCCCCGCGCGCTCGAGCCTCGACGTCGAGATCCCCTTCGACGCCTACACGTTCCGCCACTGGGAGTCCGCCGAATCCCGGTGGGCCACCGAGGCGGGGGAGTGGACGATCCTCATCGGCCGCAACGCCCGCGACATCGTCCTCGAGGGGGCGCTCCTCGTCGAGGGGACCACTCCGGCCCCCGTCGACGAGCGCCTCGGCCACTACCTGACCGGTGACGTCGCCGAGGCCACCGACGCCGAGTTCGAGGCCCTCCTGGGGCGGCCGATCCCGGTCCCCCCCTCGACCGGCGCCCTGGGCGCGACCGACCCCTTATCGTCGATGAGCAGGGCCCGCAGCCGCCTGGCCCGTATGGTCGCGGCGAACCTCGCCAAACGGCGGGAGAGGGCCGACGCCACGGGCCGGCCGGACCTCAACATCCTCTTCGTCACGAACATGCCGTTCCGGGCGATGGCGAAGATGACGCGGGGCATGGTGTCGACCGACATGGTCGACGGGGTCGTCGACATCGTCAACGGGCACCACCTGCGGGGCCTGAGGACCACGATCGGCGGGTTCTTCCGCAATCGGGCCGCCGACAGGGCGACCCGGCGCGCGCTCGACGGCGAGAGCCGATGAGTCGCGCGGCCACCCGCACGGACACGACATCACGAACAAGAGAGGGACGACGATGGACGCGATGAGGAACTGGTGGGGGACGTTCTCCCGTAAGCACGAGACGACCTCGCAATTCATCGTCTTCTTCGTCCTGTCGAACGGCGTGACGCTCCTGCAGCTCGTCCTCATGCCCGTGTTCCGGTGGGTCTTCTCCTTCACGTCGCTCCAGGACGCCGCGTTCCAGTTCCTCCCGATCGGCTCGTCCAACGGGGAGACCGTCTACCTCTTCGACTACGCGGCCGGCGCGATCTCGCCCGACGGGTCGGGCGGGGGCCTGGCCTACTTCCTCGCCGTCCAGATCACCCTCCTCATCGCCCAGGTCATCAACTTCTTCGCCCAGCGCACCATCACCTTCAAGTCGAACTCGTCGATCGGGCGGGCCGCCTTCTGGTACGCGCTCGCCTACGTCGTCATCACCGTCGTCGCCGCGGCCCTGCAGGTCCTCTACAAGGAGCCGATCTACGCGTGGTGCAAGGGGGCGCTGGGGGCCGGGACCGGCGAGGCCGTCGCCGATGTCGTCACGATGATCATCAACGCCGCGATCTCCTTCTGGGTGTTCTTCCCGATCTTCAAGGTGATCTTCAAGCAGGTCCCCGAGGCGGCGCCGGCGGCGTGAGTCCCCGGCTGGACCCTCGCCGAGGGCCGACGCAACCGGCGCCTTTGCGCGCCTCCCACCCCCGCGGACCCCGATGGGGCACCATAGGGGTGATTCATTGCGCTCCACGAACGAGGAACCCATGCCCGAGCAATCGCCGCTCCTGACCGTCGTCGTCCCCTCCTACAACTCCGAGGCCTATCTCGACCGGGCGATGGCGACCCTCGTCGGATACGGCGACGAGGTCGAGGTCGTCATCGTCGACGACGGGTCGACGGACGCCACCGCCGCCGTCGCCGACGACTGGGCGGATCGCCACCCGACGTGCGTGCGCGCGATCCACCAGGAGAACAAGGGGCACGGGGGCGCGGTCAACGCCGGGATCGCGGCGGCCTCCGGCACCCACATCCGGGTCGTCGACTCCGACGACTGGGTCGACCGGGCCGCTATGACCCGGGTCCTCGACCTCTTGCGCTCCGAGCGGGACGCCGGCCGGGACCTCGACCTGCTCGTGACGAACTACGTCTACGAGAAGCAGGGCAAGGCCCACAAGGCCGTCATCCGCTACCGCAACGTCCTCCCGCAGGGCCGGACCGTCGGGTGGGACGAGATGCGCCGGTGCCGAGTCGACCAGTACCTGATGATGCACGCGCTGACGATGCGCACCGAGCTCGTGCGGGCCTCGGGACTGGTCCTGCCCGAGCACACGTTCTACGTCGACTACCTCTACTCGTTCGCGCCGATCCCCCTGGTGCGCACGATCCGCTATCTCGACGTCGATCTGTACCGCTATTTCATCGGGCGCGACGACCAGTCCGTCAACGAGAAGGTGATGATCACCCGGCTCGACCAGCTCGAGCGCGTCAACAAGGGGATGGTCGCGGCCATGCCGAACCGGGGGGAGGTCCCCGCGAACCTGTACCGCTACATGGTCCACTACCTGCGGATCAACTTCGTCGTCACCGCGGTCATGGCCCAGTTGTCGGGCACGGACGAGCACCTGGCCCTGAAGAACCGCATTTGGCGCGACGCCGAGGCGACGGCGCCCAGGGTCGCGGCGGATGTCGAGTCCGGCGTCCTGGCGCGGATCACGCGTCGCGCGAGGCCGGGGGTGATCCGCTCGGGGTACGCGGTCGCCCGGGCCGTGCTGGGCTTCAACTGATCGCGTCGGGGACGGCCTCCTGCGGGGCTCGCGGCAGGAGCACCGTCAGGGCGAACCAGTTGCCCTCGGCGGAGGTCGTCGCCTCGCCCCCGTACTTGCGGGCCGTCCAGCGGATCGATTTGACGCCGTACCCGTGGTGATCGCGGTCGGACTTCATCGTCCGGAGCGTTCCGTCGGGGGAGGCGTCGAGGTCGCCGACGAACCAGTTCTCGATGCGGATCACGGCCATCTGGCCGCGGCCGGTCAGCATGACCTTGATGATCCGGTGGGAGGTGTCGGCGACGCGGCGGCTCGCCTCGATCGCGTTATCGAGGGCGTTGCCGAAGAGCGTGGCGATGTCCATCGACGTCATCCCCGACAGGAGCGAGCCGTCGGCGATGACGGTGAAGTCGATCCCCTCGGCCGCGCAGATCCTCCCCTTCGAGGTCAGGAGGACGTCGAGGACGGGGTTGCCGCTGTGGTAGCGCTGCCCCAAAGCCGCCATCTGCCGGTCGATCTCGTCGAATCCGGCCTCCCGCGCCTGCGGGTCGATCTGGGAGCGCAGGAGTGCGATCTGGTGCTTGAGGTCGTGGTGGGCGCGTCCGATGGCCTCGATGTCGGTCTTCGATTGGAGGTACTGGCTGTGTTGGGATTCGAGGCGGGCCTCGATGGAGGCGAGCTCGGCGGCCGTGCGGATCTGGACGATGCGCTCCTGCTGGGCGTAGAGGGCGGCGTAGCCGCACAGGTCGACGAGGGTGCGGATGTAGAAGATCTCCGGGCCGAGGCGCCCGGAGAACGGGGTCGAGGTCGACACGAAGCTGAGGTTCGACATGGCGAAGGTGATGACGGTGATCGTCGCCCCCAGCCACAGGTCGGAGTGGTCGAGGACGAGGGGCTCGTCGGCGGGGATGTTGCGTCGTTCGAGGGCCCGGGCCAGGCAGAAGAACACGGCGTAGAGGACGCACACGCCCAGGAGGGGGCCGGCGCTGATCCGCGGGGGAGCGGGGGAGAAGTAGACGAGGAGCTGCCAGACGAGGGAGGCGGCGAGCTCGGCGAGAATGAAGGCCCTGAAGGTCAGGTGCGCGGCCTCGACGAGGGAGATGCCGGTGCCCAGACGGATCGTCGCCCCCATGAGGGCCACGGCCGACACCATTCCCGCAAGCCACAGGGACACGGGCAGGGCGCCGGCGACGAGCTGGCAGACGATGAGGACCGGGAAGCCGACGAGCGCCCCCGAGGCCAGGCGCCACGCGGGCACCTGGCGGCGCAGGAGGGACATGTACGTCAGGCACGCCCCGGCCTCGGCCAGGGCCGTGTAGAGGCGGGGGATGTCGGGCAGGGGCTCGAACATCAGCGGACGCCGCCGGCGTACTGGGTGAGGGCGGCCATGAACGGCTTCTTGCGGGGCCGAGAGATCCTCAGCTCGTCGCCGCCGGTGACGACGCACGACTGGTCGTGGACGCCCTGGACGTGGGCGAGGTTGACGAGGTAGCACGAGTTGGACCGGAAGAAGTCGCGCCCCTCGAGCTGGGCCTCCATGTCTTTGAGGGTGCCGACGATCGAGTACGACTGGTCGACGGTGTGGACTTCGAGACGGTGCTTGATCGATTCGATGTAGGTGACGTCCTCGACGCCCAGTCGCACGACCTCCCCTCCGGTCTGGAGCATGAGGGAGGCGCCCTGTCGCTTGCGGACGGTCGTGATCGACCGGGTGAGCTCCTGCTCGAAGGCGAACCACGGCAGGGGTTTGAGCAGGTAGGAGATCGCGTTGACCTCGTACCCCTTGATGGCGAACTGGGGCGATGAGGTGATGAACACGAGGACAACCTGGTCGTCGATCGAGCGGATGTGCTTGGCGGCGGTCATCCCGTCCATGCGCTCCATCTGGATGTCCATGAGGATGATGTCGTACCGGGGTCGGTAGGTGCGGGTGATCGTCGCCCCGTCGTCGAAGACGGCGACGTCGAATGACTCGCAGTGCTCCCGCTCGTAGCGGGCGAGGTAGTCCGTGAGGAGCTTGCGGCTGACCGGCTCGTCCTCAACGATCGCGATGCGGATCATCCGTCCTCCTTTCCTGGGACCGGCCGCTGATCGACGTCCTCCAGAGTCTATCGGCCTGCCGACTCGCGCGCCCCGAGGCGGGTCGTGCGCGGACGCGGTGGGCCGTTGAGGCGTCGGGGCGTGGGCTACGCTGTTCGAGACAATCCCGTTCGTGGAAGGACAGCCCGTGGATCTGCTCGTCGTCGGCTCGGGTTTCTTCGGCCTCACCGTCGCCCGGAGGGCGGCGGAGGACCTGGGGATGGACGTCGCCGTCATCGAGAGGCGCGACCACATCGGCGGCAACGCCTACTCGTCGATCGACCCGGATACCGGGGTCGAGGTCCACCGCTACGGGACCCATCTCTTTCACACGTCGAACGAGCGCGTGTGGGACTTCGTCACCCGTTTCACCTCGTTCAACCGCTACGAGCACCGCGTGTACGCCAATCGAGGCGGGGAGGTCTACCCGCTGCCGATCAATCTGGGGACGATCAACCAGTTCTTCCGGGCCGCCTACGGGCCGGACGAGGCGCGCGCCCTCGTCGCCGAGCAGGCCGCGGAGCTGGGGGGCAAGGAACCGGAGAACCTCGAGGAGAAGGCGATCAGCCTCATCGGCCGCCCCCTGTACGAGGCCTTCATCCGGGGCTACACGGCCAAGCAGTGGCAGACCGACCCGACGCTCCTCGACCCGGCGATCATCTCGCGCCTGCCGGTGCGCCTGACCTACGACAACCGCTACTTCCGCGACACCCACGAGGGGCTGCCCGTCGACGGCTACGGCGCCTGGATCGACAGGATGGTCGACCACCGCAGGATCAGCGTCTTCACCGGAGTCGATTTCTTCGACGACTCCCAGCCCTATGCGAAGGGGGCGGCGGTCGGGCAGGTACCGGTCGTCTACACCGGTCCCGTCGACCGGTATTTCGACTACTGCGAGGGGCGCCTGCAGTGGCGGACCCTCGACTTCGAGACGGAGGTCGTCGACACCCCGGACTACCAGGGATGCTCGGTGATGAACTACTCCGACGAGTCCGTGCCGTACACGCGCATCCACGAGTTCCAGCACCTTCACCCCGAGCGCGACCGCGTGGGGGCGACGAACACGGTGATCATGCGCGAGTACTCACGGTTCGCCGCCGGGGACGACGAGCCCTACTACCCGGTGTCGGGCCCCGACGACCGGGCGAGGCTCGCCCGCTACCGGGACCTGGCCGCGGGGGAGGACCGAGTCCTCTTCGGGGGGCGCCTGGGCTCCTACCAGTACCTCGACATGCATATGGCGATCGCCTCGGCTCTGACGCGGGTCGACGAGGTCGTCGCCTCCTGGCGCTGAGATCCCGGGAGTCGGACGGGGCGGCGGGGGCGGAGCCGCGCCCGTAGGCTGACGGCGTGGCCGGTCGCGTGGGCGAGCGCCTCGAAGCTCGTCGTTCAGCCGATGATCGCGTGCGCTATCGGCTGGACCCTGGGGATGCGCGGCGGCGGCCTCCTGGCGGTGACGGTCATGGCCGGGCTGCCGACCGCTCAGAACGCGTTCATCGCCGCCCAGCGGGCCGGGACGGGCGAGTCGATCGCCCAGGGGACGGTCCTCGTGACGACTCTGGCCTCCTTGCCGATGACGGTGCTCATCGCGGGCGTCTTCCACGCGCTGGGCGCCGCCTGAGGAGTTCTCCCGACGCGGTCCTCCCTCGCATGCACGAAGAATGAGACGAGTCGTCCCACCCCTCGTCGGCTTGCCTACCCTGAGCGGGAATCTTGCAGAGGAGAACACCCCTATGACGACGACACCGACCGGCGCCGGGCTCCAGCCCGCGCGCAAAGACACCTGGAGCGGCCAGACCGGCTTCCTCCTCGCGGCCATCGGCTCGGCCATCGGCCTGGGCAACATCTGGCGCTTCCCCGGCGTCGCCTACGCCAACGGCGGCGGCGCTTTCCTCGTGCCCTATCTCGTCGCCCTCGTCGCGGTCGGCATCCCGATGCTGTGGCTCGACTACTCGCTGGGGCACAAGTTCCGGGGGTCCCCGCCGTGGGCCCTGCGCCGCCTGCGGGCCCAGGGGGAGTTCATCGGCTGGTTCCAGGTGCTCGTGTGCTTCGTCATCCTCGTCTACTACGGCGCCGTCGTCGCCTGGGGCGCGCAGTACACGATCTACTCGGTGACCCAGGCCTGGGGCGACGACCCGCTCGGCTTCTTCACCGGCGAGTTCCTCCGGGTCGTCGACTCCGAGACGTTCTCCTGGGAGCCCGTGGCCGCCGTCGCCGTCCCCCTGGCCCTCCTGTGGGTGTTCGTCCTCCTGATCGTCGGGCGGGGCCTGAGCAAGGGGGTCGAGGCGGCGAACCGGATCTTCCTGCCCCTCCTCGTCGTCCTCTTCCTCATCATGGTGGTCCGCGCCCTTTTCCTGCCCGGGGCGATCGACGGCCTCAACGAGTTCTTCACCCCCAAGTGGGAGTCGTTGGCGGACCCGCACGTGTGGCTCTCGGCGTTCGCGCAGATCTTCTTCTCGCTGTCGGTGGGATTCGGCATCATGCTGACCTACGCGTCCTATCTCAAGCCGAAGTCGAATCTGACGGGCACGTCCCTCGTCGCGGGCTTCGCGAACTCGTCCTTCGAGATCCTCGCCGGTATCGGCGTCTTCTCCGCCCTGGGGTTCATGGCCGCCAAGCAGGACGTCGCGCTCTCCGAGCTCGAGGGCCTGACCGGTCCGATCCTGTCCTTCGTCACCTTCCCGCAGATCATCTCGATGATGCCCGGAGGAGCGATCTTCGGCGTCCTCTTCTTCGGCTCCCTCGTCCTGGCCGGCGTCACGTCGCTCCTGTCGCTGCTCCAGGTCGTCTCCGGCGGCCTCCAGGACAAGTTCGGCATGTCCCCGGCCCGGGCCGCCCTCGCCTTCGGCGTCCCGGCGACGGCGGTCTCGGTGGCCCTGTTCGGCACCAGGTCGGGGCTCAACACCCTCGACATCATCGACACGTTCATCAACAACATCGGCGTCGTCGGATCGGCGATCTCGATGGCCATCCTGGCGGCGGTCGCCGGACCGAGGCTCAAGGGCCTGCGCGCCCATGTGAACTCGGTGTCGTCGGTGAAGGTGCCGCCGGTGTGGGACTGGCTCATCGGCCTGGCCATTCCGCTGGTCCTCGCCGTCATGGCGTTCTCCGCGATCGTCGGCTACGTCGTCGAGGGATACGGGGGGTATCCGACGACGTTCATCGGCCTCTTCGGGTGGGGCGCGGTTGCCTTCGCTCTGGTGGCCGCGCTCGTCCTGACGCTGATCCCGTGGAGACACCGGCCGGTATCGGCCCAGACCCTCTCCCATCTTCTCGACTCCGAGGAGGACGGCGGCGCCCGTCCCCTTCCCGCCGCCGACCCCGAGGAGGCCGACCGATGAGCGCCATGGCGATCGTGATGATGACGGTGACGATCCTCCTCGTGTGGGGAGGACTGGTGGCGTCGGTGGTCCTCCTGCGTGTGCTCCCCGTCCCCTCCGACGAGGAGCCGGCGGCGGATCCGGGGCCGGACGCGCCGCCCGTCCCCTGACGACGGGGCCGGACGCGCCGCCCGTCCCCTGACGACGGGGGCGGAGGCTGCGACGACTCGTCCCCTCGATTCCTCGGTGGGCCCCCGCGCTCAATCCTCGGTGACTCGCGTCGCCCAGAAAGCGACCGCCGATGCCGCCGCCACGTTGAGGGAGTCGACGCCGCCGGCCATGGGGATGCGCACGACGACGTCGGCGGAGGCGATGGTGCGCCGCCCCAGGCCGTCCCCCTCGGTTCCCATGACGAGGGCGAGGCGCCCCGTCGGATCCGTGCACGCCGGCGAGGCGGCGAAGTCGTCGAGGCCGATCGAGTCGTCGGAGAGGGCGAGGGCGGCGACCGTGAAGCCCGCATCGTGGAGCTCGTCCATGGCGGGCCATCGGCTCAGGCGCGTCCACGGCACCTGGAAGACGGTGCCCATCGAGACCCGCACGGATCGGCGGTACAGGGGATCGGCGCACCGGGGGGTGACGAGGACGGCGTCGACGCCCAGGGCCGCCGCCGAACGGAAGGCGGCGCCGACGTTCGTGTGGTCGACGAGGTCCTCGAGGACGACGACCCTGCGGGCGGGGGCTCCATGGCGCGCGGTCGCGAGGAGTCCGCCGACAGGCGGCAGTTCGGGCCTCTCCATGGCGGCCAGGGCCCCGCGGTGGAGGTGGAATCCGGCGATCTGCTCGAGGAGCGGCTCATCGGCCATGAAGATCGGGACGTCGCCGCCGTCGGGCGACCCCGTCGCCCCGGCGATGAGGCCGGCGAGGCCCGGGAGCCACTTGGGGGACATGAGGAAGGACCGGGGGGCGTGGCCGACCTGCAGAGCGCGCATGATGACATTCGTCGATTCGGCCATGTAGAGGCCGCGCTCGGGCTCGATGCGCGAGCGCAGGGCGACGTCTTTCAGGCGCGTGTAGTCGTTCAGGCGCGGGTCGGCGGCCAGGTCGGGGGAGTCGAGGTGGATGATCATTGTCAGCGGCGGGCCAGCGCCCGATTGACCTCTCCGGGCCAGGAGGGCCCCTGGTAGATGAAGGCGGAGAACCCCTCGACGAGATCGGCGCCGGCGTCGAGCATCCGCTGGGCATCCCGGGGCGTCGAGATCCCCCCGGTACCGATGAGGAGCTGCTCGTCGGCCAGGTGAAGGGCGACGAGGCGGACGACCTCGAGTGCCCGCTCGAACAGGGGCTCCCCCGATACGCCGCCGGGGCCCAGATCGTGATCGATGGTCGTGTTGGTGGCGACGACGCCGGCCAGTCCGAGCTCGCGGGTCAGGGCGACGACCTCGATGATCTCCTCGTCGGACAGGTCGGGGGCGATCTTGACGAAGAGGGGGACCTCCCGGTCGGGAGCGCCGTCGAGGCAGCCCCGCCGGGCGGCCAGGAGGATCGGGCGCAGGAGGTCGGCGGACTGCAGGTCGCGCAGACCGGGGGTGTTGGGGGAGGAGACGTTGACGACGACGAAGTCCACCCAGGGGGACAGGAGGCGGGCGCAGTACTCGTAGTCGGCGGGAGCCCGGTTCGCCGGGGTCGTCTTGTTCTTCCCGATGTTCGCTCCGACGACGGCGCCCCGACCGGCCCGGGTCCGGCGCAGATCGCGCAGGCGAACGGCCGCGGCCCCGGCGCCCTCGTTGTTGAAGCCCATGCGGTTGCGGATGCCCCGCTCGTCGACGAGGCGCCACAGGCGCGGCCGCTCGTTGCCCGGTTGGGGTCGCGGGGTGATCGTCCCGACCTCGACGAAGGCGAAGCCCAGGGCGTCCAAGCCGAGGACCGCCTCCGCGTCCTTGTCCATTCCGGCGGCCAGGCCGAGCCGGCCGCGCAGCCGGCGCGGACCGATCATCAGGGGGGTGGAGCGAGAGCCGACGACGCGGCGCGGCGCGCAGGATCCGTCGAGGTGGCCCAGGGTCGCCCGCAGAGCCCGGCGTGCCGGAGCGAACGAGCCGGCCGCAGCGATGGCGCCCACACCGAGGTCGTGCGCGCGCTCGGGGTCGGAGCGGACGATCAGGCGGTTGAAGAGCCAGGTGTACGCGCTGCGGATCATGAGTCCCAGCCTAGGGGGTCAGTCCCACCAGAGCCACCAGCCGGCGCCCATCGACCCGGGGGAGCCCAGCCTCCAGAACTCATCGGGCGAGAAGGCGGCGGGATCCCATCCGAGCAGCGCGCAGGCCTGCGCCCATTGCGCGCAGCCGGGGGCCGAGTACGCCCCCGGTTCGCTGTCCCCGTCCGGGTCGCACGCGAAGAGCCCGTCGACGCTGAGCCTCTCGTCGGGCCGCGGGGCCGTGATGAGGTAACCGGACAGGCGGACCCCGGGCCGGTCGATCGTCGTGCGCAGGAGGAAATCGAGGTCGGGCGCGAGGTTCTGCCTGTCGGCGAGCGCCCCGGCGGGCAGGGCCTCGAGGAGGGCGGCGGCCTCCAGGGGCCCGAGCCCCTCGAATCTCAGGTAGTCGTCCGACCCGCGTCCCGGGCACACCAGCGGGGCGAGAAGCCCGAGGACCCCGGTCGATTCCAGCCAGCCCTCGGCCCCGTACAGTCCGTGCGCCCGGCGGGGCGCGATTCCCGTCATGATGCCTCCTCGTCGTCGTCGAGATCGGGTACGACGAGGATCCCGTTCGCGCGGGTACGGGGCCACCGGGGAAACCCGGGCTGTGGATGAGCGGGGCGCCCGGACGCCTGGGGATGGACGAGCGCCCCCGGAGCGGATCCGGGGGCGCCGAGGAGCCGGGAGCGGGAGGGTCAGGCGCCGGCGCGCCCGGGGAACTCCCCGCGGGAGACCTGCGGGCGCGGCGTGCGCCACCGGCGCGCCATGATCATCCGCGAGAAGCAGTAGTACCAGGTGCCCGACACGATGGCGTCGCCCGGGTAGCGCTCGGCGAGTCGGCGGCGCAGGCGCCGCCACACGACGACTCCCTCGACGATCGACACCGCGAAGAGCCCGTACATGGCGCCCGTCACGACGATCATCACCCTGCCGGCCACATCGCCCTGAAGGCTCGGGACGAGGGACACCGCCATCATGACGACGAGGAAGAGGACCATCACCGGCAGGATGAACTCGCTGAAGGACCAGCGGGCGTCCACCCAGTCGCGGATGAACCGGCGCACGCGGCCCTTGTCCCGCGCCGGCAGATAACGCTCGTCGCCCGTCTCCAGGGCGACCTGCTCGCGACGGAACTGCTCGTCGCGACGGGCCTTCGCCAGCCGCTTGGCCTCCTTGCGATCGGCCGGCACGAGGGGCTTGGAGCGCCGCGCCTCGGCTTGCTTGCGCGTGGGGGTCGGTCGGCCCTTGCCTCGGGCCGCCGTCTGATCGGGGGACTTGTTTGTGCTCGACACGCCTTCAGGCTAGCCGATCCGCGCCTGATAACCGCATCGGCTTCCACTACCCTGATCCCATGAGCGAAAAGACCCCCACCCAGCCGACAGCCGACGATCTGAGGGCGCGCCTCGACGCGTCCTTCGACTCCCTCCTCGACGAGCTCGCCGCTCTCGTCGCCCTCCCGTCGATCTCCTCCGACCCCTCCCGCGCCGCCGACCTCGAGGCCAGCGCCCAGCACGTGCGCGACCGCTTCGCCGCGGCCGGGCTGGAGGCCGAGATCCTGCGCGTCACCACCCCCGAGGGCGTCGAGGGCAAGCCGGCCGTCGTCGCGCGCACCCCGCGCGTCGAAGGGGCGCCGACCGTGCTCCTGTACGCCCATCACGACGTCCAGCCGACCGGGGACGTGTCCCGCTGGTCCTCCGACCCCTTCGTCGCCGACATCCGCGGCGACCGCATGTACGGGCGCGGGGCCTCCGACGACGGCGCGGGCGTCGTCGTCCACCTCGGCGCCCTGCGCACCCTGGGGGCCGACCTGCCCGTCAACGTCGTCGTCTTCATCGAGGGCGAGGAGGAGATTGGCTCCCCCTCGTTCACGACCTTCCTCACCACGCACGGGGAGAAGCTCAAGGCGGACGTCATTGTCGTCGCCGACTCCGACAACTGGAAGGTCGGCGAACCCGCCGTCACCACCTCCCTGCGCGGCAACTGCGTCGCCACCGTCGACGTCACCGTCGCCGACCACGCCGTCCACTCCGGTATGTTCGGCGGGCCGATGCTCGACTCGGTGACCTGCGCGGCGATGCTCATCTGCTCGATGTACGACGACAGGGGAGGGATCGCCATCGAGGGGCTGGGGGGCACCCCGACCGCCGACGTCGACTGGCCCGAGGACGAGTTTCGCGCCGCCGCGGGACTGCTCGACTCCGTCGAGCTCGTCGGCTCGGGGGACCTGGCCGCCCGCATGTGGACGATGCCCTCGGTCAGCGTCATCGGATTCGACGCCCGCCCCGTCGACGAGGCCTCGAACACGATCTCCCCGCACACCCGGTTCCAGGTCTCGATGCGCACCGTCCCCGGCAAGGATCCCCGAGAGGCCATGGACGCCCTCGTCGCGCACCTCGAGGCGCACGCCCCCTTCGGCGCCCGCGTCGAGGTCACCCCCGAGGAGGCGGGCCCCGGCTATCAGGCGGACCTCGACTCCCCCGTCACCGCCCTCCTCCACGAGGCTCTGACCGAGGCCTGGGGAGCCCCCTCGGTCAATATCGGCGTCGGCGGATCCATCCCGTTCATCTCCGACTTCCAGAGGCTCTTCCCCGACGCCCAAGTCGTCGTGACCGGCGTCGAGGACCCCCTGACGAACGCCCACTCCGAGGACGAATCCCAGTCGATCCCCGACCTCAAGGCCGCGATCCTCGCCGAGATGCTCCTCCTGACGCGCCTGCCCTCCCTGTGACGCGCGTCGTCGTCACCGGCCACTGGGTCGACGGATCCCCCCGGGAGCCGTCGACCCTGGCCGCCCTCGGGCGCGTCGCCGCGGGGGCGGTCGCGGCGCGACCGGGGACGACGACCGCCGTCGTCCCCCTCGGCCCCGGCCCCGCCTTCGTCGAGTCCCTCGCGGCGGCCGACCGGCCGTGGGCGCCCCTGACCATCCCGATCCACGCGACCGATGCGCGCGAGGCCGCCCGGGGGGCGCGCCGCGCCCTCGACGCCGGCCTGACCCCGGTCGTCGAGGGCGGCCATTCGATCGACGTTGACGCCGGGCTGGGATTCCTCGAGGAATTCTCCGGCGCGCAGATCCGCCGGAGGAGCCTCGAATCCGACCTCACCGAGGCCATCGAGGAGGGCCGACGAGTCCTCGCGGGACGCGACCTCGTGGCCGCCGCCTCGACCCGGCGCCCTCTCCTGGGACTCGACTCCGTCATGGCCGTCGGCGTCGATCTGGGGCCCCGGTCGGCCCAGGACCGCGAGCTCACCGCCGCCCTCACCCGCGCCTTCTCCCGCCTCGCCCCGGTGCGCGCCCCCCTGGGCGTGATCGGCTCCTCAGATCCGGGCCCCGGGAGGATCCCCGGCAGCGGGGCCGGGGGAGGGGCGGCCGCGATGATCCGCGCCCTGGGCGGCCGGATCATCCCCACAGGCGACCTCCTCGCCTCCCAGACGCGCCTGACCCGCGAGCTCGACGGGGCCGACCTCGTCATCGTCCTCGAGCCCCGTCTGACCTCGCCCGACCTTGCCGAGGCGGCCCTCGACTCGGCGACCGGAGCGGCCGCCGCCCGCGCACTGCCCGTCGTCGCCGTCGGCGTCTCCTCCACCCTGTCCCCGCACGAGCGAGCCGAATGGGGCCTCCACGGCGTGATGACCACCGAGGGCGCCAGGCCGCTCTTCGACATCGGCGCGCGCCTCGCGCGGACCTGGATCGCCTCGCCGCGACGCGGCCCCGACGACTGAGGCTCTCCTCACTCAACCGGGGTCGCGGGCGATCGCGCATGGCACCCGGGCCTGACGGGTCGTAGGCTGAACGCGTACATCTGCACCAGGACTAAGGAGTAGCCATGTCCGACACCACAGCTCCGGCGCCCGCGCACGAGGTCCTCCTCACCGACGCCGCGGCCGCCAAGGTCAAGAGCTTGCTCGAGCAGGAGGGCCGCGACGACCTGCGGTTGCGCATCGCCGTCCAGCCGGGGGGCTGCTCCGGACTGATCTACCAGCTGTACTTCGACGACCGTCTCCTCGACGGCGACGCGGTGCGCGACTTCGACGGCGTCGAGGTCGTCGTCGACCGCATGTCCGTGCCCTACCTCACCGGCGCCAGCATCGACTTCGCCGACACCATCGAGCGCCAGGGCTTCACCATCGACAACCCGAACGCGCAGAACACGTGCGCCTGCGGAGAATCCTTCCACTGAGCCTATGAACATTGTTTTGAGCCGCGTCGCCGCGATCGGCGCCGCATTGTCCCTCGTCGTCGGATTGGGCTCCTGCTCCTCCGACGACACCGCCTCCGCCCAGTCCGGCGCCCAATCGGGCGCCCCCGTCGTCGACCGGTCCGGGAAGGGCGACTTCCCCGAGGTCACCGGCGGATTCGGGGAGAACCCCGAGATCGCCGCGGGAGGGAAGGACTCCTTCACCCAGATCGCGGCGAAGACCCTCCACGAGGGCTCTGGCGCGCAGGTGCTCGAAGGGGACACCGTCATCGTCAACTACGAACTGGCCCTGTGGGACGGCACCCTCGTCGAATCCTCCTTCGACACCCCCGGGAACCCCGTCGGCTTCTCCCTCAACCAGGTGATCGAGGGGTGGCGCTCCGGCCTGGCCGGTCAGCGCGTCGGCGACCGGGTCGAGCTCGTCGTCCCGGCCCAGTGGGGATACGGGGCCAACGCCCAGGGGTCGATCCCCGCGAACTCGACGCTCGTCTTCGTCGTCGACATCCTCAACACCTCCAGCGCCGTCGAGATCGACGAGGGGGCCTCGGCGAATGCGACCGAGTCCGGAGCCGCGCTGCCCGAGGGCGTCACCGTCACCGGCGAGCCCGGGCAGGAGCCCTCGATCTCCTACGCAGAGGGTGCGATCGCGCCCGCCGAGCCCGCGGTCACCCCGATCCTCACCGGTACGGGCCCGGTCGTCGAGGAGGGCGACTACATCCTCTACAAGGCGGTCGTCTCTCCCTTCGGGGCCGAGGACGCCCAGGAATCGTCGTGGGGCGTCGAGCCCCTCTTCATCGCCGCCGACCAGGGCGGAGTCGTCGGTCAGAACGTCGGCTCCCGGATCCTCATCACCCGGGTCTCGCAGGCGCCTGCCTCCGACCCGGCGCAGTCGGGGGCCTCGGCACCGCAGGTGTCCGTCTGGGTCATCGACATCGTCGGCGTGATGAAGGCGGAGGGCTGACCCCTCTCGGACCGGCGCGCGATGGGCGGTCTCCCTCGGGGGAGCCGCCCATTCGTGCGTAGAATGGGCGAGGAAACGAACGGGCCGATCCGGCCCCGACCCCTGAGGAGTTCACCCGTGAGCGAGCAGTCAGTGCGCGTCCTCGTCTTCAGCGACGACGTCGATACCCGTCAGGCCGTCATCGACGGCGTCGGCGTCCGCGCCTCGAAGGACTCCCCCTCGATCGAATGGACCCAGGCGGCCACCCCCTTCGGCGTGCGCGAGCTCATCGAGGGGCGCCGCCACGACCTGATGATCCTCGACGCGGACGCCTCGAAGGAGGGCGGCATGTCCGTGGCCCGCGATCTGGAGAACACGATCGAGGACCTGCCTCCGTTCATCCTCCTGATCTCGCGCCAGCAGGACGAGTGGCTCGCGACCTCGTTCGGGGCGGCCGCCACCGTGCTCGCGCCGATCGACCCCCTGGCGCTCCAGGAGACGGTCGCCGAGGTCCTCGCGTCGATCCGCTGACGCGCGACGCCCCGCCCCGGACGCCCGGTGGGCGCCCGGGGCTCGTCATGGGCGGGGCAATGGCGGGGCCAGGGAGATGATGTCCTCGGCATCGCCGACTCCCAGAGCCCCCAGGTCGTCGAGGAGTCCCATGAGGACGAGGGCGGTCGCCTTCGCGTCGGACAGGGCGCGGTGATCCGGGGGCTCGGGGGTGCCGTAGTGGGAGGCGAGGGTCGCCAGACGGTGATCGGCGACGAGGGGGCGCGGCAGTACGAGCCGCGAGAGGGCGAGGGTGTCGACGACTCGCGGACGCGGCCAGGCCAGGGACGAGGCGCGGGCCGCGCGCGTGAGGAACCCCAGATCGAAACGGGCGTTGTGGGCGACGAGGACCGGGCCGGCGGGCTCCTCCCCCCATCCGCTCCACGCGAGGAACCCGCGGAGGACGGGGCCGATCGGGTCGGCTCCGGCGACCGTCCCGTCGTCGATGCCCGTCAGTTCGGTGATGCGCCGGGGGATCGGGCGACCGGGGTGGACGAGGCTCGTGAACTCGTCGACGATCCGACGGCCGTCGCAGACGACCGCGGCGATCTCGGTGATGGAGTCGCGCCACGACAATCCCGTGGTCTCGACGTCGACGACGAGCCACCGCTGGGAGCCGACGGGGGTCCCCAATCCGTCGAGTCCGACCTGCAGCCCCCGCGGCTGCGAGGAATCGAGGCGCATGCGCACCTGTGCAGCGATCGCCGCACGAGTGTCCGCGGACGCGCCGGATCCGGCGCTTGGGGAGGGCGGGCGGACGGCTCGGGGCATACAGTTGATGATAATTGCTGCATCAGGCCCTTCGACCGAGGAGTGAACGTGGCGTTCTACCAGGCCCTCAAGGCGACCGGCGGTCCCGTCCTCAAGGCGGCGTACAAGCCCTGGATCAGGGGCAAGGAGAACATCCCGGCGACCGGCCCGGCGATCCTCGCGTCGAATCACAACGCCGTATGGGATTCGGTGTTCCTGCCGATGATGCTCGACCGGGAGGTCGTCTTCATGGGCAAGGCCGACTACTTCACCGGAACGGGGCTCAAGGGGCGGATCACCAAGGAGTTCATGAGGGCCGTCGGGACGATCCCGGTCGACCGCTCGGGGGGGCGCGCCTCGGAGGGGGCCCTCAAGGCCGGCCTCGACAGGCTCGGGCGCGGGGAGCTCTTCGGCATCTACCCCGAGGGGACGCGCAGCCCCGACGGGCGCCTCTACCGGGGCAAGACCGGGGTGGCCCGCCTCGCCCTCCTGTCGGGGGCGCCGGTGATCCCCGTGGCGATGATCGGGACCCATGCCGCCCAGCCCATCGGCCAGAGGATCCCCTCGCGCACGAACATCGGCATGGTCATCGGCGAGCCCCTCGATTTCAGCCGCTACAAGGGGATGCACAAGGACCGTTTCGTCCTGCGCGCCATCACCGACGAGATCATGTACAACCTCATGCTCCTGTCGGGCCAGGAGTACGTCGACCTGTACGCCGCCGACGTCAAGGCCAGGCTCGCGGCCGAGGGCAGCTTCGACGGCCCCGTCCCCGACAACGGACGCGTCGCCCCCGGCGGACGCACCGCGCCCGAGGTCGAGGTACCCGGCCCGCCCGAGGAGGACGACGCCGGGGCGGACGCCGAGGAGCCGCTCGACCCGGTGCGGTAGGGGCCTGCGCGGGACGGCCGGTCCCGGAAGGCCCCCGTTCGGCAGGCTAGACTGACGAGTGCTGTGCGCGGGCCCCGGCCCGCTCGACCGTTGACATCATCTGAAAGGTGCTCCCCATGTCGGTTCGCCGCGTCGCCCTGCTCACCGCGGGCGGTTTCGCCCCGTGTCTGTCCTCCGCCGTCGGAGGCCTCATCGAGCGCTACAACGAGATCGACCCCGAGATCGAGATCATCGCCTACCAGAACGGCTACCACGGCCTCCTCACGGGCACCTTCGTCGTCGTCGACGACGAGGCCCGCCGCAAGGCCGCGATCCTCCACCGCTTCGGCGGCTCGCCCATCGGGAACTCGCGCGTCAAGCTGACCAACGCGAAGAACCTCGTCGAGCGCGGCCTCGTCGCCGAGGGGGAGAACCCCCTGGAGAAGGCCGCCGAGCAGCTGCGCAAGGACGGCGTCGACGTCCTCCACACCATCGGGGGCGACGACACGAACACGACGGCCGCCGACCTGGCCGCCTACCTCGAGGAGCACGACTACCACCTGACGGTCGTCGGCCTGCCGAAGACCATCGACAACGACGTCGTCCCGATCCGCCAGTCGCTCGGCGCCTGGACCGCCGCCGAGGAGGTCTCCGAGTACGCCCAGAACGTCATCGGCGAGCACCGCTCGAACCCCCGGATGCTCATCATCCACGAGATCATGGGCCGCCACTGCGGGTGGCTGACCGCCGCCGGCTCGAAGGAGTACCACGAGTGGCTCAAGACCCAGGAATGGGTCCCCTCGATCGGCCTGTCGAAGGAGCGCTGGGACATCCACGCCGTGTTCCTGCCCGAGATGGCCCTCGACATCGACGCCGAGGCCGAGCGCCTCAAGACGATCATGGACGAGCAGGGCAACGTCAACATCTTCCTCTCCGAGGGCGCCGGCGTCCCCGAGATCATCGCCGAGATGGAGGCCGCGGGCGTCGAAGTCCAGCGCGACCCCTTCGGGCACGTCAAGCTCGACACGATCAACCCCGGCCAGTGGTTCGCCAAGCAGTTCGCCTCGAAGATCGACGCCGAGAAGGTCATGGTCCAGAAGTCCGGATACTTCTCGCGATCCTCGCGCGCGAACGCCGACGACCTGCGCCTCATCAAGTCGATGACGGACCTGGCCGTCGAGTGCGCCCTCAAGGGCGAGTCCGGCGTCATCGGCCACGACGAGGAGAACGGCGATCGCCTGTCGGCCATCGCCTTCCCGCGCATCGCCGGGGGCAAGCCCTTCGACATCACCCAGCAGTGGTTCCTCGACATGATGGCCGAGATCGGCCAGGAAGTGCGGCCCGCAAAGTGAGCCCCTCTTCGCATCGGGGGCGCGGCGCGCAGGGCGACCACGAGCTCTGGCGCCGCGCCCCCGAGCGCCTGCACTTCCCCGAGACGGGGGGCGAGGCCCCGTGGGACACGTGGCGCTCGCGCCCGGCGGCGCAGCAGCCCGATTACCCCGATCCCGCCGCCCTCCGCGAGGTCACCGCCCGTCTGCGCTCCTGCCCGCCCCTCGTCTTCGCCGGCGAGGTCGACGATCTGCGCGCCCTCATGGGCGCGGCCTCGCGCGGCGAGGCCTTCGTCCTGACTGGCGGGGACTGTGCGGAGACCTTCGCCGAGTCGACCGCGGATCATCTGCGGTTGAAGATCCAGACGATCCTCCAGATGGCGGTCGTCCTCACCTACGGCGCGTCCCTGCCGATCGTCAAGATGGGCAGGATCGCCGGCCAATACGCTAAGCCGCGCTCGAACGACGTCGAGACGCGCGACGGCGTGACCCTGCCGAGCTACCGCGGGGACGCCGTCAACTCCTTCGAGTTCACGCCCCGGGCCCGAATCCCGGATCCGACCAGGCTGATGGACACGTACCACCACGCCTCGTCCACGCTCAACCTCATCCGGGCCTTCACCAAGGGCGGATACGCGGACCTGCGCCTCGTCCACCACTGGAACCGCGGGTTCACGGCGAACCCGGCGTACGCGCGCTACGAGTCCCTCGCCGAGGAGATCCACCGGGCGGTGAAGTTCATCGAGGCCGCCGGCGTCGACTTCGACTCCCTGCGCGACGTCGACCTGTACTCCTCGCATGAGGCGCTCCTGCTCGAGTACGAGTCGGCGATGACGAGGATCGACTCCCGCACGGGCCTGGCCTACGACTGCTCGGGGCACTTCCTGTGGGTCGGCGAGCGCACGCGGGATCTCGACGGCGCCCACATCGAGCTGCTCGCCCGCGTGCACAACCCCATCGGCGTCAAGCTCGGGCCGACGACGAGCGCCGACGAGATGCGCGGGATCATCGACCGCCTCAACCCCGAGGGGGATCCGGGCCGACTGACCTTCATCACGAGGATGGGGGCCGAGAGGATCCGCCGGGTGCTCCCGGGTCTGCTCGAGGCCTCCAAGGCCGACGGCCGCCCGGTGACGTGGATGACGGATCCGATGCACGGCAACACGATCACCTCCTCGACGGGGTACAAGACCCGCAGCTTCGACACGATCATGGACGAGGTCCGCGGCTTCTTCGAGGCCCATCAGGACGCGGGGACCGTGCCCGGCGGCATCCACGTCGAACTCACCGGTGACGACGTCACCGAGGTCATCGGGGGATCGGAGAACCTCGACGACGCGGCCCTCGGGTCGCGGTACGAGACGCTCGTCGATCCGCGCCTCAACCACCAGCAGTCGTTGGAGATGGCCTTCCAGGTCGCCCAGTACCTGGCGACCGGGGCCTGAGGCCGCCGCGCCGCGGGACCCCGAGGCTCGCCCCTCGTCCGGCGGTCCGCCTGTGCGCCCGGCAGGAGGCTCTCACACGATGTACAGGGAGACGGTCGTCCCCGCCGGGACCGACGTGCCGGCCTCCGGGTCGGTGTAGCGGGCGGTCCCGAAGACCCCTCCGAGGACGAGCCGCACGTCGACGCCGAGCCCCGCGCCCTGCAGGGCGGCGACGGCGGCGTCGCGCTGGAGGCCGGTGACGTCGGGGACAGCGACCATCTCCGGCCCCTTCGACACGGTGTAGGCCACCGGGTCGCCCAGGTGGAGGACGGTGCCCGAGGCCGTCTCCTGGGAGATCAGGGAGCCCGCGGGGACGGTCGCCGAGTAGGCCTGCGAGGGCGCGGCGGTCAGGCCCAGGTCGGCGAGCGCGGCGGCGGCCTCATCAGCCGTCCCGGACATGAGGTCCGGCACGGTGATCGGCTGGCGCCCCCGGGAGACGACGAGATCGACGGGGGTGTCGTGGCGCAGCGAGTCGCCGGCCGGCGTCGCCTGGGAGATCACCGATCCCTCGGGCACCTCCTCGGAGTACTCGCGGGGGGCGTGCCCGACGGCCAGTCCGGCGCCGACGAGGGCGGTGGTCGCCTCGTCGAGGGTCATGCCCGCCAGGTCGGGGACCTCCCGCATGTCGACGCCCTTCGAGCCGACGAGCTGGACCTCGGCGTCCTTGTGGACGGGAGCCCCGCCCTCGGGAGTCGACGAGACGACGGAGCCCGCGGGGACGGAGTCGGAGAACTCCTCGGAGACGACGACCTCGAGGCCCATCCCGGTGAGGTCGGCCACGACCTCGTCGACGCCGCGCCCCTCGGTCTGGGGCATCGTCAGGTAGGAGCCGGGGCCGTAGGCGTTCCACCACCACAGGCCGGCGGCCGACCCGGCGACGAGGAGGACGACGAGGAGGCCGACGAGGGTGGCCGCGCGCGAGCGCCGCTTGGGCTCCTCGGCGACTCGAACGGCGGAGGAGGTGTGGACGACCGCCTGGGAGGTGCCGGTGACGGACCGGGGCAGGAGGGTCGTCCGCTCGCCGACGGGCAGGAGGGTCGTGCGCGTCGTCGGGTCGGTCGCGCGCGAGGCGACGTCGGCGCGGCGCGAGGCGAGGTCGGCGGGGAGCGACGCGGCGGCGCGGGCGATGAGGTCGAGGGCCTCCTGGGCGTCCTCGGGGCGCTCGTCGGGGTCGCGGGCGGCGAGGGAGGAGACGAGGTCGTCGATCTCGCGGGGGATCCACGGCTGGGAGGCCGAGGGCAGGGGGATGTCGTCGTTGACGTGATGGGCGGCCATCTGGAGGGGGGTCGACCCCTCCCAGGGAACGGATCCGGTGAGCATCTCGACGAGCATGATGCCGACGGCGTAGATGTCGGTGCGGGCGTCGGCGACCGCGGAGGCGGCGACTTCGGGGGCGATGTAGGCGACGGTGCCGAGCATCGACCCGGTGGTCGACATCGACACCTCGGAGGCGGCGCGCGCCAGGCCGAAGTCGGTGACCCGGGCGGGCCCGTCGGTGGGGATGAGGACGTTCTCGGGCTTGATGTCCCGGTGGATCACGCCGACGCGGTGCGCGGCGCGCAGGGCCTCGAGGACGTCCTGGGCGTAGCGCAGGGCCTGGGAGAGCGTCAGGGCGCCCTGGGCGGCGAGCAGGGCCCGCAGGTTGGTCCCGTCGACGAGCTCCATGACGAGGAACCCCTGTCCGTGGACGACTCCCTGGTCGAAAACGGAGACGACGCCCGGATGGATGATCCTCGCGGCGGAGCGGGCCTCCCGGCGGAACCGGGCGACGAAGTCCTGGGACTCGGCGAGGTGGGGGTGCATGACCTTGAGGGCGACCGGGCGCTCGAGGCGCTCGTCCTGGGCGATGTAGACGGTCGCCATGCCGCCGCGGGCGAGGCGCCGGTCGATCCGGTAGCGCCCGTCGACGAGCAGGCCGATCAGGGGGTCGACCGGCGCGCCGGCGCGTGCGCTCGGCTCGGCGTCGGGTGTTTCGTCCAGGGGGTCGGTCACGGTCGGAATTCTATGGGAGGAGCGTCGGGGAGGGCGGCGCGGGCAGCGGCGCGCCCGCGGCTGCTCGGCGCTAGGATCGCCCACATGACCGACACTTCCTCCTTCCTGTCCTTCGACGAGGTCGCGCGCCTCCTCGGCCTCGAGACCCGGCGCATCAAGCAGCTCCTCAAAGAGCGGCGCCTGTTCTGCGTGCGCGACGACGCCGGGGAGGACAAGATCCCCGCTGAGATCATCGTCAAGGGCGAGAACGGGTGGGAGCCGCTCTTCAGCCTGCCGGGGACGCTGACGCTGCTCGCCGACGACGGGTTCACCCCGCAGGAGGCCGTCGACTGGCTCTACCGCGTCCAGGACGAGCTCGGCGAGACTCCGCTGGAGGCGCTGGTGGCGGGGCGTCATCATCGGGTGAACGCGATCGCCTCGACCCTGGCCTTCTGACATCGGTGGCGGGCCGAGCCGGGCTTGGGCGCCTCAGGCGCGCCTGACGACGACGATCTCGGCGAGTTCGGCGAGGACGGCGCGCGCGGCCTCGTCGAGGCGGGAGGAGTCGAGGGCTCGTCGCCCCCGGTCGACCAGTGCGTCGATGAGCCCTTCGTGGGCGGCCCGCGCCCGCTGGTCGATGACGGAGCGGGCCTCCTCCAGGCGCACGTCGTCGAGATCCGCCCGTCCCAGGGCGGAGGCGAGGGCCTCCCTCTCGGCTCGGGTGGCTTCGGCCCAGGCGATGGCCAGGAGCGCCGTCCGCTTGCCCTCGCGAATGTCTCCGCCGGCGGGCTTGCCGGTGAGGTCCGGGTCGCCGAAGACGCCGAGGTCGTCGTCGCGCATCTGGAAGGCGAGTCCCCAGGGGGTGAGGATGGATTCGAGGTCGCCCAGGAGCGCGTCGTCGGCTCCGGCCGCGATGGCGCCCAGGAGCGTCGGGTGGACGATCGAGTAGCGCGCCGACTTGTGGAGGTTGACCTCGTCGGCGGTGGTCGTGCTGATCGCCTCGTCGTCGGAGGGGTCGAGGGGGAGTTGCTCGGCGCGCAGGTCGAGGTACTGCCCGTAGGCCACCTCGGCGTGCATCCGCGAGTAGGCCAGGAGCAGCCGCGAGGCAGCGGCGGGGGCCAGGTCGGCGCAGGAGCGGGCGACGGCCCTTTCGGCGGCGGAGAAGAGGAGGTCTCCGACGAGGAGGGCGGCGCTGGAGCCGAACTCCCGGTCGTCGCCGGTCCATCCCCGATCGGAGTGGATTCTCGCGAGGGCGACGTGGGGGGTGGGCAGGGAGCGGCGGGTGGGGGAGTGGTCGATGAGGTCGTCGTGGACGAGGGCGCTCGCCTGGTAGAGCTCGAGGGCGGCGCTGAGCGGGCCCACGGGGAAGCGGTCGATCGGCGCGCCTGAGACGAGGGAGCGCCCGAGGTGGGCCAGGAGGCCCCGGAATCTCTTCCCCCCGGCGGCGGCGGTGCGGGCGGCGGAGAAGATCTCGGTGGGGGAGCACGGGTCGGCGAATGAGGAGATCGTCTCGTCGAGGGCGTCGGCGGTGGCGAGATCGACGGCGGGGCGGAGGGCTGCGAAGCCCTGGGCGAGTGGGGTCATGGCCACACAGTAGTGGAGTCGGGGGAGCGCCGTTTTTGACGAGCCGAACGGGCGCGGGCGATTATAATGTGAGGAACTATGTCGACGGCCGTTTCCGTTTCGACTCTGATCCTGCCCGCTGAGAAAGGGATACGTGTGAGTGCATCTCGCGCTGCGAGTACGACCACCCGCAAGAAGAAGGCCGATGAGGCAGTGACTGGCGTCCAGGAGGCGACGGCCGTCCCCGCTGAGCAGGGCTCTGAGACGGCGATGAAAGCCCCGTCGCGCAAGACTGCGGCGAAGAAGGCCGCCGGGGACGAGAAGCCGGCCCCCGCGAAGAAGACCGCCGCCCGCAAGACGACCGCGAAGAAGAAGGCCGCCGAGAACGGCGGAGCGGACGAGGCCGCGGCTCCCGCGAAGAAGGCCAAGGCCCCGTCGCGCAAGACTGCGGCGAAGAAGGCCGCCGGGGACGAGAAGCCGGCCCCCGCGAAGAAGACCGCCGCCCGCAAGACGACCGCGAAGAAGAAGGCCCCCGCCGCGGCCGCCGAGGAGATCGACTCCCCCGAATCCCATGACGACGACCCGGTGTCGATCGACGACGTCGACGTCGACGATGCCGACCTGGAGGCCGTCGACGAGGAGGAGGACTCCGACGTCGAGGCCGATGAGTCGGCCGACGCCGAGGACGTCGAGGACGACGATGCCTCCGACGACTCCAAGGCCGACGAGGGCGCCGCGCTGCGCGAGCGCACCTCCGAGGGGATTCGCGTCAAGGGCGGCTTCGTCGTCTCCGACTCCGATGAGACCGACGAACCCGTCCAGCAGGTGACTGTCGCCGGGGCGACCGCCGACCCGGTCAAGGACTACCTCAAGCAGATCGGCAAGGTCTCCCTCCTCAACGCCGAGCAGGAAGTGGATCTGGCCCGCAGGATCGAGGCCGGCCTGTACGCCGAGTACAAGCTGAAGAACGAGGCCGATTCGATGACCTCGAAGGAGCGCCGCGAGCTCCACTTCCTCTCGCAGGACGGCCAGCAGGCCAAGAACCACCTCCTCGAGGCCAATCTGCGGCTCGTCGTCTCCCTGGCCAAGCGCTACACGGGGCGCGGCATGCAGTTCCTCGATCTCATCCAGGAGGGCAACCTCGGCCTGATCCGTGCCGTCGAGAAGTTCGACTACACGAAGGGCTACAAGTTCTCGACGTACGCGACCTGGTGGATCCGCCAGGCCATCACCCGGGCGATGGCCGACCAGGCGCGGACGATCCGCATCCCCGTCCACATGGTCGAGGTCATCAACAAGCTCGCCCGTGTCCAGCGCCAGATGCTCCAGGACCTCGGGCGCGAGCCCACCCCCGAGGAGCTCGCCAAGGAGCTCGACATGACCGCCGAGAAGGTCGTCGAGGTCCAGAAATACGGTCGGGAGCCGATCTCGCTGCACACGCCCCTGGGCGAGGACGGCGACTCCGAGTTCGGCGACCTCATCGAGGACTCCGAGGCCATCGTCCCCGCTGACGCCGTGTCCTTCACCCTCCTGCAGGAACAGCTCCATCACGTCCTCGACACCCTGTCCGAGCGCGAGGCGGGCGTCGTCTCGATGCGCTTCGGGCTGGGCGACGGGCAGCCGAAGACCCTCGACGAGATCGGCAAGGTCTACGGCGTCACCCGTGAGAGGATCCGTCAGATCGAGTCCAAGACGATGTCGAAGCTGCGCCACCCGTCGCGCTCCCAGGTCCTGCGCGACTACCTCGACTGAGCCCCCGCGCGCGGCGAGGACGCGCGGAACACCGCCGTGCGCGGCGTGAGGGACATCATGGTCACGATCCGGTAACCGGGGTGCGCCGCCTCGTCGGGCGGGCGCCTCCGGGGCGATGATTCCCCCATGTTCGCAGGCGTCGCAGTCATGGTCCTCACGCTCCTCCTCACCCTGGGCGCGGCCGTCGGCGTCCTCGTCGGACTCGCCCTCGTGCGCCGACCGGCCCAGGTGTGGCAGTCGCACCTGCGCGAGCAGGGCAGGGACTTCCAGTCCCTGCCCGAACCCTCCGCCGTCGGCCCGACCCCCGTGCGCCTGACTGACCTCATGGAGGAATCGGCGACCGGGGCCTCCGCGTATTTCGACCCCGACCGCCTCCCCGGGATCAGCCGCATCGAGCACGTCACCGACCGGATCGAGGCGTTCCAGGCCTCGCGCGGATCCCGTCGCCCCTAAGGAGCGCCCGCCCGGTGGAAGCCCGGGCCCGCGATGGGGGATGATAGGCCCATGGATTTCCTCATCGACCTCGTCTCCCAACCGATGGGCGCCGTCGTCGCCCTGACGGCCCTCGTCGTCGTCGGAGCCGGCGCCGTCACCGCCGCCGTGCGCCGATCCTCCCGATCCGACGACCAGCCCATCGCCGCCTCCCCGGTCGACGGCGCGTCGGGGGAAGCGGACGAACCCCCCTCGGTGGAGGAGGATCTCGACGCGCAGGAGCCGCGGCGCGCAGACGACCCGCCCGTCGCGATCGAGGCCCCCGAACCGGTCCCGTCCCGGATGCGGCGCCTGCGCGCCCGTCTGGCCGGCTCCGGCGCACTCGGCCAGGCGGTTCTGCGCGTCCTCACCCGTTCCAACCTGGGGGCCGCCGACTGGGAGGAGATCGAGGACACCCTCCTCATGGCGGATCTTGGCCTGGAGGCGACGGACTCCCTCATGGAGTCCCTGCGCACCCGCATCGCCGTCGAGGGCGCGGCCGATTCCGACCGCGTCAGGGGGATCCTCGTCGAGGAGCTCCTCGCCCTCATCGGCGAGGACGCGGACCGCGGCCTCGACCTCGCCCGTCACGGCGCCGATGGGCAACTGCCCGCCACCGTCCTCATGGTCGGCGTCAACGGCACCGGGAAGACGACGACCGTCGGCAAACTCGCCCGCGTCCTCGTCTCCGACGGGCGCAGCGTCCTGCTCGGCGCCGCCGACACCTTCCGCGCGGCCGCCGCCGACCAGCTCGCCACATGGGGCCGACGCGTCGGAGTCGACGTCGTCCGATCCGACCGCGAGGGCGCCGACCCCGCCTCCGTCGCCTACGACGCGGTGCGCGCCGGCGCCGAAAGGGGCGTCGACGTCGTCCTCGTCGACACCGCCGGGCGCCTCCAGACGAAGTCGACGCTCATGGACGAGCTCGGCAAGGTCAAGCGCGTCATGGACAAGCAGGCTCCCGTCAACGAGGTCCTCCTCGTCCTCGACGCGACGACGGGGCAGAACGGCCTCAAGCAGGCCGAGGTCTTCGCCCAGGCGGTCGGCGTCACCGGCATCGTCCTGACCAAGCTCGACGGATCGGCGAAGGGCGGCATCGTCGTCTCCGTCCAGCGGGCCCTCGGCGTGCCCGTCAAGTTCGTCGGACTGGGGGAGGGGCCCGACGACCTCGCGCCCTTCGACCCGCGCGCCTTCGCCGAGGCCATCGTCGGCCCCTGAGAGGGGACGGCGCTCGCGTGCGCTACCCTCGTCCTCAGTCCACGCGCCCCAGGCGCGGTCCCACAGGCATCGGAGACCCCCAGTGTTCGGCAATCTTTCCGACCGTTTGACCCAGTCCTTCCGCGACCTGCGTTCGCGAGGCGTCCTCACCGAGTCCGACGTCGACCAGGCGATCTCGCAGATCCGACGGGCCCTCATCGACGCCGACGTCGCGCTGCCCGTCGTCCGGCAGTTCACCTCGGACGTGCGCGAGAAGGCCTACGGGGCCGCGCGCTCGAAGGCCCTCAACCCCGGTCAGCAGGTCGTGAGGATCGTCCACGACGAGCTCGTCGAGATGCTCGGCGGCCAAACCCGGGAGCTGGTCTTCGCCGATCGAGGACCCACCGTGTTCATGCTCGCCGGCCTCCAGGGCGCCGGCAAGACGACCCTCGCCGGCAAGCTCGGCAAGTGGCTGCGCGAGGAGGGCAAGACGGTCCTCCTCGTCGCCTCCGACCTCCAGCGCCCCAACGCCGTCCAGCAGCTCCAGGTCGTCGGCGAGCGCGCCGGCGTCAAGGTGTGGGCGCCCGAACCGGGCAACGGCGTCGGCGATCCCGTCGAGGTCGCCCGCAGCGGCGTCGACTTCGCGCGCCAATCCGGCATCGACATCGTCGTCGTCGACACCGCCGGGCGACTCGGCGTCGACGAGGAGATGATGGCCCAGGCCGTCGCGATCCGCCAGGCCGTCGACCCGCACGAGGTGATGTTCGTCCTCGACGCCATGGTCGGCCAGGACGCGGTCCAGACCGCCTCGGCCTTCCGCGACGGCGTCGGATTCACCGGTGTCGTCCTGTCGAAGCTCGACGGCGACGCCCGAGGCGGCGCCGCCCTGTCCGTGCGCGGCGTCACCGGGGCCCCGATCCTCTTCGCCTCCACCGGCGAGGGCCTCGACGACTTCGAGCGCTTCCACGCCGATCGCATGGCCGGGCGCATCCTCGACATGGGCGACGTCCTGACGCTCATCGAGCAGGCCGAGAAGCGCATGGACGCGGCCGAGGCGGAGAAGGTCGCCGCCAAGGCGATGGCCGGCCAGCTCACCCTCGAGGACTTCCTCTCCCAGCTTCAGCAGATCCGCAAGATGGGGTCGATGAAGAAGATGCTCGGGATGATCCCAGGAGCCGCTCAACTGCGCGACCAGATCGACAACTTCGACGAGCGGGAGGTCGACCGGGCCGAGGCGATCATCCGATCGATGACCCCCGCCGAGCGCCGGGACACCTCGCTCCTCAACGGCTCCCGCCGCCAGAGGATCGCCCGCGGGTCGGGCATGACGGTCGCCGACGTCAACGGCCTCGTCAAAAGGTTCGAGGCCGCCCGCGACATGATGGGGCAGATGGGCCAGGCCGGCGGGAGGATCCCCGGCATGGGGTCCCTGCCCGGATCCGGCGGGAAGGCCAAGCAGAAGGCCAACGCCCGCAAGGCCAAGGCCGCTCAGGCGAAGGTCAAGAAGGCCGCCCGCTCGGGCAACCCCGCCAAGCGCAAGCAGCAGGAGCTCGAAGCCCTCCTGCCCCAGGAGCACCGGTCCTCCTCCGCGGCCGGGTCGGCGTTCGGGGCCGCGCCCGATCCCTCCCCGCGCCCCACCGTCGACGACCTGCCCGACGACGTCAAGCGGCTCCTGGGCGGCATGAGGTGATCTTCGCCGGCCGGATGCTGTGGTCCCCGGAACCGGATGCCGACGCCGAGTGGACGAGCGGGTCCTGGCGGATCGGGGCGACGGGGATCCACCGGTGCGACAGCGACGCGCCCGCCGACCTCACGGGGTACGCGATCCCCGGGCTCGTCGACTCCCACTGTCATCTCGGCATCGGACCCGAAGGCCCCGCGGGGCCCGACGCGCGGCGGGCTCACGCCGAGGCGACGGTCCGCTCGGGCGTCCTCGCCGTGCGGGACTGCGGCTCCCCGGTCGACTGCTCGGACCTCGAGGACCTGACAGTCGCCCCTCGGATCATCAGCGCGGGCAGGCACATCGCGCGTCCGCGCCGCTACATCCGCGACCTGCCGATCGAGGCCGAGAAGCCCGCGGACCTGCCCCGCCTCGTCGCCGAGCAGGCCGCCTCCCACCCGTGGATCAAGATCGTCGGCGATTGGATCGACCGGTCGAACGGGGCCGACTCGGATCTCGATCCGCTGTGGCCGCGCGAGGTGCTCATCGACGCCGTCGCCGCCGCTCACGACGCGGGCGCCCGCGTCGCCGTCCACTCCTTCGGGCGCCGCACCGTCGACGACCTCCTCTCCGCCGGGGTCGACGACATCGAGCACGCCACCGGCATGGACGAGGACCAGGCCGCGGAGGCCGCGGCCCGAGGCGTCCTCGTCACCCCGACCCTCCTCCAGGTCGAGCTCTTCTCGGACTTCGCCGACCAGGCGGGAGCGAAGTACCCGGTGTACGCGCGCACGATGCGGGAGATGCACGCCCTGCGCCGGGAGCACTTCGCGATGCTCGTCGACTCGGGCGTCCGCCTCCTCATGGGGACCGACTCGGGCGGCTACCAGGAGCACGGGACGATCCTGCGGGAGATGAGACTGTGGCGCGAGCGCGGACTGCCCGCCGGGGACGTCCTCGACGCCGCGACGTGGAGGACGCGCCGCGAGCTCGGGCTCCCCGCGCTCCACGAGGGCGCGCCGGCGGACCTCGTCGTCCTCGCCGACGATCCCGCGGAGCGGCTCGACGCCCTCGCCGCCCCCACCGCGATCATCGCGCGAGGGGCACCCCTCGCCTCCGCGTGAGCGATCCCACGCCCCCCGGACCCGCCGAGGGGCTCCGATGATTGGGGAAAACCGCCCCCGCATGGCAGAATTCCCCTGTACTCGCCCGTCCGGGGACCCTCTCGCCCCATTCGGACGCGTCCCGGGATGATCGCCGACCCGTGTTCCCACCTCGTCGGCGAGAGCCCCACATCAATCACGAAACAGGAGTGACCACACCAGTGGCAGTTCGCATCCGTCTCAAGCGCGTCGGCAAGATCCACGCCGCCGCATACCGTGTCGTCGTCGTCGACTCGCGCAAGAAGCGCGATGGTCGCGTCATCGAGGAGATCGGCGTCTACGACCCCCAGCCGAACCCGTCGACGATCCGCATCGACTCCGACCGCGCCCAGTACTGGCTCGGCGTCGGCGCCCAGCCCTCCGACCAGGTCCGCAACCTGCTCGTGCTGACCGGCGACATCGCCAAGTTCAACGGCAAGGCCGATGCCGTCTCGCGCGTCCTCGTCTCCGAGGCCGACAAGGCGGCCCAGGCCGCCGAGGCCGTCAAGGCCGCCGAGTCCGCCGCTGAGAAGTCGAAGGCCGCCGCCTCCGCGAAGAAGGCCGAGGAAGAAGCCGCGAAGAAGGCCGAGGAGGAGGCCGCCGCCTCCGCCGAGTCCGACGACGAGGCCTCCGAAGACGCCGGCGAGGACGCCTGAGCATGCTCGCCGACGCGTTGGAGCACCTCGTCAGCGGCATCGTCGACCATCCCGAGGACGTCCGCGTCTCGACCAGGTCGATGCGCCGTGGCCAACTGCTCGAGGTCAGGGTCAATCCCGAGGACCTCGGTCGGGTCATCGGGCGCGGAGGGCGCACCGCCCGCGCGCTCCGCACCGTGATTGGTGCCCTGTCGACGCGAGGCCCCGTCCGGGTCGACGTCGTCGATACCGATCGCGAGTGACGCGTCTTCGACACGCCGTCATCAAGGGAGGGATCCGGTCCGCCGGGTCCCTCCCTTCGGCCATCGCCAGTCCCTCCCACCCCATCCGCTCCCCATTGAAAGGCCCTCCATGCAGCTCACGGCCGCAGTGATCGGACCCGCCCACGGCCTGCGCGGCGAAGTCGTCCTCGACGTCCGCTCCGACGACCCCTCCGTCCTTCGGCTCGGGGCACTCCTCGAGACCGACCTGCCCGGAACGCCGTCCCTCGAGATCGCCTCCTCGCGCGTGCACAAGGGCCGCATGCTCGTCCGCTTCGTCGGCGTCGAGACCCGCGAGGGAGCCGAAGCCCTGCGCGGGGCGGCGCTCCTCGTCGACGAGCACCACGAGGAGGACGCCTGGTACCCGCATCAGCTCGAAGGGCTGGCGGTCGTCGCCCCGAGCGGGGAGGGGCTCGGTGTCGTCACCGGCCTCCAACCGGGCGCGGCCCAGGACCTCCTCCTCGTCAGAGCCCCCTGCGGGGAGGACGTCATGGTCCCGTTCGTCCGGGCCCTCGTCCCCGAGGTCGATATCGAGGGCGGACGGATCGTCGTCGACGCGCCCCCCGGGCTCTTCGACGCCGCCGACGTCGACGCGGGGGATCGCGGGGCCCGCTGATGCGCATCGACCTGGTGACGATCTTCCCCCAGTACTTCACCGCCCTCGACCTGTCCCTCATCGGCCGCGCCGGCCAATCCGGTCTCCTCGACCTGCGCGTTCACGACCTGCGCGGATGGACGACCGACCGGCACCACAGCGTCGACGACGCCCCCTACGGGGGAGGGGCCGGGATGGTCATGCGCCCCGACGTATGGGGCCGGGCCCTCGATGAGGTCCTCGCCCAGGACCCCAGGGTCGACGAGGCGTCGACCCTGGGGGCGCGCCGCGTCTTGGCGATCCCGACCCCGTCGGGCTCCCCCCTCACTCAGGCGATGGCCGAGGACCTGGCCGGCGCCGACCACCTCGTCGTCGCCTGCGGGCGCTATGAGGGCATCGATCAGAGGGTCGCCGACTACTACCGGGACGCTGGGCGCGAGGTCGTCGAGTACTCGATCGGCGACTACGTCCTCAACGGGGGGGAGGCCGCCGCCCTCGTCCTCGTCGAAGCCGTCACCCGGCTCCTCGACGGGTTCATGGGGAACCCGGAGTCCCTCGTCGAGGAGTCCCACTCGGCGGGGATCCTCGAGTATCCCGCGTACACCCGTCCCCGCTCGTGGCGCGGACTCGAGGTGCCCGAGGTCCTCCTGGGAGGGGATCACGGGGCCATCCGCAGATGGCGCCAGGAGCGCGCGATCGACCGCACGGTCGAGCGCCGGCCCGATCTCGTCGAGGCCCTGCCGGCCCGGCTCCTCGACGGCGCCGCGCGCGAGCACCTCGCCTCACGAGGCTACGCGGCCGCGGAGACCGGGGCGCGCCCCCTGGCGATCCGCCCCGCCCGCCCCGACGAGGCCCCCCGGATCGCCGCCCTGGCCCGTCGAACCTTCCCCCTGGCCTGCCCGGACTCCCTGCCGGCCGAGGCCATCGAGGACTTCTGCCGTACCGAGCTGTCCGACGAGTCCTTCGATCAGATGCTCGCCGATCCCGCCGCTCACCGCATCCTCGTCGCCCAGGTCGACGCGGACCTCGTCGGCTACACCCTGACGGTCCTGTCGGGGCCCCGCGGACTGCCCGATGGACTCGTGGGCGGGCGGATCGCGCCCGGCGCCGCCTACCTGTCGAAGTGCTACGTCGACGAGGCGTGGCACGGGTCGGGGATCGCCGGCGCCCTCCTCGAGGAGGCGGTCGTCGACGTCGAGAGGACCGGTGCGGCCTCCCAGATCGTCTTGGGGACGAACGAGGCGAACACGAGGGCCCAGCGCTTCTACCGGCGCCACGGCTTTTCCCGCGCCGGGAGACGGGTCTTCGTCGTCGGCGGCGTCGAGAACCGCGACGTCGTCCTCGTGCGCAAACTCACGACCGCCGTCCCGCGGTGAGGCGGGAGCGGGCTCGGCCGGAGGACTCGGATGTGGCACACTGAGGAGGTCCGATCGGGCGCGGCGGATCCTGCCGCAGGGGGACGCCGGTGCGTCCGAGAGGAGCCGATCACGCAGGCCCCGAGCCTGCCGAATCCGGCGCGACTGACCTGCGGCAGGTGCGTCAAGGAGTAACAATGCAGAAGCTGGACGCAGTCGACGCGGCAGCCATCCGTGATGACGTCCCCGCGTTCCGCGCGGGCGACACCGTCAAGGTGCACGTCAAGGTCATCGAGGGCAGCCGGTCTCGTATCCAGATCTTCCAGGGCGTCGTCATCGCCCGCCGCGGCCACGGCGTGTCCGCCACGTTCACGGTCCGCAAGGTGTCCTTCGGCGTCGGAGTCGAGCGCACGTTCCCGGTCAACGCCCCCACGATCGACCATATCGAGGTCGTCACCAAGGGCGATGTCCGTCGGGCGAAGCTCTACTACCTGCGCAATCTTCACGGCAAGGCTGCGAAGATCAAGGAGCACCGCTCGGGCAGCGCGGAGTGACCCTTCGGCACTGACCGGCGCGGGCCCGGTCCCGTCAAGGGGCCGGGCCCGCCGCTTCGCCCGCCCCCACCAGACGATCAGGAGGAACATGGTCGAGCGACGAGGAGACAACGACCGGAGTGACAGCCCCGGCCCCCTGCATGCGCCCTCGATCGCGGACCTCGATCGGCTCCACGCGGCCGAGCGCACGGGCCCGGGAGCCTGGATCCGCGAGGCCGCGACGATCGTCGTCATCGCCCTGGTCATCTCGACTCTCCTGCGCGCTTTCGTCGTCCAGGTCTTCTGGATCCCCTCGCCGTCGATGAACCCGACCCTCGTCGAGAACGACCGGATCGCCGTCAATCGCGTCGACGCGTTGACCGGCAGCATCGAAAGGGGCGACGTCGTCGTCTTCGACGACGAACTCGGATGGCTGCCGCCGGCCTCGGGCTCGGAGACGACCATCGGGCGCTGGGCATCGGCCGTGGGCGAGTTCCTCGGCCTCGTCCCGGCCAACGGGGAGCAGACCCTCGTCAAGCGCGTCATCGGGGTCGGCGGCGACCGTGTCCAGTGCTGCGGGGACGGCGGGCGGCTGATGGTCAACGGGGAGCCCATCGACGAGCCGTACGTCGCGGACGGGCAGGCCCCCTCCCTCATCGAATTCGACGTCACCGTGCCCGAGGCAGCGGTGTGGGTCATGGGCGACAACCGCTCGAATTCCGCGGATTCCCGCTACCATATGGGTCCGGGGGAGACTCCCTACGTCTCGGTCGACGCGATCGTCGGCACCGTCGCCGCCGTGATCTGGCCCTTCGGCCATTGGGCGTCGGGCCTGAACGATCCCGGGCCCTTCTCGAGCGTCCCGGAGCCCAGATGACGACGGCGTCGCGTCGGGACGAACTGCTCCTCGCGCGCGACTGGGGGATCGTCGCCGGAATGGACGAGGTCGGCCGCGGGGCCTTGGCGGGGCCCGTCGCGGTCGGCGTCGCGCTCGTCGACGGGACGTGCGCGGACCCACCGGAGGGGCTGACGGATTCGAAGGCGCTGACCGCGCGGGCGCGAGCCCGGATCGAGCCCCGGGTGCGCGCGTGGGTCCTCGACTGCGCGGTCGGATGGGCGTCCCCCGGGGAGATCGACCGATGGGGGATCATCGCGGCGCTCAGGACCGCGGGGCTGCGGGCCCTGGCCGAGGTCGTCGGGAGGGGGAGGACCCCCGGGGGCGTCCTCCTCGACGGATCCCACGACTGGCTCTCCCCGCCCGAGGATCTGCTCGCCGGGCCGCGCGGCGGCCCTGAAGCGCCGGTCCTGTCGCCGTTCGACGTCGTCACGCGGGTCAAGGCCGATGCGTCCTGCGCGGTCGTCGCGGCGGCCTCGGTGATCGCCAAGGAGGCGCGGGACGCGCATATGCGCGCCCTGGAGGACCCGGGCTACGACTGGGCGCATAACGTCGGCTACGCGTCGCCGGCGCATATCGCGGGACTGGCGGGCCTGGGGGCCTGCCGGGAGCACCGCAGGTCGTGGAGGCTGCCGGGGGTGACGGGCCATGCCGGGGCCCGTGGTGCGCAACCGGGGCGGAAGAAGGGATGATGGTCGGGTGAATGAGGATATTGAAGGCTACGAGAACACCCTCGAGCTCGAGCTGTTCCGCGAGTACCGCGACGTCATCGGCCTGTTCAAGTACGTCGTCGAGACCGAGAGGCGCTTCTACCTGTGCAACCAGGTCGATGTGCAGGCCCGTCCCGTCGGCGGCGACGTCTTCTTCGAGCTCTCGTTGACGGACGCGTGGGTGTGGGACATCTACCGGTCGTCGCGCTTCGTGCGCTCGGTGCGAGTCATCACCTACAAGGACGTCAACGTCGAGGAGCTGTCCAAGCCGGAGCTCGACATCCCCTGAGCCGGCGCAGCCCCATCCACAGGCGACCGGCGCCCTCGGCCCTCCACAGGGCGGGGGCGCCTCCTGGTCGCCGGGGCCGGATGCGCGCCACGCTGGCCCCGGAGGTGATCCGGATGAAGGACATCAGGCGCGACCTGGGACTGGCGGGGGAGGACACGGCTGCCGCCGTCGTCGACGAGGCCGGGCTGACGGTGCTCGGGCGGAACTGGCGCGACGGCAGGCGGGGGGAGATCGATCTGATCGCCGCCGATCCGGCCTCGGGAACCATTGTCGTCATCGAGGTCAAGACGCGCGTCGGCAATCGGCTCGGCTCCGCCCTTGAGGCCGTCGACTCGCGCAAGCTCCGGCGCCTGAGAGGGCTCGGGGGCGCCTGGCTCCGGGCCACCGGGACTCGGGCGAGGGCGCGGGTCGACGCCATCGCCATCACGGTGCCGGACCGGGCCAGCGCGCGGCGGGCCGTCGCCGACCGGATGACGGATCTGCGCGAATGCGGGGCCCGCATCGACTGGGTCGAGGGGCTGTCGTGAGCGCCGACGCGCTGGCGGTCGCCCGAAGCGTCGCGCTCATCGGATTAGAGGGCGCACTCGTCGACGTCGAGACCCACGTCGGGCGGGGCATGGTCGCCTTCACCCTCGTCGGCCTGCCCGACGCCTCGCTGCGCGAGTCCAAGGAGCGCGTCCGCTCCGCCCTCCAGTCGTGCGGTCTGGAGGTCCTCGACTCGAGGGTCACCGTCAATCTCTCGCCGGCTGGACTGCCCAAATCCGGTTCGGGGTTCGACGCGGCGATCGCCGCGTCTGTCCTCATCGCCGCGGGGAGCCTGCCGCCCGGACCGTTCGACGGGGCGGTCCTCATCGCCGAGCTGGGACTGGACGGGTCGATGAGGCCCGTCCGCGGGATCCTCCCCGCCCTGATCGCCGCCAGGTCGCAGGGGATCGATCGGGCCGTCGTCGCCTCCGACGGCGTCGACGAGGCCGCGCTGATCCCCGGGATGGACGTCGTCGGATTCGACCACCTCGCCGACCTCGTCGCCTGGGCGGGTGGGAAGGCGGCGCGCCCGAGGGCCAGAGGATCCCGATCGGCTCCGGCGGCCGAACCGGCCCGGAGAACTCCGGAGGAACGAGGGGCCGCCAGTGATCTGGCCGATGTGCGCGGTCAGAACGAGGCGATCGGGGCTCTCGAGGTCGCCGCCGCGGGCGGCCACCATCTCTTCCTCGTCGGAGAGCCCGGTGCGGGTAAGACGATGCTCGCCTCCCGCCTCGTGACGATCCTGCCGGAGCTCGACGACGCGACGGCCCTGACCTCGACCTCACTCCACTCCCTCGCCGGGGAGCTGGGGACCACGCGGCTGATCCGCAGGCCCCCGCTGCAGGCCCCCCATCACTCGGCGACGATGGCCTCCCTCATCGGCGGCGGGACGTCGGTGATCCTGCCGGGAGCGGCCTCCCTGGCCCATGGCGGCGTTCTTCTCCTCGACGAGGCCGCAGAGTTCTCCCCCTCGGTGCTCGACGCGCTGCGGCAACCGCTTGAGGACGGGGAGATCACGATCCACCGGTCGAAGATCCGGGCCCGGTACCCGGCGAAGTTCCAGCTCGTCCTCGCCTCGAATCCGTGCCCGTGCGGGGGATCGACGCGGGCGCGCCCGTGTACGTGCTCCTCCCTGGCCCGGCGTCGTTACATGTCGCGCCTGTCCGGGCCGCTCCTCGATCGCATCGACATCACCGTCGCCATGCGCGCCCCCACTCGGGCGGACCTCGCCGTCGGCCCGGGACCGTCATCGGCCCAGGTGCGCGAGAGGGTATCGGCCGCGAGGCAGAGGGCTCGACATCGGCTCGCCTCCACCCCGTGGAGGGTCAACGCCGAGTTGCCGGGCCGGTGGCTGAGAACCGAATCGGGGATCGATCCGAGGATCGTCGACTCCCTCGACCGGGCGGTCGACCGGGGGACCGTGTCGATGCGCGGCGCCGACCGGGTCCTGCGCCTCATGTGGACCCTCGCCGATCTCGACGGCCGCCCCGCCCCCGATCAGTGCGACGTGGCGCGCGCCCTTCAACTGAGAACAGGAGGACCCCATGGGGATCTGTGACGAGGCGACGCGGCGCGCCGCGTGGTGGACGGGCATCATCGAGCCGGACGACCCCTACGCCCACGCGCTCCGCCTGGCGCTGGGGGACGAGCGGGCGCGCCGGTGGGCGCAGGCCCCTGAGCCCGGCCCCCTGCCGGATTCGCTCACCGGCCCCGGGAGGGACTGGGCGGGCGCATGGGCCCGGTGGCATCCCCGGTGCTCCGGATGGGACGTCGATGCCGAACTCGAGGGGGCCGAGCGACGGGGGATCCGGGTGGTCGCCCGGGATGATCCCGAGTGGCCGGAGGCCCTCGACCTGCTCGGCGCGCATGCGCCGGCGGCCCTCTGGGTCCGGGGCCGGATCCCGCGCCGGCCGTCGGTGTCGATCGTCGGCGCGCGGGCCGCCACGCAGGCGGGCATCAGGACGGCCCGGGACCTCGCGTTCGAACTGTCCGATCGAGGCCGCGTCGTCGTCTCCGGCGGGGCCTTCGGCATCGACATCGCCGCGCACCGCGGGGCCCTCGACGCCGGCGCCCCGACTGTCGCCGTCATGGCCGGCGGCCTGGCGAACCCCTATCCGAAGGCCCACGTCGACGACTTCACGAGGATCGTCGATTCCGGCGGGGCTCTCGTCTCGGAGGTTCCTCCGTCCTGGCGCCCCGCCGCCTGGCGGTTCCTCGGGCGCAACCGCGTGATCGCCGCCTGGGGCGCGGGCACGGTCGTCGTCGAGGCCGGGGAGAGGTCGGGGGCCCTGGCGACGGCCAGGCGCGCGCTCGATCTGGGACGGCCCGTCGGGGCCGTTCCGGGCCCCCTCTCGTCCCACGCCTCGAAGGGGTGTCATGCGCTGATGCGCAACGGCGCGGAACTCATCCGGGACGCGGACGACGTCGTCGAGATGATCGACCCGATCGGGGCCGGCGCTCAGGGGGCCCTCTTCTCCTCGCCCGTCGAGGAGGACCACGGGGCGCATGCCTTGGAGGCGGGCCAGCGCCGCGTGTGGGAGGCCCTTCCCGTGCGTGCTCGCGCGGGGCTGTCGGCGCTGGCCCGCTCCTCGGGGCTGTCGGAGCGCGAGGTCCTCGTGGCCCTCGCCGGCCTCGAACTCGCCGGGTGGGTCGTCTCCGACTCATCGGGATGGCGGAGGAGGCGGGTAGCATGACGGACATGCGCGAGTCCAGCCCCTACGAGCAGTGGCTCGACCACCTCGAGCACTCCCGAGGGCTGTCCGAGCACACGGTGCGGGCCTACGGGTCGGATGTCCTGTCCCTGCTCGAGTCCCTCGGCCCGGGAGGGGGGGCGACGGCGGAGGACCTGCGCTCCCTCGTCCGCCCGCGGGCCCTGCGATCATGGCTCTCGGCCCGGGCCGCGACCGGGGCCTCGCGGTCCTCGCTGTCGCGTCAGACCTCGTCGATCCGAAGTTTCTGCTCTTGGGCGAAGGATCACGGGATCCTCGATAAGGACCCCTCGCTGGTCCTCATGTCGGCGCGGCCCGACCAGCGCCTCCCGCGCGTCATCGACGAGGACGATGCCGCCATGCTCCTCGACCATGCGCGCGCCCGATCCGTCGACGGACCCGTCGCCCTGAGGGACTGGGCGATCCTGGAGACGATCTACGCGACCGGGATCCGCGTCGCCGAACTGTGCTCCCTCGACACGGGCTCGATCGACACGGCGTCGGCGACGCTACGGGTCGTCGGCAAGGGAGATAAGGAGCGGACCGTGCCCTTCACCGACGAAGCCGGGCGAGCCCTTGGGGCGTGGATGGAGCGGGGCCGTCCGGCGCTGCTCGGCGCCTCGTCGGGGTGCGCCCTCTTCCTGGGCCGGCGCGGGGGGAGGATCGACCAGAGGATCGTGCGGACGATGATCCACCGGATGTGCGCGATCGCGGGCGTGCGCGATCTCGCCCCCCATGCGCTGCGCCACACGACGGCGACCCACCTCCTTCAGGGAGGCGCCGATCTGCGCGCCGTCCAGGAGATCCTCGGTCACTCCTCCCTGCGGACGACCCAGCGCTACACCCATGTCGATGCGGGGCGGCTCTCATCGGTCTACCGTCAGGCCCACCCGCGGGCATGACCGATCAGGCGCTCGCTCGGCGCGCAGTTCGGTGAGCGCGAGGAAACGGCGGGCGACGTAGCGATCACGCGCTCGCTCGGCGCGGAGGGCCCGTCCGCGCCGGCCGATCCGCGTGAGGGCCCCTGATCCAAGAGGGGGGACGACCCCGTCCGGCGGGATCGGGGACGAGTCCGCCCCGCCGTCCCACGGCTTGAGGTGGGCCGGGCCGGTGAGCATCCGCAGGGGATCGATATAGCGCTTCGGACCGGTTCTCGCGCCCCAATGAAGGGGGCCGGGATCGTGTCCGGGCTCGACGACGGCGATCGGCCGGCCGGCCGCCACGTCCTCGCCGACTGCGACGAGGGGGAGGACGGGTTCGAAGGACGACGTGACCGAGCCGTGATCGATGGCGACGACGCCGCGGTCGACGATCCGTCCGGCGACGGTCACGGTGCCCGGGGCGGGGGCGACGATGAGGCTCCCGATCGGGGCCGCCAGATCGACTCCCCGGTGGCCGGGGAGCCAGTCGCGCGCCGGGGGGAGGAAAGCCCGGGTCACGGGCACCGGCCCGGAGGTGGGCCACCGCCACGTCGGATCGTGGACCGGCGCCGCCGACGAGCAGTAGGCGCGCGCTCCTACCGCGAGGAGGCAGGAGGCCGCGAGGACGGGGAGGACTCGATGACGGAGGAAGGCCATGCGCCGAGCCTGGTCGCCCCCGTCCGTCGACGCGACTGCGCAAGAGGTGGGCTGTGGACGGCGGGACGGGACGGCCCCCTGTGGACGAGCGCGGAGAGGAGCGTCACATCCTCGTCGATCGGAGCCGATACCGACGTGGTCTAAACTACTGGGGCACCCGTTCGCGCGGGTGACTTCGCGTGCCATTTCCGCGTCCCCCGTCATCGGCGGTTCGGGCGCGGGGCGCGGCGCCGCGGTCCTTTAGTTAGGAGGCGCCGGTCATGGCACTAGGGCCCGAACCGGGGCTTCCGGCCGGGCGTCAACCCAATATCACGGGGCGTCGAGCCCCGAAGATCCCGCGGAAGCGGGGGAAGGACGATGCAATGGCAGTCGTCACCATGCGCCAGCTCCTGGAGTCCGGCGTCCACTTCGGCCACCAGACCCGACGCTGGAACCCGAAGATGAAGCGCTTCATCCTCACCGAGCGCAACGGCATCTACATCATCGACCTGCAGCAGACGATCGCCGATATCGACATCGCCTACGACTTCGTCAAGCAGACGGTCGCCCACGGCGGGATCATCCTCTTCGTCGGCACGAAGAAGCAGGCCCAGGAGGCCGTCGCCGAGCAGGCGCAGCGCGTCGGCATGCCCTACGTCAACCACCGTTGGCTCGGCGGCATGCTCACCAACTTCAACACGGTCTCCAAGCGCCTCCAGCGCATGAAGGAGCTCGAGCAGATCGACTTCGAGGACGTCGCCGCCTCCGGCCACACCAAGAAGGAACTCCTGATGATGAGCCGTGAGAAGGACAAGCTCACGCGCACCCTCGGCGGCATCCGCGACATGGTCAAGGTCCCCTCGGCCGTGTGGATCGTCGATCCGAAGAAGGAGCACCTGGCCGTCTCCGAGGCCCGCAAGCTCAACATCCCGATCGTCGCGATCCTCGACACCAACGCCGACCCCGACGAGGTCGACTACCGGATCCCCGGCAACGACGACGCGATCCGCGCCGTCGCCCTGCTGACCCGCGTCATCGCCGACGCCGTCGCCGACGGCCTCCTCGCCCGCTCCGAGGCCCGCAAGCCCTCGGGCGAGCAGGCCGACGCCGCCGCCGAGCCGCTGGCCGAGTGGGAGCGCGAGCTCCTGGCCGGCGACTCCGCCGAGCAGGCCGACGCCGCCCCCGAGCAGCCGGCCGCCGAGGCCCCCGCCCAGGACTGACTCCACTTCCAGGAAGGAACACCGTAATGGCGAACTTCACCGCCGCCGACGTCAAGGCGCTGCGCGAGCAGACCGGCGCCGGCATGATGGACGTTAAGAAGGCCCTGACCGAGGCCGACGGAGACGCCGAGAAGGCGCTCGAGATCATCCGCCTCAAGGGCCTCAAGTCCCTGTCCAAGCGCGAGGGCCGCTCGGCCTCCGCCGGCCTCCTGGCCGCCCAGAGCGCCGATGGCGTGGGCGTCCTCGTCGAGGTCAACTCCGAGACCGATTTCGTCGCGAAGAACCAGAAGTTCATCGACTTCGCGACCGAGGTCCTCGCTGCGGCCGTCGCCTCCGGCGCCGCCGACGTCGAGACCCTCCTGGCCGCCCCCATGGGCGACAGCACCGTTCAGGATCAGCTCAACTCGATGGCCGCGGTCATCGGCGAGAAGCTCCAGATCGGCCGGGTCGTGCGCGTCGAGGGCGAGAACGTCGACCTCTACCTGCACCAGACCAGCCCGGACCTGCCCCCGCAGGTTGGTGTCTTCGTCGCCACCGATGCCGCGGGAGCCCCCGTCGCCCACGACATCGCGATGCACGTCGCCGCCTACATGCCGCTCTACCTCGACCGCGAGCACGTTCCCGCGGACGTCCTCGAGAAGGAGCGGGCGACCCTGGAGAAGATCACCCTCGAAGAGGGCAAGCCCGAGCACATCGTCGGCAAGATCGTCGACGGGCGCATCGAGGCCTTCTTCAAGGACAACTGCCTGGTCGACCAGGCATTCGCCCGCGACCCCTCGAAGTCCGTCGGCAAGGTCCTCGACGAGGCCGGCGCGAAGGTCACCGACTTCGTGCGCGTCCACGTCGGAGCCTGACCCGCCGTCATGGCCCCGCCCGCATTGGGCGGGGCCATTACGCTGTTCAGATAACACCGTCCTCACGAACCACCGAGAAGGGAACCCCATGACCACCAACCGACGCGTCCTCCTCAAACTCTCCGGAGAGGCCTTCGGCGGCGGCGCCGTGGGGCTGGACCCCGCAGTGGTGCGCAGCGTCGCCCAGCAGATCGCCGAGGCCGTTCGCCAGGGCGTCGAGGTCGCCATCGTCGTCGGCGGCGGCAACTTCTTCCGCGGAGCCCAACTCGCCAAGGCCGGGATGGACCGCGCCCGCGCCGACTACATGGGGATGCTCGGGACCGTGATGAACGCCCTCGCCCTTCAGGACTTCATCGAGCAGGCCGGCGCCGCGGCGCGCGTCCAGTCGGCGATCCAGATGACCCAGGTCGCCGAGCCCTACATCCCGTTGCGCGCGATCCGCCACCTCGAGAAGGGGCGCGTCGTCATCTTCGGCGCCGGAGCGGGAATGCCGTACTTCTCGACCGACACGGTCTCGGCCCAGCGCGCCCTCGAGACCCACTGCGATGAGCTCCTCGTCGCGAAGAACGGCGTCGACGGAGTCTACGACGACGACCCGAACCGCAATCCGCGGGCCCGGCGCTTCGACGAGCTGACCTACTCCGAGGCGCTGACGCGGGACCTCAAGGTCATCGACGCCACCGCCCTGGCCCTGTGCCGTGACAACGGGTTGACGACCAGGATTTTCGGAATGTCCGATCCTGGGAATGTCACGACCGCCCTGCTCGGTGGAACAATCGGTACGCTTGTCACGGCACACGACTGAAACCATAGGAGCCCCAGTGATCGACGATATCCTCCTCGAAGCAGAGGAAAAGATGGACAAGGCCGTCGAGGCCGCCTCCGGCGAATTCGCCAACATCCGCACCGGGCGCGCGACGTCCGGGATGTTCGACCAGCTCCTCGTGGACTACTACGGGTCGCCGACGCCCATGCAGCAGCTCGCGTCCTTCCAGATCCCCGAGGCCCGCACCGTCCTCATCTCGCCCTTCGACCGCACCGCGACCCAGGAGATCCTCAAGACCCTGCGCGAGTCAGACCTGGGCGTCAACCCGACCGACGACGGCAACGTCGTGCGGGTCGTCCTGCCGGCCCTGACCGAGGAGCGCCGTCGCGACTACGTCAAGCAGGCCAAGGGCAAGGCGGAGGACGCCCGGGTCGCCGTGCGCAACGTGCGCCGCAAGGCCAAGGAGTCCCTCGACCGCTTGAAGAAGGACGGCGAGGCCGGCGAGGACGAGGTCGATCGCGCCGAGAAGGCCCTCGAGGCCGCGACCAAGGCGCACACCGATTCCATCGACGCTCTCCTGGCCGCCAAGGAGAGCGAGCTCCTGACGATCTGATGACGACCGAATCCCCCTCCAGCGCGCTGGACCGGATTCTCCACCCCGGTCCGACCCGGGAGGGGGCGGTCCTGTCCTCCACGGGCAGGGCCGGGCGCAATCTGCCGGCCGCGATCACGACGGGCGTCCTGCTCGCATCGGCCGTGGCGATCCCCCTCTTCCTCTTCCGCCCGCTTTTCGTCCTCGTCGTCGTCGCCTTGGCCTGGGCGGCGCTGTGGGAGCTCGGGGGGGCCTTCGCCCGGATGGGCATCGAACTGACGATGGCCCCCCTGTACGTGGGGGCCGTCGGGATGGTCACCTGCGCCTGGACGCTGGGCCCGGAGGCCCTGCTCTTCGCCCTGTACCTCACGGTTTTCGCCGTCATCGCCTGGCGGCTGCTGAGCCCGGGGGCCTCGACCCGGATCATCGACGTCGTCGCCTCGATCTTCGCCGCCGTCTACATCCCCTTCCTCGCCTCTTTCGTCCTCCTCATGCTCGCCAAGACCGGCGACGCACGGGTTCTGGGGGTCTTCATCCTCCTGATCATCGGCAACGACACCGGGGGATGGGCCGCGGGCGTTCTCTTCGGCAAGCACCCGATGGCCCCCCGGCTCTCCCCGAAGAAGTCCTGGGAGGGCTTCTGCGGCTCCGTCGTCGCGACGACGGCGATCGGCGTCGTCGGCATGTGGTGGCTCGGCGGGCGCCCGGCGTGGGGCCTCCTCCTGGGCGTGTGCGGGGCCGTCGTCGGGACGATGGGGGATCTCACGGAGTCCCTCATCAAGCGCGAGGCCGGGCTCAAGGACATGTCGGGCCTGCTGCCCGGCCACGGGGGAGTCCTCGACAGGATCGACGCGATCCTCATGTCGGCGCCCGTCGTCTACATGATCGTCGCGGCAGCGGTGGGAGGGGGCGCATGAGCGTCGAATTCGCCGGAGGGCGCGGTCGGCAGGTGTGGCCCACCGACCAGGCGCCGGAGGGGGCGACGAGCCCGGATGCCAGGCCGGTCCTGTCCTTCGCCGCTAAGAGGCGCGGCAAGGCCCCCGCGCACCTGGCCGACTTCGACCTGGCGGGACGCAAGCGGATCCTCACGGAGGCGGGGTTCCCGGCGTTCCGCGCCGATCAGCTCTCCCGTCACTACTTCGAGCGCTTCACCGCCGATCCCGAGGCCATGAGCGACCTGCCGGCCTCGATGGACGAGACGATCCGCTCGAACCTCCTGCCGGGATTGGTCACCGAGGTGGCCTCCCTGCGGGCCGACCGTGGGCTGACGATCAAGCACCTGTGGGAGCTCTTCGACGGGGCGCGCGTCGAGTCGGTCCTCATGCGCTACCCCGAGCGCACGACCCTGTGCATCTCCTCGCAGGCCGGATGCGGCATGGCCTGCCCGTTCTGCGCGACCGGGCAGATGGGGCTGACCCGGAACCTGTCGACCGCCGAGATCATCGATCAGGTGCGCGAGGCGCAGGTCGCGGCCCGAGATGGGCTGCTCGAGGGCGGGCCGACCCGGCTCTCGAACGTCGTCTTCATGGGGATGGGAGAGCCCCTGGCGAACTACAAGGTCGTCGTGGCGGCCTTGCGCCGACTCATCGACCCTGCGCCCGAGGGCTTCGGGATGTCGGCGCGCAACATCACGGTCTCCACCGTCGGCCTCGTCCCGGCGATCCGCAAACTCGCGGGCGAGGGCATGCCGGTGACCCTCGCGGTGTCCCTCCACGCCCCCGACGACGAGCTGCGCGACGAGCTGATCCCCATCAACTCGCGGTGGAAGGTCGGTGAGCTCCTCGACGCCGCCCGCTCCTACTTCCTCGCGACGGGCCGGCGCGTGTCCATCGAGTACGCGCTGATCCGGGACATGAACGATCAGGAGTGGAGGGCCCGGCTCCTGGCCGACGAGCTCAACGCCCGCGGCCACGGATGGGCGCACGTCAACCCGATCCCCCTCAATCCGACCCCCGGGTCGATCTGGACGGCGTCGACTCGGCGCGCTCAGGACGTTTTCGTCACGACGCTGAGGGACAATGGGATTTCCACGACGATCCGCGATACCCGCGGATCGGACATCGACGGGGCCTGCGGTCAGCTCGCGACCGCGGTCTCCCGCAAGGCCCGTGCCGCGCGCGCGGCACACGACGAGACGGAGCAGGAGACACGATGAGCGAGGCCTTCCCGACCGTGGGATTCTTCCACAAGGGCTACGATCCCGATTCGGTCGACGCCTTCTTCGAGGATGCACGCCGCGCCTACGAGGGGGGCGTGCCCGCCGAGCAGTTCAGCGCCGAGCAGGTCCGCCAGGCGACGTTCACCCTGACGCGCCGCGGCTACCGCATCGACGCCGTCGACTCGGCGATGAACCGCCTGGAGGCGGCCTTCGTCCAGCGGGACCGCGCCGACCATGTCGCGGTCAACGGGGAATCCGCCTGGTACGACCGCGTGGCCGACCGGGCGACGACCCTCTACCCGCGTCTTCAGCGCCCCCGCGGCGAGCGCTTCGCCCATCCCCAGTCGGGACGCGGCTACGCCATCGACGAGGTCGATGATCTCCTCGAGCGCCTCGCCGCCTACTTCGACGACCGGGGGGACATCACCGCCGACGAGATCCGCCAGGCCGTGTTCCAATCGGCCCGCGGATCGAAGGCCTACGCGGAGGGCCCGGTCGACGCCTATCTGGGACGCGCCATCGAGATCCTCCTGGCCGTCGACTGAGCCCGATGAGCGACACTGAAGCCGGGCCGCGCGACGTCGTCCTCCTGGGGTCCACCGGATCGATCGGCACCCAGGCGCTCGACGTCATCTCCTCCCATCCGACGCGCCTGCGGGTCGCGGCCCTGGCCGCGGGGGGCGGGAACATCGGGCTCCTCGCGCGTCAGTGCGTCGACCACCGCGTCCCCGTCGTCGCCGTGGCGGCCCCCGTCGCGGACGAGCTCCTCGAGGCGATCCGCGCACTCGCCCCGCAGCTTCCCCCGCCGACTCTCCTCGTCGGCCCGGACGCCGCCGCTGAGGCGGCGCGCCTGGCCCCGGGGGGCGTCGTCCTCAACGGGATCACCGGCGGGGTCGGCCTCGAGCCGACGCTCGCCGCCCTCGAAACGGGCGCGACCCTGGCACTGGCGAATAAGGAGTCGCTCGTCGTCGGCGGCCACCTCGTCGCCAAGGCCCTGCGCCGCCCCGGCCAGATCGTCCCCGTGGACTCCGAGCACTCGGCGATCGCCCAGGCCCTCGCCTCGGGGGTCCACGAGAAGGGCCTGACGTCGCCGGTGGTCACCGGGCGCTCGGAGGTCGCCGCCCTCGTCCTGACGGCGTCGGGGGGCCCGTTCCGAGGGCGCACCCGGGCCGATCTGGCCGACGTGACCCCCGAGCAGGCGCTCGCCCACCCGACGTGGGCGATGGGCCCGGTCGTCACGATCAACTCCTCGACCCTTGTCAACAAGGGGCTCGAGCTCATCGAGGCGCATCTCCTCTTCGACGTCGCGCCCGAGCGCATCGTCACGACCGTCCACCCGCAGTCGATCGTCCACTCGATGGTCACGTGGGTCGACGGGGCGACGACGCTCCAGGCGTCCCCGCCGGACATGAGGCTGCCGATCGCGCTCGGGTTGACGTGGCCCGAGCGCCTCGACGGCGTTGAGGACCCGTTGAGCTGGGATGCCCCGCAGTCGTGGACCTTCGAGCCGGTCGACGACGAGACTTTCGGAGCCGTCGAGCTGGCCCGCCGGGCCGTCGCCGAGTCGCCGACCCACCCGACGGTGTACAACGCGGCGAACGAGGTCCTCGTCGAGGCCTTCGTCGCCGGGCGGCTCGACTGGCTCGGGATCGTCGACTGCCTGTTCGAGGTGGTGGAGTCTCATGAGGGCGTCACCGACCCGGATCTGGGGGCGATCCTCGACGTCCAGGAGTGGGCGCGGGCGCGGGCCGCCGAGGCGGCGGCGCGTAGGGGGCGCTGATGGGAGCCCTGTGGGGGGTCGTCGTCATCGTCGTCGGCCTGCTGGTCTCGGTGGGCCTGCACGAGGTGGGGCACATGATCCCCGCGAAGCGCTTCGGCGCGCTCGTGCCCGAGTACTCGGTCGGGTTCGGACCGGCGCTGGCGAGTCGGCGCGTCGGCCGGACCCGTTACGTCCTCCGGGCGATCCTCCTGGGCGGGTACGTGCGGATCCTCGGGATGTACGGTCCGGCCCGTCCGGGGACGCGGACGACGACCCGCGGGGGCCGTCCGACGCTGGCGGAGGAGGCGAGGCTCGCGTGCGCCGAGGAGCTGCCGGCGGGCGCCGAGCACCGGGCTTTTTATCGGCTCTCCGCCGGGCGCAAGGTCGTCGTCATGGCGGCGGGGCCGGTGATGAACCTCCTGATCTGCGTGGTTCTGACGGCGACGACGATCCTGGGGATCGGCGTGCCGGCGGCGTCGCTGACGGTCGACGAGGTCGCCGCCGAGGTGTCCGCGCGGCCCGGGCCGGCTGCTGCTGCCGGGGTCGAGGCCGGCGACGAGATCGTCTCGTGGAACGGCGAGCCGGTGGCCGATTGGGCGTCCTTCCAGGAGGCCGTGGCCTCGTCGGGCGCCGGGCCGTCCGTTCTCGTCGTGGACCGGCGGGGGGAGCGCCTCTCCTTCGACGTGACCCCGGTCGACACGGGGCGGGGGAGCCTTATCGGGGTGACCTCGAGGAGCGTCTACGCCCCCGGCTCGGTCGGCGATGTCGCCCGGGCGACGTGGGGGATGTTCACGGGGACGGCGGCGGTTGTCGTGCGCCTGCCGATGGCGGTGTGGGACGTCGTCGAGTCCCTTGCGACCGGGGCGCCGCGGGATCCGTCGGGAGTGGTCTCCGTCGTCGGGGTCGGACGCCTGGCCGGCGAGGTCACGGCGGGGGAGTCGGGGCTCGGCGCGGGCGACGCCCGTCAGAGGGCGGCGCTGCTCCTGTCGCTGCTGGCCTCTCTCAACATGGCGCTGTTCGTCTTCAACCTGATCCCCTTGCCGCCGCTGGACGGCGGGCACATCGCTGGGGCCCTCTACGAGGCGGCGAGGCGCTCGTGGGCACGCGTGCGGGGCCGGCCCGATCCGGGGCACGCGGACACTGCTCGACTGGTGCCGTTGACGTGGGCGGTCGGCGGACTGCTCATGGCGATGAGCGCGCTGCTGATCGTCGCCGACATCGTCAAGCCGATCAGCCTGGGATAAGGCCGCGGAAGCGGCGCGGGAGCGGGCCGGGCCCGGAGGACGATCCTCCGGGCCCGGCGCCGTCGACGGCTCTGCTCACCAGCGGTCGTGGACGTGCGCGCGGATCCTCCGGTCGTAGAGGTCGGCGAGGGCCGCCTCGAAGTCATCGGACAGGGGCGGCAGCGCGGCGGCCGCGGCGTTGGCGGCGGCCTGCTCGAGGTTGCGGGCGCCGGGGATGACGGTGGTGACGCCGTCGAGCTGAGTGATCCACTTGAGGGCGATCTGGGCGGGAGCGGCCCCTTCGGGGCCGAATTCCGCGCACAGGCGCGTGAACTCGGCGGCGGCGTCGACGCCGACCTCGTAGGGCACGCCCGAGAAGGTCTCGCCGATGTCGAAGGCGGAGCCGTCGCGGTTGTACGTCCGGTGGTCGCAGGCGGCGAAGGACGTGTCGCGGGTGTAGCGGCCCGACAGGAGACCGGAGGCCAGGGGGACGCGGACGATGATGCCGACTCCGCGGTCGATGGCGGCGGGGAGGACCTCTTCGAGGGGCTTGCGGCGGAAGAGGTTGATGATGATCTGGATCGTCGAGGCGCCGCGCTCCATGGCCAGGAGCGCCTGCTCGCAGGTCTCCACGGAGGCCCCGTAGTGGCGGATCCGCCCCTCGTCGACCATCCGATCGAGGGCGTCCCACGTGGCCGGGTCGGCGAGGACCTCGGTCGGGGGGCAGTGGAGCTGAACGAGGTCGAGGGTGTCGACGCCGAGGTTCTCCCGGGAGCGGTCGTTCCAGGCCAGGAATGCCTCCTCGGTGTAGTTCTCGGGGCGTTGCTCGACGCGACGTCCCATCTTCGTGGCGACGAAGGGGCGCTCGGCTTCGTCGAGCGCGTTGACGAAGGAGCCGATGAAGCGCTCGGAGCGCCCGTCGCCGTACACGTCCGCCGTGTCGACGAAGGTGACGCCGGAGTCGACGCATCCGCGCAGGAGGGCGTGGGCGTCCTCGATGGGGACGTCGCCCCAGTCGGTGCCGAATTGCCAGGTGCCGACGCCGATGACCGATGCCCGGGCTCCGGTGCGGCCGAGTGCTCGCTGCTCCATGATGACCTCTTCGCCAGGATTAATGGATTCATCTCAATTCTACGGGCGCGGGGGTACTCTTGCTCACCGCACGGGGAATGCGATGGGCGGGAGGGGAGCGGCATGCGCAGCGGGGAGGGCATGGGACGGCGGATCTGGTGGCACGCGAACCCGATGACGGCGGTCGGTGCGCTCACGGCCTCGCGCGATCCCGAGCGGCACAGGCTGCGACGGGTCATCGGGTGGCTCGACGAGGTGCAGCGGCTCGGCTGCGACGGGCTCCAGCTCGGCCCGGTCTTCGAGTCCTCCTCCCACGGCTACGACACCCTCGATCACTTCCGCGTGGATCCGCGACTGGGCGACGAATCCGATCTCATCGACCTCATCGACGAGGCCCACCGGCGGGGGATCGCGGTCATGCTCGACGGCGTCTTCAACCACGTCTCCCGCGGTCATCGACTCGTCGCCGACTACGAGGAGCGGGGGGAGGCCGCGCCGGCCGCGGCCCTCCTCGACAGACGCCCCGGCTGGGACGGGCGCCTCCATCTCGAGGTGTTCGAGGGGCATGACGATCTCGTCCAGCTCGACCACCGATCGGCGGCGACCCGGGATCTCGTCGTGTCGATCATGGACTACTGGTGCGACCGAGGGGCAGACGCCTTCCGCTTGGACGCGGCCTACGCGGTCGATTCGGCGGCATGGTCGCAGATCATCGGCCGCGTGCGCCGATCGCACCCCGATCTCTTCGTCCTCGGCGAGGTGATCCACGGGGACTACGCGGCGATCGTCGCCGCCTCGGGCTTCGACTCCGTCACCGAGTACGAGCTGCGCCAGGCGGTGTGGCACTCGATCGCCGACCGCAACCTCTTCGAACTCGACTGGACGATCGGCCGCCACGCCCGCCTCCTCGAATCCTTCCTGCCGGCGACGTTCATCTCCAATCACGACGTCACGCGGATCGCCACTGCCGTCGGCCCGGCGGGGGCCCGGGCGGCCGCGGTCGTCCTCATGTCGCTGCCGGGGATGCCGGTGGTCTACCACGGCGACGAGTACGCCCTCGAAGGGCTCAAGGAGGAGAGGCCGGGCGGGGACGACGCGATCCGGCCCGAACTGCCCGCCGACCTGTCCGAATTGGGCAGGGCCGATGGCGCGGCCCGGATGCGGGCCCTGTACGGGCGGACGATCGAGGTGCGCCGCTCCCTCCCGTGGCTGACGACGGCGACGGCGACGGCCCTCGAGGTGGCCAACGAGATGGCCTCGTGGGAGCTCGCCGGATCCCGCGAGCACGAGCGGGCGCGCCTCGACGTCGGCACCGACGGCGGGGGGTGGGCGCGGCTCGTCGACGGCTCCGGCGTCCTCATCGACTCCCGCTCGGGCGCCGAGTGTGATGAATGATGCGGGCCGGTCGTCCAGCCCGCGGGGACGGGGCGCGCGGGCTGGGAGATAATGAGGCCGTGACTGACATCGCTCTGGGCATGCCCTCCGTCAGGGAAGAGCCCTTTCCTCGCAAGAAGACCCGGCGGATCATGGTCGGGAGCGTTCCCGTGGGCGGGGGGTCGAGGGTCTCGGTCCAGTCCATGACGACGACGAAGACCCATGACATCGGTGCGACCCTTCAGCAGATCGCGGAGCTGACGGCCGCCGGCTGCGACATCATCCGGGTGGCCTGCCCGACGGATAAGGACGCCGAGGCCCTGCCGATCATCGTCAGGCAGTCGCGGATCCCGGTCATCGCCGACATCCATTTCAACCCGAAGTACGTGTTCCAGGCGATCGAGGCCGGCTGCGGGGCCGTGCGCGTCAACCCGGGGAACATCCGCAAATTCGACGACCAGGTCGCGCAGATCTGCCGGGCCGCCTCCGACGCCGGGACCTCGCTGCGCATCGGCGTCAACGCGGGCTCCCTCGACCCCCGGCTCCTCAAGAAGCACGGCAGGGCCACCCCCGAGGCCCTCGTCGAGTCGGCTGTGTGGGAGGCGGGGCTCTTCGAGGAGAACGACTTCCACGACTTCAAGATCTCCGTCAAGCATCACGACGTCCTGACGATGGTGCAGGCGTATCGGATGCTGTCGGAGCAGGGGGACTGGCCCCTCCACCTGGGGGTGACGGAGGCCGGTCCGGCCTTCCAGGGGACCATCAAGTCGGTCTCCGCGTTCAGCGTCCTTTTGGCGGAGGGCATCGGCGACACGATCCGGGTGTCCCTGTCGGCCCCTCCCGTCGAGGAGGTTAAGGTCGGCACGAAGCTCCTGGAGTTCATGGGGCTGCGCGACCGGACCCTGGAGATTGTCTCGTGCCCGTCGTGCGGGCGCGCCCAGGTCGACGTGTGGACGCTCGCCGAGAATGTCACCGAGGGCCTCAAGGACGTGACGGTCCCCCTGCGAGTGGCCGTCATGGGGTGCGTCGTCAACGGCCCGGGGGAGGCCCGGGAGGCCGATCTCGGTGTCGCCTCGGGCAACGGCAAGGGGCAGATCTTCATCCGCGGGGAGGTCGTCGAGACGGTCCGGGAGGAGCAGATCGTCGAGACGCTGATCCGCCACGCGAACGCCCTCGCCGAGGAGATGGGCCTCGAGCCCGGTTCCGGCAGCGTCGAGGTCACCCCGGCCGTCTGACCGCCCGGTGAAGCCAGCAGTCCGAACGCTCAGTGAAGAAGGAGCCGCATCATGCGCCGTCGTTCCCTCATCGCCCTGACCGCCGCCGCGGCCTGCGGCGTCGCCGCCTCCGGGTTCCCCCGGCGCCTGGGGCTGACCAGTTCTCAGGCGTCCGTGTCCCTGCCGGGGGATCTGCTGATCCCGGACGCCGACGTCGTCGTCGACCGGGGGATCGAGATCGCGGCCCCCGTTGAGGACGTGTGGGCGGTCCTCGAGTCCGCTTTCGAGGGGGGCGATCAGGAGATCGCCCGAGAGGAGTCCGACTACCTCCTCATGCGCGCGCCCGCCCCCGGGAACGCGCGCGCCGATGAGGATGAGGACGAGCAGGGGACGTGCGTCGTCGCCCTCGTGCCGATCACCTCGGGCCGCACGCTCGTCCATCTGCGCGAGCGCCATCGCAGCGGGGGCGACCGGCTGGCGCTGTGGGCCGGCGTGCTCGCCGAGTCGGTCTCGACGATGCTCATGCTCCGCGACATCCGCGCGGCCGTCCTCGCATCGGCCTGATCGCCGGTCGGGTCGATCCGGGGGCGATCGGGTAGGCTCGACGTGCGCGCCGACGAGGGCGCGCGTCGCGTCCGTCCGAGGGGGGATGGCCAATGGGCCAGTGGGGTGGGGTCGTCATGCTCGAACTGACCGGCCTGGGCATCCTCTGCGCCTGGGCGTGGCTGTGGGCGGGGCCGACCCCTCGGACCCGTCGCATCGCCATCGAGCGCCTCTACCCCCAATCCCCCCGTGCGGCGGCCCCGGCGATCCAGCAGATCGTGTGGCCGCTGATCCCGTTGGTCGGCGTCGCGTGGCTGGTCGTCGGGCTCCTCGTGGCCCGCATCGTCCAGGGACGCGACTGCCTCGTCGAGACCTCCCTGGTCGTCGCCTGCTTCGGGCTCGTCGCCGCCTGCGCCCTGTGGACGGCGATCGCCGGGCCCCTGCCGTCCTGGTGCTATCCCGGGTGGAGGGCCGAGCGGCACTACCTGACCCACCCCGAGCTCGTCGACCGCGAGCTCGGCGCACGGGCCGCCGCCCGGTTCCTGCGCCTGCACCGCCTCGCGCCCTCGGCCTGAGGGCGCGGCTGGCACGGGGTTCGTGCGGTGAACTACGCTGGACGGCGTGCTGAGAAACCTATCGTCCTACTTCCTGCGCACGCTGCGCGAAGACCCCGCCGACGCCGAGGTCGACTCCCATAAGCTCCTGGTCCGCGCCGGGTACATCCGGCGCACGGCCCCCGGCATCTACACGTGGCTGCCGCTCGGCCTGCGCGTCCTGCGCAAGGTCGAGGACGTGGTCCGCGAGGAGATGGATCGGATGGGGGCCCAGGAGGTCCACTTCCCCGGGCTGATCCCCGCCGACCCGTACAAGGCGACGAACCGGTGGGACGAGTACGGGCCGACGCTGTTCAAGCTCCAGGACCGCAAGGGCGGCGACTACCTCCTGGCGCCCACCCACGAGGAGATGTTCACCCTCCTCGTCAAGGACATGTACTCGTCGTACAAGGACCTGCCGCTGACGCTCTACCAGGTGCAGACCAAGTACCGCGACGAGGCCCGTCCGCGCGCGGGCCTGATCCGGGGCCGGGATTTCGTCATGAAGGACGCGTACAGCTTCGACGTGTCCGATGAGGGCCTGGACGCGTCCTATCAGGCCGAGCGGGACACCTACGAGAGGATCTTCCAGCGCCTGGGACTCGACTACGTCATCGTCTCCGCCATGTCGGGGGCCATGGGCGGGTCGCGCTCGGAGGAGTTCCTCCACCCCAGCCCGATCGGCGAGGACACGTTCGTCCGGTCCCCCGGGGGCTACGCGGCCAACGCCGAAGCCGTGACGACGCCCGCGCCGGATCCCCTCGATGCGTCGGGCGTGGGGCCCAAGCGCGTCGTCCCCACCCCCGACTGCCCGACGATCGACACCCTCGTCGACCTCCTCAACGCCGAGTACCCGCGCGAGGACCGCCCGTGGACGGCCGCCGACACCCTGAAGAACGTCGTCGTCGTCCTCACCCACCCGGACGGGGCGCGCGAACTGCTCGTCGTCGGCGTGCCCGGCGACCGCGAGATCGACATGAAGCGCCTGGAGGCCTCCGTCGCCCCCGCCGAGGTCGAGATGGCCCAGGACGAGGACTTCTCTTCCCACCCTGAGCTGGTCCGCGGATACATCGGCCCGGAGGCCATCGGGCCGAATTCGCCGTTGCGCGCCGTCGGGGAGGACGGAGAGCCGACCGGCTCGGTCCGCTACCTCGTCGATCCCCGCATCGTCGAGGGTACGTGCTGGGTGACGGGCGCGAACATCGATCGCCACCACGTCCTCGACCTCGTTATGGGCCGCGATTTCTCAGCCGATGGCACCATCGAGGCCGCCGAGGTCCGAGAGGGAGATCTGGCGCCCGATGGGTCCGGCCCCCTCCACCTGGAGCGCGGCATCGAGGTGGGGCACATCTTCCAGCTCGGCCGCAAGTACGCGCAGGCCCTGGGCCTGACGGTCCTCGATGAGAACGGGAAGTCCCGGGTCGTGACGATGGGCTCCTACGGAATCGGAGTGTCGCGCGTCATGGCGGCCCTGGCGGAGGCCAACCACGATGAGCGTGGCCTGGCCTGGCCGGCGGGCATCGCCCCCTTCGACGTCCACATCCTGGCGACGGGCAAGGGCGACGAGGTCTTCGACGCCGCTCGGGGACTGGCCGAGGACTTGGACGGGTCGGGGCTGGACGTGCTCTTCGACGATCGGCGCAAGGTCAGCGCCGGCGTGAAGTTCGCCGACAGCGAACTCGTCGGCATTCCGCTGTCCCTCGTCGTCGGGCGCTCCCTGGCCGACGGCCTCGTCGAGATCCGCGTGCGCGCGACGGGGGAGAGGACCGAGATCCCGGTCGCCGAGGCCGCCGACGCGATCCGGGAATTGCACGAACAGCTGCTCGAGAAGGGGGAGTGACGTGGCGATCCGCGATATCCGCATCATCGGAGACCCGATCCTGCGCACCCCGTGCGACCCGATCGTCGACATCGACGCGAGGGTCAAGGCCCTCGTCGAGGACCTTCTCGAGGGCGTCGACATGGAGGGCCGGGCGGGCCTGGCCGCCAACCAGATCGGCGTGGGATTGCGGGCCTTCTCCTACAACATCGACGGGGAGATCGGCTACGTCCTCAACCCGAGGATCGTCGAGAAGTCCACGGACGAGTACCAGGACGGCGATGAGGGGTGCCTGTCCGTGCCGAACCTGTGGTACCCGACGGAGCGCTCGTGGTACGCGCGCGTCGAGGGCATCGACCTGGACGGCAAGAAGGTCGTGCTCGAGGGCGAGGAGCTCATGGCCCGGTGCCTCCAGCACGAGTGCGACCACCTCGACGGGATGATCTACATCGACCGGCTCGATCGAGCGACTCGCAAGAGGGCCCTGCGCGATATCCGCAACTCCTCCTTCTAGGACGACTCGTTCCTCCCGCCCCGCCCGTCGGCTCCTGGAGTCGGCGGGCGAGGTGCTCTAAGATGAAAACAACACCGTGTGTCATGTGACGGGGTTGTTGAGGGCGTAGGGGAAGACGATCCTCATCGAACAACCGGAGGTCACCATGAGAGGGACGTACACCCGCGGTGTGCTTTTCGTGCACTCGACGCCGCCCGCTCTGTGCCCGCATATCGAATGGGCCGTGGGCACCGCCCTCGGCCAGGAGGTCCATCTCCAGTGGACGGATCAGGGCGCGGCCGCGGGAATGGTCCGGTGCGAATTCGCGTGGGTCGGGCCAACGGACTCCGGCGCCCGCCTCGCCTCCGCCCTGCGCGGCTGGGAGCACCTGCGCTACGAGGTCACCGAGGAGGCGACCGCGTCGACCGACGGCGGCCGCTGGTCCCACACCCCCTCGCTGGGGATCTTCCACTCCCAGATGGACACCGTGGGCAACGTCGTCGTCCCCGAGGACCGCATCCGCGCCGCCCTCGAGACCTCCGGCACCCTCGAGGAGCTGCGCGAGCGCCTCGACCTGGCGCTCGGCCAGGCCTGGGACGACGAGCTCGAGCCCTTCCGCCACGCCGGAGCCGGGGCCCCCGTCCGCTGGCTCAACAACCGGGTCGGCTGATCCGATGGGGACCATCGCCGATCTCCTCGGCTACTCACTGACCCCCTCCGACCCCGAAGCCGAGGCATCCGGCCTCGCCCCGGCGTCGGGCGAGGGGGCGGCGGCCCGTGCCGATGGGGCCCGCGAGGCCGCGATGGCGGCGGTCCTCGCCGAGGTCGACCTCGATCCGCAGGAGGCCCGCGCCGACCTCGACCTCGTCGCCGACCTCGACCTCGTCGCCGACCTCGACCTGGACGCCCTCGGCCTCTACTCCATCGTCGCGCGCGTCGAACGCGAGACGAAGACCTCCTTCGCCGACGACCTCGTCGCCTCGTGGCGGACCCTCGGCGATCTCCTCGACGCCGCCGAAGGGCGTGGACTGGATGCGAGCGGGCGGAACGCCGGCATGGGGGACGAAGATGAGGCATGATCGTCACTGGGACGTTGGACCCAGAACATATCCGCGTGCGATCAACGAAGGGCAGGCTCAATGACGACGGCGACCCGCACCGAGGAGGACCTCCTCGGCTCACGATCCGTCCCCCTCGAGGCCTACTGGGGCATCCACACCCTCAGGGCCATCGAGAACTACTCGATCTCGGGAGCCACCATCGGGGAGGAGACCGAGCTCATCCGAGGGATGGTCCTCGTCAAGAAGGCGTCCGCCCTGGCCAACCGGGCCCACGGCATCCTCGACCCCGACATCGCCGACGCCATCGTCTGGGCGTGCGACGAGATCCTCGAGCAGGGGCGATGCCTCGACCAGTTCCCCATCGACGTCTACCAGGGGGGCGCGGGCACGAGCGTCAACATGAACACCAACGAGGTCGTCACCAACCTCGCACTCGAGCACCTCGGATACGCCAAGGGCCGCTACGACGTCGTCCACCCCAACGACCACGTCAACAAGTCCCAGTCGACGAACGACGCCTACCCGACCGGCTTCCGCCTGGGCGTCTACGCCAACGTCGAGGCGATGATCCGAGAGCTCGAGCGGCTCATCGACGCACTGTCCGCGAAGGGCAGCCAGTTCAAGGACGTCTTGAAGATGGGGCGCACCCAGCTTCAGGACGCCGTCCCCATGAGCCTGGGGCAGGAATTCGAGGCATTCTCCGTCCTCTTGGACGAGGAGGTCCCCAGGCTCCGCAACAACGCGGCCCTCCTCCTCGAGGTCAATCTCGGGGCCACCGCCATCGGGACCGGACTCAACACCCCCGAGGGCTACCAGACGACCGTCGTCGACGAACTCGCACGGATCACCGGACTGCCGATCCGCGGGGCCGACAACCTCCTCGAGGCGACGAGCGACACCGGCGCCTACGTGTCGATGCACGCGGCCATCAAGCGCAGCGCCGTCAAGCTCTCGAAGATCTGCAACGACCTCAGGCTCCTGTCGTCGGGGCCCCGGGCCGGCCTCGGCGAGATCCGACTGCCCGAACGGGCCGCGGGGTCGTCGATCATGCCCGCCAAGGTCAACCCCGTCATTCCCGAGGTCGTCAATCAGGTGTGCTTCAAGGTCATCGGCAACGACGTCGCCCTGACCTTCGCCGCCGAGGCCGGCCAACTCCAGCTCAACGTCATGGAGCCCGTCATCGGTCAGAGCCTCTTCGAGTCGATGCGGCTCCTGACCAACGCGATGAGGACCCTGCGCGAATTGTGCATCATCGGCATCGAGGCCAATGAGGAGGTGTGCCGAGCCAACGTCCTCAACTCCATCGGCATCGTCACCTACCTCAACGAGGTCATCGGTCACGCGAACGGGGACGCGGTCGGTCGCGAGTGCGCGCGTAGCGGCCGCAACGTCCGCGAGGTCGTCCTCGAGATGGGGCTCCTCGACGAGGCCGCTCTCGACGACCTGCTCTCGGTGGACAATCTCCTGCGCCCCAAGTACCGCGACATCCGCTTCTACTCCGGCTCCGACCCCGACGTCCTCGAGGCCGAGCGGGACGGATGACCGACCGGCGGGGCGACCGGGCCGGCCCGCCCGTCGAACGAGTCCCGTCCCGGTAGAATCACCGGGACGAAAGGACGGCGCGTGGCCAAGCTCTACTACCGCTACGGGGCGATGAACTCCGGCAAGTCCACGGCCCTCCTGCAGGCCGCCTTCAACTACGAGGAGCGCGGGCAGCAGGTCCTCCTCGCCAAGCCCCTCGTCGACACCAAGGGCGATTCGCGGATCGTCTCGCGCTTGGGGGTCTCGCGCGAGGTCGACATCCTCGTCGCCCGCGGCACCGACCTCGTCGCCGTGCTCGACGAGAGGATCGCGGCCGACCGGGCGCGCGGCGCAGACCCCGTGGCCTGTCTCCTCGTCGACGAGGCGCAGTTCCTCTCCCCGGCCCAGGTCGACGACCTCCTGTGCATCGCGGTCGAGCGCTCCGTCCCGGTCCTCGCCTACGGGATCCGCACGGACTTCCAGACCCACTCCTTCCCCGGCTCGCGCCGGCTCCTGGAGATCGCCCACTCCCTGGAGGAGCTCAAGACGATCTGCCGGTGCGGGCGCAAGGCGATGTTCAACGGGCGCAAGGCGGGCGACGACTTCGTCTTCGACGGGGCGCAGGTCGCCATCGACGGCGTCGAGGTCACCTACGAGTCGATGTGCCCGGCGTGCTACTTGCGGGCCGGGGGGCGCCTGCCCTACCGGGAGGAGCGCGCGGGCTGGGACGGGGCCGGCGCGCCCTCGTCCTGATCCTGCGCTCGGCCTCCCCGGAGGGGCCCGCAGGGGCCTCATCGACTCCAGCGCGACCGCCCTCGATCGGATGCGAACCGCCCTCCCGGGGATCGGGAGGGCGGTGCTCGCGAGCGGCGGATCAGTGGGCGGCGGTGTATCCGGCCGCGTCGATCGCCGTGTTGAACAGGTCGTAGCGCTCGATCGCCTGGGAGACGACCGACGGGTCGATCTCGCCGCGGTCGGCCAGGGCCTTGAGGGCCCGGACGACGAGCGACTCGGCGTCGATGCGGAAGAAGCGGCGCGCGGCCCGACGGGTGTCGGAGATGCCGAACCCGTCGGCCCCCAGGACGTGGTAGTCGCCGGGGATCCACTGGCGCACGAGGTCCTGCGTCAGCTTGTCGTAGTCCGAGGTCGCGATGAACGGGCCCTCGCACCCCTCGAGCTTGGCGGTCAGGTAGGCCCGGCGCGGCTCCTGGGTCGGGTGGAGGAAGTTGTGCTCGTCGGCCTCCAGGCCGTCGCGGCGCAGCTCGTTCCACGAGGTGACCGACCAGACCGCCGCGTCGACGCCCCAGTCGTCGGCGAGCATCCGCTTGGCCTCGCGGGCCCAGCGCACGCCGACGCCGGAGGCCAGGAGCTGGACCTTCCGCCCCGAGCCCGAATGGCCCTCGATGCGGTAGATGCCCTTGAGGAGGCCCTCGACGTCCAGATCCTCGGGCTCGGCCGGCTGCTGGATCGGCTCGTTGTAGACCGTCAGGTAGTACATGACGTTGGGGTCGCGCCCATCGGGGTCGCCGTACATGCGGGCCAGGCCGTCCTCCATGATGTGGCGGACCTCGTAGGCGTAGGCCGGGTCGTAGATGACGAAGGCCCGGTTCGTCGAGGCCAGGACGGGGGAGTTGCCGTCCATGTGCTGGAGGCCCTCGCCGGCCAGGGTCGTGCGGCCGGCGGTGGCGCCGATGACGAAACCGCGGGTCAGCTGGTCGGCGGCCGCCCAGAACTGGTCGCCGGTGCGCTGGAAGCCGAACATCGAGTAGAAGATGTAGATCGGCACCATCGGCAGGTCGTGGGTCGCGTAGGCGGTGCCGACGACCTGGAAGGCGGCGGCCGAGCCGGCCTCGGTGATGCCCGTGTGGAGGACCTGGCCCTGCTCGGACTCCTTGTAGGAGAGCATGAGGTCGGCGTCGACGGCCGTGTAGTTCTGGCCGTGCGTGTTGAAGATCTTCGACGACGGGAAGATCGCGTCGAGGCCGAAGGTGCGGGCCTCGTCGGGGATGATCGGCACGAAGTAGCGGCCGACCTCCTTGTCCTTGAAGAGGTCCTTGAGGAGGCGGACGAGGGCCATCGTCGTCGCGACCTCCAGCGGGCCCGACCCCTTGGACAGGCCCTCGAAGGGCTTGGAGGGCAGGGCGGGCAGGCGCGGGTCGCGCTCGTCGCGGCGCTCGGGCACCCAACCGCCGAGCTTCTCGCGCCGCTCCTTCATGTACTGCAGCGCCGGATGGTCCTGGGGCGGCATGTAGTAGGGGGGCATGTACGGGTCGCGCTCGAGCTCCTCGTCGGTGATGGGGATCTGGAGGCGATCGCGCAGCTGCTTGGCGTCCTCGAGGGTGAGCTTCTTCATCTGGTGCGTCGAGTTGCGACCGGCGAAGTGGGTGCCCAGGGCGTATCCCTTGATGGTGTGGGCGAGGATGACGGTCGGCTGGCCGGTGTGCTCCATCGCGGCCTTGTAGGCGGCGTAGACCTTGCGGTAGTCGTGGCCGCCGCGCTGGAGCGACCAGATCTGCTCGTCCGTCCAGTTCTCGACCATCGCCTTGGTCCGGGGGTCGCGGCCGAAGAAGTGCTCGCGCACGTAGGCGCCGTCGTTGGCCTTGAAGGTCTGGTAGTCGCCGTCGAGGGTCTCGTTCATCAGGTGGACGAGCGCGTCGTCCTTGTCGGCGGCGAGGAGCTGGTCCCAGCCGCGCCCCCAGATCACCTTGATGACGTTCCATCCGGCGCCCTTGAAGAAGGCCTCGAGCTCCTGGATGATCTTGCCGTTGCCGCGCACGGGGCCGTCGAGGCGCTGAAGGTTGCAGTTGATGACGAAGGTCAGGTTGTCCAGGCCCTGCTGGGCGGCGAGCTGGAGCATGCCGCGCGACTCGGGCTCGTCCATCTCGCCGTCGCCGATGAACGCCCACGTGTGCTGCTGGGAGGTGTCCTTGAGGCCGCGCAGGTGGAGATAGCGGTCGAACCACGCCTGGTAGATCGCCTCGGCGGGGCCCAGCCCCAGCGAGACCGTCGGGTACTCCCAGAACTCCGGCATCTGACGGGGGTGGGGATAGGAGGGGATGCCGTGCTCGGTCGAGGCCTGCTGGCGGAACCCGTCCATCTGCTCCTCGGACAGGCGCCCTTCGAGGAAGGCGCGCGCGTAGGGGCCGGGGGAGGCGTGCCCCTGGAAGAACACGTGATCTCCGCCGCCGGGGTGGTCCTTGCCGCGGAAGAAGTGGTTGAGGCCGACCTCGTAGAGGGTGGCGACCGAGGCGTAGGAGGAGATGTGGCCGCCGACCTTGACGCCGGGGCGCTGGGCGCGGGTGACCTGGACCGCGGCGTTCCACCGGATCCACCGGCGGTACTGGCGCTCCATAGCCTCGTCGCCGGGGAAGTAGGGCTCCTGATCGACGGGGATCGTGTTGACGTAGGGGGTCGTGTACTCCTGCGGGAGCTGGACGCCGTTGCGACGGGCCTCGTCGAGCATGTGGAGGAGGATGTAGCGGGCTCGGGGCCCGCCCTTCTCGCTGATGAGGCCCGAAAGGGACTCGACCCACTCCTCGGTCTCCTGCGGGTCGTTGTCGGGCACCTGGCTGAGCAGGCCGTTGACGACGGGGTGGTTCTCGCTCGATTGGCTCACGGCTTCCCTCTGTCTCTTGTGCCGTGCCTGTGCACGGCCTCGTGCTATCGGGACCATTGTCCCTCGCCTGGGGCGCTCGTGCGAGCCTATTTAGGACCACGGGCCCATGATTCGCGCCTCATTTGCGCCACGGGTGGGCGACGGGAGCCAGCCGGGCCGCACGCGGCGAGGCGGGACGAGGGCGGAGGGTGTGGCCGGGGCTCGTGCGGGCCGTTGAATCGGCGGCGCCGGTCGGGCGTGACGTAGGATGAACGGGTGAAGTACGCATCAGCGCGCCGAGCGCTCTCGCCGAAGGGTGGTTGTTGATCGTGGCGGTGAGCCTCGGATTCAAACCGGGACAGGTCGTTCAAGAGTTCTACGTCGACGACGACGCGGATCAGGGCCTGCGCGCCCTCGTGGAAGAGGAGACCGCGCACTCCCTCGTCGACGAGGACTACGGGGACGTCGTCGACGGCGCGATCGTCTGGTGGCGCAGCGAGGACGCCGAGGACGAGGACCTCGCCGATCTCCTCGTCGACGCCCTGTCGAATCTCGACGACGGGGGCCTGATCTGGGTCCTGATCCCCAAGCCGGGCAGGCCGGGAGCCATACCCGTTGCCGATGTCGAGGACGCGGCGAAGGTCGCTGGACTGCATTCGACGTCGGCGGCCTCGGTCGGCGCCGACTGGGCGGGGATCCGTCTGACGGCGCGACCCCGCGCACGCTGATCCTCCCTCCGGCGCGCCCGTGGCGCACGCGGCCTGCGGATTGGGCCGGGTGCGCATTGTCGGCGCCCGTCCTAGACTGATCCGGCGCCCTCGGGCGCTGGGGCCTGTAGCTCAGCTGGTCAGAGCGCTGCGTTTACACCGCAGATGTCGTCGGTTCGAATCCGGCCGGGCCCACCCTCCTCTCTTCCTCGGGGCGCTCGTGCTCCTGCCGCCGGGCCGCCACGAGCCGGCGGTACCCGAACGATCCGAGCGTTTTGCGGGCTCGCGTCGCAGCCGCCATCCGAGGGGCCCCACCGGCACGCCCTAGGACAGCAGGGGGCTCCTCCCGGCGCTCGCCTCCAGTCGCGCAGCGATGAGGCGCCGGTCCTCGTCGCCGGCGCGGTCGCGGATCCACTGAGCGGATCGCCCCGAATCGGAGTAGATCTCCTGGCGCGCAGGATTGCGGCGCAGCACGACGATCCGATGCGCGTGCCGGGCGAGAACCCACAGGTTGACGGCCAGCGCGGCCGCCGAGAGCCCGAGCATCGCCCACGGGTTGTGGGAGCTGCGGTGGGCGAACATCGAATCGTGCATGAAGTGCGGGAAGGTCAGTACGACGGCGGACCAGAGCGTCAACGTGTACGCGCGGTACTGGATCCACGCGCCTTGGCCGCACCGCAGGAACGCGGGGATCGTGCACGAGGCCAGGAGGACGACGCCGGAGTACCACGCCCGGTCGGCCAGGCAGTTGTAGACGTAGGCGAGGTTCCACAGGTCGTAGGCGATGATCCAGCCGACGGTCAGGTCGGGCCAGATGACCGCCCGCTCCTTGCCCTTCGAGACGAAGATGCCGACCCATCCGGAGATCGCCAGGAGGTTCGCGATACCGGCGACGCCGTTGAGGATGTTCCACGGACCGCCCCAGGTGACCATCCCCTGGGTCGGGTCGACGCCGTGGATGCCGTAGCACTGGAAGTCCCGGATCACCGCTTCGATGATGTTGACGGCGAGGATCGCCGGGGGAATCGCGAGGTACCAGCGCAGTCGGCGTAGCCGCGGGAACGCCTGGAGGGCCACGAGACTCAACGAGCCGATGAGGGCCGAGTACTGCTTGACGATCGGGAACCAGCCGGCCGAGGCCGTGCCCGCCGTCGAATACGGCCACCAGAAGAGGGTCAGGAGCACCGGGACGACGATGAAGACGGTCAGGGCGACCGGCATCGAGCGTTGAGCGAGCCACGCCGTCCCCGCGAGCGCGGCGATGACGACGACCGCCATCGCGTAATCCCACCACTGCCCGACCTCGAAGAAGACGAGGGTCGGATAATCCGGGGGAACGATGCCGCTCATCTACTCCTCCTTGCCCCAACCCGGCAGGTACGTGCGCTCGGTCTTCTGACGGATCTGCTCCTCCCAGGAGAATTCGGGCTCGGTCCATCCGGTGAAGTAGTCGGCGTCGACCTCCTCGGCCCAGGGGGTTCCGGGGCCGGTCGGCGGCCACGCCGGGTCGTCGGTGACCGGGGGGCGGATCTCGGCGACCGCGGGGGAGCGCCGCCCGTAACGGAACCACTGGGTGTAGGTGTCGTCGAACAGGGGAGTGCCGTCGTATCGGCCCGCGGGCGTGCCCGTCGGGATCAGCCCTCCGCCGAGCGCCTTGCGCATGAAGCGGCCGGTGAGCTGCTGCTTCTTGCGGAATTCGAGGACCCTCTTGACGTAGATGTTCTGCAGGTTTGTCATGCATCCGCCGATGAGCTCGATGTTGACCCAGTTGAGCGCCGTCATGGCCGCCGAAGCCGGTTCGTATCCGATGCGCCAGTGGTTGATCAAACGCGTCCTGCCCCCGTTGAGCGGCACCATGTAGAAGCACCAGGCGGCGGCGAAATGGCGCATCCCGGGGAACCGGAAGGCGTAGGAGCCCGGAGCCATCGGCGGGTTCTTCGTGTCGACCCATTGGACGAGGTACTTGCCCGGAACGATATCGGCCCATTCCATCGACATCCCGTGGAAGTCGAAGGCGGCGATATCGCCGGGCATCATCGAGTCCGGTTGTTGGAATTCCTCTTGGATTTCGTAGGAGTTGAAGAAGGGGAGCCGGGCGAAGACTCGCTCGAGGAATTCTGAGGAGAACGACCCGCTCTTATCGGCGCCGATCTGTTTGAAAAGTCTCCAGACGGCGTATGCCGGGGCGTCGATGGTGGTGGCGTAGGTCGAGGAATACCCGTTAGCGTAATTCGCGTCGATGAGGTCGTCGCCCGGATAGCGCCAGGCCGCCTCCTCAGGCGTCGCCTTGCCGGTGAACTGGCTGAAGGCCAACATTCCGCCGAAAACTGCCGCCCCGAGGGCGCCGAGCGCGATCACCGGTCCTCGGTTCATCGATCTCATGGATCGTCTCCTTCGTCGTCGCAGATGAGTGATGAGAAATTGATTAAAACTGTGAAGAGCCGGGGTGATGAATTTTGATCCTTGAATGATTCGGCGCCTTCCGAATAGGGCATCAACCCTGCCGATGCGCATTAAAGTACTCCATCAGGACGGGCGACGAGCGATTTTGAGGAGGAGAAATGAGCACGCTGTTCCTATGGGAGATCGGAACCCCGAAGGTCTATCTGCTGTGGCTCGTCGTGCTCCTGGCCCAGATGGCGGTCGCGGAGATCAACCGGCGATGGAATTGGACGATCTTCGCGGTCTGGACGGCCGGGGGGATCCTCCTCATGCCCTACGCCTGGATCCACGGGACCCCGATGGTCGGCTGGTTCCCCTTCGGCAAGTACGCGATCATGATCCTCACCGCGACGATGACGGGGAGCGTCCTCGTCTACGCCAAGCGCAATCCCGTCAAGGCGCACACCTACGCGATCTGGCTGGGCGCGGCCCTGTGGCTGGGACTGGCCGTCAACATCATGGAGGCCAATGTCCGCGACCTGACGATCTGGGCGAACGCCGACGTCTACTACGAGTGCGGCGCCGATTGGCGATGCCTCAAGTCCGTCAACGACGCTCATACGATCGACATGATCGCCGGGCTCCCCGAGGCCCGGGGAGTCTCAGCGCCGATCCACTCGCAGGAGTGGTACGAGGCCGTGGCCGCCGCCCTCCGTGAGCGCCGCATCGGTATCGACCCCGCGACCGGGTTCCGGACGATCGGCGGGTATTGGAACCTCATGTCCGCCGCCGCGGGCCTGCTCAACATCGTCACCATCACGGGGCTGGGCAAGATCATCGCGACGTCGCCGGGCAAGCAGAGGGTGCGGGGGCTGATCTGGGTCGATATGGTCTGGCCCTGGGTGATCGCCTACGACCTGTGGAACCACGCGTTCCTCTACAACTCCCTAGCCGACTACACGTGGTACTGCACGCTCGCCCTCCTCCTGGCGTGCACGATCCCGGCGTTCACCTGGGCCAAGGGTCAGTGGATCTGGTTCCGGTGCTTCACGCTGGTCTTCTGGATCTCGATGAACACCCTGCTGCCCGAGCTCCTCGTCCCGCCGAACTCGACGTTCAACTTCGCGACGATGGACCCGCGTGCCAACATCGTCTGCTCCGGCCTGGCCCTCGCGGCCAATGCGGCCCTCTTCGCCTACTGGCTCGCGAAGATCCTGCGGCATCGCCGCAATCCTCTGACCGGGGTGCTCTACCCCGAGCTCGGCGAGTTCCGGGCGATCGTGCGCGAGCACTGCGACGACCGCGACAAGTACTTCCTCGTCGACCGGATCCGGGAGACGCCGGCCGACCTCGGGTTCGATCCGGATTCCCCGGAGCCCCCGGCCGACGGGTACGCCTCGTGGATGCCGTGGTGGCGCGGGCGGGATCGGCGCTACCCCAAGCCCCGGGTGCCGATGCGGCGCGGATGACGGACGTTCCCGACTCGCCCTGCCCTCCCGGCGGGACGGGCCGGGCGGGTCATTCCTCGCCGGCGACGAGGCGGCCCGACGAGTGGGCGCCGAGGCGCTCGAGGGCGAGGCGGCCGACCATCTGCTGGTTCGTCGTCGTGCGCTGGGAGCGCACGCCGGAGATGAAGCTGAAGAACCAGTGGACGAGCGTGCCGATCTGCGACTTGAAGCCGACGATGTACAGCAGGTGGAGGAAGCACCAGGCGATCCACGCGGGCAGTCCCGTCAGGCGGAACCGGCCCATCGAGACGACCGCCTTGAAACGGGCGATCGTCGCCATCGAGCCCTTGTCCCGGTAGGAGAACGCCCGGTCGGAGCAGTCGCGTCCGGCGAGGCGGTCCTTGATGATCGAGGCGGCGAAGGACGCGGACTGGATCGCCCCCTGGGCGACGCCGGGAACCCCGGGCACGCTCATCATGTCGCCGAGGACGAAGATCTCCGGATGGCCGGGGACGGTCAGGTCGGGGCCGACGACGACGCGCCCGGCGCGGTCGATCTCGACGCCCGTGCGCTCGGCGAGGACGCGGCCCAGCTCGCAGGCCTGGACTCCGGCCGCCCAGACCTTGCACGTCGACTCGATGACCTCGGTGGAGCCGTCGGCGAACCTCAGGGTGACGGTCGAGGCGTCGAGGTCGGTGACGAGGGCGTTCATCCGGATCTCGACCCCGAGCCTGTCGAGTTCGCGCCGGGTCTTGTCCCCGAGCCGCTCGCCGAAGACGGGCAGGGGGCGGTCGGCCCCGTCGACGAGGACGACGCGGGCGCGGGTCGGGTCGATCCTGCGGAACTCCCCCTTGAGGGTCTTCGAGGCGAGCTCGCGGATCTGGCCGGCCATCTCGACGCCCGTCGGCCCGGCGCCGACGACGACGAAGGTCAGCAGGCGCTCGACCTCGGCCTCGTCCTCGGCGATCTCGGCGGCCTCGAAGGCCCCGAAGATGCGGGCGCGCAGTTCGAGGGCGTCGTCGATGGTCTTCATGCCGGGGGCGAAGACGGCGAAGTGGGGGTTGCCGAAGTAGGACTGCCCCGCTCCGGCGGCGACGATCAGCGTGTCGTACCCGGTGGTGTGGGACTCGTTGTGGTTGCGCCAGCGGACCTCGCGGGCCTCGACGTCGATGTCCTCGACGAGGGCCTGCAGGACGGTGATGTTGCGGTGGCGCTTGAGGATCTCGCGAGTCGTCGGCGCGATGTCCCCCTCGGAGAGGATCCCGGTGGCGACCTGGTAGAGGAGGGGTTGGAAGAGGTGGTGGCTCGTGCGCGCCAGGAGCGTGATGTCGGCGTCCTGCCCCGCCAGTTGCCGTGCGGCCCGCAGCCCTGCGAACCCCGAGCCGATGATGACGATGCGATGGCGGGACATGATTCTCCTTCAATTAAGTCAGGAGAATATTAGCAAATTCGCAGGATGCGGATCCGCGGCGATTCGACGCTTCAGGGGGTGAGAAGCGCCACCGCCGCCGCCGGATCGGGCTTGCCGTTGGCGGTCAGCGGCAGCGCCTCGACAGCCTCCACGCGTCGGACCGTCTCCCAGGGGGCGAGGACGCCCGCCAGCTCGCGGGCGAGAACACGCGGATCGAGGCCATCGGCCCCCCGGTCGGCGACGACGACGGCCGCGACGACCTGGCCCCAGCGCTCGTCGGGGAGCCCGACGACGAGGGCGGCGCGGATCCCCTCGAGGCCAACGAGCGCCTGCTCGACGCGCGCGGGGGCGACGAGCTCGCCGCCCGTGTTGATCATCCTCGCCGCCCGGCCGACCATGCTCACCCACCCGTGGGCGTCCACGGACCCGAGGTCCCCGGTCCCCAGCCATTCGTCCCCGGTGACCACGCCCGGCCCCCGGACCTGGATCTCGCCGATCGCCCCGCTCGGGCATGGGGCCCCGTGAGCGTCGACGACCCGCAGGTCGACGTAGGGGAAGGGCCGGCCGATGGACCCGGAGGGGCCGGGGGAGTCGGGGGCCAGCATCGCGCCGGCCCCGCAGGTCTCGGTCATCCCCCAGACGTGGATCGGGGCGAGACCATGGGCGCGCATCCGGGCGTCGAGCGCGGGCGAGAGGGCGTCGCCGCCGACGAGGGGCCGGGTCCATGAGGACACGTCGCCCCCGTGCTCGTCGAGGGCGTCGAGGAGCGCGTGGCACATCGTCGGGACGACGAACATCATCGAGATCCGGTGGCGCTCGATGGCCCGGAGGATGGCGCGCGCGTCGAATCCGGGAAGGAGGACGACGGTGCCGCCGTGGCTGAAGACGTCCAGCGACGTCCCGTTGAACCCGCCGATGTGCGACATCGGCGCGCACACCCCGACGATGTCGCGCGCGGGCGAGTACTCGAAGCCGTCGCGGAAGCACGTGGACCCCCACCACAGCATCGAGTGGCTGAGCTCGACGGGCCGGGCCCGGCCCGTCGTCCCCGAGGTGAAGAGGATCGCCGCCGTCTCATAGCAGCGGGAGGGCGGATCCCCCTCGATGGCGGCCGCGCCGTCGACGGCGGCGGACAGCTCCGCCAGCGCGAGGAAACGGATCCCCCCGGGGGCGTCGACGCGCTCGCCGACGACGAGGCGCGCCCCCGCAGCCTCCACGCGCTCGACGACCTGGAGGGCGGGCAGGCGATCGGACAGGGGGACGGTGACCGCGCCGATCCACGCGCACGCCAGGTGGACGAGGAAATGCCACGCCGAGTTCGGCGCGACCACCGCGACCCGGTCTCCGGGGCCGATCCCCGCCTCGGACAGGACCGTCGCCGTCCGCCGGACGGCGACGGCGGCCTCGCCCACGGTCCACGTCCGGTCGGCCCCGACGTCGACGAGGCTGAGACGATGCGGGTGCTGCTCGGCGGCGCGCACGAGCGCGCGCGCCGGTCCGCAGTCCGGGACTGCCCTCATGACGCGACGGAGGCCGCTGCGCGCGCCCGGCGCGCCCGACGCTCCCGCAGGGAGGCGAGGACGGTGCTCGCCTCCTGGAGGGTCGTCCCCGAGTCGTCGAGGTGGGCGAGCTCCTCGGGCAGCTCGAGCCCGCGCGCCCGCATCCCCTTGGCCCACAGGAGTCCGGCGCGGTACGACGAGCGCACCATCGGACCGGCCATGACCCCGGCGAATCCCATCGACTCGGCGGTGGCCGCGAGCTCGAGGAACTCCTCGGGGTGGACCCACCGGTCGATCGGGTGATGGAGCGGCGAGGGCCGCAGGTACTGGGTGAGGGTCAGCAGGTCGCAGCCGGCGTCGTGCAGGTCGCGCATCGACGCCTCGATCTCCTCGCGGGTCTCGCCCATGCCGAGGATGAGGTTCGACTTCGTGATCATCCCTGCGTCGTGGGCCCGCCGGATCATCGCGAGCGACCGGTCGTAGCGGAAGGCCGGGCGGATCTTCTTGAAGATCCGCGGGACGGTCTCGAGGTTGTGGGCGAACACCTGCGGCCCGGCCTCGACGACCATGTCGATCGACTGCTCCTGGCCGCGGAAATCGTCGACGAGCAGTTCGACGCCGGTGCCGGGGGCGCTCGCGCGGATCAGCCGGCAGGTCTCGGCGTACAGCCAGGCCGCGCCGTCGGGCAGGTCGTCGCGCGCGACCCCCGTGATCGTCACGTAGCGCAGCTGCAAGTCGGCGACCGACTGGGCGATGCGCGCGGGCTCGTCGCGGTCGTACTCGCCGGGCCGCCCCGTCGCGATGTCGCAGAAGTCGCAGCGGCGCGTGCACAGCGCCCCGCCCAGGAGGAACGTCGCCTCCCGGTCCTGCCAGCACTCGTAGATGTTCGGGCACCCGGCCTCGGCGCACACGGTGTGCAGGCCGCGCGAGCGCGACAGGGCCCGCATGTCCTGGTAGTTGTCGCCGGCCCGGGCGGTCGTCCGGATCCACTCGGGCTTGGACTCGATGGGGGTCTGGGAGTTGCGGACCTCGACGCGCAAGAGCTTGCGGCCCTCGGGATCGGGAAGCGTGCTCATTGGGGGCTCCTATTGACGAGGCCGTCGTCGGCCGAGGCGAGCTGGGGGAGGATCGATTCGACCAGGCGGGGGAGCAGGGCGTCGGCCGCCGCCGAGACGGTCGTCGACACGCCCTCCCACGACAGGCAGGCGACGTCGGCGTCGGTCAGCCCGCAGGGGATGATCCCGCTGAACGCCGAGTCCGGGTCGATGTCGACGTTGAGGGCGAGTCCGTGGAGGGTCGCCCCCCGGGCGACCTTGAGGCCGATGGCGCAGATCTTGCGGTCCCGCCGCCCCTCGTCGGTGAGCCACACCCCGGCCCGGCCCTCGATGCGATGGGCGTCGAGGCCCCACTCGTCGCGGACCGTCGAGATGACGCCGGCCTCGACCGAGCGGATCCAGGCGACGAGGTCGACGGGCTCCCTCAGTCGGACGACGGGGTAGACGACGAGCTGGCCGGGCCCGTGCCAGGTGGCCGACCCGGCCCGGTCGACGTGGATCACGGGCAGCGGGGCGTCGGGGAGGTCCTCGGGGCGCGTGTGGCGCCCGGCGGTGATCGTCGGCGTCATCTGCGACACGACGAGGCGGTCGGGCCCCCCTCGAAGGACGTCGGCGTGGAGGCGTCGCTGAAGGTCGTCAACCTCCTCGTAGCCGACGAGGCCCGAGCCGAGCAGGTTGATGACGTCCACGAATCGACAGGGTAGCCCCCATGCGCCGACCTTTCGACTCGACGGGGGAGGCCCTCGCGGAATGAGGGGAACGCCATCATGGAGACCCGATCACGGCGCGCATCCGCCCTACGACCGAGGGCAGCAGGGCGGCCGCGATCTAGGGGACGGGATCGGCGCATGTGCCGTTTCGACGCCTGGACCGTCAAACGGCGATCTCCCCACGGGCGGGATCGGCGGAGGCGGTGGCGGTTGCGCGGGGGCCGCAGGAGCGCGCTCCTGCGGGAATCGGGCGGCCCGCCGATAGACTGGCGCCATGGCACGGACATGGACGGTTTCGCACGTGTGCTCCCTCATGGAGCGGTGGTACCCCGCGGCGACCGCGGAATCATGGGATCGGGTCGGCCTGATCCTGGGGGACGGCGACCGCCCGGTCCGCACCGTCCTCCTCGCCGTCGACCCGGTGGGGGCCGTCGCCGACGAGGCGATCGCCCTCGGGGCGGACATGATCATCACCCACCATCCGCTCCTCCTGAGGGGCGCCTCCTTCCTCCCGGAATCGGATCCCAAGGGGAGGATCGTCGCCCGCCTGATCCGTGCGGGGATCGCCCTGCTCAACGCGCACACGAACGCCGACTGCGCCTCGGACGGCGTGGCCCGGGCCCTCGCCGACCTCGTGGGGATCCGGGGCGCCGTCCCCTTCGAGGAGGCGGGCACCGACGACGAGGGCCGTCCGATCGGGCACGGCAGGATCGGCCAGATCGACCCGATGAGCCTCTCCGACCTCGCCGATCTCGTCGCCTCGCGCCTGCCGGAGGGGCCCACGGGCCTCCTCGTCGGCGGGGACGAGGAGCGGATCGTCGAGCGCGTCGCGGTCTCCGGCGGCTCGGGGGACTCCTTCCTCGGCCGCGTCCGCGACCTCGGCGCCGACGCCTACCTGTGCGCCGACCTGCGCCACCACCCGGCCTCGGAGCACCTGGAGGCGGGCTCCCCGGCGCTGCTGTGCGCGAGCCACTGGGCGACCGAGTGGCCATGGCTGCCGGTCCTGGCCGAACGGCTCGCGAGGGCCGAGGCCCGCGACGACGCGGGGGTCGAGGTCGTAGTCTCTACCATTGTCACCGAGCCGTGGACCAGCCACCGGCCGACCCAGGGAGGACGCGCGTGAACGCTTCGCATCAGGACCAGCTGCTCCTGCTCGACCTGCAGGACCTCGATCGGCGCGAGTCCTCGCTGCGCCACCGCCGCGACTCCCATCCCGCCCACGCCACGGTCCGGGAACTCGCCGGACGGGCCGAGGACCTCCAGCGCGCCGCGATCGCCCAGACGGCGGTGATCTCCGACATCGGCCGGGAGATCACCCGCATCGAGGACGAGCTCGCCAAGGTCTCCGAGCGCCGCGCCCGCCAGCAGGGCCGGATCGAGGCGAACCAGGTCCCGCTGCGCGACATCTCGTCGATGGAGCACGAGATCGCCCAGATGGATCTGCGCCTGAGGAGCCTGGAGAACGACCAGCTCGCCGCCGAGGAACGCCGCGAGGCCGCCGAGGCCGCGCGTACGGCGATGAGGGACGAGGCCGCGGCCATCGCCGCCGACGTCGAGGCCGCCAAGGCCTCCTTCGCCGAGGACACGGCCGCGACCGATGAGGAGCTGCGCGAGGTCATCGCGCGCCGCCGCGATCTCGCCGCGTCCGTGCCGGCGGGCCTCCTCGACGAGTACGAGCACGCTCGGAGCCGCAACGGGGTCCTCGCCGTCCTCGAGGTCCGCGACGGCTACGGCGTCGGCGTGGCCGCCGACCTCTCCCCCCTCGAGCTCGAGCAGATCCGCCTGACCCCCGACGACAGGCTCTACATCACCGAGGACACCCAGCAGATCGTCGTGCGCACCCTCCCGGGCGAAAGGGCCTGACCGTCCCTCAATCGATGACGAGGACGACGGAGCGGATCGTCCCGCCCGCGCGCGTCGCCCGCGCCTCGTCGATCTCGACGTCGACGACGCGATGCTCGTCCCTGGACGCGTCGCGCGCCCGCAGGCCCCGGGCGATCCGGTCGACGGCCTCGGCGGCCTCCCCCGACGGGGCCTCGGCGAGCAGCGCCCGGGTCAACAGCCCCCGCCACTTCTTCGCGTCGTGGGAGACCGTGCGCCGCACTCCCTCGCGCTCCCGGACGACGCCGACCCTCAGGACCCGGGCCCAGGGGGCCGGGCAGGCCTGGCGGTAGGGTCCCGACCTCATATCGAGCACCTCCTGCGACCCGGTCTCCTCGCGCAGCGCCGGCTCGAGGCGGGGGCGCCAGAAGGCGGCGAGACTACCGACGCCCGGCAGGTCGCGGCCCATGGCGAGACGATGATCGGGCAGGGGATCGGCGGGGGAGACGACGCCGAAGAGCCCGGAGAAGATCCTCACCGGCAGGGAGTCGAGGGCCCCCGGGGCGACCAGGTCGAGTCGGGCGGCCCCGTAGAGGACCCCGGTGAAGAGGCGGGCGGCGGGGGCGCACGCGGAGCCGTGCAGCGCGAGGTTCGAGGCGATCTCCTGCGCTGACCGGGCGCCGAGCCCGAGGACCTCGAGGGCGTCGGGGCGGGCGCTCGCAGCCGAGAGCGCGTCGATGACGCGGATCCGATCGTCGCGCAGCCCCGGCAGGACGAGGCGATCCAGGTCGAGGGCGGGGCCCGTGGACGGAGGGGTCTTCCCCTCGGAAGGGGGCAGCCAGATGCGCATGCGGGCACCCTAACCGGTGTGGGGTAGGATCGGCGATGCGGATGAGTCGGTCGGGCGGCCGCGCGGGCGCGAGCCCTCGAGGAACGTCCGGGCTCCACAGGGCAGGGTGGTGGCTAACGGCCACCCGGGGCGACCCGCGGGACAGTGCCACAGAGAACAGACCGCCGCGGCCAGTCCGCGGTCAGGGTGAAACGGTGGGGTAAGAGCCCACCAGCGATGCGGGTGACCGCATCGGCTCGGCAAACCCCACCCGGAGCAAGACCGAGCAGCGAGCAGGGCGGCCCGTCCGATGCTCGCGGGTAGGTCGCTGGAGGCCTGCGGCGACGCAGGTCCTAGAGAGATGGTCGCCGCCGCGCCACCGGTGACGGTGCGCGGAACAGAACCCGGCGTACAGGCCGGCTCATCCGCGCCCCGCCGACGCCCAGGTTCGCGTACGCGCGGCAGACCGCGCACGGGGGGCGGGGCGGCTCGGGCCGTTCAGGGGCGCTGGCGCTGCTGGGCGGCGTACCAGGCGGCCCCGACGATCCCCGCCGTGTTGAAGAGCGCGGCCGGCACCATCGGCGTCTTGAGGTCGAGCAGGGGCATGAACTTCTCGTGGTTCTTCGACACGCCCCCTCCGACGACGAACAGGTCGGGGGAGAAGAGCATCTCGACGTGGGAGTAGTAGCGCTGGAGCCGCTTCGCCCACTTCTTCCACGACAGGTCCTGGAGGGTCTTCTGCCCCGACGACGCGCGCTTCTCGGCGTCGTGGCCGTCGATCTCGAGGTGGCCGAGCTCGGTGTTGGGCAGGAGCTTGCCGTCGTGGACGATGGCCGTGCCGATCCCGGTGCCCAGAGTCGTGATGATGACGATGCCGTCGACGCCCTTGGCCGCTCCGTAGGCGATCTCGGCCAGGCCGGCCGCGTCGGCGTCATTGAGGGGGACGACGTCGCGCCCGAGGACCCGGTCCATGAGTGCGTCGACGTCGATGCCGACCCATGACTCGTCGAGGTTGGCCATGAAGGGGATGACACCGTGGATGACCGGAGCGGGGAAGGCGATGCCGACGGGGACGTCCGGGCCGACCCCGAGCTCGTCGAGGAGTCGGCGGCATACGTCGGCGACGGCCTCCGGGGTGGCCGGTCGGGGGGTGTCGATGCGCAGCCGCTCGCTGGAGAACTCCCCGGTGGCAAGGTCGACGAGGGCGGCCTTGATGCCCGATCCGCCGATGTCGATTCCGCATGCCGTCTGTGCCATTGCCCCTCCCAGGTGCTCGTCGTCGTCCACGAATCGTAACCCAGGGCCCGGTCGCGGGACCGGAGCCGCGGTGGCCGGCCTCATGGCAGGGTGAGGATCTCGGGACCGTCTTCGGTGACGACGATCGTGTGCTCGAACTGCGCGGTGCGCGAGCGGTCGGCGGTGACGACCGTCCAGTCGTCGTCCCATTGCTCCCATTCGACGCCGCCGAGGGTGAGCATCGGCTCGACGGTGAAGACCATCCCCGGCTCGATGACGGTGTCGTAGCGGGGGGCGGCGTCGTAGTGGGGGATGATGAGCCCGGAGTGGAAGGCCTCGCCGACGCCGTGACCGGTGTAATCGCGAACGACCCCGTACTCGAAGCGCTTGGCGTAGGACTCGATGACCCTGCCGATGACGTTGACCTCGCGACCGGTCCTGGCAGCCTTGATGCCCCGCATCATGGCCTCGCGGGTCCGCTCGATGAGCAGGTGGGACTCCTCGTCGACCTCTCCGACCTCGAACATCGCGCAGGTGTCGCCGTGGACTCCGTCGACGTAGGCGGTGATGTCGACGTTGACGATGTCGCCCTCCGTGAGGGGGCGGTCGTCGGGGATCCCGTGGCAGATCACCTCGTTGACCGACGTGCACAGCGACTTGGGGAATCCCATGTACCCCAGGCAGGACGGATAGGCGCCGTTGTCGATGAGGAACTCGTGGCCGATGCGGTCGAGCTCGTCGGTGGTCACCCCGGGGGCGACGGCGCGCCCGACGGCCTCGAGGGCCCGGGCGGCGATCGACCCGGCCCGGCGGATCCGCTCGATGGTCGAGGCGTCCTTGACGTCGGAGGCGGTGACGCGCTCGGGCCCGTCGTGGAACATGTACTCGGGGCGCTCGATCGATGAGGGGACGTCGCGGCGGGGGGAGACCCGTCCGGGGACGAGGTCGCCCAGGGGGGCGCGGGAGGCGAGAACGGAAGGGTGAGTCATGCGCACAGCGTAGACCCGCGCTCCTGCGGCGGTCACTCGTCCCTGTAGTTGCCCTCGCCGGGGAATGCGCGGGCGCGCACCGATTCGACGTAGTCGCGGGTCGCCGATTCGAGGGCGGCGCCGAGCTCGCCGAAGCGACGGACGAACGAGGGGACCCATTCGGTCATCCCCGCCATGTCGGAGGACACGAGGACCTGGCCGTCGGTCGCCGGGCCCGCGCCGATGCCGATGGTCGCCATAGTGGTGGCGGCGGTGATCTCGGCGGCGAGGGACGCGGGGACCATCTCGAGGACGACGGCGAAGGCGCCGGCCTCCTCGAGGGCGCGGATGTCGGCCAGGAGGCGTTCGCGGGAATCCCCGCGGCCCTGCATCCGCGGCCCCCCCAGGAGGTTCTCGCTCTGCGGCGTGTAGCCGACGTGGGCGCATACCGGGATGCCGGCGTCGACGAGGGCGCGGATGATCGGGGCCCGTTGGGCGCCCCCCTCGAGTTTGACGGCGTGGGCGCCGACGCGCATGAGGCGCGCGGCGGAGTCGAAGGCGCGCCGGGGGTCGTCCTCGTAGGTGCCGAAGGGCAGGTCGGCGACGACCATGACCCGGTGGACGGACCGGCACACGGACGCGGTCGCGCGCTCCATGTCGTCGAGGGTGACGGGGATCGTCGACGAGTGGCCGAGGACGACGTTGCCGTAGGAATCCCCGACGAGGAGCATGTCGACGCCCGCGGCCTCGAAGATCGGCGCGGTGAGCGCGTCGTAGGCGGTGAGCATCGTGATCGGCGTCCCCAGGGCCTTGGCCTGGGCGATGTGATGGATCCTCACTCGCCCGGGCGCGATCCCCGTCGTCGACGGGGTCTGCGCGGGTTCGGGGGTGATGCGGGACATGGGTTCTCCTGTGGTCGTCGGTTGTCCGGCCCAGGGTAGTCCTCGTCGCCGATCGCGGGGCGACGAGGCCCAGATCGACGCGGACGGGGAGGGGAGCGCGCGTCCTGGCGCACTATCATGGCCCGGGGCGCATGCGCGCCCGTGACCCGGATGAAGGAAGCAGGACATGGCCGGCAATGCCCCCGACCTCGATCCCCTCGACGAAGCTGCGGTCGACGACCTCGTCGCCCGCGCCCTCGTCGACATCGAGAACGCCAGCGGACTCGACGAGCTCAAGGCGGTGCGCGCCCGCTGCCTGGGCGACGGCGCCCCCCTCGTGGAGGCCAATCGGAGGATCGGCTCCCTCGAGCCGACGATGCGGGGGGCGGCCGGCCGCGCCCTGGGCGGCGCGCGTTCGGCGCTGACGGAGGCGCTCGACGCCCGGCAGGCCGTCCTCGAGGCCGCTCATGAGGCCCGCCTCCTCGTCGAGGAGGCCGTCGATGTCACGGTGCCGACCCGGCGCACCCCCTTCGGCGCCCGCCATCCCCTGGAGACGCTGATGGAAGAGGTCGCCGACTTCTTCGTGTCGATGGGGTGGGAGATCGCCGAGGGGCCGGAGATCGAGCACGAGTGGTTCAACTTCGACTCGTTGAACTTCGACATCGACCATCCCGCGCGTCAGATGCAGGACACCCTCTACGTCGACGGGACGAGCGCGGGAGGCTCCGAGCCGGGGGACTCCCACCTCGTCATGCGCACCCACACCTCGCCGGTCCAGTCCCGGGCGATGCTCTCCCGCGGCGTCCCGCTCTACGTCGCCTGCCCCGGCAAGGTCTTCCGGTCCGACGCCCTCGATGCCACCCACACCCCGGTGTTCCACCAGGTCGAGGGCCTCGCCGTCGACAAGGGGCTGACGATGGCCCACCTCAAAGGCGTCCTCGACCACTTCGCCCGGGCGATGTTCGGCCCCGATGCCCGCACCCGCCTGCGCCCCTCGTTCTTCCCCTTCACCGAGCCGAGCGCCGAGATGGACCTGTGGTTCCCGCAGAAGAAGGGCGGCGCCGGGTGGATCGAGTGGGGCGGCTGCGGCATGGTCAACCCGAACGTCCTGCGCGCCAGCGGTATCGACCCGCAGGAGTACTCGGGCTTCGCCTTCGGCATGGGCATCGAGCGCACGCTCATGCTGCGCCACGGCATCTCCGACATGCACGACATCGTCGAGGGGGATGTCCGGTTCTCCCAGCAGTTCGGCCTCAACGGAAAGGGGCGATGACATGCCCATGATCCCGCTCAGCTGGCTCTGCGACCACGTCGACGTCGAGCCGGGAACCACCGCGGAGGACCTCGCCGCCGCACTCGTGCGCGTCGGCCTGGAGGAGGAGGCGATCCACCCGGCCCGCGTCACCGGACCCCTCGTCGTCGGGCGCGTCCTGACCCGCGTGGAGGAGACCGCCTCGAACGGCAAGGTCGTCAACTACTGCCGCGTCGACGTCGGGGAGCACAACGACGCCCCCGGCACCGGCAAGGAGCCGTCCGACCTGCCCAGTCGCGGCATCATCTGCGGCGCCCACAACTTCGAGGCCGGCGACCTCGTCGTCGTCTGCCTGCCCGGGGCGGTCCTGCCCGGGGACTTCGCGATCGCCGCGCGCAAGACCTACGGGCACATCTCCGACGGGATGATCTGCTCGGCGCGGGAGCTGGGGCTCGGGGAGGACCACGACGGCATCATCGTCCTGACCGAGCAGTACCCCGACCGACGGATCCCCGAGCCCGGCACCGACATCGTCTCCTGGCTCGGACTGGGGGAGGAGGTCCTGGAGATCAACGTCACCCCGGACCGCGGCTACTGCTTCTCCATGCGGGGGGCCGCCCGCGAGTACTCCCATTCGACCGGGGCGGTCTTCCGCGACCCGGGCCTGCCCGGCGTTCTCGTCGACTCGGTCCCCGAGGCGACGCCCGACGGGTTCGACGTCCGCCTCGCCGACTCCTCCCCGATCCGGGGGCGGGCCGGCGCGGACCGCTACGTCGCGCGCATCGTCCGGGGCGTCGACCCGCAGGCGCCGACCCCTCGCTGGATGGCCGAGCGCCTGGAGATGGCGGGGATGCGGTCGATCTCGCTGTCCGTCGACGTGACGAACTACGTGATGCTCGACCTGGGCCAGCCGATGCACGCCTACGACCTCGATTCCCTCGCGGCGCCGGTCGTCGTGCGCCGCGCGCGCGCCGGGGAGTCCCTGACGACCCTGGACGGGCAGTCCCGCGCCCTCGACCCCGAGGACCTGCTCATCACCGACTCGCCCGATGCCGAGGGGTCGCGCGTCATCGGCTTGGCGGGCGTCATGGGAGGCGAGTACTCCGAGGTCTGCCCGACGACCCGCGACATCCTCCTCGAAGCCGCGCACTTCGATTCCGTGTCGGTCGCGCGCACGTCTCGCCGTCACCGTCTCCACTCCGAGGCCGCCAAGCGCTTCGAGCGCGGCACCGATCCCCTCCTGCCGGGGGTCGCCGCCCAGCGGGCGGTCGACCTGCTCGTCGAGTACGGAGGGGGGACGGCCGACCCGGCGGTCTGCGACGTCTCGGACCTGCCCGCCCCGACGCGCGTGCGGATGGGCGTCGACGAGCCCGAGCGCCTGACCGGCGTGGCCCTCGACCCCCGTCGGGTCCGCGGCCTCCTGGAGACCGTCGGCTGCCGGGTCGACGGTCCTGACGCCGACGGCGTCCTCACGGTCGTCGCCCCGTCGTGGCGCCCCGATATCACCGGTCCGGCCGACCTCGTCGAGGAGATCGCCCGACTCGACGGCTACGACCGGATCCCGGCGGTCCTGCCGCCGGCGCCCGCGGGCCGCGGGCTGACGCGGGCCCAGAGGGCGCGGCGCCTGGCCTCCGACGCCCTCGCGCAGGCCGGCCTGACCGAGGTCGAGTCCTACCCCTTCGTCTCCGACTCCTTCGACCGGCAGGGGATGGGGGCCGAGGACCCGCGTCGCAGGGCGCTGCGCCTGCGCAATCCGATGGCCGACGACGCGCCGTTGCTGCGCACGTCGATCCTCGACACCCTCCTGGACGTCGCGGGTCGGAACATCGCGCGCTCGAACAGCCATGTGGCGGTCTTCGAGACCGGCATGGTCGCCCGCCCGGAGGGGATGGTCCCGGCGGGGCTGCCGTCGGCGCAATCGCGCCCCGATGACGAGGTCGTCGCGGCCCTCCTGGCCGGTACCCCGGCGCAGCCGTGGCACATCGGCGCGGTGCTGTGCGCGGATGCGACGGCCCCCGGGGTCCTGTCGACGCCCCGCCCCTACGACTGGGCGGATGCCGTGGAGGCGGTCCGGCGCGTCGCCGGCGCCCTCGGCGTGCGCGTCGAGGTCACCCGGGCGTGGACGCCGGAGGAGGCGCGGGTCTCAGGCCCGCCGATGCCGCGCGCGGCGACGGACCCCGCCGAGGTCGCCCCCTTCCATCCGGGCCGCGTCGCCCGGGTCTTCGTGCGGGCCGGGCGGGATCTCGTCGACGTCGCCCTGGCGGGCGAGCTGAGCCCGGCGGCGTGCCTGGCCTTCGGGCTGCCGGCTCGCAGCTGCGGCTTCGAGATGGACCTGGACGCCCTCGTCGGGGCGATGCCCGTCGATCCGATCCAGGTGTCCGCCGTGTCGACCTACCCGTTGGCGAAGGAGGACATCGCCCTCGTCGTCGACGCCGACGTGCCGGTCTCGCGGGTCGAGCAGGTCGTCCGTCAGGGGGCGGGGTCCCTGGCCGAGGAGGTGCGACTCTTCGACGTCTACGAGGGGGATCAAGTGCCGGAGGGGAAGCGGTCTTTGGCCTTCGCCCTGCGGTTGCGGGCACCGGATCGGACGTTGACGGCGCAGGAGGCCGCGCGGGTCCGCTCCGATGTGGTCGCCAAGGCTCGCAAGCTCCTGGGAGCCGAGCTGCGGGGCTGAAGTCCCTGACGGCGGCCGCCGGACCGGAATCGACCGTGTGCATCCCGACTCAAAACGGGGATGGCTTCGGTCGGCCGGTCCGGCATTCTGCCACACTGGGGGCATGCGAATCCTGGTTACCGCCTCCTCCAAGCACGGGTCCACCGACGAGGTCGCCGACGCGATCGCCGAGCGTCTGGGCGCAGGGGGCCACGAGGTCGACAGGATCGCCCCCGAGGACGTCGAGTCGGTCGACGCCTACGGCGCGGTGGTCGTCGGATCGGCCGTCTACATCCTCCAGTGGATCCCTCAGGCCCATGACTTCATGGATCGCTTCGCCGAGCAGCTCGAAGGAATGCCGGTGTGGGCGTTCTCCGTGGGGATGAACGGGGTGCCCAAGCACGCTCCGCAGGACCCGACCCGGATCGGTCCGCTGCTGACGCGCGTCGAGGCCAACGACGTGCGCTCGTTCGCGGGGCGCTACGATCCGGAGGTGCTGACGCTGCGCGAGCGGTCGGTGGCCCGACTGGCCGGCGTCGTCGAGGGGGATTTCCGGGACTGGGACGCGATCGGCGCGTGGGCCGACTCGATCGTCGAGGAGCTGGCTGCGCACGAGTGAATCCCGCGCGAGTGAATTCTGTTTCGATGAGCGATCACTGAACATGTAATCATGCGTAAGGCTGTATAGTCATGCATATGATGTTGACAGCAGCCGTCGCCGGCGCCTCCGGCTACGCCGGGGGAGAGGCTCTCAGGATCCTCGCCTCCCACCCGTCGATCACCGTCACCACCGTCACCGCGGGGGCCTCCGCAGGGGCCCGCCTGTCCGACCTCCACCCCCACATCCCCTCGCTCGGGGACCTCGTCATCGAGGAGACCACTCCCGAGGCCCTCGCCGGGCACGACCTCGTCGTCCTCGCCCTGCCCCACGGCCACTCCGGCGCGATCGGCGACGCCCTCGACCGGCTCGACGACACCGGCGTCATCGCCGACTGCGCCGCCGACCATCGGCTCACCAACCCTGAGGAATGGCGGCGCTACTACGGCGGGGGCCACGCCGGCTCCTGGACCTACGGTATGCCCGAGCTGCTCCACGCCGGCGAGACCCGGCCCCTCGCCCAACGACGCGCCCTGAGCCGGACCGGGCGGATCGCCGTCCCCGGCTGCAACGTCACCGCCGTCACCCTCGCCATCCAGCCCGCCGTGGCCGCCGGCCTCGTCGATGCCTCCCACCTGACCGCCACCCTCGCCGTCGGCTACTCCGGCGCCGGACGGGCCCTCAAACCGCACCTGCTGGCCTCCCAGGCCCTCGGCACCATGGCCCCCTACGGGGTCGGCGGCACCCATCGGCACATCCCGGAGATCCTCCAGAACCTGACGACGGCCGGTGGAGCCGACCTCGCCCTGACTTTCACCCCCGTCCTCGTGCCCGTCTCGCGCGGCATCCTCGCGACCGTCGTCGCGCCCCTCGTCGACGGCGTCGACGCCCAGCGGATCGAGGAGGCCTACCGGGTCTATGCCGACGAGCCCCTCGTTGACGTCCTGGCCGCCGGCTCCCACCCGACGACCGGCCCCCTGACCGGCACCGGCCGCGCCGCCGTATCGACGAGCATCGACGAGCGCGCCGGCACCCTGACCGCGATCGCCGCCATCGACAACCTCGGCAAGGGCACGGCGGCGGCCGCCGTCCAGAGCGCGAACATCGCCCTCGGCCTCGACGAGTACGCAGGAGTCCCCATGATCGGAGTCGCCCCGTGAACGCCAGAGGAGTGACCGCCGCACGCGGATTCTCCGCCGCCGGAGTCGCCGCCGGGATCAAGTCCTCCGGCGGGCGCGACGTCGCCCTCGTCGTCAACGAGGGCCCGATCGCCGCATCCGCCGGCGTCTTCACCTCCAACAGGATCGTCGCCGCCCCCGTGACCCTGACCCGCCGCCACCTGCGCGAGCGCGGCCTTCGCGCCGTGATCCTCAACTCCGGCGGCGCCAACGCCTGCACCGGTGAGGGCGGGGCCGAGGACGCCCGCGCGACCGCCGAGCGGGTCGCCGCCCTCCTGGGGATCGACACGGCCGAGGTCGGCGTGTGCTCGACGGGGATGATCGGCCAGCGCCTCCCCATGGACGCGCTCCTGGCGGGCGCCCAGCGGTGCGCCCGCGAGCTCTCCGACGGCCCCGACGCCGCCTCACGGGCGGCCGACGCGATCCGCACGACCGACACCGTCGCCAAGACCGCGGCGCGAACCCGGGACGGATGGACGATCGGCGGCATGGCCAAAGGGGCGGGCATGCTCGCCCCCGGCCTGGCGACGATGCTGTGCGTCCTGACGACCGATGCCGTCATCGACTCGGCTCGGGCCCAGGACTGCCTCGACGAGGCCGTGCGCACGACCTTCAACCGGACCGACTCCGACGGCTGCATGTCGACGAACGACTCCGTCCTCCTCCTGGCCTCCGGGGCCAGCGGCGCCGCTCCCGACGAGGAGGCCTTCACCGAGGAACTGCGCGCCGTGTGCGCGGACCTCTCTCGTCAGCTCATCGCCGACGCCGAGGGAGCCTCGCACGACATCGAGATCCGAGTCGTCGGGGCCTCCAGCCAGAACGCCGGCGAGGCCGTCGCCCGCGCCGTCGCCCGATCCAATCTCTTCAAGACCGCGGTCTTCGGGAACGACCCCAACTGGGGGAGGATCCTCTCTCAGATCGGCACCGTCCCCGCCTCGATCGCCCCCTACGAGCCCGACGACATCGACGTGTCGATCAACGGCGTCATGGTCTGCCGCGGCGGCGGGGTCGGACAGGACCGGGATCTCGTCGACATGTCCGCTCGCGAGGTCCGCGTCGTCATCGACCTCAAAGCCGGGGTCGAGGAGGTCGTCGTGTGGACCAACGACCTCACCCACGACTACGTGCACGAGAACTCCGCCTACTCGTCCTGATTAAGGAGGCACGATGACGAACGGACCGATCGCCGGCTCGTGGGCCGAGCGCTACGCGCATTCGGTGATGAACACCTTCGGCGCCCCGCAGATGGTCCTCGCCTCGGGCGAGGGCGCGGTCGTCGTCGACGAGCACGGACGCGAATACCTGGACCTGCTCGGCGGGATCGCCGTCAACGCCCTGGGGCACGCGCACCCGCGGATCGTCGCCGCCGTGAGCGAGCAGCTCGCCCGGCTCGGCCATGTCTCGAACTTCTTCGCCACCGAGCCCCAGATCCGGCTCGCCGAGCGCCTCATCGCCCTGGCCGGGGCCGGAGACTCCGGCCGGGTGTTCTTCACGAACTCCGGCACCGAGGCCAACGAGTGCGCCCTGAAGATCGTCAAGGCGCACGCGGCGGCCGCCGACCGCCCCCGGATCCTCGCCCTCGAGCACGCCTTCCACGGGCGCAGCACCGGAGCCCTGTCCCTGACGTGGAAGGACGCCTACCGCCGGCCCTTCGCCCCCCTGATCCCCGGCGTCGAATTCCTCCCGGCCGGCGACCCCGACGCCCTCGAGGCCGCCATGGGGCCCGACGTCGCCGGCCTCTTCCTCGAACCGATCCAGGGCGAGGCCGGGGTCGTCGTCATCGACGACGACTACCTGCGCCTGGCGCGCGAGGTCACGAGCCGCTGCGGGGCCCTCCTCGTCGTCGACGAGGTCCAAACCGGGATGGGGCGGACTGGCCGCTGGCTGGCCCACACCGCCTCAGGGATCGAGCCCGACGTCGTCACCCTCGCCAAGGGGCTCGGCGCGGGCCTGCCCATCGGGGCCTGCCTGACCCGCGGCGCGGCCTCCAACCTCCTCCGGCCGGGACTGCACGGGACGACCTTCGGCGGCAACCCCGTGTGCGCGGCCGCCGGCCTCGCCCTCATCGAGACGATCGAGGACGAGGGCCTCCTCGAGCGCTGCCGCCTCCTCGGCGAGCGGTGGGGGGCCGAGCTGCGCGCCGCCGGAGTCCCCGGACTCGTCGAGGTCAGAGGACGGGGCCTGCTCCTCGGCCTCGAATTCGACGCCCCCATCGCCGCGCACCTCGTCGCGCTCGCCCGCGACGCCGGGTTCATCATCAACGCCACCGGGCCCGCCACCGTGCGCCTCGCCCCGCCGCTGATCCTCACCGACGCCCAGGCGGATTCCTTCACCCGGGCACTCCCCGCCCTCGCTGGCCGGGCGCTCTCAGAACAGCAGGAGGAGGGGGCCCATGCCTGACGCCGTCCCGCAGACCAAAACCGCCAGGCGTGAGACGATCCGGGCCCTCCTCGCCGAGGAGGCCATCGGGTCCCAGGAGAAGCTGCGCTCCCGACTGCGAGACCGGGGGATCGACGTCACCCAGGCCACGCTCTCGCGCGACCTCATGGACATGCGGGCGACGAAGGCCCGCGGCGCCGGCGGAGCCCTCATGTACTCCCTCCCCGAAGCCGACGACGAGCGCGGCGCCGACCCCCGGGCGGCCCGGGTGCGCCTGGCGCGCTGGTGCCAGTCCCTCCTCGTCGCCTCCGTGCGCATCGGCAACCAGCTCGTCCTGCGCACCCCCGTCGGGGCCGCCAACCTCTTGGGATCGGCCATCGACGCCGTGCGCTTCGAGGAGATCGCCGGCACCATCGCCGGCGACGACACTCTCCTCGTCATCTGCCGTTCGGACGAGGAAGCACGCCTTCTCGAGTCCTCCCTGATGGAGCTCGCCGAACCCGGCGCCGGACCCGAACTCTGACGCCTCCAACGGGCCGCGCACGACCGCGGCCATCACATGAAAAGGACACCGAAATGACGAACAGTAAGGACCGCGTGGTCCTGGCCTACTCCGGCGGACTCGACACCTCCGTCGCCATCGGGTGGATCGGCGAGCAGACCGGCCGGGAGGTCGTCGCCGTCGCCGTCGACGTCGGCCAGGGAGGGGAGGACCTCGAGGTGATCCGTCAGCGGGCCCTCGACTGCGGGGCCATCGAGGCCTACGTCGCGGACGCCCGCGACGAGTTCGCCGAGGAGTACTGCATGCCGGCCCTCAAGGCCAACGCCCTCTACGAGGGCAAGTACCCGCTGGTGTCCGCCCTGTCCCGCCCGGTCATCGTCAAGCACCTCGTGCACGCCGCCCGTGAGTTCGGCGCGACGACGGTCGCCCACGGATGCACCGGCAAGGGCAACGACCAGGTCCGATTCGAGGTGTCGATCACGTCGATGGCCCCCGACATGAACTGCATCTCCCCGGTCAGAGACCTCGCCCTGACCCGGGACGTCGCCATCGACTACGCCGAGAAGCACGATCTGCCGATCGAGACGACGAAGCACAACCCCTTCTCCATCGACCAGAACGTGTGGGGCCGAGCCGTCGAGACCGGATTCCTCGAGGACCTGTGGAACGCCCCCACGAAGGACGTCTACGTCTACACCGACGACCCGACGTACCCGCCGCTGCCCGACGAGGTCGTCATCTCCTTCGAGAAGGGCGTCCCGGTCGCGATCGACGGGCGCCGGGTCACCCCCCTCGAAGCGATCCAAGAGCTGAACCGCCGAGCGGGGGCCCAGGGCATCGGGCGGATCGACATGGTCGAGGACCGGCTCGTCGGCATCAAGTCGCGCGAGGTCTACGAGGCCCCCGGCGCCGTCGCGCTCATCGAGGCCCACCAGGCCCTCGAATCGGTCACCCTCGAGCGCCTCCAGCGCCGCTACAAGCGGCAGATGGAGCAGACGTGGGGCGAACTCGTCTACGAGGCCCAGTGGTACTCGCCGCTCAAGCGCTCGATGGACGCGTTCATCGAGGACACTCAGACGTACGTGACGGGGGACATCCGCATGGTCCTCCACGGGGGGCGCGCCACCGTCAACGGGCGCAGGTCCGAGGCCTCCCTCTACGACTTCAACCTGGCGACGTACGAGACGGGCGACACCTTCGACCAGTCGTCCTCGCGGGGCTTCATCGACATCTACGGCCTCCAGTCCAAGCTCGCGGCCGCTCGCGACGTGCGGATGGGCGGTGGAGCCGGGTACTGAGCCCTCCCGCCCGATGACGGTGCGGGCCGGGCCCCGGGGCCCGGCCCGCACCCGTTCATTGCAGGTCGATCGCGATCCCCGATCGGTTCCGGACCCGACTCGACCGCCGATTAGAATCGTTCCCGATGAGCACCCCAGTCCCACCGAGCCCCTCCGCGGCCTCCGCCCACTCGGCGAGGCCCCTCGGCTCCTCCCGCGTCCCCTCGGGCCGCGGCCCCCTCTGGTCGATCCTCAACGCCCCCCGCTTCTTCCTCATCGACGTGCTCTCGGCACTGGGGCGGGCGCTGCGACTGAACCGCGAGGGCGCCCTCGACGCGATCGTCATCTGCCTCTTCTTCTTCGGCTTCGCCGGTCAGGGCTTTCGCTACCTCCTCGGTTTCTACGGTTCTGCGGCGCCCATGGCCCTCCTGTTCGTCGCTTTCTGGGCGTCGTTCTTCTCCACGGATCGAGTGATCGCCATCCGGCGGATCTCGACGTCGGTGTCCCTGTTCGTCTTCCTCTGCGCGATCAGCCTCTCGTGGTCCGCCTACCCGTTCTCCACCGCGGTCTCGGCGATCGTCAGCATCGGCGTCTCCCTCGTCGGGACCGGCATCGCCATCGCCCTGCCGATGGACCGCCTGCTGCACTGCCTGATCCGCTCCTTCCAGTGGATCCTCGGGGCGTCCTACGCCCTTGAGGCCTACGTCGCGCTGATTCGCGGGGCGAAACTGCCTCCGTGGACGATGCGCGACCAGGCGGAGATCCCCGCGATGTCCTACTGGGTCGAGGGGAATCTGCTGCGCGGAGGGCCGATCCAGGGCTTCATGGGCAATCGGAACCCCCTGGCCTTCGTCGCCCTCCTCCTGTTGATCTGCGTCGCCCTGCGGTGGCTGGACAACCGGGATCGGAGCTGGTCGGCCCTCGTGTGGATCGGGGCGTGCGCGGCGACCCTCCTGCTCACCCAATCGGCGACGGTGACGATGGCGGGGGTCGGCTGCGCGGTGGTCATGGCCGCCTTCATGGCGGTCAAGGCCGCTCCCGCCGATCTGCGCCACCGCATCGCCCGGGGGTTGCTCGCCGGGGGCCTCGTCGTCGCGGCCTCCTCGTTCCTCCTCAGGCGGCCGATCACCGAGATCTTCGACCGGAGCCCCGACATGTCCGGGCGCGGCGACATCTGGAGGGCCCTGCTGCCGCTGTGGCAGGAGCGGCCGATCCTCGGATGGGGCTGGACGATCGGCTGGCCGGCCGAGCTCGAGATGTTCGCCCATCTCGTGCCGCGCTCCGACGGGACTCCGACGACCCAGGCCCATAACGCGACGATCGAGGCCGGCTTCCAGCTCGGGGTCGTCGGGGCGTTCTTCTTCCTCATGTGCGTCGCCTGGGTGTACTTCGGGGTCTTTCGCGTGGCGATCAGCCATCTCGACGACAACTTCATGGATCTCGCGCCGTTCATCATCCTCACCGCGCTCATCATCCAATCCCTCACCGAATCCCGATTCCTCTTCGAGGGGAACTGGATGCTGTTCGTCGCCCTGGCGACCTGGCTCAAGGTCCGCGGCAACGCCCCCGCCACCCGGGGCAGATGGCGGGCCGACGCCCCCTCGCCAGACCCCATGCCCGTCCCATGACCGATCGGAGAACCCTTCCATGACGACGACACCCGCGCCCCGTGACGAGCGGCTGAGCCTGTGGGGCGGACGCTTCGCAGGGGGGCCGGCGGACGCCCTGGCGGCGCTGTCCGTGTCCACCCACTTCGACTGGCGCCTCGCCCGAGCGGACATCGCCGGGTCGCACGCCCACGCCGATGCCCTTCACGCGGCGGGCCTCCTCGACGACGACGAGATCGTCGCCATGCACGAGGCCCTCGGCCGTCTCGACGCCGACGTCGCGTCGGGGGAATTCGCGGCCGGCCCGCTCGACGAGGACGTCCACACCGCCCTCGAGCGCGGCCTCCTCGAGCGCGCGGGCGAGGAACTCGGCGGGAAGCTGCGCGCCGGGCGCTCGCGCAACGACCAGATCGCGACGCTGATCCGCATCTACCTGCGCGAGGAGGCCCGTTATCTGGCCGGCCGGGTCCTCGACGTCGCCGACGCGCTCGTCGGCCAGGCGCGCGCCGCGGGGCACGCGGTGATGCCGGGGCGCACGCATATGCAGCACGCGCAGCCGGTCCTCGTCGCCCACCACTTGATGGCCCACGTGTGGCCGCTGATCCGCGACGTCGAGCGCCTGGTGGACTGGGATCGCAGGGCCGCCGTGTCCCCCTACGGGTCGGGGGCCCTGGCGGGCAACACCCTGGGCATGGATCCGCGGGCGGTCGCGACGGCCCTGGGCTTCGACGATTCGACGCCGAACTCGATCGACGGCACGGCCTCGCGCGACGTCGTCGCCGAGTTCTCCTTCGTCATGGCGATGACGGGCGTCGACGTCTCGCGCCTGTGCGAGGAGATCGTCATCTGGAACACGAAGGAGTTCGGCTACGTCGAGCTCGACGATTCCTTCGCGACGGGGTCGTCGATCATGCCCCAGAAGAAGAATCCGGATGTCGCCGAGCTCGGGCGCGGCAAGGCCGGGAGGCTCATCGGCGACCTGACCGCCCTCTTGACCGTCCTCAAGGGGATCCCGCTGGCCTACGACCGCGACCTGCAGGAGGACAAGGAGCCCGTTTTCGACCAGATCGACACCCTCGACCTGCTCCTGCCGGCCGTGTCCGGGATGGTGGCGACGATGCGGATCGACTACGCCCGGCTCGCCGAGCTGGCGCCTCAGGGATTCTCCTTGGCGACCGACATCGCCGAGTGGCTCGTGCGCCGGGGAATGCCCTTCCGCAGCGCTCACGAGGTCGCGGGCGCGTGCGTGCGGATCGCGGAGTCGCGGGGGGCGGAGCTGTCCGATCTGACGGACGAGGAGCTGGCCCGCGCGTCGGGGATGCTGACCTCGGAGGTCCGCGAGGTCCTGACGGTCGAGGGGTCCGTGGGGGCCCGACTGGGCCGGGGAGGGACGGCGCCCGCCCGCGTCGACGAGCAACTCGACGAGGCCGGCGCCCGACTGGCGGCGCTCCGGTCCTGGTGCTCGGCGAACGGGTAGACTTGCCGCGCCCGATCCCGGGCGCCGTGGAGGAAGGATTGAATCCGTGACGGATCTGTTGGACGAACTGCAGTGGCGCGGCCTCGTGGCCCAGCACACCGATCTGGAGGCTCTGCGCGAGCACCTGGCGGCGGGGCCGGTGACCTTCTATTGCGGGTACGATCCGACGGCCGCCTCGCTCCATCACGGGCATCTCGTCCAGCTGATCCTCATGCGCCATCTCCAGCTGGCCGGCCATCGGCCTCTGGCGCTCGTGGGAGGGGCAACCGGTCAGATCGGGGACCCGCGACAGTCGGGCGAGCGCCAACTCCAGCCGACGGAGGTGGTCCGCGGGTGGGCGGACAACCTGCGCGCCCAGATCTCGCGGTTCCTCGATTTCGAGGGGCCGGCGGCGGCGACGATGGTCAACAACCTCGACTGGACGCAGGAGATGTCGGCCATCGATCTGCTGCGCGGGGTCGGCAAGCACTTCCGGATCGGGACGATGCTCGCGAAGGATATCGTCGCCCGCCGTTTGGCCTCGGACGAGGGGATCTCGTACACGGAGTTCAGCTACCAGGTGCTCCAGGCCAATGATTTCCTCGAGCTCTTCCGGCGTCACGGCTGCACGCTCGAGACGGGGGGGAACGACCAGTGGGGGAACATGCTCGGTGGGGTCGAGCTGATCCACAAGGTCGAGGGCGCCCAGACGCATGTGCTGACGACGCCGATCATCACGAAGTCGGACGGGACGAAGTTCGGTAAGTCCGAGGGCGGGGCGATCTGGCTCGATCCGACGATGATGAGCCCGTACGCCTTCTACCAGTTCTGGTTGCAGGTCGCCGATGCGGACGTCATCCGTTTCCTCAAGATCTTCACCTTCCTGGATCGCGAGTCGATCGGGGCCCTGGAGGCCGAGGTCGCCGAGCGGCCGCATCAGCGCGCGGCTCAGCGGGCGCTGGCCGAGGAGGTGACGCGTTTGGTCCACGGGGACGCCGAGTTGGCGCGCGTGCTGGCCGCGACGCAGGCTCTGTGGGGCGGGGGGGACCTCAGGGAGATCGACGAGGCGACGTTGACCGCGGCGACAGCGGACCTTCCGCGGGCGACGCTGACGGTGGGGTCTTCGACGATCATCGATGCGCTCGTCGACACGGGGCTGGAGAAGGGGCGCGGGGCTGCTCGCCGCACGGTCGCCGCGGGCGGCGCCTCGGTGAACAACGTCAAGGTGGTCGATGAGGACGCGCCGTTGAGCGAGGCCGGCCTGCTCGCGGGGGGGCGGGTCCTGATCCGCAAGGGCCGCCGTCATCTCGCGGTCGTCGATTTCGGCTGAGCAGCTGCCGCGCGTCGAACCGGTAGGGCTGTTGCGGCGAATGTGATCGGCCCCACTCATGCGGGC